>JANLRD010000238.1:0-7025 GCA_031368215.1 Acidimicrobiia bacterium | reverse complement strand
CATCGCGTTCCAGCGCCTCGTGCTCGATGAGGACGAGCCGGTTGTGTGCAACCAGGTTCCCGGTGAGTTCCCGATGGACCTCGGCGCGGAGCTCTCGGTCCGCAGTGACCGGGTCTCGATCGAGTACCGACGGTGGCTGCGCGAGCTCGTTGCCGCCGCGCAGGAGGGCCCCGCGGCGTTCGACGGCGTCCTTCGCAAGCCGGTCCCAACGAGTGCCGAGGAATCGGCGCCGTGAGCGCGAGCGTCGCAGGTTCTGCCGTCGATCTTGCATGGACGACGGCCCTCCCGAAAGTTGAGCTGCACTGCCACATCGAAGGCACGATGCGGGCCGCAACGGTGGCCGAACTCGCGTCGCGGAACGGGATCGACTTCCCTGTCGCCGATCCCCGGGACCTCTACTCGTACGCGAACTTGACGGAGTTCCTCGACGTCTTCTGGCTGGTGCAGTCCGTTCTCGTCCTCCCCGAGGACTGGGAGCGCCTGGCCTTCGAGAGTGTGATCGACGCGGCGGGCGCCGGTGTTGCCTACCGCGAGGCGTTCTTCACACCTGCCCGCCATCTGCTGGCCGGGCAGCGACTTGACGAGATCGTCGCCGCGCTCGACCGGGGTCTCAAGGTCGGCGAGCGCGAGACCGGCGTTCGGTGCCGGCTGATCTTCGACATCGATCGTTCCTACGGTGCGGGTCCCGCGCTCGAACAGGTCGAGGAGCTGGTCTCGCTGCGGTCGGCCGAGGCCAAGGGGATCGAACGGGTAATCGGTGTCGGCATCGACTCGACCGAGCTCGGGGTCGATCCCGCCATCTTCGCTGACGCCTACGCGATCGCCGCTTCGGCGGGGCTGCGTCGGACGGCGCATCAGGGCGAGAACTCACCTGCATCAGCGATAGCAACTGCGCTCGACGTTCTCGGGTGTGAACGGATCGATCACGGCATCTCGATCCTCGGCGACGGAGACCTCGTGAAACGTGCGCTCGACATGCGGCTGCCTCTCACGGTCTGTCCCCGGGCGAACGTCCGGATCAACCCGGATGTCTGTGCCGACCTCAAAGACCATGTGTTCCCCGAGCTGCGGCGCGCCGGCCTACTCGCCATGCTGAATACCGACGACCCCGGACTCACCGATCTCGACCTGGCGAGCGAGTACCTCGCTGTCGCGGAGTGCTTCGGCTACGAACGGGCGGATCTGGTCGCGATGGCGATCGACGCCGTCGATGCATCGTGGGCCCCCGAGGACGAGAAACGTGAGCTCCGTCGTCTCGTTCTTGCAGTCTGATCCGTCGAGGGCGCGGTAGCCCTAGCGCATATTGTATGTGTGCGTAGGGAACAGGTCAGCGTGATCCGAGGGATTCGTTGGATGTCGCGCATGTTTCGGCAGCGGGTCGAGCGAGCGGCGACAGTTCCCGGCGCATGAAGTCGTTCACGAACTGACGAGTTCCCGTCATCAACCTGAAACAGAAGCATCGGAAACTCTCCGGACGCAACCAGCGCACCCCCAGGAGGAAACATCCGTGTCCGACCCCGTTGACCGCCGAACCTTTCTTGGCAAGACCGCTCGATGGAGCGGCGTGCTAGCCACCCTGTCGCTCCCGGGCGTGCTGGCCGCCTGCAGTAGCGACTCGTCGGACACCACGGCCGCACCGGCGGAAACGGCAGCTGCCGGGACTGAGGCGATGGCGGCGGAGACGACCGCGGCCATGGCGGCGGAGACCACTGCGGCAGCTGCGGCCGAGACGACTGCTGCTGCCGCGGCGGCGTCCTTCGGCAAGGTCGCCGTGCAGCTCAGCTGGTTCAAGAACATCGAATTCGCCGGCGACTACATCGCCGAGTCCGAGGGCTACTTCAAGGAGCAGGGCTTCGAGGGCAGTGACCTCATCGCCGGTGGCCCCGACGTCGACACGCTTGCCCTCATCCTTTCGGACAAGGCGCTCGTGACCTACACCGGGTCGGAGATCATTGCCGGAGCAATCCGCGACAACTCCGCTCCCCTCAAGATCATCGGCGCGAACTTCCAGAAGAACCCGTTCTGCATCCTCTCGCTCGCCGAGAAGACGCCGATCAAGACGGGCGCCGACATGATCGGCAAGACGATCGGTGTGCAGGCGGCCAACGAGCCGGTGTGGCAGGCACTTCTGAAGATCCTCAAGACGACGGAAGGTGACGGTCCCGATCAGATCAAGAAGGTTCCCGCCGGCTTCGACCCGGCGCCGCTTCTCTCCGGAGAGGTCGACGGGTTCTTCTCGTTCGCCTCCAACGAGCCCTACGTGATCTTCGAGAACACCAAGAAAGCAGGCAAGCCCCTCACTCCGGTGATCCTGCTCCTCGATACCCTCGGGTTCAAGCTCTACCAGCAGCTGTACGCAGTCACGGAGAAGGCGCTCACGGAGCGCAAGCCCGAGCTCGTGGCGGCGATGACGGCGATCACGAAGGGCTGGCAGAAAGCGATCGCCGATCCGGAACTGGCCAAGAAGTTGACGCTCGAGGTGTACGGCAAGGAACTCAACTTGGAGCCCGAATCGCAGCTCGGCGAACACTACGAGCAGTGTCGTTTCATCGAGGGCGGTTCCGATGTGGCCACCAAGGGAATCTTCTACATGTCCGAGGCGGACCTCGCCGAGAACGCGAAGACGTTGGGCCTGCTTGGTCTTGATATCGACTTCGCGAAGTACTACACGAACGAGGTCATGGACGAGGTGTATAAGAACGGCATCTCGCTCGCAGAGGGCTACAAGCCCGGAATGAGCAAAGACTTCCCGGCCGGGCTCTCCTAAAACGATCAGCTGCGATGACCGTGACCGAGATCGACCACATCGTGGATGTCCGTGGCTCCGACGACGCCTCCTCCCCTGGGCCGTCGCGTGGCGCCGGTATCCACATCGAGGGACTCTCCAAATCCTTTCGTTTGGGTCGGTCGACCATTACGGCCATCGATACCGTCGACCTGAAGGCCGAGGAGGGCGCGTTCATCGCTCTTCTCGGACCTTCGGGTTGCGGCAAATCGACGGTGCTCCGCATCCTCGCGGATTTGGAGACCCCGTCGTCTGGCACCGCGCTGGTGCACGGCGAGCCGCCTGCGGTGGCCCGTCGGAACCATCATCTGGGTATTGCTTTCCAGGATGCTGCGCTGCTTCCGTGGCGCAGCGTGGAGGCGAACATCCGACTTGCGCTGGAGGTGACCGGAAGGAAGGTTGCGCCGACCGCGGTCGCGGATCTCATCAAGCTGGTCGGTCTGGAAGGGTTCGAGAAGGCCCGCCCGGCTCAACTCTCGGGCGGTATGCGTCAGCGCTGCGCGATTGCCCGGGCGCTGGTGACGGAGCCGGCGATCCTTCTCCTTGATGAACCCTTCGGTGCGCTCGACGAGATGACGCGCCGGCGCATGAACCTCGAGCTGCAGCGCATCTGGATGGAGCGGGTCACGACGACGCTCCTCGTCACGCACTCGATCGACGAAGCGGTGATGCTTGCCGACCGCATAATCGTGATGTCGCCACGGCCGAGCAGGGTGCTTGCCGATATCACCGTCGACCTCCCGCGTCCGCGCACGGCGGCAATGTTGCGCACCCCGGAGTTCCACGAGCTCGTCGATCATGTGAGCGACGTGCTGTTCGGCGCTGGCGGCGATCCCGAGGCGCACTGACGTGGCGAGCGTTCTGACGCCCCCGCCGTCGATGCCCGGTCGTCTCTCCGCTGTCGGTCGACGAGTTCGTGGAGCGGCTCCTTCGCTCACGCTCGTTGCCGCTCTTCTCGTCGCGTGGGAGTTCTCCGCTCGCGTGCTCATCGATGGGCAGAGCGTTCTCCCTCCCCCTTCGCGTATCGTAAGTGAACTTACCGGCAACTGGTCTTCCTACACCGTTCACATCCGGGCCACGGCGGCAGGAGCAGCGTGGGGCTGGTTGTGGGGGAATGCCATCGCCATCGGGCTCTTCACCGTCCTGGTGCCATCGCTCGAACGTTGGGCGTTGCGTATCGCCGTCGCCGTCACTTCGCTCCCGATCATTGCCTTGGGCCCGATCTTCCAGGTCACGCTCGACGGGAATGCCCCGAAGATCACCCTCGCCGCTCTGGCGGTGATCCTGTCGACTCTCGTCGGGACGATAAGCGGACTTCACGCCGCTGATCGCACAAGCCTCGAGGTCATCGCCGCGCTCGGAGGAGGTCGACTCACGCAGTTGCGCAAGGTTCGCCTCATGGCGACCCTGCCGCCGCTGTTCACCGCTCTGCGGGTGTCGGCCCCGGCCGCGGTCCTCGGCACCATCATCGGGGAGTTCCTCGGTCGGGTCGAGACGGGTCTCGGTGTGGCGCTCATCAATGCCCAGCGCAATGTGCAGACCGAGCGCGTCTGGGGCGTCGCGGTCGTCGCCACTGCAGTTGCCGGCATCGGCTATCTCACGATTGCCGCGATCGGTCGATCCCTCACGACGTGGGCGCCGAAGGAGACCGGCCAGTGAGCGCGACCTCACCGTTCACGACGACCCTGCCGGGCCGCCCGGTCTCCGACGACAGCGCGCCCGCCGTGTGGCGGATCGCTCTCGGACGTACGGCCAACGCTCTTTTCGCGTTCGTGCTGACAGCTGCAGTGCTCGTCGGGCTCTGGTACCTCTTCCTCAAGGTTGCCGATGTCGGCAGCTACGTCGGCAAGACCCCGACAGACGTGTGGGATTACCTCATGGATCCGACCCGGGGTGCGGAGCGGCGCTCGGAGATCTGGTCGGCGACCGGTGAGACGATGTGGCAGGCGGGTCTCGGCTATCTGATCGGGACTGCTCTTGCCGTTGCCGTGTCCGTCGTCTTCGTCCTGTCGAAGGCCGTTGAGCGGGCCGTGATGCCGATCGCCCTCGCCCTTCGTTCGATTCCGATCGTGGCGATGATTCCTCTTCTGGCCTATCTCTTCGGACGTGATCTGCTCGGTTCGATGATCGTGGTGGCGATCATCGTCTGGTTCCCCACGCTGGTCTTCATGACCTTTGGCCTGCGGTCGCTTTCCAAAGAGCAGTTCGACCTGCTCAAGGCACTGCATGCCTCGAAGTGGCAGTACTTCCTGAAGGCCCGCGTTCCCGCAGCGCTGCCCGCATTCTTCGCGGCTGCCAAGGTCACAGCGCCTGCGGCCATCCTCGGCGCGCTCATCAACGGCTGGCTGACCACCGGCGACGGACTCGGCAACCTCATGCTGCTGTCGACCACGTCGAGCAAATACGCGCGACTGTGGGCTGCGGTGGTGATCGTCACGCTGCTGTCGATGCTCCTCGTCGCGTTCGTGACGGCACTCGAGAGTGTGGTGCTCGCAAAGTATGCGCCGGACCGTCTCGCCGAGCGCTGACCCGGTGGACGCAGTAGCGATCGCCGGACTCCGCAAGGCCGAGGTGCACGTGCACCTCGAAGGATGCTTCGAGGTCCCGGATCTGGTTGCGCTTGCCGCGACCCACGGGGTGCCTCTGCCCCGACCGGCCGATCGGCTCTTCGAGTTTTCCTCGTTCGACAACTTCCTCGACTTCCTGTCCTGGTCGTGCTCCCTCGTTCGAACTCGTGACGAGGTGCGCGCTGCGGCATATCGATACGCCCAGCGGGCGGGCCGCGCTGGTGTCGTGGCCGCCGACATCATCGTGAACCCGACCCACTGGCATCCGTGGCACGACAACGTTTCCGGGCTGGTTGATGCCCTCGATGCCGGGTTTTCCGATGCCGAGTTCGACGGCCTCCCGCCGGTTGGCGTGTGCATCAGCGTCCTCCGTCAGCAGTCGTCGACCGAAGCGGTGGAACTCGTCGATCGGCTGATCGAACTCGGACATCCCCGGGTGGTCGCCCTGTCGATCGACGGCAACGAGGCGGTCGCGGGTCGAACCGGTGCCCGTTTTGCGGAGGCGTTTCGTCGGGCGGGAGCTGCCGGCCTCGGCCGCACCGTCCACGCCGGTGAGTCGAGCGGACCGGAAGGGGTCCGCGACGCTATCGACGTGCTCGGGGCCGATCGGATCGATCACGGCATCCGGGCGATAGAAGACCCGGCGCTGGTGGAGGAGTTGGCCGACCGACAGATTCCACTCGGCGTGTGTCCGTCGTCGAACATCACGCTGGGCATCGTTCCATCGCTCGCCGAACATCCCATCGACGCGCTGCGTCTCGCCGGTGTGCCGGTGAGCGTGAACACCGATGACCCGGCGTTCCTCGCCAATGATCTGGTCAGTGAATACGCGATATGCGCGCATGCTTTCGAATGGTCCGACGATGTCCTTGCCGGTGTCGCACGGACGAGCCTCGATGCATGCTTCATGGCGTCGCAGCGAGGGCTCTCCTCGGGCGCTCTCGTCGCTGGGAACCGACGGTAGGGCGAAACGGTGGCTTTCCTCGCGGCGGATCTTCTGCCAACCCCCGAGCAACTGCAGCGTCTGCGTCTCGTCGCCAACGGGAGCGAGCCCGGAGACCGGATCCTGCGCGGAGGGCGGGTCCTTTCGGTCCACACCGGTGAGGTGCTCGACCGTGACGTGGTGATCGCCGGCCGGCACATCGCCGCCGTTACCCCGGTCGGCCGTTTCGATGCACGGCAAGTGATCGATGTGAGCGGACGGTTCGTGACCCCCTCGTTCATCGACGCCCACATCCATATCGAATACACGATGCTTCCGCCCGGTGAGCTGGCCCGCCTGATCGTTCCGAAGGGCACCACCACGCTGCTCGCCGACCCGAACTGCATCGCCAACGTTGTCGGCGCGCGAGGAATGGATTTCGTCGGAACGACGAGTGCCCCCATGCGGATCTTCCAGCAGATCTCGCCCGAGGTCCCGCGTCTTCCCGGGATGGAACTCGGCGGTGCGGTTGTCGGATTCGACGAGGTGCGTGATCGGGTCGCGCGTTCGAACGCGACGAGCCTCGGCGAGGGAAACCCGTTCAACCTGTCGTTGGAGTCGGCGACGAACCAGTGGCACGCTCTCGCCGCCGGCAAACGAATCACCGGGCACACCGCTCGGCTGAGCGGCGCGCCACTGTGGGCGTATCTCGCAGGTGGGGTCGGCGATGATCACAACGCAGTGACGACCG
>JANLRD010000158.1:0-2760 GCA_031368215.1 Acidimicrobiia bacterium | reverse complement strand
GAGCTCGAGCTCTGGAGCCGCCTCGCCGCAGTCGGTGCCACGGTTCTCGCGGCATCGAACCGACCCGCTGCGCTGGCCCGTGCCGACCTCGTCGTGCAGCTCGACCTCTCGTCATGACCGACCGGACGGGTGGTGTCCAGTCAGGCGGCGGTAGGATCCGCCCATGACGAAGCTCACCTATTCCCGAGAGGAGCTGCTCAGCGAACACGACTACGCCGCCGAGCACGTCGTCGCCGATCGGCGCATGCACGGCGGGATGTCGGTCGACGATGCGTACCAGCCACCACGATCGCTCGGTCGGGTCGCCGCCCTCGACGCGTGGACCAACGCGCTCGGGGCGCGCGGCGGCGCGATCTTCGATGCCCACTCCTCGCTCCTCGACGGCGCACGTACGCCGACCGTCGCGCAGTCTTTGGTGCTGTTGCGCCACGGCCTGGGTGAGACGTTCTGGAACAGCCTCACGATCACCGGCAAGATCGAAGCACGCGGGCGCCTGCTCGCTGAAATCGATTTTCCCGACCTGCAGCCGTACATCGTCGACGACATCTGCGAGATGGCCATCGGACACCTGAACCGCGGCCTGCTCTACGCCCACGGCATCGACGAGGGCGGACAGCCCGACATCGGCATCGGCGGTCACGACGAGATGTGGTTCGCCGCGAGGGATCTCGCATTCGGACCCGGCGCCTACCCCGACGTCGAGCCACCCGAGAACATCTCACGCCCAGAGGCCGGGCGGCGTTTCATGCCCGAGGTCTCCCCCGCAGTCGAGGGTCTGCTCTCACTGCTGATGAATCTTCTGATCATCGAGTTCCGCGCCGAGATCGGGTTTGCCGCGACTCAGGCCGTCCTGCGGACGCCCGACCTCTTCGCCGATCGCCGGGCCGAGGCCGAACTCGCGGCCGAGATCGTCGGACGCATCCGCACGGACGAGGAGATCCACGTGTCGTCGCTGCAGCTTTACCTCGGCGAGTTGTGCACGGTCCGTTTCCGGACCATGGCCGACGGAGAAATCGCCGGGTCGGAACTCATCAACCGGTTCTGGGGCGGTCTGGTCACCTGGGCTACCACCGAGCAACCCCGCCAATTGTCGCAAGCGCAGCAAGCGCTGATCGAGGAGCGCATCCAGCGGGCCGAGGATGCGGAGCGCATCCTCGTCGAGTTCAGCGCTGCGGCGTAGAAGCCGCGCAGCCCTTCACCGCCCGGCGAGCCGCCGCTGCGCTCAGGCGCCCAGCGCAGCGATGCGGGCGGCGAGGTCTTCTGCCATCGCCCAGCCGAAGGTGACGACGACGTCGCCGTTGGCGCGGTCGAGCGGAGCGAAGAACTGGGCCACGTCGGCGCTGATCGACTCCGGCTTGGCGGACTCGAAGTCGAGGCACGGCGCTGGCTCTCCCTCTCCACGGATGATGAACGCCCGGTCGTCGACGCGATGCTCGGCACCGAAGCGCTTGGCCAGCCGGCGACTCCAGGCCCGTTCCTCGCCCGATGCCTTGTGATCGGGCCGGGGAACGATGTCCTCGAGACCTTTGAAGGCAGCGAAAGCACCCGGATCGATCATCCGTGTCCCGACGAGGACGTCTTCATCCGGGAAGGCCAGCAGCGAGCGGCGAAGCTGATCGTTCATGAGCGCCTTCAGCGCGGCGTCACGCTTGGCGGTGCGACGCACATGGACCAGGCCCATCAGCATGCTCGGCGTGCCGCCGATCCGCTCGAGCGTGCAGAAGCCGAATGCCTGGAGCTTGTCGTTCTCCCGCACCTGGGTGACGAGAACCCAGAGCTCGCGCTGCTTCGAGAGCAGTCCGATGTCGAATCCGGCAATGCCGCCGACACACAGGTCAGCAAGCTCGCTCAACTCGGCGTCGGAGAGGGCCGTGCAGTCTTTCGTTTCCGCGATCATCGACATGCGTTGTGTCTCTCCTCGTCAAGCAATGCCAAGACGACCCCCGAGTTGGCAGGAAGGAGTCTACTGCAGGCCCGTGACACGATCCTCAGGCCGGCCGATGCCGACGAGCTCGTGATCCGCCACGCAGCCATGATGCACACCGACCGGGCACCGCCCACGTGTCATCGCTCGACCGCGTTCTCCCCGAGGAGCACCCGCAGCTCGCTGACCAGGCGATTCGAGTGATCAACACGGAACTGCGGAGGCAGGCGCACCGACTGGGTGCCGAATCGGAGGAACACCTCGGAGTCGCCCGGGTGGGCGAGGAGAAGTTCCTTGAGGGCCTCGAGCGTGTGCGGGGCGAGCGCCCGGTCGTTCACCAGCAGCCGAAGTGGGACAGCGATGTTGTCGGCGACGAACTCGATCTTGCGGATGTCCATCGCCACGAGGGAGAGGGCTTCGTCGCGTTCGTTGAGACGGCCGCGCACCGTGACGAGCGCGTCGTCGGCGAGCAAATAGCCGATTTCGAGCATCGTCTTCGGGAAGACCATGACCTCGATGGCCGAGTCGAGGTCTTCGAGCGTGAAGACGGCCATCAGCTCGCCCTTCTTCGTGTACTTGCGGGTCAACCCGGTGATGATGCCGCCGACCGTCTTCGTGTTGGATTCGCGGCCTTCGCCCAAGAACGTCGGAGTGGCCCGACCTTCGCGGAGCTCGGCGATGGTGAGGTCGCAGGTCTTGCGCAGCGACGCCTGGGCTCCGAGCAGTGGATGGTCGCTGATGTAGAGGCCGAGCATCTCCTTCTCGAAGCCGAGCTTGGTCATCTTGTCCCACTCGTGATCGGCTACCGGGACCTTGGTGTCGTCGAAGCCGACCGC
>JANLRD010000150.1:0-28938 GCA_031368215.1 Acidimicrobiia bacterium | reverse complement strand
GGCCCGCCGAAGCGGGCCCTTCGCACAGAACTTCCGGCCGACGACGTTCAGTCGGACGGGGTTGCGACGGGCTCGTCGGCGCCAGATGCCGTCAGGTCGTCGGGAAGGACGGTGTCACTCGCCGTGAACACGATGCTGCCGTCGATGGCGTCGACGATGATCGACTGACCGGTGTGGAACTCTTTTTCCAGGAGCTTCTCCGACAACGGATCTTCGACCAGCCGCTGGATTGCCCGACGAAGCGGACGGGCGCCGAGGGTTGGGTCGTACCCCTGGCGGGCCAGCTCCAGCTTGGCGTCACCGGTGAGTTCGATCGAGATCCCCTGGACGGTGAGCTGCTCGGCCAAGCGACGGACCATGAAGTCGACCATCTGGACGACTTCGCTCATGGAGAGTTCGTGGAAGACGATCGTGTCGTCGATACGGTTGAGGAACTCGGGACGAAAGTGCGCCTTGAGCGCATCCATGACCTTGTCCTTCATGCGCTCATAGGAGACTGCTTCGCTGGTCTTCGAGAAGCCGAGCGTGGCCTTGCGCAACTCGGCGGTGCCGAGGTTCGAGGTCATGATGATCACGGTGTTCTTGAAGTCGACCGAGCGTCCCTGGGAGTCGGTCAGGCGACCGTCTTCGAGGATCTGCAGGAGCGTGTTGAACACGTCTGGGTGGGCCTTCTCGACTTCGTCGAACAGCACGACCGAGAACGGGCGACGGCGCACCGCTTCGGTGAGCTGGCCACCTTCGTCGTAGCCGACGTAGCCCGGGGGCGAACCCACCAGACGGCTGACTGTGTGCTTCTCCTGGTACTCGCTCATGTCGAGACGGATCAGCGCCTGCTCGTCACCGAAGAGGAACTGGGCCAGCGTCTTCGCCAGCTCGGTCTTGCCGACACCCGTCGGGCCCAGGAAGATGAACGAACCGCTCGGCCGGCGGGGATCCTTGATCCCGGCACGGGTGCGACGGATTGCGCGCGACACGGCCTTGATCGCGTCTTCCTGACCGATGACTCGCTTGTGGAGTTCGTCCTCCATGCGGAGGAGCTTCTCGGTCTCGGCGTCCGTGAGCTTGGACACCGGGATGCCGGTCCACATGGCGAGCACGTCGGCGATCGCTTCCTCGTCGACTTCGTCGAAGAGGTCGACGCCGGCAGCCTTCCATTCGGCTTCCTTCGCCGTCTTCTGCTCGAGAAGGTCCTTCTCCTGGTCGCGGAGCTTGGCCGCAGCCTCGAACTGCTGGTTCTCGATCGCCGCTTCCTTGTCCTTGCGGACCTTGGCGACTTCGTTCTCGAGTTCGCGGTAGTCGGGCGGCGTCTTCATGCGCTTGATGCGCAAACGGGCGCCGGCCTCGTCGATCAGGTCGATGGCCTTGTCCGGGAGCTGACGGTCGGCGATGTAGCGGTCGGCCATGTTCGCCGCGGCAACCAGCGCCTGGTCGGTGATGGTGACACGGTGATGCGTCTCGTAGCGATCGCGCAGACCCTTGAGGATTTCGACGGTGTGCGCCACCGACGGCTGCTCGACCTTGATCGGCTGGAAGCGACGCTCGAGGGCGGCGTCTTTTTCGAGGTGCTTGCGGTACTCCTCGGTGGTCGTTGCCCCGATGGTCTGCAGCTCACCGCGGGCGAGCATCGGCTTGAGGATGCTCGCCGCGTCGATCGCGCCCTCGGCCGCACCCGCACCGACGAGGGTGTGAATCTCGTCGATGAACAAGATGATGTCGCCACGGGTCTTGATCTCTTTGAGCACCTTCTTGAGGCGTTCCTCGAAGTCGCCGCGGTAGCGGCTGCCGGCAACGAGTGCGCCGAGGTCGAGCGTGTAGACCTGCTTGTCCTTGATGGTTTCGGGCACGTCGTTGGCGACGATGCGCTGGGACAGCCCTTCGACGATCGCCGTCTTGCCGACGCCAGGCTCGCCGATGAGCACCGGATTGTTCTTGGTTCGACGCGAGAGCACCTGCATGATGCGCTCGATCTCCTTCTCGCGGCCGATCACCGGGTCGAGTTTGTTCTCGCGGGCAAGGGCGGTGAGGTTGCGGCCGAACTGGTCGAGCACAAGCGAACCCTGCGGAGCGTCGGCCGCTCCGGTTGACGCACCGACGCCCGCAGCCGTGGGCTGGCCGCCCTTGGCGGCGTCACCGGTCTGGCCCGAGCCCTGATAGCCGGAAAGCTGCTGGATGACCTGTTGGCGGACGCGTGAGAGGTCAGCGCCCAGCTTGACGAGGACCTGCGCCGCGACGCCCTCGCCTTCGCGGATCAACCCGAGCAGGATGTGCTCGGTCCCGATGTAGTTGTGCCCGAGTTGGAGCGCCTCGCGAAGCGAGAGTTCGAGGACCTTCTTGGCTCGTGGGGTGAACGGAATGTGGCCGGACGGCGAGTTGCCACCCTGCCCGATGATCTCCTCGACTTGCGCTCGCACGGCCTCAAGCGAGATCCCGAGGGACTCGAGCGACTTGGCGGCGACGCCCTCACCTTCGTGAATGAGGCCGAGGAGGATGTGCTCGGTCCCGATGTAGTTGTGGTTGAGCAGGCGCGCTTCTTCTTGCGCCAACACGACCACTCGACGGGCCCGATCAGTGAAACGTTCGAACAACGGAGCCTCCTCGAGACCGTTGGGGATACTGAAAGTGTACTGGCGGGTCGCTCTCTACAGACCGAACCGTTGTTCACTCGTTGCTTACACAGTCTCTAACGCCGCAGAAGGCCGCAACGTTCCAAGGTTGCCATCTTCTCCGACTAGTCCTTCGTCACATCGGCGGACCTGCGTCCGACTTGAGATGCCGCAAGACCTATTTGCGGCGTTTTGGGAGATACTTCTGCCGCCGAGAAGCGTGACCGACGCAACTCGAAGCGCTGCTCCCGGCCTGCGCAGTAGTCGGCGAGGTGCCGTAGCCTGGACGGGTGAGCAAAACTGCGCTCCCGCTCGATCTTCCCTTTCTCGAGGACGATCTCCGCCGGGTCGAAGACGAACTGGTTTCGTCTGTGGTGACGGAGGACCCGTTCCTCACCGAAGTGGCGCGCAACCTGATCGTCGCCGGCGGGAAGCGCCTCCGACCGGTCATGTCGTTGGCCGCGGCCTATGCCGGACCGGGCCACGTCGTCCACAGCGTTGTCCGCGGTGCCGTGGCAGTGGAACTCGTCCACCTCGGCTCCCTCTACCACGACGACGTGATGGATGAAGCGGCCACCCGCCGAGGTCAGCCCACGGCGAACGCCCGGTTCGGCAACTTTGCGGCCATCGTGGCCGGAGACTTCTGCCTGGCCGTCTCGGCCCAGATCGCGGCCTCGCTCGGGGTCGAGGTCTCGGGCCTACTCGGCTTCACCATTGGTGAGCTGTGCAAGGGTCAGGTGGCCGAACTGCAGTCCCTGTTTCGACTGGATCGGGCAGAGGAGGCCTATTTTCGATCCATCGACGGCAAGACGGCATCGCTGATGGCGGCGGCATCACGGGTCGGAGCGATCACCAGCGGGATGACGAGATCCGAGACCGAGGCCCTGACGGTCTTCGGGCAGCGCATCGGAATGGTGTTTCAGATCGTCGACGACATCTTGGACATCGTCGCCACCGACGAGCAATTGGGCAAGCCGGCCGGGAACGATCTCGTCGAGGGCGTGTACACCCTTCCTCTCCTGCGCGCACTCCGTGATCCGGTGGTGGGCGAGGAACTCCGGGGCATGCTCGGGGCTCCGGTCGATCGTTCGCTGGTGGACCAGTTGCGCAAGCTCGTGCGCGCATCCGACGGCGTTGAGCAGGCGGTTTCGGTGGCGCGGGGCTTTGCCGACGAAGCGGCGTCCGCCCTCGGGGCACTGCCCGCGTCGATGGCGAGGACCCAGCTCGCCGGCTTCGGGCATTCGCTGCTCGATCGCCTCCCCGCATAGGCGCTCCAGGGTCAGCGACGAGCCGCCGCGACGCCGGTTCGCAGGGTCAGCGTCTCGCCTTCTTCTTCGTCGTCTTCTTCGGGACCGGTTTCACCGTCGTGGGCGTGCCGACATCGGCGCCCCCGACAACCGTGACGACCGGACTCGCACCGACGGCTACCGCGACAGCGACGACGGTGGTGTTCGGGTTGGTCTTCACCGTGGTGGTCTTCGTCTTGGACTTCCTCGTTGTGGTGGTCACCCCGGTGGACGTCGACTCAGGCGTCGCCGCTGGAGTGAGCACGCCGACCGGCAGTGCCCCCAGCGCGGCGACCGGTCCGCCCGCGTCCCCGGTGAGCGCCTGCCCCGGTGCGGTGTCGGGGGTGGCTGCCACAGCATCGGCCGACGGGGAGGACGAGCCATCGACGAGCATCTGGGTGAAGAAGTAGGACGACTTGAGGGAGAACGTTCGCATGAACTCGGCCCCGGAGACGGACACCGAACCCTTCTCGTAGACGAGGGCCACGCTGCTGGCGCGACCGCCGTCAGGACCGATGCCATCACGTGCGGTGACCTTCACGTCGATCAACGCGCCCAGCTTTGTGCTCTTTCCGACGGCGTTCCCGGGCAGACGGCGCTCCCAGTTGCGATTGGGGTTCGGATCCACGGCGTCGCCCTCGTCGACGACGGCGGGGAATTCTCCTCCGGCAGTGTGCCCACCGGTGGACGCGGAGAATTCCGTCCGGATGGCGACGCCGGTCTTCGGGTTGACCCGGATCTCCCCTGCCGTCTCGGCGATCGCGCGATCGGTCCGCGGGTCTTCGAGGGACGTGAACCCCTTTGCGGTGACGACCCCACGTCCGCCGTAGACCTGACATGAGATCGTGTCGCAGGTGTTCGAGAATCCGGAGCGCTTCTCGGCGGCCGCATAGGAACGAGCAGCCACGGCCTGCGCCTTCACCGCTTCCAGTCCGCTGTCCCCCCACGAGGCCGAGATCTCGCGCGGCACGACGCCACGCAGGTATGCCTCCAAGCCCACGAGGTTGACACTCCGTTGGATCTTGCCATCGGTGATCGCGAGCATGTCGCCGCGGTAGACCCTGCGCTGTGCGTCCTCACACACCTGGAGCATGTTGGTCTGGTCGTCGGGATTCGCGGCGGGGTCGACCGGCCCGGTCGTGATCGTCACCGTCCGTGACGACAGCGAGGTCCGCACCGTCCACGGTCCGGAACAGCTGGGCGCATCGCTGATCTCCCATGCCCCCCGGGAGAGGCGGATCCGGACCGCGGCGCCCGGACCGGACAACAGGGGCGGGTCGATGATGGTTGCGTTGGCCGGCGCGATCGTGGTCGTTGTCGCAGAGGCCGAATCAGCCCCGGCGGGAACGGTCACGGCCGCACCGACGACCGGATCGGAGATCGGCACCGCGGCGACGGGAGCGACAGCGGCTCCGACGGTGAGCGCCGGCGGGACGATCAGACCGGCCGCACCTTCGACGCGAAGATAGAGGCGGCCTTTCGGCTGGTACACGGCAAGTGGTTTGGCGTCGAGCGCGCTGATACGCACGCCGATTGCCGACGTTGGCGACACTGCTCCGGGGACCGTCCCTCCGTAGAAGTGGTCGAGGATGTCGCGGCTCGTCCAGCCTTTGGTGGTCGCGTACCCATAGGCGCCCCACTGACCAAGCCCGCGACCATGGCCGAACCCGCGGCCGGTGATCACAAGCGTACGTTTCGGCGCGACCGTGGTGGTCGGGGCCGGCGGAGCGGAGTCGACCACCGGGGTGCCGGCGCCCGTGGACGGCACCGAGGTATCGGTCTGGGCCGACGCTCCCGTCGTCGCGATCATCAGTGCGCTGACACAAAGCGCGCTGATGATGCCGAGACGGGGCGTTACGAGGGGGAAGACCCGCACGCGCACGATCATCATTCTGTCAAAGGTTGAAGCACTCCGGAGTTGCCGGTGGTCATCGCCACCGGAAGCGACGGTAGCTGCGCTAGGAAAACTGCTCCGGCCGAAGCGTCGGGAAGAGGATCACGTCGCGAATCGTGGTGGTGTTCGTGAGAAGCATGGCGAGTCGATCGATGCCGATTCCGAGGCCACCGGTGGGCGCAAGCCCGTATTCCAGCGCTCGAACGTAGTCGTGGTCCATGACCATTGCCTCGTCGTCGTAGTCGGACTGCCGAACCTGATCCTCGAAGCGTGACTTCTGCTCGGCCGCATCGATGAGTTCGGAGTAGCCGTTGCAGAGCTCGCGTCCGGCAACTATGCCTTCGAATCGCTCCGTCATGTTCGGCAGTGTGCGGTGATCGCGGGCCAGCGGCGACACTTCCTTCGGGTAGTCGCACACGAACACGGGATCCCACAGCGTGTGCTCGACCGTCTTCTCGTAGAGCTCGAGGAGCAGCTTGCCCGGACCGTACCCCGGCTTCACCTCGACGCCGTTCTCGACGCACAGCGAACGCAATTGATCTACCGGCGTCTCGATCGAAACATCGACGCCGATCGCCGCGCTGGTAAGCGCGCTGAGCGTCTTTCGGGGCCAGGGCGGAGTGAGATCGAGTTCCCTGTCGCCGTAAGCGATCTTCGTGGTGCCGTTGAGCTGCTGACACAGATAGGCGACAACGTTCTCCGTGAGCTGCATCTGGTCCTCGTAGTCCCAGTAGGCGGCATAGATCTCGAGCATCGTGAACTCCGGGTTGTGCCGCGGTGACAAACCCTCGTTGCGGAAGACCCGGCCGATTTCGAAGACCCGCTCGAGCCCGCCGACGACAAGGCGCTTGAGGTAGAGCTCGGGCGCGATGCGCAGGAACAGAGGCAGATCGAGCGCGTTGTGGTAGGTCGTGAACGGCTTAGCCAACGCGCCCCCCGGGATGGGCTGGAGAAGAGGCGTTTCGACTTCGAGGAAGCCGTGCTCGTCCTCGAGCCAGCGCCGCATGAGCGAGATCATCCGGGATCGATTGACCAGGGTGGTCCGCGACTCTTCGTTCACGACGAGGTCGACGTAGCGCTGCCGATAGCGGGTGTCGGTGTCCGTCAGTCCGTGCCACTTGTCGGGGAACTGTCGCTTCGCCTCGGCCAGCAGGGTCCACGACGTGACCTTGATCGACAGCTCGCCTTTCTTCGTTCGCATGACGAGACCGGTGACGCCGATCCAGTCGCCGAGGCTGAGCGAGGTGAAGGAGTCGAAGTGGGGCGTGACGTCGGCCGGCGCGAACAGCTGTATGCGGCCGGTCGAGTCCTGGAGCTGACCGAAGGCCAGCTTGCCCTGCCCACGACGGAGCATCAGCCGCCCGGCGACCGTCACTTCGCTCGTGGTCTCGGTGGCGTCGGCGACGACGCCCTCGGCGCCGAACTCGGCGACAACCGCGGCCGTCGAATGTGTCGGAGCAAAGCGGTAAGGAACGTCAGCGGTCGTCATAGCGGTCGACAAGTCTCCCACCCGACCGGGTGGGGAACCGTCAACGTTTCGCACTCTCGCTCCACCACAACGCCCGGTCGGGGGATGTCTAACCTGGCGACGTGCTCCTGGTCATCGACGTCGGAAACACCCAGACCGTGTTCGGCGCGTACCCGAGCGACGAACTCGGCATCACCAACGGGTCGGACCTGGCCGATCACTGGCGGATCGCGACCAATGCCGAACGCACCCCTGATGAGCTGGCCATGCTGCTTCGACAGTTCTTCTCTTCCCGGGCGGAGGACTTCTCGGGCGAGCACATCCACGGCGTGGCGATCTGTTCGGGCGTGCCCCGGGCGACCGCGCACCTTCGGCGAATGTGCGAGCGCTACCTCGATCTCACCGCGATGGTGCTCGAACCGGGTGTGAAGACCGGGATGCCGGTCCTCTACGACAATCCCAAGGAGGTCGGAGCCGACCGCATCGCGAACGCCGTCGGTGCGCTCGATCGCTACGGTTCCCCGACGATCGTGGTCGACTTCGGCACGGCGACGACCTTCGACGTGATCTCGGCCAAGGGGCAATACCTCGGTGGCGCGATCGTCCCCGGGGTCGAGATCTCGCTCGAAGCACTGTTCCAACGCGCAGCGGCGCTGCGTCGTGTCGAACTCGTCGAGCCGCGGGGAGTCATCGGGAAGTCGACGGCGGAGTCGCTCCAGTCGGGTGCTCTCTACGGCTACTCGTCGATGATCGACGGGATGTGCGGGCGAATCGAAGATGAGCTCGGGGAGAGCGCGACGGTGGTGTCCACGGGCGGGCTCGGAGCGGTCATTGCGCCGTTCTGCCGGACCGTCGACCACAACGACCCGTGGGTCACCCTTCACGGACTTCGCCTGATCTTCGAAAAGAACACCGTCGTTTGACCGAATCGGCTGAGACAACCTGAGACTCCAGGTAGGCGTTGCTAACGTCCACCGTAATGTTCGACGGATACAGCATTCCTCCCCATGTCATGAGCGACACCCTCGATGGAGAAACCATCGTGATCAATGCGCTCACGGGCTCGTATTACACCTTCGATGAGATGACCGGGTCGGTTTGGTCGGGGATCTCTACGCCCACGATTGTTTCGCCGTCGGTCGACGAACACGATGTGCTGGCGGCGCTGGTGGTCGAAGGCCTCGCCGTGGGGCCCGACTCGTTGTCCCGCTTGTCCGATCGGGAAGTCTTCGTAAAGTAC
This sequence comes from Acidimicrobiia bacterium, assembly GCA_031368215.1. Lineage (GTDB taxonomy): Bacteria > Actinomycetota > Acidimicrobiia > Acidimicrobiales > JANYDT01 > JANLQX01. Next base: position 20,447 of record JANLRD010000150.1, on the reverse strand, counting down.
ACCGACATGGAAGAGCTCCTGCTTGCCGACCCGATTCACGAGGTCGACGATCGCGGCTGGCCACTGCTCCGTCAGTAGGCGGGGCCGTAGTGACAGCGGCAGTCAGCGTCGGCGGCGCTCGCCGACCACGGGAGTTTGCCGAATCATTGCGCCATCGAGGCGCGATGATTGCCTCCGATGCGGGTGGGCGCCAGCAGGCTGACTTCTTCGTCGCCGGGGTGCAGGTGACCGTTCGGACAACCACCGCGGCATCGCTGCGCTTCGTCACTGATGCACTTGTTGGACGCGATCGATACATCGAAGACGTCTCCACCGCGACGGCGAGTTGGACCATTGACATCGTGAACCATCTCCGTGACGACGCTCTCCCGCTCGAGTGGGCCTGGACCGACAACGTCGTCGCCGCCGAGGGAGTGGAGCTCCGGTGCGACCAGCAGAACCGGACGATCACGGTCCTGTGCAACGAGGAGCGTTGGGCTCTGCTCTGGCGGGCGGGTCTCAGCATCCCCCCCTGGGAACGAGCGGCACCGCTCCGACCGATCCTCGACAACGTGTTCGGTTCAACTGGTCTCACGATGGTCCACGGAGGCACCCTGGGCATCGACGGTCGGGCGGTGCTGATCAGTGCGATCGGAGGATCGGGAAAATCCACATGCGTTGTCGGGGGCATCCGTCGTGGCATGACCACTGTCGGCGACGATTTCATCCTGCTTGACCCTTCACCGGTCGAGCCGAACACTTCGTCGACAGTTCGGGCCCTGTACCAAACGGCCAGGTTGCACCGAACCAGCCCGGCGTGGTCGCCCGTTGACGTGGAGCCTCCCGACGTCCACGAGCAGTGGGGAGACGACGACAAATCACTGGTCCTGGTCAACGGCCGCTACCCCGGTGCGTTGGTTGATGCGCAGCAGATCCACGCGATCGTTGTTCCGGAGGTCGGCCACGATGCACCGTCGCTGACGCCGATGGGTCGCATGGACGCGCTGCGAGCAGTTCTTCCGAGCTCCTTCGTCCTCGCCGACCGACGTCCAGAATCCTTCTACCGGATCACCGAGTTCGTCCGTTCGACACCGACCTACCGACTCCGGCTCTGTTCCGACACCGAGCGGAATGCTGCGGCGATCGAGAACTTCCTCGCTCACGAGTGCCCATGAGAGTTCTCGTCTGGTCGTTCCGACTGCTCCCCACCGTCGGCGGACAGGAGCTGCTCGTCCGCGACCTCGTCAAGGATCTGGTCGGCCGTGGCCATCGGGTCGACATCATCGGTCCAGCGGTCGGCGACGACCCCGAACCTCACACTCACGGGGTGGACGAAGTCCATTTCGGCCCGGGCGTTGTCGTCCACCGCTTGGCCATCCGCGAAGCAATCGAGCGACGCGACCTTCGGGGTCTCCACCGTCTCCGGCAGGCGCTGACTGAAATCACGGCAGCCTTTGGTCCGGATGTGATTCACATGCACGGCACCGGACCGGACGCTTTCCTGTACCTGAGCTCCGATCCCTCCGTGCGAGCGATTCCACTGCTCTACACCTGTCACGGGATGGTCGACGAGTTCCGGGCCGGGGAAGAGTCATCGACAGCGAAACTCCTCGACGCCGCCTCCCGCATCAGTGCTGTTTCGCAGAGCACTCTGCGGGAAATCCTCGGGTGGGCACCGTGGGCGGCGGACAAGTCATCGGTGGTGTACAACGGCGTCCCGATCGCCAATGATGATCCCCAACCGGTTCCCGACTCGCAACGTTTTCTCAGCGCTTCCCGACTCGCTCCGGAGAAGGGGCTCGCCGTGTTGCTGAGCTCCTTTGCGATTCTTGCTGAGCGCTGCCCAAAGGCGACCTTGGTCATTGCGGGATCGGGACCGGTGCTGAATCAACTCTCGTGGCTGGCGCAACGTCTGGGGGTCGCCGGCCGCGTGGAGTTCCCCGGGTGGCTCGACCGGCCGGCGTTGCAGGAGGAGTTCCGCCGGGCGACTGCGGTTGTGGTTCCATCAACGTGGGCCGAACCATTTGGTCTCATCGCCGCCGAGGCCGGCGCATCTGGCCGACCCGTCGTCGCTTCGAGAGTCGGCGGGCTGATCGAGGTCGTGGCGGACGGCGAAACCGGATTGCTGGTGCGGCCGGGAGACATCGTCGGGTTGGCGGACGCCATGTCGCGGCTGATCGATGATCCGATCAGCGCTCACGCGTACGGACGACAGGCGCGGACGCGAATCAGGGCCTACTTCTCGTGGGAGCGTTGCCTGGATTCCTACGAGCGACTGCTCTTGGCAACGGCCGGACGGCCCCGGTGACCACTCGCATTGCCCTCGTCGCGACGCGCGATTCACTTCCGACCACGTTCCTTGCAGACTCGTTGGCAACTCATGGGCGATGGCCTCACTCGGCGAGTCACTCGACGCCTGTCGTAACCCTCGTTGATCATGTTGACGACGCCGACATCGCAATGCTCTCGAACGCGTGGCAGGTCGTATGCGCCCAGCGGGCCGAGGATGAGGCGCGTGGCGCGATCGAGGGCGTACGTCGGATGGGTCGGCGCACGCTCGTGCTCGCTGACTTCGACAGTACAAAGCCTCTCGGCCTCGCTTCGATCGGCGGCATCGTCTATCGGACATCGATGCTCGCTGGAGTGACGTACATCGACGAGTTCGCCAGGCCTGCTTTCGCCAACTCGATCGATCCACACTCCGTGCGCGTTCGTGACTGGTCACCAACGCCCGTCGTGTCCTTCGTGGGCCAGACAACGAGCGCCGCGCTTGCTTCAGCGCTACGTGCTCGACGACATGGACCCATCGCCATCGCGCCCGTCGACAACGATCGAAACGAGGGTGACGGGGCAGTAGCGATCTCGCTCGGATCCCCGATGAACGTCGGGCTCGTTATCCGCCAACGGGCACTGGCAGGACTGCGATCGAGCTCGGCTATCCAGCCATCGATCATTGAACGGGACCGGTTCTTCGCGGAATTTGCCCCTGACGAGAGGGCCGAACACCTCGCCGCGTTCCACTCGAACATGGCGGACAGCGACTACGTGCTTTGTGTCCGGGGAGCCGGCAACTTCTCCTATCGACTCTACGAGACGCTGGCGGCCGGTCGCATCCCCGTCATCGTCGATACAGCGATGGTGCTGCCCTTCGCCGATCGGATCGACTGGGCGACGCTCGGAGTGTGGGTGGCGATGAACGATCTCGACAGCATCGGCGATCGCGTCGGGGCGTTCCATCGCCAGCTCGGACCCGACGGGTTTTCGGCGTTGCAGCACCGGATCCGCAAAGTCCATCGAACGTTTCTCTCCCGCTCGGGGTTCGGCCGCGCCGTTTTCGCCGAGGACGTGCCCCGACTTCTCGCGAAGGGCGTTGGACCGTGAACGCCGACGGGTCGGTGAGCGTCGTCATCCCGGCGTTCAACGCCGCGAGGTTCCTTCCCGACTCCGTGGGCAGCGTGCGCCGCCAGTCATTGGTTATACGCGAACTTATTGTCGTCGACGACGGTTCGGACGACGACACGTTCGACCTCGCCCGGACGCTGGGAGCAACCACGCTGAGGCTGACCAACGGTGGCGCCGGCCGTGCTCGGCGGGCCGGTCTCGACCTGGTGAGCGGCGAGTTCGTCCTGTTCCTCGATGCCGACGATCGTCTCCGCCCCGAAGCCGTGACGTCGTTGCGCAACGCGGCCGCCGCGAGCCGTGCGGATCTCGTTTCGGGAAAGCTCGTGAACATCCTCGACGAGGAGTTCTCGTCGACGACGCCGAACGCGAGCGCGCCGTACTCCGGGCCTCTCGCAACCGCGACTCTGATCCGGAGAGCGGCCTTCGAACTGATCGGGCCGTTCAACGACGACAACGTGAGTTGGCTCCGGTGGATCGCGGTTGCGAAGCGACGGGGCGCCGTCTTCCAAATGATCGACGAGATCGTCGCCGACAGGAGAATCCACTCGGCGAACGTGTCCCGAGCGGCGTTGGTGGACGGCAGCTACTTCGACGTTCTCCGAGAGCATGTCCACGGTCTTCGCAAGAACCCGCCGGCCGCCGTCGGAGAATCCTGATGATTGTGCGATGGCTTCCCAACCACTCCCAGACGCTCCTTCTCCAAGCCGCGCTCCTCAGCGGCCAACCGGCTGAGGACGCGTTCTCACAGTGGCGATCGACCGTCGACCTGGATCACACCGACGGAGGCTCGTTTCGCCTTCTTCCGCTGCTGCTCCGGTCCATCGAAGTCCGCGGCGACGACCACCCGGGACTCGACCGGATACGAGGCGTCTACCGGCGCTCCGTCTACACGTCGACAATGTTGCGCTCCATGGCCGGGTCAGTCATCGGCGCACTCGAGCACGGTGGCGTCCACCCTGTCGTGATCAACGGGGCAGCGATCGCTCATCTCGCGTACAACGACAGCGCCACGCGGCCGCTAGGTGACGTCGACCTCTTCGTAACAGGACAAGAGTTCAGCGACGCCGTCGGGATCATCGAGCAACTCGGCTTCGTTGGCACCGGTGCACGACGTGACGCCGAACGTGATGCCTCGTTGGTCGTCGGGACGGCACTGAACCGCGGCCCTGCGGAGAAGCTGCGCCTGCACACGACGCTGCGCGGGTTCGGGCTTGATCCGACGTTCGATCAGCGCGCGCTCGGCCGCGCGAGCGTTCATCCGGAAGGTCATGTGCGCCGGACGCTCGATCCGACCGACCATCTGCTGCGAACGCTGAGCAGCGCCGCGCATGATCGGTACATCCCGAACTGCCGATGGGCCGCTGACGCGACGCTTCTCGTCCGTCATGGCGGTCCGATCGACTGGCATCGCCTAAACGATGACGCCGACGCGCTCGGTGTCACCCTCGGAGTGCGCGAAGCGCTCGGCTACCTCGACGATCATCTGCAGCTCGGTCTCCCGACACAAGCCCGACGAGCGATCGACACCATCCGGATTTCGCCGCTCGGTCGTGTCCATCACTGGGTCCGGTCGACGCCGGCCACACGTCGGACCAGCGCCGTCCGTGTGCTCCTCACCGACTACCGATGCCTCGCGGCGGGGTCGCCGATTCACGAGGGGATCAGGAACTACCCGGGTTACCTCGCGGGTCGTATCGCGGAGCGCAAGAGAACCGTTGGACAGAGCACCTTTCAGGCGCTCCGACACGGGCCGCAGCGAAGCGGCTGAGGGGGCGGAGATCATCTCTCGCTGACATGGTCGACCCACTTCTTCAGAGATCGACGCATTCACCGAAGCCCTGAGCGCGTGCTTTCTTGCGAAGCGATGCCAGTTGGGCCCGGCCTTCCGATGTGGTGATCGATCCCTTGCTCACGCCGGCAACAATGTCCCGAGAGGAACGCAGCGCCTCCTTGAGCTGATCGGTGGCGTCCGGCGGTCCGCCGACGCTGTCAACCTGGGCGATGAGCCGATCGGTTGCGCGTCGTGCCGAGGTCATTGCTTCTCGGGCCTGAGCATCAACTCCCAGCTCGCCGGCGAGGTTCCACGCCAGCTTCGCCTCGGACTTGGAAAGCTTGCACTTGAGGTTCACGGTCTTGACGAAGGCCGACCTGGCGAGGTCGGCACGAGCCTCTTCCGTGCACGCCGCAGAGGTCATCGACGCGAGCACGACAACGAGTCCGAGCACTACGGGTCGGTGATCCTTCATCGTTCCTCCGCTGCCGGCGTCCCGACCGGATGCCGAGCCGACTACCGCAGAGCAGAACCTATCTCGGCACCTGCTGCGGATCGCATCATCTCGTTCACCGTCGTAGCGAACCGACTCGTCGACCCATCGCGTGGGCGAAGCGCTGCGTCGTCGACTTCGGTGGCGTCGTCGTCACCGACGTCGACGAGTCGATGAAGTTCCGAACGTCGTGCATCTGTCCGAAGTGCCGGGCTTCGCGCATCAAGACGTCAACGGCATCAGTGTCCCCTATTGCGAGCGCCTTCTCGAGCTGTTGGAGGAAGACGGTGTACTTCGTCAGATCGACCGACGCGGCTGCCGCCTCCAGATCCAAGAGACCAAGCATCGCAACGTACGTGCGCCCGAGCTCGTCCCATGCCGACGCCGAACGCATTCCTTCGCCCTCCTTGATGGCTCGGAGCGCTGCCAGGAACCGTCGCCCAGTTGACCGGTACTTCTGGGCCTTCGCCGCCGAGATCACCGCGCCGATCGGAACGACACCGACAGCCAGCCAGGCCATCTGGCGCACCGCCGACTTGCGCAGGTCGGTGATCTGGCCTTCCCATGCGTGACAGATCTCGGCGAGATGGTCAAGCAGATCCGGTTCGACGGCGAGGTAGGTCATCGCACCGGTTGCCACCCGGAAATCGGAGTCCCGACCCCCGACACTCCACGAGAGTCCGTCGTCGCCCGCACCCGGATCAGCGGACGAGCAACCCTCAAGGAGTTCGTACGCCGCTTGGACGCGTCGAAAGGCCCCAACGTCGCCACCGACGTCGGGGTGGGCCACAGCGACCAAGCGTCGGTACTGCCGCTTCACCTCCGTCGGGCCCCACTCGCCGATGAGCCCGAGAACGGAGCACGCCTCAGATCTCCTCATGGTCAGCGCCCCTGTCCTCTGGAATCCCGCTCAACTCGTCCATGGTGCTGACGAGCCGCGACAGACGCGAAGGTCGACAAGGACGGCAACCCCCTGTCTCGGGCAACCACGACCACCGTCGCAAGTGGCCTTCCACGCATGCACCACGGTAACGGAGACCATGCGTCGCCGCCGCTCTACGCGCGGGCCCGGCAAAGCGTCCACGGCAGGAATTGAACCTGCGACCTACCGCTTAGGAGGCGGTTGCTCTATCCCCTGAGCTACGTGGACCGACGAGGGGACAGCCTACGAGAAGCAACGGCGACATCCGCGAGTTTGCCGACAACGTTAGGGATGGGAGCTGACGTCGTCGATGGTGATGTGGCCGTCGGGCGGCAGTTGTCCATCGGGTGCCTCGAGCGCGCGCAGGACCCGGCCGATGAAACGCTGGATCACGTCGAACTCGTGATCATCGGTGATGAGATCGGCAAAGTACTGCCGGACTCCACGGACGTGCACCGGGACCGCCTCGGTGAGGAGCTGCCGACCTTCTTCGCGAAGGGTGCAGAGGAACCCCCGACGATCGTCCTCGGCCTTGGTCCGCTCGACCAGGCCACGCGCTTCGAGACGGTCGACGCAGTGCGTCAGGCGGCTGCGGGAAATCATCACGAACTCAGCAATCGTCGACATTCGCACGCCTTCGGGCGGTCCCTCGGCGATCACGACGAGGGCGGCGTAGTCCGCGATCGACAGTCCGTTTGAGCTCGCGAGATCGGTATCGAGCCGAATGAGCAGCTGGGTCGAGAGACGAAGCTGATCGCGCCACAGCGCCTGTTCGCGTGACCCGGGCCACGGCTCGCCGCGTGCCGTGAGCATCGTCACCGGAATTCTCGGGTCTTGCTCGAATCGCCCGCGCGCTCCAGCGTCCGTGGCCGAGGTTCCGTCAACCGTCACGTCGGCGACGCTAGCGGCGCGCTTCGGCCTACTCACAGGCCGTGGATAGTTGGTGGCGCCACAACGGAGTCGGGGGATTTTCAGAAGAAGCCGAGCGGGTCGAAACGACGGCCGAGAACGCCCGCTGGATCGGCACCGAGAACCTGCTCGAGAACGGTGGAGTAGACCCGGCGGAAGTCCGTCGTGACCTTCAGATCACCATCGACGAGATCGGTGAGGCTCGGATAGTCGCTGTGCATGCCCCCGCGCACCCCGTGACCGACGACCAGAACGGGCCCGGCGGTGCCGTGATCGGTTCCGAGCGACAGGTTCGTCGCCACGCGACGGCCGAACTCGGAGTACACGACCACCACGACGTCCTTCGCGAGCGGACTGTCGGCGAGACCGGCGAGAAATCGGGTCACGCCGCGATCGAGCACGCTGAGGAGCGCACCGTGGGTTCCTGCTTCGTTGGCATGGGTGTCGAAGCCACCGAGTGAGACGGAGTAGACCCTCGTCGGGAGACCGGCCCGTAAGAGCGTCGACACCTCCGAGAGCTGGCGATCGAGCACCGAATAGCTCGCCGCATCCCCCGGAGCCCCCTCGAGGCTGACGTCGGCCGACCCTTGCGATCCTGCCGTGAGGATCGGCTGCAATCGGGCCGTGACCCGGAGGAGATCAGCGCCGGTCGCGGCAATGCGCCCACCCCACGCGCCGAGCTCAGAGCCCGGCGTTCTGACCGCCTCGGTGTACGCGTTCAGCAGCGGTGCACCGCCCGGAAGCGTGAAGGTTCCGTTGGGGATGGCCGAGGCGCTGCTCTGATTCCCGATGAGGGCGCGGGGGACGGAGGGTCCGATCGAGAGCATCCGCAGCGGATCAGCACCGGTTCCGTCATGCCATCGACCGAGCCATCCGGTCAGCTCGACGCGATCGGGCACGCCGGACTGCCAGATGTCCATCGACCTGAAGTGGCTGCGGTTCGGTGTCGGATAGCCGACCCCGGGGACGATGCCGACCTTTCCGGCATCGAAGAGCGCCTTGATACCGGCGAAGGACGGGTGGAACCCGAAGCGGTCGTCGATGCGCAGTGTCTTGTCCGCGGCGATGCCGGCCGGGCCGCGAAGAGAGGCGTAGGCCGCATCCTGGGTCGGGACGATCGTGTTCAGACCATCGTTGCCCCCATACGCCGTGATGAGCACCAGCACGCCCTGTCCTGGGCGCCGGGCGACACCACCGCTGGCTGCGGGCGATGTGACGGCGGCCGCGGAACGGCCGGTCAGCGACGGGAGGGCAAGCGCCGCCGCTGTCGCGCCGATCCCACCGAGGACCTCACGCCGGCTGAGGGTCCGACCGTCGGGAAGTGTGATCGGGATCGACGCGTGGATCGCTTCGTCGGCGTTGCGCTGACCGGTTGGATCGAGCACCGTTCGATGTGTTGGCGAGAACTTCGTCCGGGTCATCTGAATCGATTCCTTCGAGAGGGCAGCAGTTGGCGGGGTTCGACGTTGCGGCATCATGCGAGCACGTATTCCGGGCTGGTCAGGGCAACGACGAGCTGGATCCTCGGATTGGATGCTTTGATCAGCCCTGCTCGAGTGGCCTGACTCCACCCGTCGACGCCGAGTTGACGGGCGATGATGTCGGGGCGAGCGTTCGCCGCCGCTCCGTTCAACCAGCCGAGATTGGCGCGCGCGGCGAGCCCGTTGGCAAAGCGCAGGCGGGCCAACGAAGTCGCCGTGGAGAGCCAGTAGCCGTTCTGCGGCCACCCACCCACGCTTGGCGGATTGAACGGCAACTGGTTGAGGTCGCGCAACGTCGCGAGGAGATTCGGCCCGAGGACCTCGAACTCGTTCGCGCGCATACCAACGGCACGAATGGACCCGACGACCCATTCGATCGGCTGTTTCACGAGTCCCTGGCGTGCTGTCGTACTCACGAACTGGGGATGGCGGAAGATGGCCCTCATCAGGCCGGCGATCGTTCCCTGGGCCCGGAACACGGAGGCGAGATCGGCCACCACGGGGTCGTTCACGGCGACCGGATACGCAAAACGGCTCCAAAGCTTCGAACTGACAAAGGCCGCGGTCTCGGGGCGATCAGCGAGAAACGAGACGGTGTCATCGAAGCCGAAGGCTCGGGTCTCGCCGAGGATCGTCTTCGGCGCACCGTCAACCTGTCGCGGAAGAACCGAGACCGTTCCCGAGCGTCGATCGACGCGCGTTCCGGTGAATGCCCGGGCGGCCTCACGGACGTCGGCATCAGAGTACGAGCCGATGCCGATCGTGAAGAGCTCCATCAGTTCTCGGGCGAAGTTCTCGTTCGGACTCCCCTTCTTGTTGTCGTTGGCATCGAGCCACACGAGCATGGCCGGGTCCTTCCCAACCGCCTGTGCGAGCTGGGTGAACCCCCCGAGGCCACCGGCGCGGAAGATCTGATTCTGGGCGAGCATGAAAACCGCTTCGTCGACCTTCTCGATTGCGGTGGCGAAGTGCCCGTGCCAGAACAGGGTCAACTTCTCGACGAACGGCCGGTCCGCCGCGGTCATCCGATCGAGCCACCACCGAGCAAGTGCCTCGTTCTGCACCCGCTTGAGCTGATTACGCGCCTTCTTCTCGTCACCCGAAGTGCCCGGTAGCGGTGCGATCAGCGTGAACGTCGACGGTGGCGGCGTCGCTGCAGCCCCGGAATCCACAGCCCCGGCATCGAAGAGGACGTCGACGGTGGCGTCGAAGCCGATTGCGACTCCAGCGTCCAATGCCGCAGGACTTGCCCCGAATCCGCTTCGGCGGGCGAGGTGAGCGATGCGGGAGCGGAGTTCATCGGCCATTTCCCAATACTCCGACCCAGATGTGAACCCGGAATGAGCACCGGATGACGATCGATCAGCGGTCGGCCCGTACCGCCAGCGTGACGGCGGGAGGCATCGGACGGTACGCGGTTCCGCCAACCATTACCTTGGCGTTGTGCACTTTCGACGCATGCCGATCGAGGTGGAGTCGCCTGAGGAGCTCGGGTACGACACGATCCGGTACAACCTCAGCGAATCGAGCATGCGCGATACGTCCATCGCCGAGCTCGGATTGCACAGTGCCTCGCTCCTGAACGAGTTGAGCGAGAAGGTGCTCTGGTACGGAGATCATCGTGGCAGCCCGGAGCTCCGGGCCTTGGTCGCGGGGCTCGGGGAGTCACTCTCCGCCGATGATGTACTCATCACGGCCGGAGCCGCCATGGCGCTGTTCATGGTGCACACCGCGTTCCTCGAACGCGGAGACGAGATTGTCGTGTTCCACCCCAACTACGCGACGAACATCGAGACGCCGCGGGCGATCGACGCACACGTCCTGCCGCTCCAGTTGATGTTCAAGGACGGTTACCGACCGGATCTCGATCGGCTGGAGTCACTCGTAAGCGCGCGTACAAAAGTTCTCTCGATCACAGACCCACACAACCCGACGGGCATCTGCTTGAACGATGAAGAGCGCACCCACATCATCGCCCTCGCCGAACGACATGGATGCCTGCTGCTGGTCGACGAGACCTACCGCGATCTGTCCCGCGAACCAGTGCGACCATGGGCGGCGGAGATGAGCACTTCGGCCATCAGCATCTCGTCACTGTCGAAGAGCATGGGACTTCCCGGAATCCGCGTCGGCTGGGCGATCACCCGGAATCCGGCCCATCAGGACCGGCTCCTCGCGGCGAAGGAGCAGATGATGATCTGCGGATCGGTGCTCGACGAAGCCGTCGCCGCACACGCGCTGCGCCATCGCGCCGAGCTGATGGCCGTTCGCCGCGCAACTGTTGAGAGACATCTCGCGATCGTCCGAGAATGGATGAGCGGACACCGCGACCTCGAGTGGGTCGAACCGCAAGGTGGCGTCGTGTGCTTCCCCCGCATCCGAGATACGTTCGCCTTCGACATCGGAGCGTTCTACGAACACCTTCGCACGGTCGGCGGCACCCTGGTCGGCGCCGGCCACTGGTTCGAGGTCGACCCCCGATCGTTCCGCGTCGGCTTCGGCTGGCCCAGCGGTGCGGAGTTGCTGGGCGGACTCGCAGCCATCGATGCGTCGCTCGATGCAGCACGTGTCACGGGGAAGAAGTCGTGAGCGACCGTCCGCTCGAGCTGTCCTTCGTGAAGTCCGCGGTGGACCATAAGACGTTTGACGATCTCGGACCCGAAGTGGCGTTTGTCGGTCGCTCGAACGTCGGGAAGTCTTCGATCATCAACGCGCTCGCCAACCGCAGGGGCCTGGCCACAGTGTCGAACACTCCGGGCCGCACGCGGGTGTTGAACCAGTTCGCCCACCGCAACGGCGGTGCGGTGATCGACCTCCCCGGGTATGGATTCGCCCGCGTCAGCGATGCCGAACGCCGACGCTGGCAGGCCATGATCGAGAACTACCTGACCCAGCGCGAGCAGCTGGTGATGGTGGTCGCGCTCGTCGACGGAGAGATCGGTCCGGTGAAGCTCGATGTCCAACTCCTCGAATGGCTGAAGAGCGTCGGGGTTCCCCACGCCGTCGTAGCGACCAAAGGGGACCGTCTGAAGTCCTCGGCGCTCGGACGTCGACGGGTCGAGGTTGCCGAAGGATGCGCTCTGCACATCGACGACGTCCGTTGGGTCAGCGCGACGAGCGGCAAGGGTGTCGACGGGATGCGCACCTGGGTGCGCGCGCTGCTGCTCGGCAGCTGAGCCGCGCGAGTTCCCGCCTGCTGGAAGCGCCTCCGGGCGTCCGGACGGCATTTCGCACTCAGAGGAGCGAGTCGAGCACCTCCCAGTGCGCGTCGTCGTTCGTTGCCAGCAGCGTCGCCATGCCGACCGCTTCCGCGCCCGCGATGTTCTGTTCGAAGTCGTCGATGAAGAGGCAGTCCCGCGGGGCCAGACGCACGCCGAGCCGCTCGTTCAATGCCTCGACCGTGTGGTGGTAGATCCGCTCTTCGGGTTTGCGCATGCCAACCTCCGATGAGTCGATCACGACGTCGAAGAGCGAAAGTCCTCCGGCAGCGTCGAGCTTTGCCGTCCAGTGGGGCCGCCACTCTGCGACGTTGTTGGTCAACAGGGCCAACGGGATGCCCCGCCCTCGCCAGCCCCGAATTCGCTCGATGACGTCAGTGCGGATCTCGAGGGAAGCCATCAGAGTCGCGGGGCTCTCGCCGCTGAAGAAGACTCCCGCTCCCGGCACTATCTCCTCGACCCGTTGAACGAGCTCGCTGACCGGCGCCTCGCCCCGCTCGAGCCGGTTCCAGAGCGCGTCCGGATCGGGATTGTGCAGTTCATGCGACATCATCGACCGCAGCCGGTCGATCGATGATGGCTGGTTGTCGGTGTCGTTCGCTTCCGCGCGAGAACGGCCACCCATGGACAGCGGCACCGTGATCACGCCGGTGTAGTCGATGATCAGGGCGGAGGGTCGTCGACTCATGCGCTCCCAGTCTCGTCGACTTCACGGTCCGACCACATTGATCGGACCGGCCCGGAGGCCTCCGTAGGCTGAGGGCGTGGCCTACACCCCGATCATCGGCACGCTGGCCTACATCATCGACCGGACGCCTGACGCAGGTGCGAGCGGCGCCGCCCTCCTCGTGCACCGCAACGCCCGACCCGACGACGAGCATCTCGGCAAATGGAACGGACTCGGCGGCAAGCTGGAGGCCGACGAGGACGTCGCCGCCGGCTTACGACGCGAGTTACGGGAGGAGGCGTCGATCGAGGTGACCTCGATGCAGTTGCGCGGCACCGTGAGCTGGCCCGGGTTCGGGCCGAACGGTGAGGACTGGCTGGGATTCGTCTTCCTCGTCGATGCCTGGACCGGCGTTCCTCCGTCGAGCAACGAAGAAGGTCGACTGGAATGGATCCCGCTTCCGCGTCTGCTCCTGGCATGCAGCCCGGATCCCGACGACCGCGACGCCGCGGATCTCCCGATGTGGGAGGGCGACCGCTACTTCCTGCCGCTCGTGTTCGACGAAGACCCCCGATCGTTCCACGGCGTGATGCCCTACGAGAACGGTCGCCCCATCGGCTGGAGTTGGGAACGCTGGTGAGGAAACGGCGAGTCATATCCAGCCCTCGTCGCCGAACTGTCGCCATCTTGCTGGCTGGTGCCTGCTCATTCGTGGTCCAACCGCCCCGGCCGGCACCGGCGTCGACCAGGTGAGCCGACAGTCGACGAGCGCACCCGGTCGGTCACAGCCCCACCCGAGGACCGATTGGGCTCGAGCGGGCCTTCGACGAGTCGACCCTGCCCCAGCTCGGTCTCGCGATCACCGAGCCCTGAGTCGGGCCATCTGCGTTTCGAAAAGGGCGCCGCAGGTTTGCGTGGCGTCGTCGGCGTGAGATGCGCACCCGACAACGGCGACGACGATCTCATCGACGCAACCGAACGCCAGCGCCGTCCAGATCCTCGTGCCTACCGCGTCGTCCTCGGAAACCAGCGCCACGGCCGTCGAATCCATCCGCACCATGCGGGCGTCGCCGGCGTGAAGCTCCGACCACGAGTCGGCGACACCGAGAGCGGCCGCTGTCCGATCCCCCATGCCGTAGAGCACGACGCGTGCCACGAGCTCCTGAGGGTCGTCCAGCGTCCACCATGTCCGGAGGGCGCCTACGCGGAAGCCGCGTGTGGTCAACCGACTCCGTTCGGCTTGGGGGTCCCGGTGAAGCAATGCAGCGTCGGGAAGATCCAGGCCGGACGTCTCGATCTCGGATGCCACGGGATCGAACGAGAACCCGACGAGAAGCGAACGCAGTGAGGGCAACGCGCTGCTGCTCATCTCAGGGATCCCGCGATCGCGATGAGCGAGAGGGCTACCACCGATGTCGCCGCGCCACGGACGACTCGCGACTCGACGAGGCTCAACAGGGCACCGCGCTCGGCCATCAGGGTCCCGCTGCGAACCCCGGCCGACGAGGCATACATCGAAAGTGCACGTATCAAGGCGAACGCGAGGGAGCCACCCACGATCCAGCCGAAGCCGGCCATCGCGGCGACGACGAAGGCCACCCACCACACCCAGGAGACCAGGATCGTCGCTGGCCCGAAACCCATGCGCAGACCGTAACGGGCGGCCGCTTTCCACGGCCCGAAACGGTGCCCGTAATCTCGGGGAACCTGCCGGAACACGGCGAGCGGCCGGACCCAGCGGAATCGTTTCGCGGCGAAGGCGTCGAGACCGACGGCGACGAGTCCCATCGCTCCGGCCACACCGGCCGACATCGCACCGACGCCGAACGACCGAGCGACAAGAGAAGCACCAAGCCCGGGAATGGTTCCACCGATGAATGCCGAGAGAGCGAACACCGCGGTGTTCAGTGGCTGGAGCGCCCGTCGCACCGACGGGCCGACGGTCTCCGCGACCGATCGGCCTCAAGGAGACCACAGCGACTGCAACCCCGCGATCGCGAACAGCAGGACGGAGAAGACCTGCGCGCTTACTTCTTCGTCGCCTTCGTGGATGACGTCGCCACCGGCGGAGACGTCGTAGTGGTCGTAGTCGAGGTAGTGATCGGCGCCGCGCCAGGTGCTGTCCGCGGCGGTGGCGTCTGAGCTGGAGCGAATCCGATCGGCCGCTTGTGACGGGCCCGCGGGACCACGCCCGGCACGCTGGTCGACGGAAGATCGCCGGACAAACGGACCATCCCGATGGGACGTTCCTCGAGCGGTTGGGCGAACACCGGCAGGCCGACACCGTCGTCATCGCCACGGAGGAACTGGCGGTCGTAGCCGTTGAGGGCACCCTGCAGTTCGAGCACGCCGGCATCGCTGAGGCCCCCCGGAACGGTGAGGACGCACTCGGCGACGGCGAAACGGACGCGGCGGGCCACCAGCCAGTCGCGGAAGTCCGGCGAGATCAGGGAATCGTCGTGCACCAGCAATGGCCCACCGACCGGAAGATACCCAACGCCCAATCTCGCCGACGAGGCCGGAACGAACGCAAGACCGAAGGTTCGGCGAGACTCGGCCGTGTCGAAGAGCCGGTCGGCGAGCGCACGGCTGAGTGCGTTTGCGTTCCGACCGCGGAGTGCCTCGCCCTCACCGACCTGCGACGGATCCCCGGCGCCGTCGCCCACCACGAGGCCGGGCCCGGAACTTCCCGACTGCCCCCGAAACGCATTCACCGCATCGGTCCCGATCAGCAACGGCGAGCCGATCGAGGCGGCGTACGCCGACGCTGATGCGGCAATGTCGAGACTGGTTCCGTCGGCGCCGATGCACACCACGCCGATACGTTCGGACGAACCGGCGACCAGGATGGCCACATCGACAGACGCCACGGCGATGTCGGTCGGCGAACCGACCAGCGTGAGCTCGATGTTCGCGGAACGCAAGGCACCGAGCACCGCGTCAGTGACACCGGCAGCGACGACGGCGGCCGAACGGACCCCGAGTCGGGAGAGCTCGGGAAGCAAACCGGGTCGGAGGGTGACCGGGTCGGTGAGCACAAGTGGAGTTCCGGTGGAGTTCGCCAGCGGACCCGCGATCGCGGCGGCCAGCACGTCGGCAGCAGCGATCACCAAGCTCGGTGTCGATCCCGCGGGACGGGTCGCCAACCGCGCAAGCGAAAGATCAGCGGCATCAGCGGCGTAGCTGCGTTCGAGCGCGACCTTCTGGAGCCGGGGATCTTCGAGACAGCTCTCGACCATGCAGTACACGTTGTGCCCGTCGGGGCAGTAGCCGTGGACGTTCGGGTGGTTCCGCTTACAGCAGTCGCAGATCTTCTTCAGGCCGCCGTTCGTGCAGCACCCGGGACTGGCGTACCAGCACCATCCCCAGACGACGTCGGGTCCGACGCAGTCGTAGGTCGGGCACCGCGGGGATACACCCGACTGTCCGCAGGCCCGCGCCTCGGCACGAGTCGCGAACACCGACGCGAGCGTGGCACCGCCCGCCACGACAACGGCGGTCTTGCCGGTCGTGGCGAGGAACGTCCGCCGGCTCGTGCGCGACGCCATCCACCGCGATGCACGTTCGGCGAGGTGGTCGAGAGTGCTCACGACGGTCGCACGTTCGTCGCCGTCGAGGTCGTGTTGCGAGCAGTCAAGCGCAGTGGAGCGGCGCAGCGCCGAACAACCCGGCTCACCGGACACCGCCGACGTCGGATGCACCGAGCCGTGCCTCGCGGACCAGTTCCTCGATCTGTTCAAGTGAGTTGGCGACCCCGCGGCCGCGAACCAGTCCAGCCGCGTCGACAGCGACGACGTAGGGCGTGGACCGCACCGCCATCGCGTCGAACATCGCAGGATCGGCGTCGAGGTCGACAGTTTGCACGCGAAGCTCCCGATACTGACGACGGAATGCGTCGAGTGACGGCTTGAGCTCGCGGCACAACACGCACGTCGGCGAGGTGAAGAGCACGACGGTGAGCGCGCTGAGCGACCAGTCGATGCCGACGCCGGGGGCCGGAGCGTCGAGTACAGGACCTTCGGAGGCGAAGTGCACCCCCATCGGAGCGAGCCGCTGGTGAAGGACCCCGATCTGTCGGAGCAGGGCAACTACCGCGACCGCGAGAACAGCCACGACGAGCCAGAGCGCGAGAAAGGCGACGAGCCAGGGACCGGTCATGTCACGCCTCCCTGCGGGCGCCTGGAAACACGGAGCCGGTGACGAGCCGCAGCTCGGCCAACGCGTGGAGCAACAGGCCGGTGCAAACCACGCCGAGGGCGACCGCGAGACTCGCCGACAGCTCGACGGCATCGACCGCCCGCACCGACGGGGCTGGCCAGGCAAGGAGCGAGGCCGCGATGAGCGCGCCGTTGCGGAGGAGGGACACAGAGGTCACGAGTGCGTCGGACCCCGCGCCGAAGCATCCGCACCGAAGCGTTTGTCCCGAGGTGAGGACGCGACGGAGCAGCAACGTGAAGAGCACAAGCAAGCCCGTTGCGGCGCCAGCCCCCAATCGCGGTGCGAGGAGAAGCAGCGCGACCACGACGAGCTCGGCGGGGGCGATGAACGCGGCGACCGACCGGGGCACACCCAGGGCAACCGTGGCTTCTCGGACGGCCGCCGGCGAGCGGAGCTTGGCGCCAGCGGCGACGACAAAGACGCCCGCGACGGCGAACGCACATGCCAGGGAAATCGTCGACAAGGAGACAGCCGTCAGTCGAGGAGGGAAAGCGCTTGTTTCGGACACATGCGGACGGCCAACTCGACGGCAGCTCGGCGATCGGCCGACGGCTCTTCGTTCAGCACGACCAGCTCATCGTTGTCGTCGATCTCGAAGATGTCGGGGGCATGACCGACACAGAGTCCGTTGCTTTCACACTTGAGACGGTCGACCGAGATACGCACACCGTCATTCTGTCCGAACCGCAGAACTATCCCGGGCATCGTCCGGTCGGCGAAGGTGGCGACCAGCCGGTTGTGACTCCCGGCTCATCGTTCCCTAACGTGGCATCCATGACTTTCCGGGATGTTCTGGCAATCGACGACATCAACCTGTCGGAGCTCGAGTTCTGGGCTCGCCCCCTGGCTGAGCGCGAAGGTGCGTTTCATCGTTTGCGGACCGAGCGCCCGCTGCCCTTCTTCGCCGAGCCCGAAGTGCAGAGCGACCTCATCCCGGTCGGGCCCGGCTACTACGCCGTCACGAAGTACGACGACATCCTTGAAGTGTCGAAGAACCCTGAGCTGTACTGCTCCGGGCGAGGCGCAACCTCGATCGCCGATATGCCGGATTTCATGCTCGACTTCTTCGGTTCCATGATCAACATGGACGATCCGCGGCACGCCCGGCTCCGCAAGATCGTGTCAGCGG
Source organism: Acidimicrobiia bacterium (assembly GCA_031368215.1). Taxonomy (GTDB): domain Bacteria; phylum Actinomycetota; class Acidimicrobiia; order Acidimicrobiales; family JANYDT01; genus JANLQX01. Next base: position 2,258 of record JANLRD010000150.1, on the reverse strand, counting down.
CGTTCACCCCGAAGATGCTCAAGGCCATTGAGGATCAAGTCGTCATCGCAGCACGCGAGATCGTCGATGACGTGCTGATCAAGGGAGGCGGGGATTTCGTGACCGACGTTGCCGCCCGCCTGCCACTCAAGGTCATCTGCGACATGATGGGCATTCCCGAATCGGAGTACGAGACCGTGTTCTCACGGTCGAACGTCATCCTCGGTGCGGCCGACGCCGAATATGTCCCACAGGGCAGCGCCGACGTTGTCATCAACGCGCTGCTCACGGCCGGCGGCGACCTCCACAAACTGGTGTCCGACCTCGGAGCCTCCCGGCGAGCCAATCCCACCGACGATCTGACGAGCGCGCTCGTGAACACCGAGGTCGATGGAGAACGCCTCAGCGACAGCGAACTCGGATCGTTCTTCATCCTCCTCGTCGTCGCCGGCAACGAGACAACCCGCAACGCCATCGCCCACGGTCTCGACTTGTTCACCAAGAATTCCGACCAGCGTGACTTCGTGGCGGCGGACATCGCCACGCGTATGCCGGGCGCGGTCGAGGAGATCGTGCGCGTTGCGTCGCCGGTCGTGTGGATGCGTCGGACATCGACTCGACCAGGGACGCTCCGTGGCATCGACTTCGACGAGGGCTCGAAGTTCATCCTCTACTACTGGTCAGCGAATCGCGATACCGACGTGTTCGCCGACCCGTATCGCTTCGATGTTTCGCGTTCACCCAATCCCCACGTCGGCTTCGGTGGACCCGGCCCTCACTTCTGCCTGGGCGCCCACCTCGCCCGTCGCGAGATCGGCGTGATGTGGAAGGAACTGCTGTCGAGGGCCCCGCAGGTTCACGCCACGGCAGAGCCGGATCGCCTGCTGTCGTCGTTCATCAACGGCATCAAGCACCTCGAGTTCTCCGTCTGACACATGCCGACGCACACGCGTTACGTGCGTTCAGCCGAGCACGACGAGCACCTGGTGGGCGTCGACCTGGTCGCCGACAGCGCACCGCAACTCGGTGACCACACCGTCAGCGTTGGCCTCGATGCGGTGCTCCATTTTCATTGCTTCCATCGTGACCAGCGCGTCGCCGGCGGAAACGGCCTGGCCTTCGACGACGTGGACAGCGATGACGCGACCGGGCACCGGAGCGATCGGACCCCCCGCTGCCGCTCCTGCTGCCGGCGGCGTGAACCGAGGGGCGATCGACCAGGCACTCTGGCCAGCGGAGGAGTTCGCCCAGAGCCGGTCCCCGCGTGAGCTGACGCGCACGGATCGGGTGGTCCCATCGACGTCGATGGTGAGATCGTCCGTCAGCGCCGCTCGCTCGTGGCGGACGATCCGGACCGGGTGATCGGTCCCGTCGATCATCACCTGCAGGTGGTCAGGCAAGGCCGACGGCCATTCGTAGTCCACCCGGACGGACCGTTCGCCGGAGAGCAGCGTCATCTCGTGCTTCTGGCTCGGCACGTTACGCCAGCCCGTCGGAGCGAACGACCACAGGTCCGAGGCATGCCTCGACCGAGCGGAACCGACGACGATTGCCGCAACATGGGCAAGTTCCTCCGCCGGGGACACCGTCGCGGTGAGCAGTCCCGGATGGGTGTCGACGAAGGCCGTCGTCGTGGCGCCGGCGAGAAAGTCGACGTCGGAGAGAACGGCGACGAGATAGTCGCGGTTCACGGTGACACCGTGGATCACCATCACCGACAGGGCATCGGCCAACCGGGATGCTGCGGCCACCCGGGACGGCGCGTGGGCGATCACCTTCGCCAGCATCGGGTCGAAGAACGTGCTGACATCCGATCCGCTCTCGACACCGTGCTCGTAGCGGAGTCCCGGACCCGAGCGTCCCATTTCGTACGTGTGCAGATGACCGAACGTAGGGAGGAAGCCGTTCGCCGGATCCTCTGCGTACAGACGAACCTCGATCGCATGACCGCGTCGCTCGACGTGCTCCTGGGCGAGCGGGAGAGGAAGCCCGTTCGCGACGTCGATCTGCCACTGCACGAGATCAGCGCCGGTCAAGCACTCCGTGACCGGATGCTCGACCTGTAGTCGGGTGTTCATCTCGAGGAAGAAGAACTCGGGCTTGCCGACCGAGTCGTCGTAGAGGTACTCAACGGTGCCGGCCCCGACGTAGCCGATCGCACGCGCCAGCCCAACCGCTGCACCGGCCATCTTCTCCCGCATCTCCTCGCCCAGGACCGGCGAAGGTGCTTCCTCAACGATCTTCTGGTGGCGTCGCTGCACCGAGCACTCGCGCTCGCC
>JANLRD010000134.1:0-7998 GCA_031368215.1 Acidimicrobiia bacterium | reverse complement strand
ACCCGATCCGTGAGCCCTTGCTCGACAACGTCGCCACCCTGCATCACCAGCAGACGATCTGCCAGCAACCGGGCGACCCCGAGGTCATGCGTGACGATCACCGCGGCAAGACCCAGGTCGTGGACAAGCGAACGAAGCAGGTCGAGCAGCCGGGCCTGCACCGATACGTCGAGGCCGCCCGTCGGTTCGTCAAGGAAGACGAGCCGTGGCCCGGGGGCGAGCGTGCGGGCGATCTGGAGCCGTTGCTGCATCCCGCCGGAAAACTGCCGGGGTAGGTCGTCGACACGATCGGCGGTGATCTCGACCCGGTCGAGCCAGTCCGTAGCCGCAGCCCGGAGCGATCCGTAGTGGCGGGTTCCCAGGTCCATCAGGCGCTCCGCGATGTTGGCGCCCGCAGAAACGCGCATGCGCAGCCCGTCGCGTGCGTTCTGCGTTACGAACCCCCACTCCGTGCGGGCGAGCCGGCGGAGCTCGACCTCATCGGCGGTGGTCACTTCGGTCGTCTGGCCACCGCGGTCGCGGTAGTGGATCGAACCCTCGACCCCTTGCAAGCGACCGGAGCAGGCCGCAAGCACGGTTGTCTTGCCGGAGCCCGACTCCCCGACGATTCCGAGAACTTCCCCCGGGAAGAGATCGAACTCGACGCCACGACAGCCGACGCGCGATCCGTAGAATTTCGTAAGCCCGCATACGGAAAGCAGCGGCGTCACAGCACTGACTCCGTTGTCGAGGCGGACGGTCCGGCAAGGTTGGTCTGGCACTGGTAGGAGTCCGAACAGGCGAAGAGACGGGTGCCGAGGTCGTCGACGATGATTTCGTCGAGGAAGGTGTTCGTGGCGCCGCACAATCCGCAGGGCTGGTCCCAGTGCTCGATCGTGAACGGATAGTCCTCGAAGTCGAGGCTGCGTACCTTGGTGTACGGCGGCACAGCGTAGATCCGCTTCTCGCGGCCGGCGCCGAAGATGGCAAGCGCAGGTGAGCGGTCGAGCTTCGGGTTGTCGAACTTCGGGATCGGCGACGGCGACATCAGATAGCGCTCGTCGACCATCACGGGATAGCTGTAGGCACTGGTCACCCGACCCTGCTGCGCGATGTCTTCATACAGGCGGACGTGCATCAGCGAGTAGTCGGCCGTCGCGTGCAGGCGGCGGGTCGCCGTTTCGCGCGGCTCGAGGAATCGAAGTGGCTCGGGAATGGGGACCTGGAACACGAGAACCTGGCCCTCGCGCAGAGCCATCTCGGGAATCCGGTGACGGGTCTGGATGATCGTTGCGGCATCCGTCCGGTCTGTTGTCGCAACACCGGTCGTGCGGGCGAAGAAGGACCGGATCGAGACGGCATTGGTGGTGTCGTCGGAGCCCTGATCGATCACCTTCAACACGTCGTCGGGTCCGATGACCGCAGCGGTGCATTGGATTCCTCCGGTACCCCACCCGTATGGCAGGGGCATCTCGCGGCTTGCGAACGGCACCTGGTATCCGGGAATGGCCACTGCTTTGAGGATCGCCCGACGGATCGAACGTTTCGTCTGTTCGTCGAGATAGGCGAAGTTGTACCCGGTCGCGCTGCCCGAGCTGGAACTGTGTGCGCGTGTATCGGGCGCGTTCATCGGGCGTTCGCCTTCTCCCAGTCGTCGCGTAGGCCGCGGACCAGGACGAGCTCGGACTGGAAGTCGACGTAGTGCGGGAGCTTGAGGTGCTGCACGAATCCGGACGCTTCGAGGCTGTCGCTGTGGCTCACGACGAACTCGATGTCCTGGGCCGGCGCCTCTCCATGGGAGGCCTCGCCGAGCTCCTCAGCGCGCATCGCCCGGTCGACGAGTGACATCGCCATGGTCTTGCGCTCGGCTTGTCCATACGCCAGGCCGTAGCCGCGGGTGAACTGCGGGGGCGTGCTCGCAGACCCCTGGAACTGATTGATCATCTCGCACTCCGTCACGTCGATCTCGCCGATGACGATCGGAAAATCGAGCTCGTCGGGAACGATGGAAACGTCGACGCTGCCGATCCGTATCTCGCCGACGAACGGATGCGTCGACCCGTAGCCCCGTTGCGTCGAATAGGCGAGTCCCAAAAGGAAGCCCTCGTCGCCTCGCGCCAGCGCCTGCAGGCGCACGGGGCGGGCTGCCGGGAAGGCGAGCGGTTCTCGAGTGAGGTCGGTCACCAGTTCGTTCGTCTCGGGCGTCGGGTTCGCCTCGATGAGGCCCTCGCGGTCGAGGACGTCCAACACGTGCGGGAGAAGGCCGACGTGCGACGGATCGGACACGGTCGTGGCCGGGGGTTCGCCGTTGGCGGAGCGCTCGAAGTCGATGAGCCGGTGCGAATAGTCGAACGTGGGCCCGAGGATCTGGCCACCTGGGATGTCCTTGAACGTCGCCGAGATCCGTCTCTCAACTCGCATAGCCCTCGTGTCGAGGGGAACGCTGACACTCAACCGCGGAAGGGTTGTGCGGTAGGCCCGCACGAGGAAGACGGCTTCCACGAGGTCTCCCTGGGCCTGGATGATGGCCAGTGCCGCGAGTTCGGGGTCATAGACGGACCCTTCGCTCATCACGCGTGACACGGCGAGCCACATCTGGTCCACGACCTGTTCGACCGTGAGAGCGAACGACCCGTCTCGTGGGCGACGACGCTCCTCGAGCAGTCGGTGAGCGTTGGCGATTGCCGCCTCACCGCCTTTGGTTGCTACGTACATCAGCCCTCCAACTCGGTTGTCGTCCAGGAGACTCGGGTCGACCGGGGCAGACCGACGATCCGACGGCCGGACACGAGAAGCAGATCCACACCCGCGGGGAACCGGTCGTGATTCCTCGCGAGTTGCTCCCACATGGAAGCGTTGAAGCCACGGGGCGCGATCTCACGAGGTTCCCGGCAGCCGGGTCCATCGAGCGAGGCAGCCGCACCGCCGACGAAGTCCTCGACCGCAAGGATGATCGTCGTTGATTCCTCCGGAGACATCGCCGACCCGGCGGAGAACGAGCTGATCCGCGGAAGTTCCGGCACGCTCGCGACGTATGCGAAAGCGCACGAGCTGTGAGTGCTGGCGAATCGCGCCCCAGCATGGAATCGAAGGTATGCGCGCGCGCTTTCGTCAACGGAAGCCGAGACCCACAACGGCGTGTCGCTGTCGACAAGGGAGAGAAGGATCGCAAGGGCTCCGACGGGAATCCCGAGGTCGGGGAGTTCAACGTCGACGAGATGAACGATGCCCGGATTGGCGAGCGCGTCCAACGCAACGCGGAAGCCGAGCTGTGCGCCGTGAACTGGGTCGACGAATCCGGGGGCGACCCTCGGCACCGTCCTCGACGATGCGGGATCGACGGCGATCGTCATCAGTTGCCCCTGACCATGGTGAGGAACTGGACCCGTGTCGCCTCGGTTTGCGCTGAGTGTTGCACAGCACGTTCGAGTCGTGACTCGGCAAGGGGTCGCAGAACTTCGGACTTCAACTCGGCAGCGTGCTGACCCTGCAGGAGCGCATCGAGGACGGCGATGGTCCGAGCGCGGGTGGTATCCCGACCCCGTACGTAGCCGACTCCCATGTCCCCGTCGACCTGGACGACGCAGCGGGTTACCGTCATCTCCCCGAGGCCGAACGCCTCCCCGGTCCCGCCGACACGACCCGTCACCAGGGTGAGGCCGACCTCCGGGCGACGAAGCTCGAGCACGTCGGCGCCGTAGCGCTCCAAGGGTTTCCGGGCAAGCAGTTCCAGCTCGGCCGCAGGAGCGCACGAGAGCTCTCGCAGCCACACCTGCCGTTCAGAGGGAGGGTCGACGGTGCGTGTCATTGACTGCAAACTAGCGACCTCGTCGAAGCGACAATCATCAAATGCCGAGTGTTCACATTTCGTACATTCAGCGCTACTCTGCGGATTCCGTCTCGCCACGCCAGGTTCATACGCAGCGTCCCAGAGTCAGCACGCACGAAAGGCCCGCTGCCCCGGCTTCCGGCCCGGTCAGCTGCCGAGGAGCCGATGGTCGGCCGAACTTCATCAAGCGGATAGCGCTCCGTCGCTTGGCGTTCATTCAGGGTCCCTACGTTGCCGGTCGACCGTCCACGACCAAAAGGAACCGTCACCACATGAAGCGCATCCTCACCTTCACAATCGCAACGGCGGTACTCGGCACGATCGCCGCCACCCCCGCCTTTGCCGCAACCAAAGCCGCAGCCGGTAAGTCCTGCAAGGCCGCCGGCACGATCTCCGGCACCCTGACCTGCACGAAGAAGGGAACGAAGAACGTGTGGTCGGCCACCCCGACCACCGCCGTGCCAACGACAGCTGCGGCCGCTGCGGCGCAAGCGGCAACGACCGCCGCCCCGGCGACGACCGCAGCCCCGGCAAAGGCACCCACGAAACTGATCTTCGCTCCTGTCCCCGCGGAAAACGCGATCGCGACCGCATCGAACTGGGCCCCGTTCGTCAAGGCCCTCTCTGACCTCGTCGGCCTGCCCATCGAGCAGGTGGCCACCACCGACTACGCCGGCGTCACCGAAGGTGTGCTCGCCGGGAAGGTCGACATCGCCATGTACGGACCCCTCTCGTATTACATCGCCACCCAGTCAGGCGCAAAGATCAAAGGGGCAGCCATCCAAACTGGCTCATTTGGTGCATCCGAGACCTATCAGTCCTTTCTCTTCACCAAGGCTGGGCGCAGCGACATCAACTCGATTGCTGACGTAAAGGGCAAGAAGGTCTGCTTCGGCGACCCCGAGTCAACGTCAGGCACCCTCTTCCCCTACCTGATGCTCGCCGATGCCGGGATCGACTCCCAGAAGGACATCACCAACGTGGTCGCCGGCGCACACGACAAGTCCATCCTTGGCGTCGTCAACGGATCGTGCGACGCCGGATTCGCGTTCGACGCGATCGCCACCCTTCCGAGCGGCGCGGCGGCCTCGGTAAAGCCGACCGACCTCAAGATCATCGCCAAGTCGAAGCCGATCCCGAACTCACCGATGGCGGTCCGGTCCGACCTTCCGCCGGCACTGTTCAAGAAAATCGTCGACTCGATCGTCGTCATCGACGCTCTCTACCTGCAGGCCAACAATTACTGCCCGAGCTCGGCCCCCCGTTGCGGACCGGGCTCACTCGGCGTCAACCAGTCGGGGGCGTGGAAGGCCGTCACCTCCGACTCGTGGATCGAACCCGTCGCCTCGGCGTGCAAGCTTCCGGCCGCACCGTCGTCCTGCCGGCCCGCCAAGAAGTGATGCACCGAGTGCCATGACCGAAGTGCGAGCAGACCATCAACCCAAAGGAACGACAGTGAACGAAGCCATCGCCACGGTCCGCTTGGCTCAGGTCACCAAACGTTTCGGTGGTCCCTCGCCGGTCACGGCACTCGACGCCGTCGATCTCACCGTCCGGTCCGGAGAGTTCTGCGCCCTCATCGGGCTCTCCGGATCGGGCAAATCAACGCTGCTCCGCCATCTGAACGGGTTACAGAAGCCCGATGACGGAATCGTCAGCGTGCTCGACGTGAACGTCGGCGAAGCCCGAGGAGCGGAGCTGCGGGCGCTGCGCCGCCGCGTCGGCTTCGTGTTCCAGCAGTTCAACCTTGTGCTGCGCGCAAGCGTGATCGACAACGTGCTCACCGGTGCTCTCGGCCGCGTCCGCGGACCGAGGTACGGCTGTGTCACCTATTCCAAGACTCTCCGAGCCGAGGCGGCTGAGCACCTCGAACGCGTGGGCCTCCGGGACCGGCTGTTCCAGCGTGCCGGCACACTGTCGGGCGGTCAGCAGCAGCGCGTCGGCATTGCCCGCATGCTGATGCAGCGTCCCGAGCTTGTCCTCGCCGACGAACCCGTTGCCTCGCTCGATCCCGAAGCCAGTCGTTCGGTCATGGATCTCCTCACACGCGTTTGCCGTGAAGACAATCTGACCGTGATCTGCAGCCTGCATCAGCTCGACCTCGCCCTTGATTACTCGACACGGATCGTCGGACTTCGCAACGGCGTGAAGGTTCTCGACCGTCTCTCCGCCGAGATCGACTGCGACGAGGCGATGAAGGTCTACCGCCAAGTCGGGGCGACCGATCAAGAGATGGCGCTCCTTGATCTGTCGCTGGCACAGCGTGATCCTGAGTTCGCGGCGAACACCGTCGCATGACCGCCGTAACACCGCGGGAGACGGCGGCGGGCCGGCTATCGCCACCATGGACGCCTCAGCGAGCGATCAAGATCGCTCTGGCCCTCGGCTCGATCGGGCTCGGCCTCTACTTCGTGAGGTCGCTCGACTTCGCTCCCGGCGAGCTCGTCAGCGGTCTGTTCCGTAAGGACGGCTACCTCAGCAGGGCATTGCCACCGACCTTCACGTCGACCAACTCCGTGGGGCTGGACCCTCGCAGCGAGTGGGGAGTGACCGCCAAAGCGCTTGTCCGCACGCTGCTGATGGCCTGGGCCGGAACCGGCTTCGCCGCCATCCTGTCGTTCCCGGTCGGACTCGCCGCGGCCCGTAACACCACGCCGCATCGCTTCGTCGCTTCTGCAGCCCGGGCGCTCATCTCGTTCTGTCGAGCCACGCCAGAGATCGTCTTTGCGACGGTCTTCGTGCTGATCGCGTCGATCGGCGAGAAAGCGGGAGTGCTGGCGTTGGCCGTTCACTCGATCGGCATGCTCGGCAAGCTGCTCGCCGACCGCATCGAGGAGATCGACGAGAAGCCGCTCGAAGCGGCTCGGGCAGCCGGCGCGACCCGGCTCCAGGTGATCTACAACGCGGTTCTCCCGCAGGTCACGCCGAGCTGGGTGAACAACATCCTCTACCGCTTCGACATCAACCTCCGGGCCTCCGCAGTGCTGGGATTTGTCGGAGCCGGAGGTATCGGCCTGTTGCTGCAGAGCGACCTCAAGAACGCCACCCGTTACCCACTGGGCATGGCGACCGCGCTGTCGCTGGCCGCCGTCATCATCATCGTCGAGCTCTTCTCATCACGGGTCCGCAACCACCTCAAGGGCGCGGAAGCACGGATGTCGCGCGAAGCCCGTGAAGGCACGACAGTCACGCCGATCCCGGGCGCACCGGTTTCGCTGACCCCGCCGTGGACCGTGCAGAGGCTCGGGTTTCTCGGATTCGTCTGGGGCGGCATCGGTCTCTGGCTCTACTGCATGCTCTCGACGGGCCTGCTCGGCATTCGCACCCTGCGGCCGTTCCGCATCCCGATCCCACTCCCCCAGGCTGCGGCGATCCCGCTGAAGGGAATCTCGCAGATCGGCAAGTACTGGCCCGACTGGAACACGGTTGGCTACCTCTACAAAGGGAAGCTCCTCTCGGGCCATTCCGCCTGGTGGCACGCCTGGCGAGACACGATCTTCATCGCCGGCGGCGCTGCGTTCCTCGCGGTCACGCTGGCCATTCCCGCCGCATTCCTGATCGCTCGCTCGACGACGCCGGGTCGTCCGGTGTCGTTCTTCTTTCGCACGCTGTTGGTGGGGCTTCGCAGCATCCCCGACATCGCGTTGGTGTTCTTCTTCGTGTCGGCCCTCGGCATCCAGTCGCCGTTCCCGGCGGCGGCCGCCATGGCTCTCGGCACGTTTGCCTTCATCGCCAAGCTGACCGCCGATGATCTCGACGGACTCGGCGCCGGCGCGCAGGAAGCCCTTCGGGCGTCGGGGGCGACCCGCGGTCAGGAGGTCGTGGGCGCGGTCGTCCCCTCAGCCGTGCCGATGATCGTGGCCAACGCCGTCTACTGCCTCGACGTCTGCGTCCGTGGCGGGGTGTTGCTCGGGACGATCGCGGGGGTCGGCGTCGGATACCTCTTCACGCAAACGGGCTTCCTTCCGAATCCGTTCCAGACGGTCGGCGCGTTCGTACTCTCGACGTTCGTCATCGTGTTCGGCATCGAGCAGCTCGGCGCCCAGGTCCGCAAACGCCTCCTGTAGGCGCGATCGCGCGTTGGGAGAGAGGTTGCCCCAATCCCGAGGGGCTGTACACCGCCGAGCGGCGGTGGGAGGTGTTGGGCCCCCCAATGTGGGGGCAACCGCTCTCCCCCCGACCGCGGCGGG
>JANLRD010000103.1:0-2442 GCA_031368215.1 Acidimicrobiia bacterium | reverse complement strand
CCGGCGATCGCGACGTCGTAGTCGGGCAGCTCATACACGTCACCGTCCTCGGTGATCATGAGGAACCGGTCGAACTTGGCGAGGACGGTGCGGTCGTGGCTTACCGCGATCACGGTGCCCTCGAAGCCATCGAGGGCCTGTTCGAGCGCTTCGGAGGAGTCGACGTCGAGGTTGTCCGTGGGCTCGTCGAGCAGCAGCACGTTGTGACCCTCCAGCTCCAGGCAGAGGATCTCCAGGCGCGCCTTCTGACCCCCGGACAGTGTCTGGAATTCCTGCCGGGCCTGTACCCGCAAGCCGTATCGGGCGAGCGCCTTCATGGATTTCTCGTCGTCGTGGACGCGATCGCGGACGATGTCGAAGCAGTCACGGCCGAGGAAGTCCGGCCGGTCGTTGATCTGGGTGAACACGCCCACCGACGTGCGCGGCCCGAAGACGATGGTGCCGTGGTCCGGCGTCTTCTCGCCACTGAGCGCGCCGAGCAGGTGGCTCTTGCCGGTGCCGTTCGGACCGATGAGGCCGACGCGTTCGCCGTGATGGAACTCGTCGGTGAACGGTCGGAACAGGGTACCCATGCCGACGCCTTTCAGTACTGCGACGCGTCGGGCGGCATCGGCGCCTCGTAAGTTCACATCGATCTGCTGGTTGGGAACCGGGGGTGGGGGAGGGCCGGCGGCGACGAACTTGTCCCAACGCGTCTCCGCGGCGTTCGCCTTGGTCGCGTTCTTGAAGTTCTGCGCGGCCCGTTGCTTCATGATCTTCATGTGTTGGAACAGGCGTCGTTCCTCGTCGTTCCATCGCTTGAGCTCGTCGCCGAGCTGCTCCTGGCGCTTGTCGCGTGCTTCGCCGAACGTGGCATACGACCCACCGTGCACCCACGCGCCCGATCCCTCGACCGCGACGATCTTGTCGGTGACCTTCTCGAGCAGGGCCCGGTCATGGCTCACCATCAAGATCGTCGAGCGACACGCCCTGATCTGTTCTTCCAACCACACCCGCGTCGGGATGTCGAGGTAGTTGTCGGGCTCGTCGAGGAGCAGCACGTCGGCACCCGACGTAAGGAGGAGATCGAGGACGAGGCGCTTGCGCTCGCCACCGGACAACTCACCGACGAGCCGGGTCGAGAAGTCGAGCACTGGCGTCTTGACGCTTCGCTCGGCGGCGGCAAACCATTTCGATTCCAGTTCGTAGCCGCCGAGATCGCCCCATTCAGTGAGTGCTTCTGCGAAGGCCATCCCGTCGGCGGTTCCGTCGAGCATCGCCCGCTCGGCGATGGACAACCGGCGGCCAGCGAGACGGAGTTCGTTGGGAGCGACTTCGATGAGCATGTCCCGCAACGAGTCGGTCGGGCGCGACATGCCCACGTCCTGCGTCATCGTCAGGACGTTGCCTTTCATCGCCGTCTCGCCGTCGTCGGGCTCGAGCTCCCCGCTGAGGATTCGCAGGATGGTGCTCTTGCCGACCCCGTTCGGTCCGACCAGGGCGGCGTGCTCACCGGGTGAGACGCCGAAGCTCACGTCGAAGAACAGCGAGTCATGCCCCGGCGGGGAGTAGGCCAACTCAGATACGACGATGCTGCTCACGCTTCCAGTCTCGCCGAGGCCGGCCCGGTTCCGAACAGGACTTCCCGACCATGCGCGCGTCGGCGGGGTCGGAGGATCAGTGTTGTGGACGTGACGCAAGACTGGCCGAGAACGGAACCCGAGTCGGCGGCGGCGATTCGGGCGTATCTGCAGCGCTGTGAGGTCCGCCTTTCAACGGTTCACCGCGTGGCCAGCGCATTGCTCTCCGGAGCGGGTCTCATCGTGCTGTTCCCGGCGCTGGCCAAGGACTCGATCGCCCGGATCGTCCTTGCCCTCATCGATGGGACCTCGGACGCGCCCCACCGGCTGGTACTCGCTGCCGTCGTTGCATTGGGTGCGCTCCCCATCGCTGCCCTGTGGCTGCTGCTGCGGGACCTCGTGCGCTTCTATTTCGCCGGTCAGCACTTCGACACCGAGCAGTCCAAGGCGTTCTTCCCGCGGTTCGCTCTCTCGGGACTCCGGGTGTCGCCCACCGATGTGACGGAGGACGTGTGGAACGAGATCGACCTCGCCCATCACGATCCGAACGTGCGTGCCTTTCTGCTTCCGGAAAATAGATACAGCCGGGACCGCGTCGATGATCAGATGGCGCGCTACCGAATGAACGCAACGGCCGAGAACGCCGGTTCGTTGACCCAGGAGCAGCGTGACGAGGCTCGTCGACTCGCCCTGCTCGAACTCGCCGCCACCGGCACGCGCTCGCTTCCGCAGCAGGCGGCCAGGATGGAGCAGGTCCTGGCGCGACATATCCTCAACCTCCAAGCGCTCGTTCTTCGCTACGCGAAGGCCGTTCTCGCCATGCTGACCACAGCGATTGCTGCGTTCGCGCTCGCGAGCGTGATCGACCACGACCCGGCTGTCA
>JANLRD010000209.1:0-14025 GCA_031368215.1 Acidimicrobiia bacterium | reverse complement strand
ACCCTGGCGGCCCCCCATCAGATGCACGTGATTACCGCTCCGCTCGGCGACCGCTGGGTCGTCGTCGGTCTCGCACCCGTGCCGAGCGCGCCCTGATCTCCATCCCCCCGGCCCCCGGCCCCTGATCCCCAGCACCACAACCCCCCACCCGCAACAGAAACGAGAGTCATGAAACGTTCACTCCTACGACAGGGCATTCCCGCCATCGGCCTCGCCGCTGCGCTCGGACTCAGCCTTGCCGCACCGACCACGGCGTCGAGCCATCGGGAGGCGCCAGCGATCACTGAAGATCCGGTCGCCGACCTCACCGACCTCTACGCCTTCGTGAGCCCGGATCGCCCGGACTCGACGACGTTCGTCATCAACACCGACCCGTTCCAGAATCCTGGTGGCGGGCCGAACTTCTCGAAGTTCGGCGACGACGTGCTGTACGAGCTCAACATCGACAACAACGGCGATGCCGTTGCCGACATCAAGTACCAGTTCCGTTTCAAGACGACGTATTCCAATCCGAACACGTTCCTCTACAACACGAACCAGGTGACGTCGGTCGATGACCCGGACCTCAACCGCAAGCAGACCTACACGCTGACGGAAGTTCGCGGAAAGGACAGCAAGCCGATCGGTCAGAACCTGTTGACCGCGCCGGCCTACGTCGGGGCTACCCGTTCCACGCCGAACTACCGGACCACGGCTGCGGGAGCGAGTCATCAGCTCGAGCAGGGTGCGATCCGGGTCTTTGCCGGTCCGCGTGACGACCCGTTCTTTGCCGACCTCGGGGCGATCTTCGACCTCGGTGGTCTACGTCCGCTGAACTCGTTCCACGTGATCAAGCAGCCGACCGCTGCAGGCGTCGACTACCTCGCCGGGCAGAACATCAGCTCGATCGTCCTCCAGGTCCCGAGTGCTCGCATCACCAACGCCGGGGACCCCGTCGTCGGTGTGTGGGCGACCACGTCTCGGCGTGTCGGTGAAGGCAACGGAAACGGCAACTGGAAGCAGGTTGCCCGCCTCGGCAACCCGCTCGTCAACGAGGTCGTCATCCCCGTCGGCCAGAAGGACACCTTCAACGCCTCGAGCCCGGACAAGGACACGCAGTTCGCCAAGTCCGTCCTCGATCCCGAGCTCGGCAAGTTGATCCCGTTCCTCTACGGCCCGTCCGGCATCAAGGTGCCGACCACCGTCGACGCCGGGCTTCCGGCGGCCTTCGCCGGCCGTCAGGACCTCGCCGTGATCTTCCTGACGGGCATCCCGGGTCTGAACAAGTCGAAGACGTTCTCGGCTCCGTCCGAGATGCTTCGTCTGAACACCGGCATCGGAAAGTCGTCGTTCCCCAACGGCCGCAACCTCACCGACGATGTCGTCGACACCGCCCTCCAGGTGGTCGCCGGCGCCAACCCGCTGGTGACGGACAAGACCTTCACCGGCTTCCCGAACAATGCGCTCGGTGACGGTGTCGATGCCAACGATCGGGAACTGATGAACGTGTTCCCCTACGTCGGCATGCCCCGTGACGGGTACGGCGCCGATCGCGGCTACGAGCCGCTGAAGGGCTGATCATGAAGACGGACAACGACCGGAGTGCTCGCGTTCGCGTGTCGCGAGTGCGCGATGAACGACCGACGCGCTTCGGCGTTGCCCGTCCTGCTTGTCTGAACGTGGCGCCCGCTGGGGAGTTGGCGCCACGTTCAACACCGGCACGAGTCCTTCGCCGCAACCCCTCGTGCGGCGAAGGACTCGGTGGCCGAGCCATGACCGCTATAGGGTCATTCATAGGTGCGCTGATGATTGCCATGATGGCGAATCCCGGCGCAGCAGCCGCAGCGGCCGTTCCATCCGTTTCCGTCTCGACGGTCGAGCCGGATGCCGCCAGGCCTTCGTCGCGAAACCTCTCAACCACCGATCGCATCACCAAGCTCGAAGCGGCCACGCACGCCGACCCGAATGCCGGCGACGCGTGGCGTCAGCTGGGCGCCGCGTACGTGCGCCGGGCCTTTGAAACAGCCGACCCTGCGTTCTACCCGCTCGCCGAATCGGCCTTGCGCAAGGCCGAGAAGCGCCTCGGACCAACGCCGGAACTGTTGGGCACAAAGGCGACCCTCGCACTCGCCCGCCATCGCTTCCAGGATGCCCGCTCGCTCGCCAGCGACCTCGTGCGGCAACGGCCGGCCGCGTTGGACGGACGCATCGCGCTCTTCGATGCCGACGTTGAACTCGGGAACTACGAGCGGGCGTTCGACCAGATCGAGTCGCTTGTCGACGAGCGACCGAATGTCGCCACGCTGTCGCGGCTCTCCTACCGCCGCCAACTGAGCGGCGACCTGCTTGGTGCAGAGATCGCGATGCGCCAGGCGGCGTCGGCCGCCCCGACCGGATCGATCGATCGGGCTGTCGCCCTCGCCTATCTCGGCGACGTCCTTCTCGAGTCGGGCCATCTCGCCGCGGCCGGCCGTACCTATGGGCAGTCGCTGAAGATCGATCCCACCAACGGAACGGCGACGCTCGGTTCGGCGCGGGTCGCGATGGCTCGTGGTAACACACGCGGAGCGGCGATGATCCTCGATCGCCTGGTCGAGCGGATCCCGCTTCCGGGGGCGCTCGGATTGCGGGCCGACCTTGCGCGAGCAAGCGGTGACCGGAAGACGGCCACTGCAACCGATCAGCTCGTCGATGCCAGCGTCGCTCTGTTCGAAGCCAACGGCGCAGTGGTCGACGCGGAGTTGGCGATCCTTCTCGCCGACCGTGGCGCGGGGTCGTCGACGGCAGCCTTGCGTGCCGCACGCCGCGCCTACGGAGAGCGTCGCACGATCTTCACCAACGACGCGATGGCATGGTCGCTGTTCGTTTCGGGCCGCCCGGTCGAGGCGGTGCCCTACGCGCGTGCTGCGGTGGCGAACCAACCGGGCGTGTCGTCCGTTCGATGGCACGCCGCCGAGGTCTTCGTGGCAACCGGCGATCTTGTCGCCGCCCGGCGTGAGCTCACGGCAGCGCTCCGCAATCCATGGTCCTCCCCGCTCCAGACGCTGGCCCTCCGTTCGCTCGCCGACAAACTCGGCGTGGTTGTTCCGTCACCTGCCACACCCGCCACCACCCACCCGGCCTCCCCCCACCTGGCCACCACCTCGCCCAGCAGGAGCTCATGATGTCCAGGCTCACCTTCGTATCCCGCCGAAGCGTTCGATTCACAAGGCGCATCGCCCTGCTCGTCGCGATTGTCAGCGCGCTGATCTTTCGTCCCGATGTTGCGAACGCCCATCCGCTCGGGAACTTCACGACGAACACCGCGACACACGTTGCGTTCACGCCTGGACGTGTTGACGTCGTCTATGTCGTCGACCTTGCCGAGATCCCCGCACTGAAGGTCCGCCAGGAGCTCGGCGCGTCGAGTGGACCGGTTCCTGCCGCGGCGGCCGCACGTTGGCGTGACGGGCGATGCGGCTCCATCGCGGAGGCACTCGACATCACCCGGAGCGGTGATCGCTTGGCACTCACTCCGACCGGTCCGGCGCGCCTCGTGTTCCCTCCGGGCCAGGCGGGCCTGACGACGCTGCGGCTCGAATGTCGCTTGGCCGCCCCGTCCGGCACTTCATCGGCAGGGTCGGTGGACGTCGTCGACCGCAACTACCCGAATCGCCTCGGGTGGCGGGAGATCTCGATATCCGGAGACGGTGTCGGCATCGACGGAGACGTGGCGACGGTCTCCCCCACCGACCTCCTGCTTCGCTATCCGAAGGAGGCGGTGAGCGCACCGCTACGCCAACTTGCCGCATCGTTCACGGTGTCCCCGGGCGGAGCCGTCGGAGTTTCGTCAGCATCGGACTCGGCAACGTCGTCACCCGCTGCTACCAGTAGGGGCAACGACGGTCTGACGCAGCGATTCCAGTCGCTGCTCGACCACCGCAGGGTCACGCTGCCGTTCGCCGCGGGAGCCATGTTGCTCGCCGTTGTTCTCGGGGGTCTGCACGCCTTGGCGCCTGGTCACGGCAAGACCATCATCGCGGCCTATGCACTCGGGCGCAGGGGACGTACGGCCGACATCATCGCCATCGGCGGCACCGTGGCGGCGACGCACACCGTCGGGATCATGGTGCTCGGTGTCCTCGTCTCGGCCACTACGGTCGTCTCCCCGGACCGGTCGCTGCGGTGGGCGAGTGTTGTGTCGGGCGTGCTGGTGATCGGCGTCGGGTTCACGCTGTTGCGGACCCGGTTGCGCGCGTGGCGGCGACCCGGTCGCCACGGCGCAATGAGCTTCGCCACGTCACTCGATCATCACCCGCACCCGCATGACCACGACCACCCGCACCCACACGATCACGGCGACCACGCTCACGATGCGCACCATGACCACGACCACGAACACGGTGACCACGCTCACGATGCTCACCACGACCACTCGCACCCCCATCCGCACCCGCGCGATCACGGCGACCACGCTCACGATGCTCACCATGACCACGAACACGGTCGTGATCATCCGCATCCCCACCACGACCGGCATGGGGAGGACCATGCGAGTGGAGCCGACGGTGCGACCCGGGCGCATCCGGACGACCCGCGATTCATCGTCACGAGTCACGCGCACGGTGGTTGGTCCCACGACCATGTCCTTCCGGCTCCGGGCTCAGTTGTTCGCCGTCGAGAGCTGGTGATGATGGGACTAGCCGGTGGTCTGGTGCCCAGCCCGTCCGCGCTCGTCGTCCTCCTCGGAGCGATCGCCGTCGGCCGAGTGCCGTTCGGGGTGGCCCTCGTTGTCGCCTACGGGGTCGGGCTCGCGGCGACCCTCGTCGGTGCCGGTCTGCTCATGGTCCGTTTCGAACGCGGCGTCCGCGGGTGGTCGTCCCGGCTCAGCACCCCGGCCGGAGCCCGCCTCCACGCGGTCACCAACGCCCTTCCACTGGTGTCGGGGTTCGCAATCGCCAGCGCCGGAGTGTTGTTGCTGGCGCGGTCCGTCGCACAACTCTGACGATCCCGTCCGAGCTGGGCCGCGCGATCGAAGGGCGACTCGCCACTCGCCCTCTGGGATCGGTAGATTCCGTTCATGACGGACATCGACTACTCGCTCACGGCTCCGCACGTCCTCGACGATCCCGCAGCCGCGCATCGCGAGTTGCGGACGAAGTGCCCCGTCCACTTCGAGGCGACGCCGGAGTACTCGCTTTACACCGTCGCCTCGCCGACCGACGTCGTGTCGATCCTCCAGGATCCGGCGGTGTGGTCAAACGCCAAGGGACCCGGCGTGAAGAAGTCCTCGAGCGTGGGCGACGTGCAGCACGACGATCCTCCGGTCCACACCCATCGTCGCCGCTTCCTTCGTGACCCGTTCCTGCCGAGCGCGGTCAACCGGACCGCCCCGGCGATCCGCGAGCTCGCCGAGTCGCTCGCCGATGATCTGCGCGCTTCGGGTCGCGGCGGCTGCGAGCTGAACCACGATTACGCCCTCGCGCTGCCCGTCGCCAGCTTCTGTGCACTGCTCGGTATCGACATCGCCGACCGTGAGCAGTTCAGCCGCTGGGCCGACGACATGGTGGCCGGGATGGCGTATCAGGACCGCGGTCGCGACGGACGCCTCGGGATCGGCCGCTTCGCACGCGAGCAGATCGAGTTGCGTCGAGCACTCCACGCGAAGGGAGAGGAGCTCCCCGACGGATTCCTCTCCTACGTGGCGACCGCTCCCTACGACGACGATGGTGGCGGGCTGCCGATCGACGAGGCCGTGAATACGGTGTCGCAGTTCCTCGTCGCCGGACACGAGACGACGACCTCACTGATCACCAACCTGATGTGGCGGGTTTTGGAGGCGCCGTCGCTGTGGGCGCAGCTCGTCGCCGATCCGTCGCTCATCGAGGTCGCGGTCGAGGAAAGCCTCCGGTTCGATCCGCCGGTTCTCGGGCTCTGCCGCACCAACAACGTGGCCACCGAGGTCGGTGGCGTGACGATTCCCGAGGATTCGAAGGTCATGGTGCTCTACGCATCAGCCAATCGGGACCCCGCGCTGTTCACGAACCCCGACGAGTTCCGGCTCGACCGTCCGCTGACGGACCTGAAGAAGCACCTGGCGTTCTCGTGGGGCATCCACTACTGCCTCGGCGCCGGCCTCGCCCGCCTCAGCGGTCGAATCGCCGTCGAGACCTTGGCGTCACGATTCCCGACCATGCGCCTGGCCGGCGACACGAAGCGACTCGATGCACCATTCCTCTGGGGCCGCAAGGTCCTCCCCGTCGCCTGGGACTGAACCGGTGACTGCTGGAAGCACCCGGCGTGTATCGACGATCACGACAGCAACGCACGGTCAGGACCGTGACCCCGTTCTGTCGCGTGCCCGATGACTTGGGGTCCGAGCACTGCGCGTTCTTGCCCATGAACGCATCGTCGGGGAGGCTGAAGCGCCGCGACCGGGTGGCGATGGCGACATGGCCCGGTGACGTCGATGCCCGGATCGGAATGCGCCTCCAGCTCGACTGGGATCGCATCGCTCATGCCCATCCCAACATCGCGCCGATCGCGATAGTTGGCTTCGCACTCGGCCAAGCCCTTGCCGCCAATCCCGTGGCGAACCGGCGTGCCGGCCGCTGGAAGGTTCGACCGCATCGAACTGTCCGGCTGTCCTTTGCAATTCATGCCTCGAATGACCTTCGAATCGCCGTGGTCGACCGCGCCGACGAGCTCAGCCCGCAGGAGTTCCAGCGAGCGCTGCGCTCATCGGCCCGTGAAGCGCGAAGTCGCACCGGACCATTGGCCCGGGCCACCCGATTGGTCGAGGCCGTTCCGGTCGTCGTGGGCAGGCCGGCGCTTCGGTGCTGGTCGGCCTTCGCCGCTGGATTGGGAATCGGCGCTTTGGGAATCCCAGGTGCGCCGTTCGGGGCGGCCCTCATTTCGTCGGTCGCCAGGTTCGGCCTTCCCGCCGTCGACGTTCCGTTCGTTCCGTTCACCCGATGTGCCCTCGTCTGCTCGGTCGGCGCCGTGGCGACCGGGGTGATTGTCCGTGACGGCGTTCCCGCCGCGGCGAACCTCCTCGGCGTGAACGTCAGCTACGACCACCGGGTCTGCGATGCAAGTCAGTTGGCATCGCTGCTCCGAAGCTTCGAAACGGCGATCTACAACGGTGCGCCAACTGCACCTGCATCCATCGCGCCCTGACCAGGGAGGAGCGACCCCTGACTCGGCCCCGGTTGTGTCGGTACCGTTGTTTCGGTACCGGTTGTGTCGGTTGCGAGTCTGCCGGACCTCGTAAGCGACTTTTATCAGACCGAGACGACCGAATTCACTGAACGGTGAATTTTGTTTTGTGGGGTCTACCCCTGCTTGACTGTCTGTGTCGCCGGGCACGTGTGACGGATGCCCCGATCTCGGGTCGCCGCCCACTTCCCCAGCGCCGCCGTCCAATCCAGGCACCTGCCGTCAAATCAGGCTCCACTTAGGGGGAAGCATGTCCAAAAAAAGGTCCGTCGCCGGACTGATCGCCATTGCCATTGCCGCTGCGCTCGTCGCGCCGGCAACATCGAGCGTGGCCGCCACCAAGGCCACGAAGAAGGTCGCCAAGAAGACGACCAAGAAGCCGACGGCCACGACCGCCGCTCCGGCTGCCACCGCGGCCCCGGCTGCTGGTGCCGCTGGCCCCTGTGCTGCGAAGGTCGACATCTCGATCGACAAGACCTTCGGCGACGGTGCCGGCCAGGTCCAGTTCAACGAGAACTGCGCGGAAGCGAAGCCCCTCAAGGCGTCTGGTGACCCGATCGTTGTCGGATTCCAGAACCCAGAAGGCGACCCTGCCGGCTCATTCCCGGAATACCGGATTGGCGCCGAGGCCGCCGTCCAGTACATCAATGCCGAGCTCGGCGGGATCGGCGCCGACATCGCCGCTGGCAAGGCTGGCCGTCCGATCAAGCTCGAAGTGTGCTCGATGGCGATCAACCCAACTGACTCGACGAAGTGTGCCAACGAGCTCGCCGCGAAGAAGCCCTTCGTGGTCTTCTCGTCGCTCAACTTCTTCGGCAACCACTTCGCCACCTTCAACGCGGCGAAGATCCCGGTCATCGTCGGAACTCCGATCTCCCCAGGCGACTTCACCAGCCCCGGTACCTACGCCATCGGCGGCGGTGGCGGATGCCTCGGCGTCCACACCGGCCTGATCGAGTTCGCCACCAACGATCTGAAGGGCCAGAGAATCGGCGTGCCGTGGGCCAACACTCCTCCCGGTGTGTTCTGCTTCCACGACCTCGAGAAGAAGCCGCTGCAGGTTCTCAACGGACAGACTCAAGCCAAGGACAATGTTATGGCTTTGACCCAGCCGAAGCTGACCTACATCGGCGTGCCGATCCTCCCCGGACAGGCCGACGTCACTCCGCAGGCCCAGCAGGTGCTCGACTTCAAGCCGGACGTGATCGTCTTCTCGGCTCAGGGCGCTGACTGCTGGACCTTCATAAGCGCCCTGGGCAAGCTCGGGTGGACCCCGACGAAGATCCCGCTCGTCCTCTCCGGCGCGTGCCTCGACGATGTCAAGGCCAAGGAGGCCGGCGATCTCGCCAAGGGCATCTACTTCGTCGGGACCACGCCGATCACCCAGACAGCTCAATTGAAGGGCGTCATCCAGGAGGAGTCGAAGATCTACCTGGCGAAGAGCGACAAGTACGGCGCCAAAGATCAGAAGCAAAAGGGTTTCGCCACCCAAGGCTTCCAAGGAATGATGAACATCTGGATCCAGGCGAACATCACCGCCAAGGGCAATCCCGCAACCTTGACTGCCCAGGGTCTTGAAGACACCATCGCCAAGACCACCCGTAGTCACTCGTGGGGCGGGCAACCGCTTGAGTGCGCGGCGGCCCCGGCACCGTACCTCTCGGTCTGCAACACCCGGGTTACCACCACGCAGTGGAACGGTGCCACCTACGACATCAAGCGGGAGAACTACAACGGCCTCGCCCTGATCAAGGGCACAGCGCTCGACTTCGGTCGCTGAGCAGGGCTTGATCGCTGCCGTCCGGCGTCCTCGCGACGCCGGACGGCACCGCGCGTAACGCAAGGGGTGGTCGGAGCGGCCACCCTTTGCTGCATCTCGGCTGGGTCGACCCGCCCCGTGTCCCATCACCTTCTGACATTTGGCGTTCTTCGCCTGGAGCATTCATGAAAGACCCCATTGCCATCATGTTGGGTGGCCTCGGTCAGGGTGGCTTCTTCGCCCTGATCGCCATCGGCATCGTGATCGCCTTCCGCGGATCGGGCGTGATCAACTTCGCCCAAGGTGCGATCGCCATGTTCATCGCCTTCGAATTCGACTCCCTCCGCAAGAAGGGCGTGCTCCAACTGCCCTGGATCGACTTCCTTCCGACGAAGACACTGAACGTTCCGGTTCGAATCACGATCGATAGCGGAGGGCTCGGTTCACTGCCGAGTTTCGTGATCGCCATCGCCATGTCGGCGTTCCTCGGCCTTGCCGCGCACTTCTTGGTGTTCCGTCCGCTCCGGAACGCGGCGCCGCTCGGCAAGGTGATCGGCTCGCTCGGGTTGATGCTCTACCTCCAGGGGATCGCCCTAAAGAACTTCGGCACCGAAAACCCTCAACCGACGGTGGTCCTACCCAAGGGTCTGTTCGCCAACTTTCTCGGCCTCGGCAAGCCGATGCCCAAGGAATCGTTCTGGCTCGCCGCCTTCGCCGTGCTGTTCGGCGCCGCGCTTTGGGCGTTTTTCCGCTTCACCCGCTTTGGACTGGCGACCAGAGCTGCGGCCGGTAATGAGAAGGGCGCTGTTCTCCTCGGGTATTCACCCGAGCGCCTTGCCCTGTCGAACTGGGTGATCTCGTCGGTCGCCGCCGGCCTCGCTGGTGTGCTCGTCGGATCCATCACCGGCGCGCTCAACCCGGTCAAGTTCACTGGCCTTGTCGTGCCTGCGCTCGGCGCTGCGTTGATCGGCAAGCTGTCATCGATCCCGCTCGCGACAGCGGGTGGAATCGGCATCGGCCTTCTCCAGACGCTGGCCGGGGTGTGGCTCCCGACGAACAGTTGGTTCCCGTTGGCCTGGCAGGCGACTGCCGCAAACGCCCTCCCCCTGCTGGTGATCGTCTTCGTGCTCTTCGCCCGAGGTCGTTCGCTCCCAATCCGCGGCACGGTCGAGGAGAAACGGCTCCCCCTGGCGCCCTACCCAAAACGGGTCTGGCAGCACAGTCTCATCTGGGGCGCCGCAGCAATCGCCCTGGCGGCGTGGGCCGACGGAGGCAAGTTCGGCTTTGCCGTGACCACGACACTGATCACGGCGATGGTCATGCTCAGCTACGTCGTGCTGACCGGCTATGTCGGGCAGATCTCTCTGGCGCAGATGTCGATCGCCGGGTGTGCCGCCTTCATGACGGCGCGCATGCTGGCCAACGGCAAGCCAAATGACCTCTCCGTCTTCCCGGTAACCGGCCCCGGCCTTCCGTGGCCGCTGGCGGCCGGTATCGGCATCGTGTTCTCGGTGATCGTCGGCGTGGTCCTCGGCCTTCCCGCGCTTCGTGTGCGCGGCGTTCAGCTCGCGGTGGTCACCATGGCCGCCGCCGTCAGTCTGCAGAGCGTCTATTTCGAAAACGAGATCCTGACCGATCAGACCGCCGGCTCCCCGGCCTATCTCAAGAACCCGACCTTCTTCGGAATCGACCTCGGTGTCGTCGGGAAGAACGGTCTGAACAGCAGCCTCAAGTTCGCCATCTTCACGGTGGTCGTGCTGGTCGGACTCGCCGTGCTCGTAGCCAACATCCGACGAAGCGGCACCGGTCGACGATTCCTTGCTGTCCGGGCCAACGAACGTGCAGCAGCAGCTGCCGGCGTGAACGTCATGCGCACGAAGCTCCTCGCGTTCGGGATTGCCTCGGCTATCGCCGGCATCTCCGGCGTGATGTTCGGCTACCAGGCTCGCCAGATCAGCTCGGCCAACTGGGTCTTCTTCCTCAGCCTCTCGATCCTGGCGTTCGCCTACCTCGGCGGCATTACCTCGATCAACGGAGCGATGATCGGCGGCATCATCTTCGCCAACGGCCTCATCACGGCGGTCGCCAACCACCACTTCCACAACACCATCAGCGTCGAACTCACCAGCATTATCGGTGGCGCCGCCCTCGTATTCACGGCCATCCACAATCCGGGCGGGATCGCACCGCGGCTCCAGCCGGGCTTCCAGTATCTGGGGAGCTGGCTGCTCAGGGCTCGCGCCAAAGAATGGATCAAGGCCATCCGTGCCGTCGGTCCCGGGGCCGCACTCGCCTCGATTCCCATGGCACTTGCCTTGTGGAACAAAGCCGAAGAGTGGCGCAACTGGTTCCTCCTCCTCGTCCCGCTGAGCGGAATCTTCCTCCGAGGCATCTCCAAGGACCTCTTCGGGTTCATCAAACGGGTCGTCACGAAGAGTGAAGCTGGAGCACCGGGTCATCCAATACCGCCGGCACCCGCCCCGACCGTCACCGAGCAGGGAGCCTGATCCGCCATGACTGCGATCCTTGAAGCCAGAGGGCTCACCGTCTCCTACGGAGGTCTCAACGCCAACGACGATGTCGACCTGGTCGTCCAGTCCGGGATGGTGTGCGGGCTGATCGGCCCCAACGGTGCCGGCAAGACCACGTTCATCGACGCCATCACCGGCTTCACCCCGCCGACCCGCGGCAGGGTGCAGTTCGACGGACGTGACATCACGTCACTGTCTCCCGCCCAGCGCGCCGACGCCGGACTCACCCGAACATTCCAGTCGCTCGAGCTCTTCGACGACCTCACGGTGTGGGACAACCTGCTCGTTCACGCCGAGCGTCCCTCGTTCACCTCGTTCCTCACCGATCTCGTCCGGCCGAACCGCCGACTCGCCGCGTCGGAACAGGCCGAATGGGCGCTCGACATCATGAGCCTCGGCGATCTGCGCGATCGTCTCACGCTCGACCTGTCGCATGGTCAGCGAAAGCTCGTGAGCGTGGCCCGTGCATTGGCCAGCCGTCCGAAGGTGGTGCTCCTCGACGAGCCAGCGGCCGGCCTCGACACGGCCGAGTCGCAGACCCTCGGTTCGCACCTGCGTGACTTCCTGAAACAGGACATCACCGTGTTTCTCATCGACCACGACATGGGTCTCGTGCTCAACGTATGCGACTACATCTACGTCCTCGACTTCGGCCGCATCATCGCTGAGGGAACACCGGATCAGATCCGAACCAACCCGGCGGTGATCGGTGCCTACCTCGGTGCCGAGGCCGGTGAGCTGCAAGCCCAAGAAGGTGCTGCCGCTGCTGCGGCAGCAGAAAGGAATCACTGATGAGCACGGTGATCGCCCCTCCCGAGACCGTCATCAAGATCTCCGGTCTGGCGGCCGGCTACGGCGGCATCCCCGTCGTGCGCAATCTCGACCTCCATGTCGGCAAGGGAGAAGTGATTGCCCTACTTGGCCCGAACGGCGCCGGCAAGACCACCACCCTGCTCACCATTTCCGGAATTCTCCGCCCGGTCGCCGGATCGGTCGAGGTATTCGGAAAGGAAATCCCGCTCGGCAAGCCGCACCTGGTCGCCCGCAGCGGACTGGCGCATGTGGCCGAGGATCGTTCACTGTTCTTCGACCTCACCGTGGCGGAGAATTTGCGTCTCGGTCTCACCGGTCCGCGATCGCAACAGAAGGCGGCGATGGAGCGTGCGATGGAGCTCTTCCCGGCGCTCGCTCCCTTGCGCAGTCGCCTTTCGGGACTGCTCTCGGGCGGTGAGCAGCAGATGCTGGCCATGGCTCGTGCGTTGGTCTCGGAACCGAAAGCACTTCTCGTCGACGAGATGAGCATGGGCCTGGCGCCGATCATCGTCGAGCGCATGATTCCGATCGTGCGCCGTATCGCCGACGAGACCGGCACCGCCGTGCTCATCGTCGAGCAGCACGTGCACATGGCGCTGTCCATCGCCGACCGTGGCTACGTGCTGAACCACGGCGAGCTCGTGCTTTCCGGTACCGCGGCCGAACTCCTGGCTCGCCGCGATCTTCTCGAAGCGAGTTACCTCGGCGGCGAGGTGCACTAAGCCGGATCAGCTGCTCCGATCCCGCGCTGCCGGCTGCCACGCGACCGGGGCGATGTGTGGCGAGTTGGCGCCGCGTTGTCGACTTTGCGACGTCGCCGACTCGACAACCTGGCGCCAACCAGCCACGCAATCCGGGCGACGCCGCTGCGCACGAAAGGCGAAACGAATGGCTGAGGAACTCCACTACCGCCATCTCGCCGAGGTCGCAGCCGATATCCGCTCGGGCGGACTCTCGGCCGTCGAGGTCACGCAACACACACTCGACCGAATCGAGCACCTCGAGCCGCGCCTGCACGCGTTCGCGTTCGTAAGAGGCGACGATGCGCTGCGGGACGCGGAGGACGCTGACGCCCGCCGCGCCCGCGGCGAGACGCTCGGCCCGCTGCACGGTGTTCCGGTGGCCGTCAAGGATCTGTGCGCGATGGCTGGCACTCCGACGCGTGCCGGAGGGTTCTTCTCGACGGGGTTCTCGTCCACCGAGACCGCCACGGTGGTGACGAGGCTGCAGGACGCCGGCGCCATCATCGTCGGCAAGGCGCAGCTGACCGAAGGCGCGAGGGGATCCCATCATCCCGATGTCGCCACGCCCGTCAACCCGTGGGCCGAGGAACGTTGGTCGGGCGCGTCGTCGAGCGGCTCGGGCGTTTCGGTCGCCGCCGGCCTCGCCTACGGAGCGGTCGGCACGGATACCGCAGGATCGATCCGCTTTCCGTCTGCCGCAAACCATCTGGTCGGCCTGAAGCCGACGTGGGGTCGGGTGAGCCGCCACGGCGTGTTCCCGTTGTCCGACACCTTCGACCACGTCGGTCCGATGGCGCGCTCGGTCCTCGACGTCGCGTTGATGTACGAGGCCATGGCCGGGCCCGACCCTCTCGACGTCACATCGCTGACGGAACCCGTGGGCGACTGCGCGTCGGCTGCCCGGACGGCGCGGCTTCGCGGTGTTCGGATCGGTGTCGATCAGTCGTATGCCTTGGAGAACGTCGACGGTCCGACGTTCTTGGCGCTCACGGCGGCCATCGCC
>JANLRD010000091.1:0-11071 GCA_031368215.1 Acidimicrobiia bacterium | reverse complement strand
ATCCGGCTTGGGTGGGGTGACGTCCTGGTCCTTGATCTGATACGTCATTTTCGAACCTCCGGTCCATTGATCCGGAGACTTAGCCTACGTTAAGGTGGTGAAAGAAGGAAACCGGTCCTACGAACAGGCTGCGCGAGCGACACCGTTTGCGGGTGCGACAGAGTGGGCGTGGCCGGCCCCCAGCTCCCTTCAAGGTCGTCGTCGGCGGTTTTTTCAGGCCCACGAGGCGGTAATAGTGGAGGCGATGAACACCGAGGCTGCGACCGAGCTTCGAGAGCACGCGACGGATCACGGGGCAAACGGGTGAGCGTTCCGGCGGGCGAGGTGTTGTGGGACCCTCCCCTCGACGGCACGACAGCAATCGAGCGCTTCGGGGCGGCTCAAGGGCACGCAGACTACGACGCGCTATGGAAATGGTCGGTCACCGACCTCGAAGGTTTCTGGGCCGCCGTCTGGGACTGGTTCGACGTGCTCGGAAGCTATGAGCGCGTCCTGTCGTCGCACGACATGCCGGGTGCCAAGTGGTTCGAGGGCGCGACGCTGAACTACGCCGAACACGTTCTGCGTGGCACAGGCGGGATCATCGGACGATCGCAGACTCGCGACAGGCTCGAGCTCACCGCCGACGAACTACGCCGCCAGGTCGGTGCGTGCCGAGCGGGACTGCAACGACACGGCGTTGGCGTCGGCGACCGGGTCGTCGCCTACCTCCCGAACATACCGGAGACCATCGTCGCGTTCCTCGCGACGGCCAGCTTGGGCGCAGTGTGGTCGTCGGCCGCCCCGGAGTTCGGGCCAAAGGCCGTGATCGACCGGTTCGGCCAGATCGACCCGAAGGTGCTCTTTGCGGTGGACGGTTACGTCTACAACGACGAAACGATCGACCGGTCGACGGAGGCAGCCGCAATCGCCAACGCGCTGCCGACTCTCGAACACGTCGTCACGGTGCCGTACCTGAGGCCCGGGGGCAATTGGGCCGAGCTTCTCGCGGAGCCTGGTCCGCTCGACTTTGCCCGCGTCGCCGCCGACCACCCGCTGCACGTCCTGTACAGCTCGGGCACGACCGGCCTACCCAAGGCGATCGTGCACAGCCACAGCGGGATCCTCCTCGAGCATCTGAAGATGCTGACGTTCCACGTCGACCTCACTCCCGTCGACCGGCTCCTGTGGTTCACCACGACGGGCTGGATGATGTGGAACGTTCTCGTATCAGGCCTCCTTACAGGGGCCACGATCGTCACGTTCGACGGCGACCCCGGCGCCGATGAGATGCGCGCGGTTTGGCAAGTCGTCGCCGAAGAAGCGGTCTCGTGGTTCGGCACCTCGGCCCCGTTCATCATGCAGTGCCGTCGCAGCGGTATCGCCCCGGGCGTCGCGTTCAACCTCTCAGCGCTTCGCGGCATCGGCTCAACGGGCGCGCCGCTACCGGCCGACGGGTTTCGTTGGGTCTACGAGCACGTCAAAAGAGGGGTTCTGCTGTCCTCGACGAGTGGCGGAACCGACATCTGCTCGGCGTTTGTCGGGGGCAGCCCAACCTCGCCGGTTCGTGCTGGGGAGATCAGTGTTCGCTACCTCGGGGCGGCGGTGGAATCGATCGACGGCGAGTTGGTTGTGACCGAGCCGATGCCGTCGATGCCCGTCGGGTTCTGGGGTGACGCCGACGGTTCGCGCTACCGCGACGCGTATTTCAGCGAGCGTCCCGGCGCCTGGTCACACGGCGACCTGATCGAGTTCACGAAGTCCGGCGGGCTGATCATCAGCGGTCGCTCCGATGCGACGCTCAATCGGGGCGGCGTGCGAATCGGCACGTCTGAGATCTACCGAGTCGTTGAGGGCCTACCTGGAGTGACCAATTCGTTGGCCGTCCACCACGAGGACGGGGACCGGCTGATCCTCTTCGTCAGCGTCGAGGGGATGGGTGCCGACCGCGACCTCGCAGCCGCCGCGAAAGAAGCACTCAAACTGCATCTTTCACCGCGCCACGTGCCCAACGAGGTCTACGTGGTGCCAACGATCCCCACGACGTTGTCAGGCAAGAAGCTCGAAGTACCCGTGAAAAAGATCCTTGCGGGGGCCAACCCTGACGAGGTGGCGAACCGCGATGAGCTGCGCGACCCCACCGCTCTCGACGAAATTATCGAAGTTGCGGCGTTGCGCAATCGTCGGATGCGTTGGGCCGACGCGTCCCGTGCGTTCGCCGGCGAGGGCGAAGCGCCGCGCCGGGTGTCGCCCCGGCGCGAAGAACTGCTCGAGATCGCCGCCGAGATGTTCGCGCAACACGGATTCGCGGCGGTCACTGTCGACAACCTTGGGGCAGCAGCGGGCGTCTCGGGGCCAGCCCTCTACCACCACTTCGACAGCAAGGAGGCGATGCTCGGTGAGATGCTCATCGGTACGAGCCACCACCTGTTGGCTTGCGCCCGGGCGCTGCAGGATGCGGTGCCGCCCGAAGATCTGCTCACCGAGCTGATCGCCACCCACGTCGACTTTGCCGTCGATCACCGAGCCCTCGTCTCGGTCGAGTCTCGCGACCTGAATAACGCCAGCTCCGAGGACCAGGACCGCGTCCGAGCGCTCCAGAGCCAGTACGTCGACATCTGGGTCACTGCGATTGTCGCCAAGCTCCCACGCATCACTCGACTGGTCGGACGTACGGCTGCACACGCAGTACGCGGGCTTATGAACTCGACCCCGTTCAGCCCGATGACGCCGCCGACCGAGATGGTGCGCCTGCTGAAAGCTATGGCTGTCGCTTCTCTCGACGCAATCGGGTCGGAGTGAGACTGGGTGGCTAGATGACGCGACCGGTGAAGGCCACTAGGCGGAGCATGGGGGACGCGTTTGTGGGTGGCGCCTTTTCCGGAGCGAAGGAGTCGCCGTCGTTGCGCATTGTCTCGGTGATGGCTTCCCGAGCGAACGAATCCACTTCGGAGACGAGTTGTTCTGGCGGCAGCCAGTCTTGTTGTGTGGAGATGGCGAGATCCCACCCGTGGACGAGGCCGTCGAAAGCGACGAGCCTTGCGAATACCGCCCCGGGCATTGGTCCGCCGGGCGTTTGGATCGTGCGTTCGAGAGCGCCGCGACTCGATACGGCGGCAAGTAGTTCGTCCATCGCTCGGTTGAACTCGACGGTCGGCGTGGTCGGTGCGGCCGGAGTGGACGTGATGGATGGTTCCGGGTTGTCTCCCCGGAACATCGGCGCAAAACCTGACGCAAGTCCGGTCATGTGACTGAGGACCCCAGCCACGTCGAATAGTGCGCATGGGGTTGGGTTGGCTAGCTGTTTTGGTTCGATCCGACCAGCGATGCTCTTCAGCATCGGGATGATAACGGCGAGTTGTTCATTGCCTTCCATTGTTTCCTCCTGGTTCTTTCTGTGGGTGGAACTGATCAGCCAGCGATGCGGGCGAGCATGTGATCCATTACGGCAGTGTGTTCGGCTTGCGGGCTGAAGAGAATCACTTCTGCGTCGTCAATGACGCGAACGCTATGGCCCGGGGGCCAGTAAAAGACGTCGTCGCCAACGCACGTTTCGGTGGTTCCGTCGGTATAGGTGATGACCACTTTCCCCGACTGGATGAAGCCCCAGTGCGGTGAGTGGCAGGCGTCGTCGTGGAGACCTTGAAGCAGGGGGGCGATGTCAGTGCCGGCTCCGAGAGAGAAGGACTCGGCTCCGAGCATGCTGTACCCGGTGGCGTCGCCGAATTCTGTGTGTTGACGGGCGAGCGCGCCTGGCACGTTGATCTTTGTCGGGATGTCGTTCTTGGTGATGCGCATTTTGGTCCTCGATTCGTCGGTCGGCTGGGCTGAGTCGTTGGGCAACTCAACACGCCGAAAGTTCATTTCACTGAACACCTTCTGCGGGCCGTTGCCTAGTTCAAGTTCTGAACCTCCCAACCGAACCGTGCGACGATGGAGGCATGAACTCGTACGGGCAGTACTGCCCGATCTCGCGGGCCGCTGAAGTTCTCGGTGACCGGTGGACGATTCACATCGTGCGCGACCTGCTGACCGGCACGACTCGCTTCAACGAATTCATTCGGGGGAACCCGGGACTCTCGCGTGCACTGCTTATTCAACGACTCCGAAAGCTCGAGTCTGCGGGCGTGGTGGAGCAGCATGCCGACGGAAGCTATGGACTCACTCAGGAAGGCCAGGACCTCCAGCCCGTTGTGTTCGGCCTCGCCACCTGGGCGGCTCGTTGGACCTTTGGCGAGCCCGCCGTCGAAGAACTGGACCCCGACCTTTTGTTGTGGTGGCTGCATCGGCGGATGGACACGAGCGGCCTTCCACGCCCACGCTTCACCGTGTTCGTGTTGTTCACCGATCATCCGAAGCGTTACTGGATCGTGGCTGAAGAAGAGGTGTCGCTGTGTCTCGCAGATCCTGGGTTCGAGGTCGACGTCACGCTGCGAACTGACCGTGCTTCTCTGTACCGAACGTACCTCGGCCATGTTTCACTGGTGGACTCCCAGCGCGCTGGTGGGGTGGAACTCAACGGCTCCGCGAAGGCAGTCCGCGCGTTCTTCGAAGCGTTTCGCCAATCACCGGTCGCAACGATCGTTGCCGAATCCCATCGACCGCACACGGGAAAGCGCCTACTCGGCGACGCCACGTAGGCGAACGGAGAATTCACCGAGCGGCTGGAAATGATGGGGCGTACGCTTCGAGTCATGAACGACGGTGACGTCATGTTGCGGAACCATACGTACCGCTTGTTTGTCGAGCTGGGCCGTGCTCCTTCCGTTGAGGAAACTGCGGTGGAGGCCGGATTGACAACGGATGAGACGGGTGCCGGATGGCGACGTCTTCATGATGCTCACGCATTGGTTTTGTATCCCGGTTCGACGGAGATACGCATGGCGAACCCGTTTGCTGCCCAGCCAACGCCGTATCGGGTGACTGCCAGTCGAAGGTCTTGGTTCGCGAATTGTGCGTGGGATGCATTCGGGATTTGCGCAGCGTTGAATGTCGATGGTCGGATCGAAACGAATTGCTCCGATTGCGGCGACGAGATCGTTGTTGAGGTTGTTAATCGTCGACCGGATTCGGAAATGGTTGTGTTTCATTGCCTCGTTCCCGCGGCTCGATGGTGGGATGACATTGTCTTCTCTTGAAGCACGATGAACCTCTTCCGGTCGGAAGAGCATGTGGCCCGCTGGCTGAACGACCGGCAGTCAGGTGCCACACTGACGGTCGCAAAACTGTGCGATCTCGCTCACGCTTGGTGGGGAGATCGTCTCGCTTTGGATTGGCGTCCGCATCAACGCGACCAGAACCAGTCGATTTTGGCCGAACTGGGGCTGACAGGCCCGTTCTGGGAACTTCCATAAGACGGCCGTTCGACTCGACGATCTCACCTGGTCACCCCTTCACCTCTTCTGTCGAGTGGACTAGTTTTGGCCCTAAGTCACCGGTCGGGCACAGCGACGTCGAGTCCGCGCTGCCGAGATGCTCGGCCGCATTTCCGCTTCGCCGAGATATGGCCGAACCACAATTGCGACAGCACGAGGATTGCTGCGAGCACCGCAGGTACCGTCCACCGGTGCGATGCGAGTGTGCTTCACGCTTGTTACGGCGCTCACCTATTTCACGTCGATGACACCGCACGCGACTCTGTCGCGGGTGGTTTGCCTGCGATGGGAGTTGACCCGAGACGGGGTCGGTCAGGGCGTTGCAGCGCTCGGCGAAGCGAAGACGTCTGCTGCGCGTAGGGTGCCGCCGAGCACTCCGAAGACGCGTTCGCTCAGCTCGTGGTCGTCGGCCGCTCTCCGATAGAACTGTTCGTGTCTTGTGGACAGCGGAGCCAAGCGGGCAGTGCTCAGCGCCACTTGCAGTCCGTCCGCTGTGACGCTGTCGCGCTCCTGCTGGTATCGGGCCAAAGCCGTGTCCATTGGAACGACCCCGTTCAGCCCGGCGTGGATTGCGCTCGCCAGTGTTTCTGCTGCGACGAATGCATCAGACATACCCATGCCCGTTGATGGATCCTTGTGGTGTCCGGCGTCGCCGACGAGCGCCCAGCCGGGGCCGGCCGAGCACCGGTATCCGTTAGGTAGGTCGTCGGTCCCTACGAAGCGGTGGGTCCGTTCGCCGGCACTCGTTGCGTCGCGTAGCCCCGGGACGAAGGAGATGGAGTCGAGGAAGTGAGATTCGACCTTGTGCCGCGTTGCTCGGAACTCATCCACCGAGGTTCCGACGTAGAGGCAGGTGAGTTGGTCGTTGGTGGGCCACACGAGGACGAGGCGACCGTGGCGTGCGTGGAATGAGGCTCCGAGGTGTTGGAGTCCGCTCCAGTAGGAGTAGCGGACGCCGGTCTTCGATCCGTGTTGCCGATAGGTCTGGGCTTGTACCGACCGGCCTATTTTGGACTGCCGTCCGTCGGCGCCGACAACAACTTTGGATTGAAGGGTGATCTGGCGGCCGGGTGTGTGATGGCCGACGACGCCGGTCACCCGGCCGTCGGACCACACAACGTCGTCGACGGTGAACCTGTCGATCAACTCGGCGCCCGCGCTGGTCGCAGCATCAACGAGGAGGCCATCGAGAACGGTGCGGCGCGGACAGTACGTGCGGTGAACACCACCGACTGGGGGTCCGATGCCGGACAGCTGCACTGGGCCCACGTCGAAGGTGATCTGGTCGATCGGCGCGCAACCGCGGGACTCCAGGGCGTCGAGGAGTCCCCACGCCTGGAGTCGGGCGGCACCGCGCTGCCACAGGAAATGGGTCGACATCGTGTCACTGGGAAACGATGCCCGGTCCACCAGGGCCACCCGATGACCGCTCCGCGCCAACAACATCGCCAACGATGCACCAGCGCACCGGCTGCCAACGATCACGACGTCGTACACGTGCGGTCTCCTCGACTCATCCGAACCGGGTACTCGTACGGGTTCCGGTCGTGTCGTCTGTTGTCACCCTAGGCGGGTTGCCCTGCGGCCAAGGCTTTCACGTCTGAGGTGCACAGCGGGTTGCCGCCGATACCCCAGTCGCCGCTCTTCACTTCCTCGACCACCACCCAGGTGACCGGCCGCATGTTCTCGCCCTCGATCGACACCATGGCGTCAGTGAGGGTGCGGACCATCTGCTGCTTCTGGTCCGAGCTGAAGACGCCTTCGATGACTTTCACATTGACGAACGGCATGGTGAGCTCCTGTTGGTTGGTGCGGCTGAGTCGCCGCTTCGCCAATAATAGCACGATCGTTCGTATTTTTTTCGCACGATCGTTCGTGCCGATAGTCTTCTGTGCGTGATGTCGAGCCGCAGTTCCCAGGTCGGGGCCAGGACCCGTGATGTCATATTGCAGGCCGCTGCCGACGTGGCATCGGTCGAGGGGCTCGAAGGACTCAGCATCGGCCGGTTGGCCGTCCAGATGGGCATGAGCAAGAGCGGTCTATTCGCTCATTTCGGCTCGAAGGAAGAACTGCAGTTGGCCACGATCGAGGTGGCACGCAAGCGCTATGTGCGCGAAGTCCTCGTCCCGGCGATGACCGCCGAGCCGGGCCTAGCTGCGTTGCATGCGCTGTGTCAGTCCTTCTTGTCCTACGTCGAGCGGGGGGTGTTCCCGGGTGGTTGCTTCTTTGCCGCAGCCATGGCCGAATTCGACGCCAAAACAGAAGGACCGGTGCGAGACCGGATCGCCTATTGCCAGTCATTGTGGATGACGTCGTTGGAACACTCCATCGAGATTGCCAAGCAGAAGCGACAGCTCCGCGCGTCAGTTGATCCCAGGCAGCTTGCCTTCGAACTTGAAGGCGCAATGCTTGCGGCGAACTGGTATGTGCACATGTTTTCGGATCCCTCGTACATGGAGCGAGCACGTGAATCGGTACGCTCACACCTGGTGCGCGGCGCGACACCCACTGGTCTCCGGGTCCTGCAAACTTTGGACCACCCACCCCCTCCTTCGTGAGCAAGGCAGCTTCAGGAACCAGCCCCAGGATTGAGCTCCGGTTCCTGAGTGGTCTTGTCGAATGAGCACCGGCCGGTTCCACGAAAAGCCTCCTGGCAGCGAGCCCTGAGCGTGGAACCACCGCTACGTTTACGTGAACAATGAGCAACGCCTCACACACGCCAGATCCGTCTCGCTCCCCGGCCGTGATCTACATCATCCGTCACGGCGAGAAACCTTCCACAGCAGACTCCAACATCCGTCCTGAATTGCCCGAACTGGCTGCTCCAACGCACGGGATCGACAGCCAGGGCAACCCGAACGAGCACTCCCTCACGCCTCGCGGCTGGCAGCGAGGCGGAGCGCTCGCCCGGCGCTTCGCAACCGCCCCTACCTTCGGTCCGTCCCCTTCCGGGCCGCAGGAGGACAATGATGCAAACCCTGCCGACTGGTACCAACCCGAAGCGCTCTTCGCGGCGAGATACACCGACAACGGCATCGATACCTCGACGATGCATCGCGCGTACCTCACGCTCCAGCCGCTCGCACAACTTCTCGACGAAAAAGACCGAGGGGAAGGAGGCAATGGTTGCCAAATCAATGCGGCCTTCGACGTGAAAGACACCAAGGCTGCCGTCGCCGCGATTCTTCGAGCCGGACCGGGACCCGTTCTGGTCGCATGGGAGCACCACGCCATCTTCCAGCGGGGGCTCGGCGACGGAGGTGAACCGTCAGGTCTCGTTGCGCATCTGCCGCTGTCGAACCCGCAAGATCTCCCGGACGCGTGGCCCGACGACCGATTCGATCTGCTCTGGTGCTTCACACGTGAGCATCCTTCGGTCACCGAACGATCCGATGCCATGCGCACGCACCGCTACACCTTCAGCGAACAGACCCAGAACCTCCTTGCCGGCGACCGACCGCACCACGGCTGATGAGTCCAGCACCCGACGCATCGACATCACTGCGCCCGCCGATCTCTTCCGTCTCGGGACCGAGCACCAACTTGCCGAACAGCTCACACACGCTCTCTTGCGCGCCGAAGGTGCCCCGCTCGCCGCTCCTTATCTGGATGAGAAATTCTGCCAATCGATGACGCCGCCACCGCCATCCTCGGATCTGGCATCACATTCGCGCTCGTTCGATGACGGCGAGACTTTCGGCCGGTTTCGGCTTTTCCGACAGGGCGAGTCCCTTCCTCACCCCCGATGTCCGGAGAAGTGAGTCATTTCTGCGCTATCAGGTCACGTTCGGGTCACGCGAAATGGCTCAGCGAGGCGGTTGTTGGGCAGGCTGGCGGGCGTAGGTGTGGGTGGGGTGTGCCGGTGGAGCAACGAACGAACTTCGTGCGCTCCATGTGGACGTTCGTTCAATCCCAGCCGCGGCGGGTGAGTTCGGTGCGGAGGGGTTTCATCGAGCGGACGACGCCCATCTCCACTTGGGATTGATTGCGGTGCGCGTCGGCAATGCCGAGTTTCCGGGCGAGGTGGCGGCCGTAGGCGATCGTGCCGGGTTGGCGTCCTTGTCCTGCGTTGAGCAGGAAGTGTCGGGCAAGATCGTCGTCGCCTTGATGGTGGGCGAGGGCTGCAAACATCAGCATGGCGTCGTCCGACTCTCCCAGGTAGGCGCCGGTGGCGGCTCGTGTTGCAAGGCGCCGGATGTGGACGAGCGCGGTTTCGGTGTCGCCGAGGGCGAGGTGGGCGAGTGCTCGGACTTCGGTGCCGTCTTGGAAGGGAAGGTCGAACTCGTCGAGTTGCGCCACGGTGGCGAGGGCGGCGCGTGCTTGCGCGAGGAGAACTTCGGCGATTGCTACCCCAACGATGCGAACGGCTGGCCCGACGGCTCGCCATACCCCTGTTAGTTCGGGCGAGACATCTCCAAGCTGCTCGAAGTCGCCACTCATCAACGCGACGACCTCCCGGGCGAACAACGGAAGAACCTCGGGATGGGCCCAGGCAACAGCGTCGGACAAGAGCGCTTCGGAGTGGGTCGGCTGGTTGCGTTCGTTGGCTGACCGGGCCAGAAGCATTTCGACGTTCTCGGGTGAATTGAACGCGCTCAGCCACCCGTTGAGCGCCCAACCGATGGCACGGAAGGGGTTGAGTGGCGATCGTGTCAGATTGCTAGTCGCAGTGACTGCGGATGCGACATCGGCGAGCATCATGAACGACCAGAAGCGTTGAACGGTGATGCAGCCATGGAGGTCCGGGTCGAGTTCGGCAATCTGGGCTGCGGATCGGCCGAGCGCGGCGTTAAGTTCGGAGAACCGAACGTCAAGGTAATACGCGCCTTCACACGCCGTAAGGAGTTCCCCTGCGGTGATCCATTCGTCGTGTTGGGCGGCCCATTCGAAGGCAGCGGTGACGTTGGGGCAGTCGTGGCGGAGGCGGAGTCCGACGTCGAGCGAGCCCATGACTTTGCGGCCTTCTGCCATGGCGAGCGAATGGAAGTGTTCGAGGTGACGGTCACGGATCTTCTCGGCTTCGCCCGTGTCAACGAGCCGGTCCTCGGCGTAGGCCTTGACGGTTTCGAGGAGTCGGAACCGGGTGGACTTCCGCTTGTCGGCCCGAACGACGAGCGATTTGGCTTGGAGGGTTTCGATGTGACCGGTGGCGGTGCGTCGGTCGAGGTTGGTGACGACGGCGACGGCGTCGAGGTCGAACCCGTCGACGAAGACGCCAAGTGCGCGTAGTACTCGTTGTTCTTCGGGGGTGAGGAGGTCGTAGGACCAGTCGAGGGTGGCTTCCAATGTGCGTTGGCGGCTGCGGCGGCGTCCGCCGGACAGAAGTTGGAAGCGGTTGTCGAGCCCGGCGAGTAACTCGTCGGGGTTCATCACAGTGATGCGGGCGGCGGCCAGTTCGATCGCAAGCGGCATGCCATCGAGCCGGGCACAGATCGCACTGACCGTCGCAGTGTTGGTGTCGTTAAGGGTGAATTCGGGGTGGACGGCGGTGGCCCGGTCGACGAAAAGACGGACCGCTGGCGAGTCGGCGCTCTCGGTCGGGAGCGGGCCGAGGACAACGACGCGTTCGCCGTCGATGTCGAACGCTTCACGGCTCGTCGCCAGGATCTTCGTTGGGTTGTTGGCGGCGAGGAACGCGTCGACGAACGCGGCGGAGTCGTCGATGAGGTGTTCACAGTTGTCGAGGATGACCAACGCCTGCTTGTCGGCGAGGAACG
>JANLRD010000081.1:0-13062 GCA_031368215.1 Acidimicrobiia bacterium | reverse complement strand
CGTCGTCGACGCGCGGTTGGCGAAGCGACCGCTTGACTGTCGCCTCGAAGATGCCCCGTTCGTCGTCGGCCTCGGGCCCGGATTCGTCGTCGGGGAGCATTGCCATGCGGTGATTGAGACACAGCGTGGTCCGCGACTCGGCCGGGTGCTCTGGGAGGGTTCGGCGGCACCCAACACGGGCAATCCGGGTTCCGTCGGAGGGCGCAGCGCCGAACGCGTGTTGCGAACACCGATCGAGGGAGTGGTCCGGTGGGAGGCGGGCATCGGAGATGTCGTGCGCGAGGGCCAGGCGATCGGTTCGGTCGTCGGCGCACGACAGCGAGTTCCGGTTCTCGCTCCCTTCGCCGGGTTGGTCCGCGGTCTTCTCGCCGACGGCACCCTCGCAAAGGTCGGTCTGAAGATCGGCGACGTCGACCCACGCATCGACGTCCATCCGCATGAGATCTCCGACAAGGCGCTCTCGATCGGCGGCGGCGTGAGCGAAGCAGTCTTCACGTGGCTCCGACGTGGATGACGGCCGGTGACGCTTTCGTCCGTCGACGGTGATGATCTTGCCGATGCCCTCGGCCTGCTCGACTCCCGGCATTCCGGCGATCGACACCATGTCGCGCTCGTCGGCGGCGGAGGCAAGACCACACTGATGCACGCCATTGGATCCGCGCTCGTCGGTCCCACGATCCTGACCTGCACCACGAAGATGGGCGCCGATCAGCACTTCGGCCTCCCGTTGTACGTCGCACCGTCCGACGACGCCGTCCGGGACGCTCTTCGAGAGCACGGTCGCGTCATGGTGCTGAGCGCCGTTCTCGGCCAGAAGGGTGTAGGCATCACACCCGAGCGCGCGGACGCGCTCTTTCGCCTCGGCGCCCACGTGGTCGCCGAGTCCGACGGATCACGTCGCCGTCCGGCGAAGGCGCCTCACTGGTACGAACCCGTGCTCGCCGGGACCGTCACGATGGTGATCTGTGTGATCGGCGCCGATGCCCTCGATCGAACCATCGAGGATCAATGCCATCGGCCGCTTCGGGTCGGCGCCGTGCTCGGCTGTTCGCCGTACGACCGACTCACCCCGGAACGCGCTGCTGAACTGGTGACGAGCCCGGCGGGCGGGCGGAAGGATGTGCCTCCCGATGCGAGGTTCGTCGTGTGCCTGACCAAGGTGAATGCGTCGGTATCACCGCTCGCCGAGCGGTTCGTTGCTGCCGTCGCCGATCGCGGCGTCGCAGTCCACTCCGTTGCCCACCTCGATCGTTCGTGATTCCCGGGTAGCTTGAACGGTGATGGTCACTGCGCGAGCACAGAATCGTAGGTGAACGTACCAATGAGCTTCCTCGACGCTCTTGTCGAATACCCACTGGTCGCCGACGGCGCGATGGGGACCATGATCAATGCCGCGGGCATCGGGTTCGAGCAGTCCTTCGAAGGCCTGAACCTCCTCCGTCCCGACGTCATCCTCGACATCCATCGTTCGTTCGTGGCGGCCGGGGCCGACGTCGTGGAGACGAACACCTTCTCGGCCACCGCCATTCACCTCGACCGTTGGGGGACGGCGAACCGAACCGTCGACATCAACGCCGCCGGTGTGCGGCTCGCCCGCCAGGCTGCCGACGAGGCGGGGCGAAAGGTCTTCGTGGCGGGTTCGGTGGGCCCGACGGGGGCTCGACTGAGCCCGCTCGGACCGCTCGCCCCGGAAGACGCGAGAGCCGCCTACAGCGAGCAGATCGCCACGTTGGCCGACGCCGGCGTCGACCTTCTCGTGCTCGAGACCTTCGCCGACCTCGCCGAGCTCGAACTCGCACTCGGCGTCGCACGCACGGTCTGTGCACTTCCCCTCGTCGCGTCGATGAGTTTCACGCGCGAGGTGCGGACCCTCGGCGGGGTCGTGCCCGAGACCGCGGTCCACCGACTCCGTGCGGCCGGTGCTGATGTCATCGGGGCGAACTGCTCGACGGGCCCGCGCGGTGTTCACGAAGTGCTTCTGCGGTACTCCGAGGCTGAGGCCGGGTCGAACTCGCTTCCGATTGCCTTCTCCGCCATGCCCAATGCGGGGTACCCCGAGAGTCGTGGCGAGCGCCTCTACTTCCCCGCACCACCCGACTACTTCGCTGACTACGCGGAGCAGTTCCTGGCATCGGGCGCCCGTCTGATCGGAGGCTGCTGCGGTACGACACCCGACCACATCCGTGGGGTCCGACGCGCGCTCGACGCGGCCCGAACGACCGGTCGACGTCGCACATCGGCCCATGCAACCCACGTTCGTGAACCAGTCCCCGTTCCGGTCGAGGCTCCTGTTCGGAGCGAGCCGGCCCTCGCCCGTCATCTTCGCGCCGGCCGGTTTGTCACCACGGTGGAGATGGAGCCGCCGAAGAGCTCCGACACCAGCACCCTGGAAGCACACGCGCTCCGTTTGCGCGACGCCGGCGCGACCACGCTCAACATCTCTGACACGCCGATGGCCCGGATGAGGATGACCGGGCTCGCCGCATCGATCAAGGTGCAGCAGTCAACGGGTCTCGAACCCGTACTCCACTTTCCGGTGCGGGGCCGCAACCTCCTGCGGGTTCAGGGTGACCTGTTGGCCGCCCATACCCTCGACGTGCGGACGCTCTTCGTCACCATGGGTGATCTCGCCAGCATCGGCGACTACCCGCAGGCATTCGATCATCACGACATCGTGCCGACCGGTCTGGTGAAGCTCATCACGCAGCAGTTCAACGCCGGTCTCGACGGCGCCGGCACGTCGATCGGGTCGCCGTGCTCGTTCTTCGTCGGCGTTGCTCTGAACCTTACGCCGATGGACGTGGCGGCCGAGGCCAGGCTGCTGAAGCGCAAGATCGACTTCGGTGCCGGGTTCGCCCTGACCCAGCCGGTGTTCGATCCGGTGAGGGCCCAGGCGTTCCTCACCCACTACACCGACACCTTCGGGCCGCTGACGCTCCCGCTGTTGTGCGGAGTGCTCCCGTTGGCTTCTGTGCGCCACGCCGTGTTCCTCAAGAATGAAGTGCCCGGGATGAGCGTGCCCGACGCGATCGTCGAGCGCATGGCCGGTGCACCGGATGAGGGTCGTGGGGAAGGTCAGCGGATCGCGGCCGAACTCCTAGAGGAGATCCGCCCGTTCGTGCAGGGCGTGTACTTCATTCCGTCGTTCCGTCGCTACGACGTGGTCGCCGAGTTGCTGGCGGCCGTGCGGCCGTGACCTCCTTTGGCCGCTTGGCCCTGCTGGGAGCCACACGGGAGGGCTCTCCCGGCATCTTCGGATAGACCGGCGGCCACGGAGCATCGCCCAGTCCCGCGGCCAGGTCCCGGGCAGACCACTCGAGGAGTGGTTCGATCGACTGCGGAGCGTCGTTCATCGCCATCCACGGGTCTCCGCCCGTGCGGACACGCTCGGGGACCGATTCGATGGTGAGCGTGTCGGGATCGATCGTTGCCAGCTCCTCCCACGTGACCGGGGTCGAGACCTGCGCGCCGACGCGGGGCCTGGCTGCCCAAGCGCCGAACACCGTCTTGTGCGGGGCATTCTGGTTGAAGTCGACGAACACCCTCGCGCCGCGCTCCTCCTTCCACCAGGCGGCCGTACAGAGATGGGGATGGCGACGCTCCAGCTCTCGCGCGAAGGCGACTGCCGCGGCCCGCACCGCATAGGAATCGACGCGTTCACGCACCCGTATGTACACATGCAATCCGCGACTCCCGGTCGTCTTCACGAAGCCGGTGATGCCGATCTCTTCCAACAGAGCCTGGGTGAGAAAGGCCGCCTGCCGCACCATGTCGAACGTGACACCGGGCGACGGATCGAGATCGATGCGTAGCTCATCGGTGTGCATCGGGTCGGCGGCGAGGAACGGCCACGGATGAAAGCCGAGGCATCCGAGGTTCACGGCGTAGACCACATGGGCCATGTCGGCCAAGACCAGCGCTTCTGATGGGGTTCCGTTGACGGTCGCCACCTCTGTCGTGACCAACCACTCCGGTCCGGTTGGTACCCGCTTCTGGTAGAACGACTTGCCGCTCGCCCCGTCGGGATAGCGCTCCATGGTGATCGGCCGGCCCCGGACCGTGCGCATGAGCGGTTCGGCGATCGACCGGTAGTAAGAGATCAGGTCCAGCTTCGTGGCGCCGATCCCCGTGAAGAACACCTTGTCGGGGTTCGACACCCGGACGACCGTCCCGTCGACGTCGAGGTCGATCGAGTCACCGGCGCTCATGACACACCTGGTCGGGGTGCGGACTCTGCCGACAGCTGGGCGCCTGATCGGGTTGATCGCGAGGTTGCACGACAGTGACGGTAGTCCGCGACCAACTACGGTCGTGGTGTGGAAGTTGCTCTGCGCACCAGCGTGAACCTGATGCCGGAGGCTCCGGTGGCGGACATCGTCGAACTCGCCGTCCTCGCCGAACACCTTGGATACGACCGATGCTGGGTCTACGACGAAGGGCTGGCCACCCGCGATGTCTACGTGACCCTCACCGCGATTGCCCTGGCGACAAATCGGATGGAGGTCGGTCCGGGCATCACCAACGCCTACACCCGTCACCCCGCCACCACAGCGGCCACGCTGGCGAGCCTCGATGAGCTCTCCCACGGTCGGGCGTTCCTCGGTGTCGGCGCCGGTGGGAGCCTCACGCTCGGACCCCTCGGCGTCGATCGTTCCAAACCCCTCGCTGCGGTTCGAGACCTCATCACGATGTGCCGAGGGCTCTTCTCCGGTGGCCCCGTCACGTCCACGTCGTCCGTCGGATCGTTGACGAACGCGTCGCTGGGGTTCAGCCGATCCGACATACCCATCTGGCTCGCCGGGCGCGGACCGAGGATGCTTGCCCTCGGTGGGGAGGTTGCCGACGGTGTGATGCTGGACTTCCTCCACCACGACGTGATCGCCGATGCGCTGCAGTTGGTCCGCGGAGGAGCGGCGAGAAGCGGCAACGCTCCCCGCATCTGCTACTCGACCCTGGTCGTCACCGACGACGACACGCTCGATATGGTACGTCCGCATATGACCTATCGGTTGGTCGATTCGCAGCCCGAGGTCCGCGAGCGGATCGGACTCGGCGAAACGGATCGCCTCGCCATCCGCGACGCCATGGCCGACGGACTCGAAGCCGCCGGACGTCTGGTGAAAGACGAATGGGTTCTCCCGTTTGTGATTGCCGGGTCCGCGTCAGCGTGCGCCGAACAGATCCGGGAGCTCCACGACCGCCACGGCATCGAGGAGTTCATGCTCCCGGTTCTCGATCTCCACACCGCCGCTGACTACATGACCCGCATTGGCAGCGTGCTCGATCTCGCCCGCACATGAACGCTGCTCGAGACCGGTCAGGCCCGCGTTTTGACCGGCCGATCACAACTGTTGCCGTATCTGCCGTCGTGGCGGACCTCGGGATCCGGTTCGATGAGCAGGAGCCTCTTCCCGAGCTGATCGAACCCGAAGCCGTCGCTCCGGTGACCGACCCTGTCGATGAACCGCTCGTCATGGTGGCGCACCGACGGATCCGAACGCTCGGGAACTACTGGCACGCCGGCTGGAGCAAGGCCCGTCCCGTCACCCTCATGCGGTCGAGTGCCTACGACCGATTGACGGCCGTGGCCGACGCGCTGCCCGATCGATTCGGGCTCGCCGTGTTCGACGCGTGGCGGCCGCTCGATCTCCAGGCCGAGCTCTTCGATGCGGCGTACCGGGGCCATGACCTTCCCCCGGGGTTCGTTTCACCACCTGACCCCAACCCGACCACGCCGCCGCCCCACCTCACCGGTGGGACGGTCGACCTGACGCTCACCGTCGACGGCATCGCGCTCGCCCCCGGCGGAGGGTACGACGACTTCACCGACCAGGCCCATGCCGACTATTTCGAGACCGGGCAACGCCAACCCGACGGCGCCCGGGAGAATGACCGGGCGGTGCGCCGGATGCTGTTCTGGGCCATGCGGGAGCAGGGCTTCGTGGTGCTCCAGCAGGAGTGGTGGCACTTCGAGTTCGGTACCCGTCGCTGGGCGGCGATCACCGGCAACGACCCGCTCTACGGCCCGGCCGACGTCGACGACCGCTAGCGCTCGACCTCGTCGTGGTCGTCGGTGGTCAGCCCTGCTGCGCGTCGACTGGCACGTTGATCCTTATCCTGACGTCGTCGTCGGGATTGACGAGCATCTTGTCTTCCTTCGTGTTCCGAGCGAATGACCCGACCGGGGTGACCGATCGGTCGACAGTGTAGGGTCCGGTCGAAAGAAGCTCGTGATCGGAGTCGAACAATGGAGTACGTGGCGCAATACAACGACGCGTCCGTCCGCCCCGGAGTCTTTGCTGCTGCTCGGGAGGCGGAGGGGACGTGGTTCGGAGTCTCAGCGCCCGATCATGTCTCGGCGGCCATGGGGGCGGGACCGTTCCCGTGGCGACATGTGTTCGTCACGCTGGCGGAGATGGCGTGCGCGACGAATCGTGTCCACCTCAGCGC
Organism: Acidimicrobiia bacterium; assembly: GCA_031368215.1. Lineage (GTDB taxonomy): Bacteria > Actinomycetota > Acidimicrobiia > Acidimicrobiales > JANYDT01 > JANLQX01. The sequence goes on along the minus strand of JANLRD010000081.1, from coordinate 6,612 downwards.
TGGGTTCGGGAACAATTTGACTCGTTCGCCGGTGGAGTTCGCACAAGCGGCGCTTGCGTTGAACGACTTGAGCGGAGGTCGATATGACGTCGCGCTCGGTGCGGGCTGGTCACGCGACGAGGTGCTCGGAATGGGGTGGGACTATCCAGAGGATGCGGCGCGCGCCCGGCGTTTCAAGGAGGCGCTCCAGGTTGTCCGTGATCTCCTGAAGGATGGGTCGTGTCAATTTGCCGGTGAGTATTTCACTATTGACATCAGCGGCCTGGCTTTGGTGAGGGCTACGCCGCCCTCGCTCATCGCTGCCGTGGCCGGTCAGTGGACCGCTCGGAACATCCCGCCCGTAGTGGATCGTGTCGAGCTCGCCTTGCCTGGCGTCGCGAATCCGATGCACGGCGGCAAATGGGACGCGTCCCGCCTTGGCCAGCTGACGAGGGACGAGCTTGCACGGATGTGCGAACGCGTTCGTGACGCGAATCCTTCTGTCAGCATCTCGTGTTGCGTACTCGTTGGGGCGGGAGACGTGGCAACGGTTCGGCTGATGAAGGAAGCCTTCGCCGGCGGATTCGTCGAGTCGTGTGTTGGCGAACCTTCCGAGGTCGCCGAGCACCTTGCGGGCCTCGCCGATTTGGGCATCTCTCGAATTACGACGATCTCAACGGTGGCTGGTAGCTACGAACGGCTCGCTCCGCACCTTTGCGTCTAGATCGGCTGCCCCTCGACCATGCCTTGGGGCGCGACTTTCGTTGCACTGGCAATGGCCGGTACATCGCCCGTCCCACCACTATTGCGGGAAGCTGAGGTGAGAGACAATGACGGGGTTGACGGCCAGAAGAGAGTGAAGGCCGGGTCGCTCGACTCGGCCGATGGTATGCGTGCGTGGGAGTTCCCCTCAGCCCCGGCGGTTCTCCGCCCAGGACTTACCCTTCTCGACGTCGATGTCGTGAGGGAGTCCGAGGGCCCGCTCGGCCACGATGTTGCGCTGCACCGCCCAGGTGCCTCCGCCAATCGTGAGTGCAGGAGCGAAGAGGTACCCGTAGTGCCAGACCGGCTCCACGTCGGGATAGGGCCCCTTGGCGAAGTTGACCTCGGTCGGGGTGCCTCCCGCCGACACCGGAAGCGCGCCGCTCGGACCCGATCCCGAGAGCATGCCATGGGCACCGACGAACTCTTTGGCCATCTCCATGACGTGCTGGCCGTGCTCGTCGGCAAGCAGCTTCTGAACGCTTGCCTCGGCCCCGGGCTCGCGTCCCTTCAATGTGGAAGTAAGCGTACGTAGTCTCATCAGGCGCAGGGTCTCGGCCTCGATGTAGAGGGCAGCGAGACGATCGCGCATCACGGGATCGGTGACACCGCCCTGCTTGCGGACGAGCTCGAGAAGGTCATAGGCGCTCGGGCCCGTGCCCCACAGGGAACCGGCGCCCGACAGCGACACCCGCTCGTTGCCGAGCGTGACCTTCGCCAGCCGCCAGCCGTCGCCCTCTTCGCCAATGCGGTACTCGACCGGCAGACGGACGTCGTCGAAGAACACCTGGTTGAACGAGTGTGCGGTGGTCATGTCGATGATGGGTGTCATCGTCACCCCGGGGAGATTCATCGGGAGGACGAAGTAGGTCACACCGCGGTGCTTGGAGACATCGGGATTCGTACGCGCGATGAGGATGCCGAACTTGGCGTGGTGACCGCCCGACGTCCAGATCTTCGACCCGTTGATGATGTAGTCATCGCCGTCGCGGATTGCACGCGTACCGAGCGACGCGAGGTCCGATCCGGCGTCCGGCTCGGAGAAGAGCTGGCAATAGAACTCCTCGCCCGACAGGATCCCCGGGAGGAACCTCTTCTTCTGCTCTTCAGTGCCCCCGTAGAGGATCGTCGGTCCGCCCCACCCGATGCCGATGGCGTTGCTCGGGCGTCGGATCTCGGCCCGCCGGAGTTCTTCGTCGATGATGAGCTGGTGCTCCGGGTCGGCACCGAGACCATACGGCGTCGGCCAGTGCGGCGCGACGTAGCCGGCCTCGGCCAGCTGGCGGCCGGTCGGCGTCGGGTTCGCCGCCAGCCAGGTCCGGACCGCGACGCGGCGTGGATCATCGTCGGCAGGCAGGTCAAAGTCCATGGACGCACCCTACCGATGCGCGTTGCCCATCATGAAGTCGCCGTCCACATGGCACTCACGTGTGGCCTTTTCGTTCTCTCACCGGAGGTTGTGGGCGAACAGCGCGTGCAGACGCTCCCAGTGCCGCTCGGCCGCGTCCTTGTCGTACACGGGACCTCGGGTGGGGAACGCAAAGCCGTGGTGGGTTCCCGGGTACCACTCGACGCGGGCATTCGTACCGGTGGTTCGCAGATGGTCGATGAGCCCGTCGATGACCTCCTTGGGTGCGTACTGGTCGGTCTCGGCGCAGGCGAAGTAGAGCTCGCCCTTGACCTTCTCGGCGAGATAGGCGGGGGAGCCCTCGCCGAACAGCCGGACGCCGTAGAGCGACGCCGCGGCGCGGATCCGGTCGGGGAACATCCCCGCCATGGCGAAGGAAAACGGTCCACTCATGCAGTACCCCATGCAGCCGACATGGCTCGACTTCGCAGCGGGGTCGGCGTCGACGTGGGCGAACAGCGATTCGGTGTCCCGGGCCACCATGTCGTCGCTCAGCCCGTTCATCAGCGCGAACATCGCGTCACGGCTGTGCGCCGGATCGCCGGAGAAGATGTTGAACTCTCGAACGGACCGGTAGTAGAGGTTGGGGAGGATCACGTAGTACCCGGCAGTGCCGAGGCGGCGGGCCATGTCGTGGAGTTCCTCGCGTTTGCCGGGGGCGTCCATGTAGAAGAAGACCACCGGATGGGGTCCACCCTCCTCGGGGTGGGTGATGAAGGTGTTCATCGCTCCGTCGGCGGTCGGGATGTCAATGTGGTGCTCGATCATCTGATCCTCATTGGGGGGTAGGGCCGGGTGAACGCTATTGGGACGCCGGTTTCGGGTCACAATCATGGTCGTGGATTCCTCGTCGCCGGCCGCCATCATCTTCCGCGTGATCGTCGGACTCATCGGAGTCTGGGCCGCGCTGTCGACGTTCATGTCGGCGATCAAGCTCGTGGTCGTCCCCAAGGGCACGTCGCAGAAGATCACTCGCACGGTGTTCACGGTCGTCCGCGGCGGCATGAAGCTGTATGCCCGACCGACTCTGCCGTTCGCGAAGCGGGATCAACGCCTTGCCCTCTACGCGCCGCTCGCTCTTGTCCTGATGCCGATCGTCTGGGTGACGTTGATCATCGTCGGCTTTGCCGGGGTCCACTGGGCGCTCGACCCGAAGTCGGTCGGCGACGCGTTCTACGTCAGCGGTTCGTCGATGCTCACCCTCGGCGTCATGTTCCGCCGCAACGGTCCGGCGGCGGTGTCCTCGTTCGCACAGGCGGCGATCGGGCTCATCGTGGTGGCGCTGTTGATCTCCTACCTCCCGGCGATCTACGCCGCGTTCTCGAAGCGTGAAGTGCTGGTGGGCCTTCTCGAATCCCGAGCGGGCATGCCGCCCTCGCCGGTGACCATGCTGGTGCGATTCAATCTCGTCGGGGGCCTGGGAACGCTGCCCGCGGTCTTCAGCCGCTGGGAGGACTGGTTCGTCGAGGTCGAGGAGAGCCACACCAACTTTGCCGCACTGAACTTCTTCCGTTCGCCCCGAGCGGATCGGTCATGGATCACCGCGGCAGGGTGTGTGCTCGACACCGCCGCGCTCTCGCTCAGCGTGCTCGACGTGCAGCGTTCTGCGGAGGCTGCACTCTGTCTGCGGGCCGGCTTCCTGTCGCTGCGTCGAATCGCCGACTACTTCATGATTCCGCACAACGACGATCCGAAGCCCACTGATCCGATCAGCATCTCCCGGCGCGAGTTCGACCTCATGTACGTCGAACTCGAAGCGGCCGGGGTCCCCCTGAAAGCCGACCACGATCGGGCCTGGGCGGACTTCTGCGGCTGGCGCGTCAACTATGACACCACCCTCGTCCGTCTCACCACCGTGGTGTCGGCCCCACCGGCCCATTGGTCGTCGGACCGCAAGGTTGCGCCGTTCACCCCCAAGCTCCTCCGCACCCGTCGCCGACTCCGTGAGCACGCCGCGCAACAGCAGGCCTTCCGGGACGGGATGATCAACCTTCCGGCGGCCGGATCGCCGCCCGACGTGCCGCTCAACTCCAACCTGAGGTCGGTTCGCTAGCCGTCGATGTGCGGCTGGGGTCCTGTGACCGGGGACCCTGGTGTCGGGTGGTCGCTTCCGGGGTCCTGTCACCGGGGAGCCTTCCCACTCTGCGGTACTCGCCCGTTGTGCTCCTCCGTCGCACCGGGTCTCCGTTCCTCGGCGGGCCCCTCCCCGGCGCCACCCCTCCCGCTCGTTGGTTCCGTTCCGCATGCGGTGGTTCACCAACTATCCATACGTGGGCTGATGATTAGGCACGCGCGCTGATGTTCCGCGATGTGCAGACGGCCGGGCGGGTTTGGTTGTCTAGGAACGAATGGGGGAGTGCTGTTTCGGGGGGAAGGGGGAAGTTGGCTGGCTAGGCGGCTTGGAGGCGGAGGGGCGGGCCGGTGGTTTGGACCGCTCCGTCGGGATAGGTGATTGTGAGGGTGCGGTTCGGGAGGAGCGTGAGTTTCCAGCCGCAGTCGTGCACGCGGTGGTGATGCATGCTGCAGAGAGGGAGAAGATTGCAGAGATCGGTCGGTCCGCCGTCTTCCCAGAAGTGAACGTGGTGGGGCTTGCAGTGATCGAACTTCACCGCACACCCCGGCACGGCGCAGGTCGCGTAGAGCGAGCGGAGCGCTCGGCGTTGTGCCCGCGACGCGAGACGGCTTGAGCGACCCAAGTCCATCTCGCCGGGCGCGTGGAGAACCACCCCGTTCAGAACGATCACCGGATGAGCGTCGGACCTCGGGAACAGTTCTTCAAGTGCGCGCGGTGGGAGTTCAACGGGAATGCCCCAATCGACGACCGGCTTCCCGTCGTTCTTCGCAACGGTCTCCGCACGTGCATCGAGAACGACGACGATCTCCGGCCGTCCGAAACGCGACGGACTGGTGTGCACGAAACGGGACCATTCGTCGTCTTCGTCGTATCCCATCGTGTCGGGCGGGTCGCCGGCCACGTCTGCTGCGGAATCTTCGTTTGTGCCGCTCGATTCGTTCGGGACATCGCGTAACCCGCGCTCGTCGTTCGTTTCACATGAGAAGCCGGACGTGAGCGAGAGGAGTGCAAGCGCCCGCAGGTGGTCTTGCTTCGCTCCAGCGTCAGTCGGACAGGTGGACGGTGTTCGCTCGGCAAACAACGCTGCCGACGCTGCGTTCAATCGCCCGTTCAGAAGCGCTCCGCTGAGCGGATCGAACGCACCCGAGACACGGAACATCCCGCTGCGCTTGTCCGTCCAGATTCGAAGGGCGGTCTCGCGTCGTTGCTGATCGTGTCGACTGACGCCGTCGTCGTTCTCGATCGCGCGAGCCGCTCGGTTCAACGCTCGTGCCAACTCATCTGGTGTGACGTGATCATGGGTCGCCTTGGTGATGAGCGCCCGCAGCACCTCGCGGAATGCTTCCGCATGTTCATCGGCCACAGTTCGCATCACCTTGGCGACCGTGTCGACGTGGGCGCCCTGAAGTGCACCGCAGCGCAGCGCTGGCTCGAGACACGGGACGAGGGCGAGCGTTGCCGCCCGCTCGAACACCGCGTCGCCGGCGCGGGTGTGTCGTTGCGTCGCTGCTGCGATATCGGTCGGAGCGGTTACGGAGAGTTCCTGAAGTCGACGGGCTGCATCCACCTCGAGCGCATCGAACATGCCGCGCCATTGCTGAAGGCGCGACAGAAACGTGACGACCGCGAGCTTGTCCGCAAGAGCGAAGTTCACTCGGTGCAGATCACCCATGATCTGTTCTGTGTGCCCGATGTCCATGAAATCAAGTATGACGAAGGGGGTGTGACAATCCCGGGCGAATCTCGTTGTGTTCTTGAAGAAATCTCAGAAATTCGCAGGTCGCGGAATGCAATATGCGTACATATGATAGCCGAAGCGTCACGCACTTGCCTTGCGGCGAGGGGGACCGATCCTGCTAGTCAGGGGAATCGGCGACCGAAACGTACGAGGACCCGAACGGGACGATGAACGACACCGTTTCCACCATGTTCGGGACGATCTCCGCCATGAACTTCTTGAACGGTGCCGCCGCCTGATGCACCTTGAATGCCGCGAGGTCGACATAGGTCTCATAGAGGATCACGGAGTCGGCGTCGGCCGGGTCCGACCACACGTCGAAGCGGAGGGTCCCCGGCTCGAGGCGGGAGACTTCAACGTCCCAACGAAGAAACTCGAGGAGATCAGCCTTCCTGCCGGACTTTGCTGTCAGCTTGGCGATTCCTCCGAACATGGGCGCACTGTAGCTGTTTCGTCTCATCGGCACCCCGGCGCCCGCGGCCGAGACAGACGAGCCGCCACCCCGCAAGCCCTACCGCTTGGCGCGTTCGTCCTCGTAGGCGGCGATGGCGGTGAGTTGGGCACCGAGGGTTGCATCGACCCATCTCGTGCCGGCCCCGCAGACCATGTCGTAACTCGTCTGCGGTGCCGCCAGGTGTCCAGTGAAGTGGG
>JANLRD010000010.1:0-9904 GCA_031368215.1 Acidimicrobiia bacterium | reverse complement strand
CTTAGTAGGGTGACCCCTCGTGCCGCCGCTCGAACGTCTCCCCGAGTTCTTCCTCACCGCTCTCGTGATCCTGGTCATCCCCGGTCCGAGCGTGCTGTTCGTGATCAGCCGTGGCGTCGCCTACGGGAGGCGCACCGCACTCGCAACGGTGGTCGGCAACAGCGCCGGCGCGTTCTTGCAGATGTCGCTGGTCGCTCTCGGTCTGGGAACGATCGTCGAACGGTCGATTACGGCCTACAACGTCGTGAAGCTCATTGGCGCGGCCTACCTCGTGTATCTCGGCGTGCAGGCGTTCCGCCATCGCCACGAGCTCACCCAGGCGACATTGAGCAGAGCCGAACCCAAGCCGCTCCGACGCATCCTCCGGGAGGGTTTTGTCGTCGGCGTCACGAACCCGAAGGTGATTGTGTTCGCCAGCGCCGCGCTTCCGCAATTCGTCGACCGAACCAGGGGCCACGTGACCCTGCAGATGTTCGCCCTCGCCGTCATGTTCCAGACCGTCGCCACACTCTCGGACGGAACCTACGGCATGCTCGCCGGGTCCATGCGCAACTGGTTCGCCCGCTCACCAAGGCGACTGTCGACGATGTCGGGCGTGGGTGGTCTCGCCATGGTCGGCGTCGGTTTCAACCTCGCGCTGAGTCGCCGACACGACTGACCGTCAGGCAGCGGCCGATCGGCGCGGCTCGGTCACAGATTGCCGGTCGGAGCAGAGGTCGTCCGCTCGAAACCGTCCTTCGTCCAACGCCCGTTGTTGCGCGTGACGGTCCAGTGCTCGAACGGGCCCGAGTCGCTCCTCTGCCACACATCGATCTGGCCGTCGCCCGCGGTCACGCGTCCACCAGGAAGGTCGAGGTGCAGCACCACCCCGGCATTGCCGTCGCGGATCTCCACGACGTCGACCACGAGCGAGGAATCGGACCGAAACCCGAAGAGCAACTCCGGCTGACCGTCGCCCGTGACATCGGTGACCAACGGACGGCGGGTCGGCGTCGAACGGGTCGCGAGCTCCACATTCCAGGTGCCGGGCTCGTCGACTCCCGGATCATTCTGCAGCACCGTGGCACCGCCACCCGCATCGAGTACCCACGCGATGTTCACGCCGCCGATCGAGAGACGATCGCAGTCGCTCGCTGCTCGAGTCAGCGTGGCGATGCTGTCACAGCCGACGGCATCGTCCCAGAGCGCGCGATCGCTCGCCGATTGGAACCGGGTGCCGTCGGTCGACAGCGACAGACTCCGGGGTGCACGGGTGGTGACGGGCGCGTTGGTGGTCTCGGGCGGCGAGGTCGTCTCGGCCGGCACGGTGCTCTCGGCCGGGGTCGTCGAATCGACGGCGAGCGGCGTCGTGGTTTCCGGCGGTGTCGTGGTGTCGGTGGCCGGCCCGGAGTCGACGGCCACAACGGTTTCATCCAGTTGGCGCTGACGGAAGACGTAGGCGGAGCCGAAGGCGAAACCGAAGAGCAGCAACAGCAGCGCGGCGAAGGCGATGCGTGAACGGGTCGAGGACCGGGAAGAAGTCATGGGCAAGAGACGATCGGCAGCGTGGACACCACGCGTCGGTCACCGGCCAGCGTAGGTGATCGCACTCGGCCCATCAGGCAGGCCGGTAGGGTCGAGGGCGACATGAGTGACAGTTCGGCAACCGAGATCGCGGATGGCACCCTTCGCCGAACACCGGCGAGGTGGCTCGGTCCGGTGCTCCTGGCGGTCGTCATCGGTCTCTACATCCTCGGCCTGGCCGCCGGCGGCGCCGCCCCCGAACTGCTCAAGAACCACCCGCTGACGCTTCTCGCGTTGGCACCGCGCTATCGGTGGTTCATCCTCACAGCGTCGCGGATCGACCTCCTGCCGTACTTCGCCGTCGGCATTCCGCGGTTGCTCGCCTCGGATCCGGTGTACTTCATGCTCGGTTGGTACTTCGGCGACCGCGCCATCGGGTTCTTCGAGGACACCCTCGGGAAGCCGACCATCGACAAGACGCGCGATCTCTTCCTGAAGGCGTCGACGGTGATGGCGCTGTTCTTCGCTGGACCGATCATCTGCGTGCTGGCAGGCGCCGCCGGTATGAACCCACGCAAGTTCTTCAGCCTCAACATCATCGGCACCACGATCCTCGTCATCGGCCTTCGGGTCTTCGCCTCCCAGCTCGATGGCGCCATCCAGCCGGTCCTGCGCTTCAACGACAGGTACTCCCGCTACATCCTGATCGGCACGATTGCCATCAGTGCGATCTACATCAGCCGTGCCGTCCGAAAGCAGATGGGCGCAGCGAAACGCTTCAGGGGGTGACAACGAAGGTGAATACAGAGGCCGATGAGGTCACCGAGGAGCGCCACGCCAGCAACCTCGAACTCTTCGTGGATCTGGTCTTCGTGTTCGCCATCACCCAGGTCACCTCGCTGATTGCCGGCGAGCTCACGTGGGCCGGAGTCGGCCGCGGAGTGCTGGTCGCCTGGCTGGTGTGGTGGCTGTGGTCGCAATACGTGTGGGCCGGGACCGTGCTCGACCTCGAACGAAGCGGGCATTCACGCCGCACCGCCGTTCTCGGATCGATCCCCCCGGCATTGCTGATGGCGATCGGCATCCCTTCGGCATACGGATCGACCGGCATGCTCTTCGCCGTGGCGTATCTGATAGCCCAGGCGTGGATGATCGCGATTCAGGGACAGGCTGCCTGGAGCCACGCGCCTCAGCGCGCGGCGTGGCTCCGCTTCGCCCCCCTCGCCATGGTCTCTCCCGTCCTGGTGGCCGTCGGCGCGAACTTCTCCGGCGATGCTCGAACATCGTGGTGGGTCGCCGCTGCCCTCGTCGGCGTCGGAGGCGCGCTCAACAGTGCTCGTCGTCGAAATGATGAGACCTCTGCCTGGTCGATCAACCCCAGTCATTTCTCGGAGCGCCACAGCTTGTTCATGATCATCTCGCTTGGCGAGGTGCTCGTCGCGATCGGGGCGAAGGTCACCGACAAGCTCGGGAGCGAGGACCTCACGACGGAGCTTGTCGTCACGGTGATCGCGTGTGTGTTCCTTGCCGCAGCGCTGTGGTGGGTGTATTTCGCCTTCGTCCCCCGAGCCTGCGAGGCGCACCTGTCACGGCTGCACGGCAACGATCGGGCACGCTACGCGCGCGACGCGTACACGTTCACGCACTTCGCGATCGTGCTCGGCGTCGTGTTCTACGCCGTCGTCGCCAAGCATGTGGTGGTGCACACGGGAGGCCCACTTGACCATGCCGACCGGCGGATGCTGGCGGCGTCCGTGGTCCTCTTCACCGGCGGGCTCGTCGTGGTGAAAGTGCGGACCACGGGTGGGATCGCTCTCGAGCGGATTGCCGTGATCGCCGTCGGATGCGGAGCAGCGTTCGTCGGTGATGCAGTGGATGCGATAGCGGCGATCACAATCATCGCTGTGGCGATGATAGGTGCACAGATTATTACCGGCAGACGCTTCGCGCAGAGCAGCCTGGGTCAGCTGCCCTGAGCCGGTCGGTCACACGTTGCGACCGAGGAAGTTCAGCATGCGGGTCTGGGCATCGGCACCCTTCGCCGGCTTGACGGCCGGTCCGAAGACATGCGGGCCGCGAAGCATCGAATCGGGTAGTGACTTCCAGACGGCGAGCACGCCCTTGCAGAGCTGGGCGTCGAGGCGCTCGTCGACCTTGGCGGCCCGGGCGAGATCCCACGTGTGCACGAGCAGATCGCCGCCCATGAAGGAAAGGAACGAGTCGACCGGCATCGGGCCGAAGAAGGTCTGGGCCACCTTCTCCAGCACGCCGGGCTGATCGAGTGCCTCAAGGGTCTGATCTCGGAGCTTCGCCCATGCCCCTGCGGGGTCGGAACCCGGTTTCGGCCACGCCGTCGGCATGACTCCCTTGGTCGCGGCCGACTGGACGGATTTCGTGCCGCCGAGCACGTGGCCGATCACGTCCGCGCCCTTCCAATCGGCACACGGGGACTGCCGCGCCAGGAGCTTCGCTGTCTTCGCCGGGTTGTCGGTGACGAGCTTGATCACGTGATCGAACGCATACACCGTCTTGACGTAGTTCCGAAGGTTTTGGCTCATGGTCGCAGGGTACCCGACGACGGTCAGCCCTGCACGAGAGCGCTACAAGAGGGCGTCGAGGCCGACCGTCAGACCGGGGTGGTCGGCGATCCGCTTGACCGCGAGTGCGACCCCCGGCAGGAAGCTCGTGCGGTCGGTCGTGTCATGACGGATCACCAGGGTCTGGCCTGTGGTGCCGAGAATGACCTCCTGGTGGGCGACCATGCCGCGCATGCGAACGGCGTGCACCCGAATCCCGGCCGGACCGCTTCCGCCACGAGCGCCGTCGAGGAGAACCTTCTGGGTGGGGTCGGGCGCCCACGTGCCCTTGGCCCGGGCCATCCGCTCAACGGTCGCCATCGCGGTGCCCGACGGTGCATCGATCTTGGCGTCGTGGTGGAACTCGATGATCTCGGCGGTCTCGAAATACGGAGCGGCGATCTCTGCGAACCTCATCATCAGAACCGCCCCGATCGCGAAGTTCGGGGCAATGACGCAGTTGCTCGTGACGAACGCGGCCCGTAGCTCTTCGAGGTCCGACGCCGAGAACCCGGTGGTGCCGACGACCGCGTGCACACCGTTCGCTGCGCACCAGCGGAGGTTGTCCATCGCCGCATCGTGGTGGGTGAAGTCGACAGCAACCTGGGCAGCGGCGTGGGCAATCGCTTCCGGCCCTGCCGCCAGCTGAAGCGAGACGCCGTCGATTCCGGTGGCCTGACGGAGATCGATCCCGGCCTTGAACGGGTCGACCGCGGCGACGAGCTCCATCTCGGGATCGTCGACGACGGTGCGGCACACCTCCGTTCCCATCCGACCGCCTGCCCCGAACACACCGACCTTGATCATCGCTTCGCACCGCTTCCCTGGTTGTGCAGATGGAGCATCAGTTTGGCCGATCGACGAGAGGCTCGGTGTCCGAAATCACGAACTGCACGAAAGCATCGAACAGCCGACCTTGGTGCGTGCCCACTCCGGTCGTTTCGCCGAGAACCGCTCGCGGCCGGGCTGTTCGTCATACGGACGTCGGAGCACGTCGAGCATCTCGCCGATAGGTGCAGAGTCGCCGGCCTCCGCGGCGTCGATGATCTCCTGGGCCAGGTAGTTCCGAAGGACGAAACGGGGGTTGGCGGCGTTCATCGTCTTGCGGCGCGTCTCGTCGCTGAGCCCACCCGCCACGGCCCTCGCTCCCCAGGACCGAAGCCACCCGAGAACGTCAGCGCGCATATCTCCAGCGACATCCGCGGGCCGGTACCACGCCTCGTGGAGCGGGGCGAGGAGCTCGTCGTCCGCCGATGACTCCGATGTGGGCACGGCGGCGAGATTGCGGAAGAACAGCACCTGATCGGTCTCCGCGCGGGCGAAGAGACGATAGAGCGTTTGGACGATCGCATCGTCGGACTCACCGCGATGCTCGCCCCATCCGAGTCGTTCTGCCGTCATCCGCCGATGATGCGCGCCGAAGACGTCCGGGTAACGATCGACGGCAGCCTGTAGCGATGAGGGATCACCGAGGAGAGGCACCAACGCGTTCGCCAGCTGCACGAGGTTCCAGTGGACGATCTGCGGCTGCGCGCCGTAGCGGTAGCGCTTCATGCCTGCATCGGTCGTGTTCGGCGTCCACCCCGGGTCGAAGTCCTCGAGCCAGCCATAGGGGCCGAAGTCGATCGTGAGGCCGAGGATCGACATGTTGTCGGTGTTCAAGACACCGTGCACGAAGCCGACCCGCATCCAATGAGCGACGAGCAGGGCCGAGCGCTCCGACACCTCGGCGAAGAATGCGCCGACCTTCTCGTCGAAAGAACAATCCAACGACCAGAGGTGAGAGAAGTCGTTGCGAATCGTGAATTCCGTAAGCGCGCGTAGAAGATCGAGATCACCACGGGAGGCTGGGAGCTGAAAATTCCCGAAACGCACGAACGACGGGGCGACCCGACACACGATGGCCCCGGGCTCATAGGCCGGGTGCCCGTCGTAGAGCATGTCGCGCATCACCTGATCGCCGGTCGCGACGAGGCTGAGCGCGCGGGTGGTGGGCACGCCCAGGTGAAACATGGCCTCGCTGCAGAGAAACTCGCGGATCGACGAACGCAGCACCGCACGACCGTCGGCGGTTCGCGAGTACGGAGTCGGACCGGGTCCCTTCAGTTGGAGTGTCTGATGTTGCCCGCCTCGATCGAGCACCTCGCCGATGGCGATCGCCCGGCCGTCACCCAGTTGTCCTGCCCAGTTCCCGAACTGGTGTCCGCCGTACGCCATGGCGAACGGATCGGCACCGGCAGGGATCCGGTTCCCGCTGAACACGTCGGCAAAGTCTGCGTCGGCGCACAGCTCCGGGGAAAGACCGAGATCGTCGGCGACCTCCGGTGACCACGCAAGAGTGCTCGGTCCAGTTGTCGAGGTCGGCAGCACACGGCTGTATGCCGCTCCGTGCACTTGTCGGCGCCGGGCGTCAAACGAGTCGTCGCCGGGCAGTTCCCGCACGAACCGGTTGTCGAACACCAGCGAATCGAGCGGCTTGATCAACGGGTTCATCGTTCGCCGGGCGGTCCTGTCACGCCACGAGACGATGGCCGGCGAGCACCGAAGCCTCGAGGGGTCCAACGGCAGCGACATGTGCCGCGGAGGAGAACAGCCGATCGATCACCGTCGAGACATCAGCGAGGGTGACCTCATCGGTCTGGCGGAGGATGTCCTCGATCGGGCGGATTTCTCCGTGAAGCAGCTGCGAACGGCCGATCCGCGACATCCGTGAGCCACTGTCCTCCATGCCGAGTGCCACGGAACCGCGTACGGAGCTCTTGGCACGGCGCAACTCGTCAGCGGTGATGCCATCGGCGCGAAGACGATCGAACTCCCCTGCTATCAGGTCCATCACTTCAGCCAGGCGTGCCGGCGCACAACCGGCATAGACACCGAGGTAGCCGCCGTCGGCGTAGGCGGATCGGTAGGAATAGACGGAATAGGCGAGGCCGCGTTTCTCGCGGATCTCCTGGAACAGTCGGCTCGACATCCCACCGCCCAACACGTGATCGAGCTGACCGAGGGCGAATCGATCGGGGTCGTTCCGGACGACGCCCGGCAGAGCGACGACGAGGTGCACCTGCTCGGTGTCGTCGGTGATGACCTCGAGTCGCTTGTCCGTGCGAATCGGCGCATGCCGCCCGGTGGCGCCGCTGGTGGCCTCACGCTGCAGATGCCTCTCGACGTCCTTCACGAACCGGTCGTGATCGACGAGCCCGGCAGCGGCGACGACGATTTCGCTCGGCACATACGTGGCATCGAGGAAGGCCCGAATGTCGTGCGACATCAGTCCGCTGACCGTCTCCGGTGACCCGGCTACGTCACGGCCCAAAGGGTGGTCACCGAATACCAACTCGTGAATCGTGTCGTGAACCAGGTCCGCCGGCTCGTCGGACCGCATGGCGATCTCTTCGAGGATCACCTGCTTCTCCGATGCGACATCGTCGTCACGCAGCGCGGGTCGACTCAGGATGTCGCCGAGGATCTCCATGGCCAGCTCGGCATCTTCGGCAACGGTGCGGACGTAGTAGGTGGTGTGCTCCTTCGTCGTGTAGGCGTTCATCTCGCCCCCGACTTCATCGATCGACTGCGCCAACTCGAGCGCCGAGCGGTTCTCCGTCCCTTTGAAGGCCAGATGTTCGAGGAAGTGGGAGCAGCCCGCCTGTTCCTCGGTTTCATCGCGGCTTCCTACGCCGACCCACACAGCCGTGCAGATCGACAGCGCGCCGGGCATGAGCTCCGACACCACCGTGATCCCTGAATCGAGCGTGGTCGAGCGGACGGCCGAGGGAGAGGAGGAAACAGATTTTCGCGAGGACATGGGAGCAACAACCCTACTGGCACCTGGGATCTGTGCAGCCTGATGTCCGAGCGGGCGGTCGAATGCATGGGAGAATGCGATGGTGCCCATGATGCCGTCCCTCACGCTCGGCTCCGAGCTCGTGGTGAACGGGTCCGACTTCATCAGCGTGCCAGGTGCAACAGTCGCCGCTCTGGCTGCTCTCCTGGCTGAAGCCCGGCACTTCTTCGAAGCTCCGACCGAGCACAAGGCGCGCTACGAAGCGGCGAAGACCGGCACGATGACCGGCTGGCGGCGAATCGGCGTCGAGTACAGCCAAACGCCGGACCGCCCTGACCTCAACGAGACCTTCTGCTACCGCCACCGCGACGACGCTGCGCCGACCGTGGTGGAACACCCGCTCCGCGCCGCCTGCCGGGACGCCCAGCGCGCGCTCGACGCGGCCGCGGCGATTGCCCTCGGGTCGCTCGCAGACGCGGCCGGCGCGCCTCGAGGGGTCGCGCCGATCCGCACCTTCGAAGAGTCGTGGTTGCAGCTCAACTGGTCGCGTCCGTCCACGGCGAGCCGCGAGTTCATCCAGGACGCCCACGAGGACGGGCACCTCCTTACGCTGCTGGTGGCCGATGCCCCCGGACTCGAGATTCTTGATCCGAAACAGGGCTGGATCCCGGTCTGGCCGACGATCGACAACGTGCTCGTGTTCGCCGGCGAGTGCAGTGCGCTCCTGGTCGACGGACACGTCGTGCCGATGATGCACCGCGTCCGCGCCCGACCGGAGGTGACGACCCGCCTGAGCGTGGCCTACTTCGTGAATCCGGACCTCGATCAGACCCTGGAGCCCTGGATCCCGGGGACGCGCAACCATGGCGTCGATCTTTTGCGATGGGGCCAGCTCAACCCCGCTCGATTCGGGCTTCCGGCGCTCTAACCGCGAGTCTCCCCACGCTGCGTTCGGGCGGCACGCACTCACTTCGGCACGGGAGTGATGGCGAAGGGGATCTTGACCGCTCCGCGTGATTCGGAGGTGGTGAGCACACTGCGCACACTCGTACGTGCACATATTGATTCCCCTTGAATCATCGCCGGGAGCTCGAAAGCCTCCGGCTTGGCGCCGAACGCACTCCGCCACGCTTCGCCTCTCGCCCGACGGAGCAGGTACCCCGACTGGTAGGTACGAAACACCACGCCTGATCCGTCGGCCAGTGCGTCTGCCCCGGTGATCCGGTTGGGGAAGAGGAAGCCACCCTCATCGAGGGTGATGGATCCGACAGTGCGCAGGGTCTCACCCTTAGCCTCGAACACCTTCGATGGGCCCCGGGCTTCTTTGGTGATCACGAAGACCGAGCCGTCCGTCGGGTCGACCAACAGGGCCTCCGCGTCATGGGGTCCGTCGTCGTACCGAAGCGTCTGAGCCGTTGCCGGAACCGAACGATCGGTGCGGGTCGGTTCCGGGATCCGGTAGACCACCACGTTGTCGCGCTGGGCATTGTTGTCACCGATGTCACCGATCACCAGGGTGCCATCCGGAGCCGAAGCGATGTCTTCCCAATCGACCGCCTCAGCCCCCGTCACGGTGACAGGACGAACCGTCCGCTTCACGAGATCAAGCGCGAACACGCGGGGTGCGTCACCGGAATCATTGTGCAGCCACACCACATCGGCCGTCCGTTTCGAGAATGCGCACCCCGAGACCTCCCGCAGCGGTCCGGCGGCGAGGTCAAATCTCGTGGGCGACTTCACCGATGCCGCCCGAACCGGTCCCGCCCAGAACAGGCACGCCACCAGAGCGCACGCGATCAGCCGCGCCGAAGTCGCTTTCACCCGCCCAGTATGGTCCCCACCAACAGGAATTCGAGCGGTTCGACCGCACGTGCGGCCAGTACGATGGAACGAGTGCGCCGTGCCCCCGATACCCTCGTCCGGCCGATGTCGCCGGGCCGGGTGTTGGCCACGAACCGGGACTTCCGCAAGGTCTGGGTGAGCGGAGCGGTATCGGACGTCGGCACCTGGATGCAGCTGATGACCGTAAGTACGCTGATTGCTT
>JANLRD010000285.1:0-1620 GCA_031368215.1 Acidimicrobiia bacterium | reverse complement strand
TCGCCGCCCCGCTTTCTCGAAGGCATCGTTGAGATCTGTCGCTCGCACGGCATCTTGTTCGTGGCCGACGAGGTGCAGTGCGGGTTCGCTCGAACCGGCAAGATGTTCGCCGTCGACCACTACGACATCGAGCCCGACATCTTGATCATGGCCAAAGGCATCGCATCGGGCATGCCGTTCGCGGCGATCGGTGCACGCTCCGAGCTCATGGCCAAATGGATTCCCGGGTCGCACGGCGGCACCTACGGCGGAAATCCGGTCGCCTGTGCGGCATCGCTGGCGACCATCGAAATCCTCACCGCCGACGGCTTCCTCGACAATGTCAACGCTCGCGCCGGGCAACTCACCACCGAGTTGCGGCGCATGGCCGCCGACCATCCCGCGATCATCGACATCCGTGGCCTCGGCCTCATGGTCGGCGTCGAGTTCAGCAGCCCCCAACGCGTCGCCGCGATCATTGCCGCAGCGCGAACGAACGGTCTGCTCCTGCTGAACGCCGGCACCTACGGCGGCGTGATCCGGTTCATGCCGCCCCTCGTCGTCACCGAAGCCGAGATGTCCGAAGCGATCAACGCCTTTGAGAAGGCTCTCATCGCCACGGCGTGAGGGAACGCGAATGGCTTTCGGACAATCCAGCGGGCCGCAGGCCTCCGCGAAGCAGATGCAATACCTCGAAGCGCTGCTCGGCAAGGCCGGATTCGCGACGTTCCGAGAAGCTCGACACCCGCTCGGCTTGACCCAGCGTCAGGCCGGAGGCAAGTTCTCCACCGGGGAGGCGTCCGCGCTGATCGAGCAACTCCTCGCTTCTCCGACCGCCGCGGCACAGGGAGCAGACGTCCACGACGAATCGGACGGAAATGACGACGAAAGCACCGGTGTCCGGACCACGTCGGACAAGCGCCGTCCGAAGTATGCGCGCCTACGACCGGTCCAGAACCCGTCGGAAGAGGTCCAGGCGATCATCGCCAAGGGACTGACCCGGCCCGACGGCAAGCCGCTCAACATCTTCGGCACGCTGGCCAACCATCCCGCACTCCTCAAACGCTTCAATGTGCTCGGCGGATTGTTCCTGGCCAAGGGCACCCTCCCCGAACGCGAGCGGGAAATCGTCATTCTTCGCGTCGGCTGGAACTGTCGGGCGGTCTACGAGTTCGGTCAGCACACGATCATCGGCAGGCGGGTCGGGCTCACCGACGCCGAGATCGCCGCACTCATCCGCAAACCCGACACCTACGCCTGGCGGGCCGCCGACGCCGTGCTCATCGCCATGGCCGATGAGCTCTGCGCCGACGATTGCGTCAGTGACAAGACCTGGCAGGACCTGGCTGCCCGCTGGGACGAAGCCCAACTCGCCGAGCTGGTCATGCTCGCCGGGTTCTACCGGATGGTGTCGGGCTTCCTCAACTCCACCGGCGTCCAGCTCGACCCCGACACACCCGGCTGGCCCGACTGAGGGCCCACTCCTCGCCGCTACTTGCGGCGGACGGCCGGATGGGGCAGGAAGACCGGCTTGCCCTTCTTCAGGCGCTTCGACAGCACTTTCGCCAGTTGCTCGTAGACGGTGTCGCCGGTCAGTTCCCGCAGCTCCTGCTCCATCGTCACCCAGACCGGATCCTTGTC
>JANLRD010000188.1:0-21793 GCA_031368215.1 Acidimicrobiia bacterium | reverse complement strand
GCGAAGCGCTCGGCGCACACCAGGATCACGAGCGCGGCGAACGCCAGGAGGGAGCCGTAGACGACGCGTCGTTGCTTGGTGGGAAGTTCGCCGATCACCCGCGCCGGGCCGACCAGGTGGGGCTCCTCCGAAGGTGCCTTGGCGATGCGCACGGTGTAGGCAAGGAAGATGGCGACGAGCACTGCACCGTCGAGCAGGGTCAGGGAACGCTTCAGCGGCAGGGTGAGCGCGTAGAGCGACGCGAGGAGCAGATACGACACCTCGACGCTGTTGGTCCGCTCGAGGCGGACGTCGGTGTCGGCGCGTCCGTGGCCGCGCCACTGGTACCAGGCGATGCCGACGACGAGCGTCCAGCCGATGCCGATCAGCAGCCGGTTGCTGCCGGTCATGTTGGCCAGGGCGAGCGAACACGGTGGTTCGCTCGTTGCACCGACGGCCCGGCAGACACGACCGTGCTCGGCGTAGGCATGGCCGCCTTTGGACGCAAAGACCATGTCGACGGCGTATTCCGGGAGCACGGCGATGAACGCGAGGACGGCGATCGCGAGCCCGGCGGAGATGTCGACCTGGGCGGCCTCGGCACCCCAGGCGAGGAGGAACGCCGCGGCGACGATGCCGAGTCCGAAGACTGCCGCGGCGACTCCGGCCGGTGGCTCGAGTGAGGAGAAGCGCAGGACGAAGGCCGGAATGACGGCGGCGACGACCACGGCGAGCAGGACGACCGCCCGTATCGGCGCCATGGCCCCCCGGTCGGCGTGAGAATCGGGCTGAGCCAGCGGAATCGACATCGGCTTCAGTCTCCCCGAAATCGGGATGCCTGCCGGGTCGGATGCCGAGTGTTCGAACGACGGTCCCCGGTGTCGAACACCTACTGTGGTTTGCCAGCCCGGCGGGCGGAACCACCTCGGGTGCAGCCGCCGCAGACCGCAGGACCTGTCCCCGCCGACAAACGGAAAACCAAGGATGTCGCCATGTCCATCAAGGGCACAAAGACCGAAGCAAACCTCCGGCAGGCCTTCGCCAGAGAGAGCGAGGCGAACCGTCGCTATCTCTACTTCGCCCAGAAGGCCGACATCGAGGGCTACCCCGATGTCGCCAGCCTGTTCCACAAGATCGCCGATGGCGAGACCGGCCACGCGCATGGCCATCTGGAGTACCTGGCAACCCTCGACGCAGGGGACCCGGCCACCGGCATGACCATCGGGTCGACCGAGGACAACCTGAAGTCGTCGGTCGCCGGCGAGACCTACGACTACACCGACCTGTACCCGGCGTTCGCCAAGGCTGCCCGCGACGAGGGCTTCGTCGAGATCTCCGAGTGGTTCGAGACGCTCGCCCGGGCCGAGAAAAGCCAGGCCGGGCGCCTCCAGCAGGCCCTCGACTCCCTCGGGTGACCGTCTGCGGGTCCACGCCGCCGAGATGTTCGGGTTGTGTAAGGAACCCTGGACCAAACGGCCTATTCATCCGATACTCATGGAGAACGAATAAAGCTGCCCGTACGGATGTTGTAGCTGGTTGGCGTGGCAATTGTCACGCCGCTCGGTTGCGACCGGCGACTTTCAGCCACTCTCCGTGCCGATTGGTAAACATTTGGTGAAGGCCCTGGACAGGACCCAAGCTGACGAACAATACTCTGCGGCCCCCCCTTTCCGGACCACCGCCCGGAAAACGTTGAAAGACGGTTTGATCATGATGAAATCCCAAGCTTGGCGTGAACAAGGTCAGTGCAAAGGCGTCGACCCCGAGATCTTCTACCCGGTGTCCGACGACGATGCCGACGAGGCGAAGGCGATCTGCGCTGATTGCCCCGTGCGCCTCCAGTGCCTCGAATATGCGCTGATCGCCCGAGAGCGCGACGGCATCTGGGGTGGCTGCACGGAGCGCGAGCGCCGTCGGATCATCCGCCAGCGTCGCCGGGCTGCCTGAACCACGACTCTTCCAGGACTTGTCGATCGGGCTGGGGGCCCGGGTCGGCTCACTCCTGGTGTCTCACCCGTAGTATCTCTGCTGCTCACCCGCAGTATCTCTGCTGGTTGACCGCAGAAACAGGTTTAGGAGTCGGCCCTCTCGGAACGGTTCCCACACACAACGGTCCATCGACACCTACGTCGGTGGACCGTTGTGCATTCTCGGCACGGCCCGGCGCTCGCCCTTGTAGCTTGAACACCGCATGACGACGCCGACCGTCCCGACCGAATCGCTCGCCACCCTGGCCGCATTCGGGGGCTGGCCCGAGGTGTTCGCCCAGCTGAGCGCGCGTCACGACCTCCCCGCCGACGTCGTCGCGGCCACAGTCGGCGAGATCCTCCAAGGAGCGGCCACGCCCGCCCAGGTCGGCGGGCTGCTCATCGGCCTTCGGACGAAGGGCGAATCGGTGCACGAGCTCGGGGCCGCCCTGGCGGCGATGCTGGCCGTGTCGGTCCCCGTTCCGCTGTCGGACGCCGCGCGTGAGAAGGCGATCTGCACGTGCGGTACCGGTGGGGACCGGAGCAACTCCATCAACATCTCGACGACGGCGATGTTCGTTGTCGCCGGCGCAGGCGGGGTGGTGTGCAAGCACGGTGGACGCGCCGCCAGCTCGCAGTCCGGCTCGGCCGATGTGCTGGAGGCGCTTGGCGTGGTGCTCGAGCTCTCCCCGGCGGCGGTGGCGCGCTGCGTGGAGGAGGTCGGCGTCGGGTTCTGTCTCGCCCCGCGGTTCCATCCCGCAATGCGCCATGCTGCGCCGATCCGCCGTGAGCTCGGCGTGGCCAGCATGTTCAACTTCCTCGGGCCGATCGCCAACCCCGGTCGGGTCCGCCGCCAGCTCGTCGGGGTGGCCGATGCGTCGATGGCCCCGAAGATGGCGGCCGTGCTCGCCGACGCCGGTACGGTCTCCGCGGTGTTCGTCCACGGCCATGACGGTCTCGACGAGCTCACGACGACCACGACGTCGACCATGTGGCGGCTCGGCTCGGATGGCCGCATCGTCGAGAGCGTGTTCGACCCGGCGTCGGTCGGTCTGACGAAAGCATCCTCGGCCGACCTGCTCGGCGGTACGGCGGCCGACAACGCGCTCGCGCTCACCCGGGTGCTCGACGGAACGCCGGGTGCACACCGCGACATCGTGGTGCTCAATGCCGGCGCCGGCCTCCTCGCCGCCGGCCTCGCCGCGGACGTCGCCGAAGGCGTCAGGCTGGCGCAGTCGGCGATCGACGACGGCTCGGCCCGCCGGGTGCTCGACGACCTCGTCCGCTTGACCCGCGAGCTGGCCGAGCCGGCGGGCTGACCCGAGCGTCGCGTCGCCCAGCAGACGGCTGGAGCGGTGCCGGCGGCGCGGTCGGCGCGCGTTTGAGTTGTTTGTCTGCTCCGTCGTTGCGGGGCTGTCTGATCTCGAAGCGTGGCGGAGCGTGGAGCGGCCACGACAGGCCCCCGTCGGCATGCCTGATCCGACTGGTGGGGTTGCGACGGAGGAGCCAGGTGGCCACCAGCGAGAGTTCGTCCACGAGATTGCGGGGGATGGGCGCGTCTCGACCGGGTGCCCGGGTGGGGTCCGCACGTCCGTCGCCGAAGCGGATGCGACCGTGGTCGATGCGGATGATCCGGCCGTCGGCTTCGACCTCGAGCCAACCGGCGTCGCGCAGCGCTGCCACCACTCGCTGGCGGTGAAGCGCCCGGGCGAGCGTGCCGGCGCGATCGCGCAGAAGTGCCGCCTGCTCGAACGCCTCGTCGCCGGCGAGTCGCATCATGCGCTCGGCGAGCGGGGCGAGCAGCGAGTCGGGACGTTCGAGAAGGCGCAGGAGCTGGGGCCCGTCGACATCGTGGCAGACGGCCGCCTCCTTGAGGGCTGCGGCGGCGACACGGGCGGCGACCAGTGACGAAAAAGGCCCGAGGTAGCGGGCGTCGGTAAGGTTCGCGTCGCGGGTCGTGGTGATCGTGTACTTCGGACCATGCACCGCAATCCGTATGTACGCATACTGTGTCCAGAGTTTCGCCTGCCGGTTGAACCGCGGGAGTTCCCGCTGGATCAGTCGGACCTCCAGCACTGCGGCTTCGAAGGCCGTGGTGCACTCGACATGGTCGATCCGGTGGAGGATCTCGAGCATCGGTCCGATCTTGCGGCGATCGTCGGTGGAGAAGTAACTCCGGACGCGGGCCCGCAGATTCGTGGCCTTGCCGACGTAGATGATCGTGCCACCGCGGTCGCGGAACACGTAGACGCCGGGCCGCCGCGGGAGATGGTTGGTGAGGGCGAGCTTGTGGGCCTGGGGGTGGCGATTGATTGCCGGGAGCTCACTCAGATCGTCGAGGCCGAGGACGCCGTATCCGGCGGCGCGCTCGAGCAGGAAGAACAGCAGATCCGCAGTCGCGCGCACGTCGGCCAGGGCCCGGTGCGTCGGCTGGTGGGCGAACGCGAAGTGAGCCGCCAGCGTTCCGAGCTTGCAGTTGGCGACCTCGGAACGCACGAGCCGGCGAGCGAGCGAGCAGGTATCGATGCGCCGATGCGAGAGCGTCGGATAGTCGTGCGCGCGGAGCGCGGCGTCGAGGAACGCGATGTCGAAGCGGACGTTGTGGCCGACGAGCACCGCACCGCCGATGAACTCGAGCAGCGCCGGGAGCACCCCTTCGATGCGCGGCGCCGGACCGATCATCGACTCGGTGATGCCGGTCAGGTAGGTGATGAAGGGAGGGATCTCGACACCGGGATTGACGAGGGTGGAGAACGTCCCGGTGCAGACGCCGCCCTCGTATCGAGCGGCGGCGACCTCGGTGATGGCGCAATCGCGTGGGGACGCTCCGGTCGTCTCGAGGTCGATCACCACGAACGTGACGTGGGAGAGGGGCGTCCCGAGATCATCGAGCGACTGCTGCCCGAAGGTGGCTCGCCGGCTGCTCGGTGTTGCGGTTCGGACCCCCACCAAACGGAGCCTAGGCGAACAACTGTTCCGTTCGTCGAATACCCGTTCGCCTACGGGTCAGACGAGGAGGCCTCGACCTCGCAGAAGCGGTTCGATGCCGGCATCGCGTCCACGGAACGATCGATACGCCTCGCCCGGTTCGATGGTGTTGCCCGACGAGTAGATGAAGCGGCCCAGACGCTCCGCAGTGGCCGCGTCGAACGGGTCGCCGGCCTCGACGAACGCATCGTGGGCGTCAGCGTCGAGCACCTCCGCCCACAAGTACACGTAGTACGCCGAGGCATACGACGAGCTCGAGAACAGATGGAGGAACTGGGGGAGCCGGTGGCGCATGACCATCGACGGAGGCATGCCGAGCTCGGCGAGTCGTGAGCGCTCGAACTCGGCGATGTCGATGGCGGCCGGATCGCTTTCTTGGTGGAGCGCCAGGTCGAGCAGCGCGCATGAGGTGTACTCGACGGTGGCAAAGCCCTGGTTGAACTGGGCCGCGCGCCGGACACGGTCGACAAGCTCATCGGGAATGGTCTCACCGGTCTCCACGTGGCGAGCGTGGCGGCGGAGCACCCCGGGTTCGAGGAGCCAGTGCTCGTAGAGCTGCGAGGGCAGCTCGACGAAGTCGCGCAGGACGTTCGTGCCGGCGAGACGATGGAACGGCGAGGCCGAGAGGAGGCCGTGGAGCCCATGCCCGAACTCGTGGAACAGCGTGCGGCCGTCATCGATGCTGAGGAGCGTCGGTCCGCTCTCGGCTTTCGCGAAGTTGTTGTGGTTCGCGATCACCGGGAGGGCGAGCTCACCGTCGAGATAGTCAGCGCGCAGACGGTAGGACGACATCCAAGCGCCGCTGCGCTTGGTCGGTCGGGCGAAGTTGTCGGAGAGGAACACGCCGATCACCTGGTCGTCGCCGCCCCTCACCTCGAAGGTACGGACGTCGGGGTGGTACGTCGCGATGTCGGGCCGTTCGGTGAAGCGGATCCCGAAGAGGCGTCCGGCACAGTCGAATGCTGCTTCGAGGACCCGATCCAGGGCGAAGTACGGCTTTACCTCGTCGTCGTGCAGGTCGAAGGTCGTGCTCCGCATCGCTTCGGCGTAGTAGCGCCAGTCCCACGCCTGGAAGTCGGTGTTGCCATCGCGGCGCGCCAGTTCGCCCAGCTGCTCCTGCTCGGCGAGAGCCGCCGCTCGTGCGGGGACCCACACGGCGTTCAGCAGCTTGGCGACCGCGGCCGGTGTCTTGGCCATCATGTCGTCGGTCTGGAACTCGGCGAAGTTCGCATACCCGTGAAGTGATGCGAGTTCCCGGCGCCGGAGGAGGATGTCGGTGATCAGCTGACGGTTGTCGGAGCTCCCGCCGTTCTCGCCCCGCCGCATCCACGCGGCGAATGCGATCTCGCGGAGATCGCGGCGCTTCGACGTCTCCAGGAATGGCACGATGAGCGATCGGGAGAGGGTGATGATGTGGGTGCCGTCGGCCAATCCGGCGTCGCGCGCCGCACTGCGCGCCGCGGCCAGCAGCCAGTCGGGGAGGCCGGCGCGATTGGCGTCGTTGGGGAGCTCGAGATGCCAGTCGGTCTCGTCGGCCAGCACGTTTTGGGCGAACTGGGTCTGCAGCGTGGCCAACTCTTCGGCGAGCGCCCCGACCCGGACGCGGGCCTCGCCCGAGAGCATCGCACCGCCGCGTACGAAGTCGAGGTGCTGGCGTTGGAGCAGGCGTTCTTCAACGTCGGTGAGACCGAGCGAGTCGATCCGGCGGTGCAGGGCATCGATCCGGGCGAACACGCCGGCGTGTAGCGAGATCGTCGCGTCATGAGCGGCGAGGCGTGGCGCCATCGCTCGTTCGACGGCCTGCAGAGCGGGACTCGTCTCCGCCGAGCAGAGGTTGCCGAACACGCCGCCGACGGCACCCAGGACCGCACCGCAGCGGTCGAAGGCCAGGCAGGTGTTCGAGAAGTTCGGCTCGTCGGGGTTGTCGGCGATCGCGTCGACCTCGGCGAGGTGGAGCGCCATGGCGTGGCTGAGCGCCGGTTCGACGTGCTCGGCCGTGATCGCCGCGAACGGGGGGAGCGCCAGAGGACCGGTCCAGTCCTGGAGCAGGGGGTTCTCGGCTGTGCTGGGGTCCATGGGTACGTCTTTCGGCGTGGCGACCCCGAGAGCGTAGGGCTAGGCGCGCGCTTCTGAGCGCGCCGCGGCCGCGGTTGCGTAGCGCCGAAGGATGCGGCGTCCGAGGGACGTCTTGTGGACCTCGTCGGCGCCGTCGTAGATGCGGGCGGCGCGTTCGTGGCGGTACCAATACGCCAGGATCGTGTCGTCGGTGACGCCCAGTGCGCCGTGCACCTGGATGGCGCGGTCCACGGCCTTGAGCATGGTGTTTGCCACCTCGAACTTGATGGCGGAGATCTCGTCTCGGGCCGCGCTCGCTCCGAACCGGTCGATCATCCAGGCGCAGTGGAGCGTCTGCAGACGCGCACCCCGGATCTCGGCTTCCATCTCGGCCGCCCAGTGCTGGATGACCTGCTTGCCGGCGAGCGTGCCGCCGTCGGCATCGATGACCCGCTCGTTGGCCCGAGCGCACATCATGTCGAACGATCGTGCGGCGATGCCGAGCCAGCGCATGCAGTGGTGGATGCGCCCCGGTCCGAGGCGATCCTGGGCGATGAGGAAGCCGGAACCCTCCGGGCCGAGCACGTTGCTGCGAGGCACGCGGCACGACTGGTAGATCACCTCTCCGTGGCTGGCGTGGCCGGTGCCGGCATGGCCCATGACGCTCACGTTGCGCACGAGGTTGAAGCCCGGGGTATCGGTGGGCACGATGATCATGCTGGCCCGCTGGTGGGGCGGCGCGTCGGGGTCGGTGACGGCCATCACGATGGCGAACGCCGCCCCGTCCGCCGACGAGGTGAACCACTTCTGTCCGCTGATCACGTAGTCGTCGCCGTCGACGACGGCCCTCGTCTCGAGGAGCACGGGGTTCGAGCCCGCGGTCTCGGGTTCGGTCATGGAGAAGCAGCTGCGGATCTCGCCGGCCACGAGGGGGCGCAGGAACCGTTCACGCTGTTCCTCGGTACCGTACTTGTGGAGGATCTCCACGTTGCCGGCGTCGGGCGCCTGGGTGCCGAACACCGTCATGCCGAGGGGGCTGCGCCCAACGGCCTCGGCGAACAGGCCGTGGTCGACCATGGACAGGCCGAGCCCGCCGAGGTCCACAGGATGGTTCGGCGCCCAGAGCCCCATCTGCTTGACCTTGGCCTGCGCCGCGCGAACGCCCGCTTCGAGTGTCGTCGGGTCGCCGTGGAGCATTTCGCCCTCGAGCGGGATCACCTCCCGCTCCATGAACTCGCCGATCATGGCGAGCCTGACCGTCATCTCCTCGGACACGTCGAAATCCATCATCACTCTCCTCGGTCGCCACCGTAGGGACATGCCCGCCCCGGCGAACAGGGCCGTTGGTCCCGAGGGTGGCACAAACCGGGAGGTCGGCCGGGCTCGTTCGGGCGTGCCGGAGGAATTGTTGTCACACCCCCTTCGGCACACTGAGACCCATGGCTACTTCACTCACCTTCCCCGTTCCCGTGAACCTCTCCAGCCGTCGACACCGGGTCACCTCCGATGCCACGAAAGCGGCGCGCGACGATGCCCGCCGCCGTCACCCGTCCTCCATGCGACCTGAACCCTGCGCCGATGTGGTCATCTCCTGCGCCGACTGCAGCCAGCAGAACTCGTCGGCATGCGCCGACTGCATTGTCACCTTCGTCTGCGGCACCTCGGTGGCCCTGGGTGCCGCCGAGGCCGATGCCCTGGCGATGTTCCAGGAGGTGGGACTGCTGCCCGGGTCGCAGCATCACGATCTCCGCGCTACCGCCGGCTGACGACGCGCGCCCGGTCGCAGCGATCCTTCGTAGGCTTCGTCGGTGGTCAGCGCTCCGTCGACGCCTTCGCCGGTCGGCCCGCGTCCGTTCGACGGTCCACGGGCCCGAGGTCGTCGGCAGGCGCCGCACGCAGTTGCTCTGCGCGACCGCCTCTTCGCACTCGGCCGCGCCAGCGGGCTCGATGCAGTTGGTACCACCACGGCCGACGTCTTCACCGAGGCACGCGAGGCCCTCCGTCAACGCAAGGCCGACGGTTTGCACGGAGGCATGGCGTTCACCTACAAGAACCCGGACCGCTCGACCGATCCCGGCGCCGCCTTGCCCGGAGCCTCCACCCTGATCGTCGCTGCCCGGTTCTACCGTCGGGCCGACGAGGAACCGGGGGAGGAGCCGTCCGGGCGCATCGCCCGCTATTCGTGGACGGATCACTACGCGCCGTTGCGGGCCGGGCTCTCGCAGATCGCCGACGTGCTGCGGGCGGAGGGCTACCGAACGCGCATCCTGGCCGACGACAACACGTTGGTCGACCGGGCCGCCGCCCATCGCGCCGGCATCGGGTGGTTCGGCAAGAACGCCAACCTGCTCATCCCCGGGCGGGGATCGTGGTTCGTGCTCGGGTCCGTCCTGACCGACGCCGCGCTCCCCGTTGCCGACGCCGTCGTTGCCGACGGTTGCGGGTCGTGCACGCGCTGCCTCGACGGTTGCCCGACGGGGGCGATCGTCGCCCCGGGCGTGGTCGACGCCCGGCGCTGCTTGGCCTGGTTGGCGCAACGGCCGGGTCGGTTCCCCGACGAGTTCCTCGGGGCGCTCGGCGACCGGATCTACGGCTGCGACGACTGTCAGGAGGTGTGCCCGCCGAACCGATCAGTCGATCGTCGGGAGCCGCCCTTGCGTGCCGAACCGGGATCCCAGCCGTGGACCGACCTGGTGGCGCTAGTGCTCGACGACGACGCTTCGATTCTTGCCCGGCACGGGCGGTTCTACCTGCCCGAGCGCGACGTGAACGTGCTGCGGAGAAATGCGCTCATCGCGCTTGGCAACACCGTGCGGGTTGATGGTTCTGGCCGGGTGTCCGACGGTGTGCGGTCCGCGATCCTCACGGGTGCGGCATCGTCCGACGACGCCGTGCGCCACGCCTCGGCCTACGCCCACGAGCAGATCTTCGGCTCTGCTGCGGACCAGTGACTCGGCGACCCGCCAGAGCTCCGTTGCCGCAAATCATCCCGCGGCCCGCCAGTAGGGTCGCGTCCCGCCATGGCGCATCTCCTCGTCACGAACGACTTCCCGCCGAAGATCGGCGGTATCCAGTCGTACCTTTGGGAGTTGTGGCGTCGTCTCCCCGCCGGCGACGCGAGCGTGTTCACCACCCCCTATGCGGGCACCGCCAAGTTCGATGCGGCGGCGCCGTTGCCGATCGTCCGGAGCCGGCAGAAGGTGCTGCTGCCGACTCCGGCGGTGACCCGACAGGTGCTCTCCTTGGCAGAGTCGACGCGCTCGTCGTTCGTCGTGCTCGATCCGGCGGTGCCGCTGGGGTGGATCGGCCCGTCGCTCGCCAAGGCGGGCCTGCCGTACGCCGTCGTGCTCCACGGTGCGGAGGTCACAGTCCCCGGCCGCCTTCCGCTCAGTCGGCAGGTGTTGGCCCGGGTCCTCGATGGGGCCATCCACGTGATTGCCGCCGGTGGCTATCCCCTGGCCGAAGCCGAACGATGCGTAGGGCGGCCTCTCGCCGCCACGGTCATCCCACCCGGGGTCGACGTCGAGAGCTTCCGCCCCGTCACCGACGACGCCGAACGTGACGCGGCGCGTCGGAGCCTCGGTCTTCCCACCACGGCGGAAGGTGACGTGATCGTGTGTGCGAGCCGACTTGTCCCCCGGAAGGGCTTCGACACCGTGCTCCGCGCTGCGGCGGCAGTTGCGCAGCGTCGAGGCGCCGGCGGGATCTCGAAGGAGAACGTCCGTCCACTTACGGTTGTGATCGCAGGGAGCGGTCGCGATCGTGAACGACTCGAACGCGTGGCGAAGCACATCGGCAACGACACCATGCTCAACCTCGACGTGCGCTTCCTCGGCCGGGTGTCCGACGACGACCTCCGCACCTTGCATCGCTGCGGTGACCTCTTCGCCATGTTGTGTCGAAATCGATGGGGCGGGCTGGAGCAGGAGGGCTTCGGCATCGTCTTCGTCGAAGCGGCGGCGTCCGGTACGCCCCAGATCGCCGGTCGCAGTGGCGGGTCGCACGAGGCAGTCCTGAACGACGAGACCGGACTCGTGGTGTCGCTGCGCTCGGTCGACCAGGCGGCTGCGGCGATCGCTGGACTCCTGGCCGATCCGCACAGGCGCCGGTCTTTTTCCATCGCCGGTCGCGACAGGTGCGTCGCCGAGTTCTCCTACGACGTCCTCGCGGATCGTCTCGGGACCACCTTGCGCGGCCTTGAGGCCGGTCGACTGCCGTTCGTCTGGCGCTAGTACCGCCGATCGGCGACTCGTGACCTCGGGGAGGGCGCGACCTGCCTGAGACGCGCCCGCGACCTCGGGGGCACGAACGGGAAAGCTACGCTCGGCGCCGTACGTCGCGCCCGCCGATCCGCGGACGCCCATGATTTGCGAGTGCGGAGAACACGCCATGTCTGAGCAGACCACGGAACACCTCAACATCGGCGCCTCGATCGACCGCTGTATCGAGACCATCCTCGACTTCGAGCGCTATCCGGAGTGGGCACCTGACATCAAGGCCGCCATCGTGATCGAGCGTGACGAGCAGGGCCGGGGGACCCGGGTGGCGTTCCGCGCCGCCGCCATGGGACGAAGCGCCGGTTACCTACTCAGCTACACGTACAGCGAAAGCTCCGACGTGATCTCGTGGACCCTGGTCGAGGGCGACATCATGCGTGCGCTGGAAGGGAGCTACACGTTCGTCGAGCTGGGCGACGGTTCGACCGACGTGATCTACCACCTCACCGTCGACCTCGTGGTGCCGATCCCGGGCTTCGTGAAGCGCCGGGCCGAGGGGAAGATCATCACTACTGCGCTACGCGAGCTCAAGCATCGCGTCGAGGCCACCGTCACGACCTGAGCCCGCCGGTTGGCGAACCCTACGGGCGGAGCGCGATCGACTCGCTGGTGGTGCCGAGGAGGCCGGAAAGCAGGAACGCGTTGGCGGCAGACGCGACGGCGTCGGGATCTTGACGGCGCGTCTGCACGAACCGCCGGGAGAGTTCGTTCGTGACGCCGATGATCGCATGGGTGAGCAATTCCGGATCGCCGTCGGGGATACGACCGGCGAGCATTGCCGCCTTGACGTGCTTTGCGATGTCGGCGGCGGCCAGATCAGCGCCTTGACGCAGCACGGGAGCGAACGCGACCTCGGTCGCCGCGAACTGGAACAGATTGAACATGTGGCGGTTCTCGTCGAGCCAGCGCATCGTGGCGAGCATGCCGAGCGAGATCTTGTGGAGCGGGTCGTCGTTGGCGCCGATGGTCTGCTGCTGACGTCGACGCAGCGACAACTGCGCATCGCGAAGGATCTCGCAGAAGAGCTCTTCCTTCGAATCGAAGTACCAGTAGAAGACCCCCTTGCCGACGGCGAGTTCGTCCACGATTTCCGAAACGGCAGTCTGGTGGTACCCCTGCTCGGCGAATCGCTGGGTGGCGGCACGCATGAGCGTCGCACGACGTTCGCGGCCTCGTTGGGTCAGTCGCCGCTCCATTTCCCACACGGTAGGGATGAGCAGCGGTGTTCTCCAAACCGGTCCAGGTGAGCGGAGATCACTTCATGGAATCGATGCCGTCTTCCGGGCTCGAAAAACGAGGTGCGAACGAGTGTGTCGGATCGATGAACGGCCCGTGACTTCTGCTACGGGAATCATCGAAATGACCAGGGGGCGGCGTACAATCCCGTCCATGGCATATCGGATCATGAAAGCGATACTCGGGCCCGTCCTGCGTTTGCTCTTCAAGGTGCGCGTGGAAGGCATCGAACATGTGCCGACAGGCGGTCCGGTGATTCTCGCCAGCAACCATCTGTCGTTCTCCGATTCCATCTTCCTGCCACTCGTCCTGAAGCGCCGTGTCACCTTTGTGGCCAAGGCCGAGTACTTCGAGCAGCGCAAGACCGCGTGGTTCTTCAAGATGATGGGCCAGATTCCTGTCAAGAGGGGCGGCGGCGCTGCATCGCAGCGGGCCCTCGACGCCGCCAAGGAAGTGCTTCTCGCTGACGGTGTCTTCGGCATCTATCCCGAAGGCACCCGTTCGCCCGACGGCCGTCTCTACAAGGGCCGCACCGGCGTCGCCCGCCTTGCACTCGACTGCCACGCTCCAGTCATCGCCGTCGCCATGATCGGCACACGCGAGGCGCAACCCATCGGTCAGGTGAAGCCGAACTTCGGCTCCCCGATCACCATCAAGTTCTCCCGTCCGCTCGATTTCACCCGCTTCGAAACCCGACGCGAGGATCCGCTCGCCCTCCGTCAGATCACCGACGAGATCATGTTCGAGCTCCGCGAGCTCTCCGGTCAGGAATACGTGAACGCCTACGCGCCGAAGAAGGCATCCGACGAGTCTGTCGGCGAGCCCGCACCGGCTGTCGTGCGCACCTCTGTCCCGACGCCGTCAAGCCCGCACGCCTCGTCGGTTCTCGTCGGCGCGATTTCGGCAAGCGCCTGAGTTGGCCCGCGGCAGGCCCGGCAATCGGGATCGCGCGGCGCGGCGGCGCATTCGACTGAAGGGCCGACCATGATCTTCGTGGTCCGCATCTGGCTCCCCGACCGCCCCGGAGCCCTCGGTCAGGTGGCGAGTCGCATCGGCGCGGTCGGTGGTGACCTTGTGGGCATCGACATCCTCGAACGGGGTGCCGGCAAAGCGATCGACGAGCTCCTGGTGGATCTTCCCGACGCCACAGTTCTGGATCTGCTCACCCGGGAGCTACGGGAGGTCGACGGCGTCGACGTCGAGGACATCCGTCCGGTCGGGCCCGAGGTTCGCGATCCGCGTCAGGATGCTCTCGAAACGGCGATCGCGCTGGTCGAGGCGCGCACGGTCGACACGCTTCTCCATGCGCTCGCCGGACGCGCGAGCAAGGGGTTCGAGGCCGAATGGGCCGCAGTGATCTCGTTCGACAGTCCAGAAGCCCTCGCCGTCGTCGGGCGGGCGCCCGAGGTTCCCTGGATCTCCGCGTTCGTCTCGGGCAGTCGGGCGTCGCTGCGGGTCGCCGCCGGCGAATCAGGCCCGGCGGACATTGCATGGTCGACCCTCGATGGTGCCGATCTCACGCTGGTGCTCGGTCGCGGCGGCCGCCCCTTCCGGGCCCGTGAACGCCATCAGCTCACGGCTCTGGTCCGGATCGCAGACGCCCGTTGGCGCGAGCTCGTCCAGCGACGCTGACTCGGCCTTGGAAGGCCCTATCCTGCGGCGGACTCCATCCTTCTACCTCGGAGGTTCCTCACGTGGCAACGCGCGCATTGGTGACCGGCACTGACTACCTTCTCGGCTACGTCGAGGATCGCACTGCCGTGCTCAGCTTCAACCGCCCCGAGCGACGCAACGCGCTGCACGAGGAGATCTACGACGGTTTCGCACGCGCTCTCCCCGTCGTTGCGTCGGATCCTACGATCGGGTGCCTCGTGGTGACCGGCGAAGGTGGCGCGTTCTGTGCCGGGGGTGATGTGAAGGGCTTCGCCGAGGCCCATCGCGCACAGTCGGCCGGGACCACGGCCCGCCCTTCACCGGAGCGCCGGATCGATGAGCTGCGCGTCCTACAGCAGAAGGTGTCACTCGCTCTGCACCGATTGCCGAAGGTGACGATTGCCGCCCTTCCGGGTGCCGCAGCCGGAGCCGGTCTGTCGATCGCGTTGGCGTGCGACCTCCGAGTGGCCACGCAGAGCGCCGTGCTCGCCACGGCCTTCGCCAAGATCGGCGCCTCGGGCGACTTCGGCGGAAGCTATTTCCTGACCCAGCTCGTCGGACCGGCGAAGGCGAAGGAGCTGTACCTCCTGAGCGACCGACTGACGGCCCGGGAGGCGCTCGAGATGGGAATCGTGAACCGGGTTTTCCCCGACGCGGAATTCGCCGAGGGCTGGCGGGCGTTGGCGGCACGCATCGCCAGCGGTGCGCCGCTCGCCAATCGGGCGATCAAGGAGAACGTCAACCGGGCACTGGTCAGCGATCTCGGCGCGTGCCTCGACGCCGAGGCTGCAAACATGGTGGCGACGATGTCCACCGAGGATCACCGGGAGGCGTCGGCGGCATTCGTCGAGAAGCGAACAGCGGTGTTCGTCGGTCGGTGAACGACCGCCTCTCGGGTGTGGTTACGAGGTTGCCCAGTTCCGGCTTCGCTCGACCGCTCGTGTCCAAGTTTGGTGCGCAGCATCGGCGGTGACGCGTCCGATGGCCGGGGAGAAACGCGCGGACTCGGTCCAGCTTGCGGCAACTTCACCGACACTGCCCCAGACTCCTTCGGCGAGGCCGGCCGCGAATGCCGCCCCGAGCGCAGTGCATTCGGCGTTCGCGGGGCGGCAGACGTCGACGCCCAGCTGATCGGCTTGGAGCTGGAGCAGGAAGTCCATGACGGATGCGCCGCCGTCGACGCGTAGCTCCATGAGGGATTTCCCTGACACGCGTGTCATGGCATCGACCACATCGCGCACCTGGAACGTGATGGCCTCCACGACGGCACGAGCGATGTGGGCGCGCCCGATACCTCGGGTGAGTCCGACGATCGTTCCGCGCGCATAGGGATCCCAGTACGGGCTCCCGAGCCCGGCGAACGCCGGTACGAAGTAGACACCGTCGGAGGAATCGACCGACGCGGCGAGCGGCCCGATGTCGGCTGCGGTGTCGATGATCTGCAGTCCGTCGCGCAGCCACTGGATGGCCGCACCGGTGACGAAGATCGACCCCTCGAGAGCGTAGGTGAGCGGTCCGTTGTCGCCGAGGTCCCACGCGACGGTGGTCAGCAGCTCCGCGGAGGGCGCCGGCAGATCCGGTCCGACGTTGAGGAGCAGGAAACTGCCCGTTCCGTAGGTGTTCTTGGCCATTCCCGGCTTCACGCAGGCCTGTCCGAACAACGCCGCCTGCTGGTCGCCCAGGATGCCGCTGATCGGGATGCCGGCGAGGACGCCGCCGAGCGCGTCGGTGTGCACGGTGCCGAGACGGCCCGAGCTCGGGCGGATCTCGGCGAGCGCAGCCATGGGCACGCCGAAGGTGTCGCACAGTTCGGCTGACCACGCCTTCGTGCGGAGGTCGTAGAGCATCGTGCGTGACGCGTTCGACGGGTCGGTCACGTGGGTGCCGCCGGCCGACCCGCCGGTCAGGTTCCAGACGAGCCAGTCGTCGATCGTCCCCACCGCGAGGTCGGGGTGAACCGGGACGCCGCCTTCGCTGAGGAGCCACTCGATCTTCGTGCCGGAGAAGTACGGATCGAGCACGAGACCCGTTGCCGCCCGGACGGTCGGCAGGAATCCGTCGGCGGCCAGGTCGTCGCAGCGGTTCGCGGTGCGGCGGTCCTGCCACACGATCGCCCTCGCATGAGGCACACCGGTCGAGCGGTCCCAGGCGACGACCGTTTCGCGTTGGTTGGTGATGCCGATCGCGGCGACTGTGGTGCCCGATGGGAGGTGGTGTTCGACGAGATCACGACTGACGGTGACGACGGCCGTCCAGATTTCACCGGCATCGTGTTCGACCCAACCGGGCTGGGGGAAGTATTGGGTGAACTCCCGATACGACGAGCCGACGGGTCGTCCCGCCTCGTTCATAGCAATTGCCCGGACCCCCGTCGTCCCTGCATCGATCGCAACAACTACGGTGCCCACATACCCCTCCGGCTTCTTCCGGCGTCCCGGATTCGCACACGGTAGCCGGGTACCAAAGCGGTGTCACCCGGAGTGGGCGCGCTGTAGCCGTTGGCTGCTTGTGGTTTGCCGGCGACGGTCGGTATCGCTGGTTGCCGGCACTACCCTTGGGCCCCTTGTCCGTTGCTGCCGACCGTCGCCATCACCGTTGTCGGCTCAAGACCGTGGGGGCTCCGTGCGAATCGCTCTGTTGACTGCCGGCGGGCTCGCGCCGTGTCTCTCGTCGGCGGTGGGAGGCCTGATCGACGCCTACTCGGCGGCCGCTCCGGAAGCGGAAATCCTGGCCTATCGGGATGGGTACGCCGGTCTCCTCACCGGCGATTCGTTCATCGTGTCGGCGGCCGGTCGTGAGCAGGCCCACTTCCTCCATGGTCTCGGGGGCAGTCCGATTGGCAACAGCAGGGTGAAGCTCACGAACGTGGCCGACTGCGTGAAGCGCGGCCTCGTCGCCGAAGGGCAGAACCCGCTGTCCGTGGCTGCCGAGCGGCTCTCGGCCGATCACGTCGATGTGCTTCACACGATCGGTGGTGATGACACCAATACCACCGCCGCCGATCTCGCCGCGTATCTTCACGAGCACAACTACGACCTCACGGTCGTCGGCCTGCCGAAGACGATCGACAACGACGTCGCCCCGATCGTTCAGACGCTCGGTGCCCAGACCGCGGCCGAGAACGGGGCCCGGTTCTTCGAACATTTCGTGTTCGAGGGCACAGCCAACCCGCGCTCGCTGCTTGTGCACGAGGTGATGGGACGCAACTGCGGTTGGCTCACGGCGGCGACCGCCAGGGTGTACCGGGAGCGTCTGCTCGCCCGGGCCGGTTCGCTCGCCCCGGCGTTCGGGATCGACGCCTCCTACCTCGACATCGACGCGGTCTACGTGCCCGAGTCGCCCGTCGACATCGCCGCCGAGGCGATGCGTCTGCGGGCCGTGATCGACCGCAAGGGCACGGCGAACGTGTTCGTGAGCGAAGGCGCCGGTGTCGCCGACATCGTGAACGAGATCCTCGCCGCCGGGGGAGAGGTTGACCGCGATGCGTTCGGGCACGTGCGCCTCGACAAGGTGAACGTCGGTGGCTGGTTCTCGAAGAAGTTCGCGGGTCTCATCGGAGCGGAGAAGGCGCAGGTCCAGAAGTCCGGGTACTTCGCCCGGTCCGGTCCGGCGAACCAGCAGGATCTCGCCCTGATCGCGTCGATGGTCGACGTCGCCGTCCACTCGGCCCTCGGCCGGGTCAGCGGGGTCGTCGGCCACGACGAGGAGCGCGGTGGCGAACTCCGTGCCATCGAGTTCCCCCGTATCAAGGGCGGGAAGCACTTCGACCCCGCCACCTCCTGGTTCCAAGCCCTCCTCACCGACATCGGCCAGATCCCTCGGTAGTGAGCTTGGGAGAGAGGTTGCCCCTCTGCTGTTTCGGCGCTGCGCTGCTCGCTCCGCTCAACTGCTCGCAACACAGTCGCCGCGGACACATTGGGACAGAGGTTGCCCCCATATCTGGGGGCTGAACACCTCCGAACTGCGTTGGGAGGTGTTCAGCCGCACGTCGGCCTCCGGCCCAGCGACCGGCCCAGCCATCGGTCCCGAGACGCTCGACGGACGCTCGAGGGACGAAACGTGCATTGCGGCGAAGCGCCCGTAGCCTGGGACGATGACCAAGCGCCGTTCCGTTTCCCGCACCAGAATCGTGTCCGCCCCGCCCGGGACCATCTTCGACCTTCTCGCTGATCCGTCGAAGCACCCGTTGATCGACGGTTCCGGAACGGTGAAGGGGTCGCGGACCGACGCTCCCTCGCGGCTTGCCCTCGGTGCGACGTTCGGGATGGACATGAGATGGGGCGTTCCGTACCCCATCGAGAACACGGTCGTCGAGTTCGAGGAGGGTCACCTGATCGCCTGGCGTCATCTCGGCGGACATCGCTGGCGCTACGAACTCGAACCGGTCGAGGGTGGTACGAAGGTGACCGAGACGTTCGACTGGTCAACGTCGAAGTCACCGGCCGCGCTCGAACTCCTCCGTATCCCCCAGCGCAACACCGCGTCGATCGAGAAGACGCTCGACCGCCTCGCGGCGCGCTTCGCCTGACGCCGATGTCGCACTTCCGCCGGATCTCGGCGGCAGAGTCGGAGTGCGGCCAGCGCCGGGCC
The DNA here is from genome assembly GCA_031368215.1 of Acidimicrobiia bacterium. Lineage (GTDB taxonomy): Bacteria > Actinomycetota > Acidimicrobiia > Acidimicrobiales > JANYDT01 > JANLQX01. Next base: position 3,048 of record JANLRD010000188.1, on the reverse strand, counting down.
GCGGCCGCCCTCGGTTCGCTCGGCGTGGGGATGGGCGACCGGGTCGCTGTCATCGCCCGCAACGCTCCGGACGTGATCGCCGTGGCGCTCGGCGCGCTGCGATCCGGGGTCGTGCCAGTGATGATCAACGCCGACCTGCTCCCCGTCGAGCGCGAAGTGATCCTCGCCGACTGTGCCCCTTCGCTCGTCCTCGACGATCGCGGCGTCGCCGAGTTGGTCGCCGGCACGGCGGAGGTCGACATCGCCGCCGCACCGCGCGCCCGCCCGATGCATTACACGTCGGGCACCACCGGCCGCCCCAAGGGCGTGTGGTCGGGTCTTCTCGACGAAGACGCCGCTGCTGCGCTGCTGGGCGAGGAACGAGAACTGTGGGGGTTCACCGACGACGACGTGAACCTCGTGTGTTCGCCGCTCTACCACTCCGCCCCGCTCCGATTCGCAGCGGGAACTCTGCTGGCCGGCGGCGACGTCGTGGTCCTCGACAAGTTCCGCCCGGACGTGGCCCGCGAGGCGATGGCGGTGCACGGGATCTCGTCGGCGTTCATGGCTCCGGCGCACCTCCAGCGACTGTTCGACGACGGTCTGGGCCCTCCCGAGGTGTCGTCCTTCCGACTGCTCGCGCACGCCGGGGCGACCTGCCCGGAGGCCCTCAAGCGCCAGGCCGTCGACACTTTCCCGGATCGTTCGGTCTGGGAGTTCTACGGCTCGACCGAGGGTCAGTTCACTGCATGCTCGACCGACGATTGGCAGCGTCGACCGGGCTCGGTCGGACGCGCCCGGCCGGGTCGCTCACTGTCGATCGATCCGGACGCAGGAACGATCTGGTGCGAGGTTCCTTCCTATGCGCGCTTTACGTATTGGCAGGATCCGGAGAAGACCGCTGCCGCGTGGCGGGGGAACGCATTCAGCGTGTTCGATCTCGGCCGCATCGACGACGGCTATCTGTACCTTGACGGCCGACGCGATGACCTGCTCATCACCGGTGGAGTCAACGTGTATCCGCTCGAGGTGGAGATCGCGTTGGGCCGGTGCCCCGGAGTTGTCGAAGTGGTCGTCTTCGGCGTGGATGACGACCATTGGGGGCAACGTGTCTGCGCGGCAGTTGTCGGAAACACAAGTGAACATACGATATCCGAATTCGCCGCCAGCGTGCTCGCGCCCTACAAGCGGCCGAAGACCTTTGTGTTCGTCGACGAGATCCCGAAGACCGCCACCGGAAAGGTTCGACGGTCGCGTCTCGCCACGGACGTCGGCCTCGTCTGAGCGGTCATCCGTTCCGCCGCCGACGCGGCGCCTCGATCAGTCGATGAGCTCAGCCAGCCGGGCCCGCAGGAGCGGGTGCAGGGCCGACCCTGCCGCCACGACGAGATGGCGCGTGGGCTCGTCGTCGCGCAGCCCCGTCGAGATGCCGCCTGCCTCTCGGACGATGACGGATCCGCCGCTGAGGTCCCAGGCGTTGCACCCCCGCTCGTAGTACGCGTCGAGACGTCCGCAGGCGACGAAGCACAGGTCGAGCGCGGCAGATCCGCCCCGCCGGATGTCCCGGATCTCGGGGAGGAGGGTCTGCACGATCTCGCCCTGCCAGGAACGGAGGCCTGCGTCGTAGCTGAAGCCCGTGCCGACCAGCGCGTGTGAGAGCGTGCTGCACGACGACGCGATGATGCGTTGCCCGTTGCGGAAAGCGCCCTGGCCGATCGATGCGCTGTAGGTCTCGCGCAGCATTGGTGCGTCCACGACGCCAACGCTCCCGATGCCGTCGATCTCGATCCCGATCGACACGCTCCACTGGGGATGGCCGTAGAGGTAATTGGTCGTGCCGTCGAGGGGGTCGATGATCCAGCGCACGCCGGACGTGCCCGGTGTATCGGTGCCCTCCTCGCCGAGGACGCCGTCGTCGGGCCGGGCTCCCAAAATACCGTCGACAAGCATCCGCTCCGCGGCTTTGTCCATCTCGCTGACCATGTCGGTGCCGCTCGACTTGGTCTCGATCGACGTCCGCTCGCGTTGCAGGCCGTCGAGGAGGAACGCGCCGGTGGTGGTGGCGAGATGGCGGGCCAGGTCGAGGAGCTCGGTGGTCACGATATCCACGGTAAGCCGAGGAGGACCACCATCGGTGCCGCCCCTCAGCTTCGGCCGAGGACCGTGGACGTGTCTTCAGGCCGGTTCAGCGCTCGCCATTCCCCCATGGCCCGGAGCACCAGCGTGGCAAGCACACCGACGCCGAAGGCGGTTCCCACGGCGCCGGCGACGGTCCAGAGGCCGAGGGAGGTGCCGGTGGTCTTCCCCGTCATCACCTTGCGGACGCCGTAGGTGAGAAGGCCGCCCATGAGACCTCCGAGGAGGATCGCCGCGAAGGCGAGGGCCCGCGCCGTCACCGAAGGGAGCGCGCTCATCTGGGGTGGCCGGGCCGTCATCGGAACGGTGCCCAGGATGTCTCGTCCCCTTGGCCGAGGGTGGGTGACGGCGAGCGTTGCCTCACGTGCACCGGGATCCGACCCGTGTCTCTCGGTCAGTGCACCGGCCGTGACCGATTCGACTTCGGGGGTCACTCGGGCCACCTCAGCCCAGATCGCACCGGTCCGTTCGACGAGCGCCGTGACGCCCACGGCGAAGACGTGCGACGGCGTGCCGGCGGCGGCCCAGACCTCGTCGAATCGGCCCAGGCGTCGGTCGGCGAAGACCCGCATCGCGGTGGCGTGGCCGAAGGGGGGGATCCCGCCAACCGCGAAACCTGTGGCGTCGCGGACCGCTTTGGCGTCGATGCGCCACGCGCCTTCCGTGCCGGCAGCGTGGGCCAGGCGTTCCTCGTCGAGCTGGTCGTCCCCGCACACGAGTGCCACCACGGCCTCGCCCTTGGAGCGGTCATTGGGATCGCCGACGGCGAACACCAGCGACTTCACGATCTGGCCGACCTCGACGCCGATCGCAGCCGCGGCGTCGAGGGCGGTTCGAGCACCCTCCGCGGAGTACTCCACCACATGGACGTCGAGGCCGAGGGCCCGCCCGGCTTCGGTGACGGTGACGGCATTGCGGTGCATCGCACCAGGG
>JANLRD010000123.1:0-17310 GCA_031368215.1 Acidimicrobiia bacterium | reverse complement strand
GAGCACCCCGATCGAGTCGTACCACTCGAAGGTCCGCATCCCCCGCTCGCGCAGGTTCCACTCTGCTTCATGGACGCCTTCGTTGACGTGGGCGTGGATGAAGACGTCGAGTTCCTCGGCGAGTGAGAACGCGCTCCTGATAAACGACTCGGGACAGGTGAAGGTCGTGTGGAAGCACATCGCGCCGGAAACAAGCGACGACGCGTCGAGGCGACACGCCTCGATCATCGAACGGTTCTCGCGGAGGCCCTGTGCGCCGTTCTCACGGCTCACCCGCTCCGTGGCTTCGAACGACAGAACTCCTCGCAGCCCCCAGCGGTCGACCACCTCTTTCTGAGCGAGGAGAGCACCGGGGAGCGCGTGCGGGGCCTCGAGGATGTCGTAGAACGAGGTGGTACCAGTGCGGAGCATCTCGACGCAGACCCACTCGGTGGCGGCCACGATCATGTCGTGGTCGAGGCGGTCCTCGACCTTTGGCCACCAGTAATCGGCCAGGAAGCTCCAGAACGACTCGACCGGGTCGACCGGGATGCCGTGGGCGAGCGTGCCGTAGAGATGGGTATGGGCGTTCACGAATCCCGGGAGGATCACACACCCGTTCTTGGCCACGACCTCGTCGGCCGGATGCTGCGCTCGCAGCGCTGCGGCGTCGCCCACTGCGTCGACCGTCGAACCGACCACCCGGACCGCAGCGTTGCGCAAAGGCTCCGAGTCCCAGGCGGGAAGCACCCAGTCGGCCTCGATCAGCATCAGCGTGGTCTACTTGCCGACCTGGGCGTTCTGCAGAGCCCGCCAGACCCGTTCGGGAGTGAACGGGATGTCGTTGATGGCAACTCCGGTTGCATTCTTGATCGCTGCGCGAAGAGCCGGGGCCACGCCGTCCTTCGGAATCTCGGCGACTGCTTTCGCTCCGAAGGGACCGGAGTCCTCCATGGTCTGCACCAGGAACACCTCGATGTCGGGCATCTCGTCGGCACGGTAGATCTTGTAGGGGCCGAAGGAGTCGTTGATCATCCGGCCGTTCTCGTCGAAGGCGAACTCCTCGGTATGCGCGTAGCCGAGCGCCTGGAGCATGCCGCCCTCGATCTGCCCCGACGCGGTGACCGGGTTGATGGCGACACCACAGTCGACCGCCATGACCAGTTTCGTGACGGTGACCTGTCCGGTCGTGACGTCGACTTCGATCTCGGCGAACTGTGCGGCGAACGGAGGAGGGCACTCGGTCGACACGTGCGAGCCGATCCCCATGAGCTGCTCGTGGTCCTTCGTGTGCAGCGAGTCGAGCGCGACGTCCTCGAGTGAGACCGACCGGCCGTCGGGAGCCCAGCAACGTCGATCGCGCAGCGTGATCGAGCACTCCTGCTCGACGTCGAGCATCTGCGCAGCACGTCGTTTGATCTTCATCCGCAGTTCGTCGGCCGCCTTCTTGACCGCCTGCCCCGAGATATAGGTGGTCGACGATGCGTAGGCACCGACGTCGAACGGGGTGAGATCGGTGTCGGCCGAGTACATCTTCACGTCGTCGATCGGCACACCGAGCACTTCGGCGGCGATCTGGGCGAGCACGGTGTCGGCACCGGTTCCCAGGTCGGCCGCCCCCGACAGCACATTGAACGAACCGTCGTCGTTGATCTTGATCGAGCAGCCGCCCATGTCCATGAAGGGAATCGCCGTGCCGTGCATGCAGAAGGCGAAGCCGATGCCACGACGGATGTGCGGCCGATCGGCCGGTGCGACCCAGGCCGGATCGGTTCGGCGGTACCATCCGATCGAACGCATGCCCTGGGCCATGCACTCCTCGATGCCGCTCGACATGATCATCGGCAAGTCTGCCTCGGGGATGTCACCTTCCACGCCCCCGCGTTCGCCGAGCCGCAGGACGATGTCCATCCGGTCGCCTCGCTTCACCCAGTTCTGCCGCTTGAAGTCGATGGCGTCACGACCGAGAGCGTCGGCGATGTCCTCCATGTGGTTCTCCAACGCAAACTCCGCCTGCGGTGCGCCATAACCCCGGTAGGCACCCGGCACCGGGATGTTCGTGTACATCACCTTGCAGTCGTAGTCCTTGGCCTTCGCGTTGTAGCTCGACAGACCACGAAGCCCCGTGACCATCTGCACCGTGAAGCCGTGGGTGCCGTAGGGCCCGGTGTTGGCGATAACGGTCATCTTCTGGGCCATCAGGGTGCCGTCCGCCGCAACGGCACTCTTGAACGTGATCGTCTGGGGATGTCGGGTCCGCGACGCGTAGAACTCCTCGGCCCGGTCGAGTTCCAGCCGGACGGGACGTCGGGTGAGAATCGCGAGGTGGGCGACGATGTCCTCGATCAGCATCTCCTGCTTGGCGCCGAACCCGCCGCCAATGCGGGGCTTGATGACCCGGACGTCCTTGACCGCCTTGCCGATGAGCGGCGCCACCATCCTCCGGACGTGGAACGGCACCTGCGTGCTGGTGCGGATGACGACACGCTCGTCCTCATCGAGCCACGAGATCGCGATGTGGGGCTCGATAGGGGTCTGCTGCACCTGATGGACCCGGAAGGTCTGCTCGAACACCTTGTTGGCGGGGTCGACAAAGTAGGGCTCGCAATCGGCGGTGCGCCCGACGATGTGGTGCACGAGGTTGCGGTCGGCATCTTCGATACCGACGGTGTTGGTCTCGGCGTGGACCTTCGGGGCCGTTTCGGCGACGCGTTCGTCGAGGTTGAACGGAAGCACCTCGTAGACCACGTCGATGAGGGCGCAGGCCTCCTCGGCGATCTCGATCGAGTCCGCGGCAACTACGCAAACGCGATCGCCCACATGGCGGACCATGTCGTCGAAACTGACCTGATCCCACGGATACGGGTTCGGCCAGGATTGGCCACCACTCGCGTACTTCACCTGCGGGGTGTTGCCGTGATGGAGCACGGCCCGAACACCGGGAAGGGCCCGCGCCCGAGAATCGTCGATCGACACGATCCGGGCGTGTGCGTGGGGTGACCTGACGAGCCGGGCGAACAGCATGTCGCGCATATCGATGTCGTCGACGAACGCACTGTTCCCTCGCACGAGACGAAGCGCGTCGACTTTGATCTCGGGTTTGCCGACCACCTGCATGACCGGGACGTCGCGGCTCGGTATCACCCGCGGAACGGCCGCCGACCCGACCACCTTGGGACTCGCCGGGTCGTAGGCGATTGCGGTGGTGCCGTCGGTCATCGGCTCGAGCATGATCGGGCGGAACTCGGCGACCGCTTCACCACGGAGCAGCGTGGCTGCTCGCTGCACCGACTCGACCACCTTCACGAAAGCCGTCTCCCGATCGAGGATCCCGCTCAACATGTCGCGGATCTCGGCCTCCGAAGGATTGGGGTTCTTTCGGCACAGCGCGAGGGTGCCGAGCATCATCGGACCGGCCGAGTAGCCGGACTGCAACGCACCGGTGACCATGAACGCCTTCTGGATCGGGTGCAGTTCGTCGCCCAGCTGATTGAAGGTCTCCACGGTGGTGATCTCGTGACCGTCGGCCTGGGCGGCAAGAATCACATCGGCAGACGCGAGCCGACCGTCGAAGAGGATCGCCGCAGCACCGGTCTCACCGGTGTCGGAACCGAATCTCACTGACCAGATCCCCTCACGGCGCAAGAGGCGAAGGAGAGTCTCGTGGGGGGCGACGGTGAAGGTGCGCTCGGCACCGTCGAGCGTGATGTCAATCGTGATCGGAGCGCTCATGCCAGCACCGCCAAGGCGAGCCGCACCCGGGAGGCGAGCTCGACGACCAGGTGACGCCGATACTCCGAGGAGCCACGGAAGTCACCCGGTGGTTCAAGCGCTACGGGATCGCCGATCATGACGGCGGTGCTCGCGACCCCGGTCGCCGCGGCGATGACCGTTCCGTCCGGTCGGCGGCGCCCCACGACCGCCACGATGGGCGAGTCGAAGGGCGTTCGACCGGTTCGGGCGGCCGAAGCATGGCCGTCGATCCGGACCTCGATTGCGGTGACGATCGCACCATCGGGTACCGAGGGATCGGCGAGTTCGTCGTCGAGCGAGCGGGTGTGCGCTCCGGTCGCGTTCACGAAGGTGACGACGGCTTCGAAGGCAAGCAGGGCCGCAAGCAACTCGCTCTCGCAGTGGCGCCCGACCACGACACCTCCGATCGTCGCCAGCGTGCGCAGCGTGCTCGGCTGCTCACGGCGCGCCGCATCGCGCAGCGCAAACGGCATTGCCTCGTCGTCGGCGATCGTGTCGAGCGTTGTCGTTGCACCGATGCGGGCGGTCGATCCTTCGACCACGATGCCGGTCAGTCCACATGACTGGAGATCGACGACCTCGGTCGGTACCTCGAATCGCGAAGGGACGACAGTGATGCCGCCGCCGAGCACGACGGTGCGAACCGTCGACCGGTGCAGCAGCGCAAGGGCGTCTTCGACGGAAGACGGCCGGTGGTACGCGGAGATCCGAGCCATGACGAGAGATCCTACCGGGGACCTGTTTCGACTCCTGCGGCCTTCAGTGACCTCTTGGGGTTTGCCGGATGGTGGTTTAACCTGGCGGTCGGGACACCGGTACGAAAGGGATGGATGTCGGCATGGCCGTGAACCGAGAAGCCGAAGCCCACCGGTACCGCCGGGCTTTAGCCGATGTTCCCGATGCAATTCTTCTGCTCGACGACAACGGTGTGATCGTTGATGCCAGCACGGATGCCGAGGTCTTCTTGGGATACGCACTGTCCGAAGTCGTCGGTGCCTCCGCCGCATCGTTCGTCCATCCCGATGACCTCGACCGCTGCGCTCACGCACTTCTCCAGGAGACCCGAGACCCGGCGTGGCGCGCACCGGCGCTGCTCGTCCGGATCCGGAACGCGGACGGTTCCTATCGGGACATTGAACTTCTCGGGCACAACCGGTTCGACGATCCTGACATCGGAGGACTCCTGGTGTCGTTGCGTGACGTGAGCGGACCAGGACTCGGGCAGCGCGTCATCGCCGTGGGCGATTTCCTCTACCGAACCTTCGAGACCGCAGCATCAGACGGTGTGTGCATCTTCGATGCCGATGGGAACCGGGCCTATGTGAGCCCGTCGATCTGCCAGGTCCTCGGCTACACGACCGACGAACTCATCGCCGTCGGCGCCAGCGGTCTGGTCGTTCCGGAGGATCTTGACCTCTGGAAGCACACGGTGTCGGCCGCGCTTCGCGACCCGGGGCATCCGCACCGCGTCGAATGCCGCCTTCACCACAAGACCCGCGGACCGATGTGGATCGAGACGACCGTCGTGAACCTGCTCGACGACCCGGCGGTGCGGGGTGTCGTCACCCACATCCGCGACATCGATGCTCGACGCAACGCCGAGATCGATCTTCATCGCCAGGCACGACTCGACCCCCTCACCCTCCTCGGCAATCGCACGGCGCTGATGGAGCGCCTCTCGGCGCGAAGCCCTGGAACACGGACACTGCTGTTCACCGATCTGGACAACTTCAAGCAGGTCAACGATCGGTTCGGCCATGCCCAGGGCGATCGGGTCCTGCAGTTGGTCGGGGCGGCCATCGCCACCGTGGCCGATGGTGCCTACTTCGTCGCCCGCAATGGCGGCGACGAGTTCTGCCTGATCGCTGACGGACTCGACGAGGAGATGGCTGAAGACCTCGCGACCGCCGTTCGACGGGCGGTTCTGGCTGCCGTCTCCGCCCATGGGGTCGGGATCAGCATCGGCATCGGACACATCGAAGCCAGTCGTGCTGAAGGGGACGAGCATCTCCTGGCGATCGCCGACCGGAATATGTACCGAAACAAGCCGACCGCTGGCGACCCACCGGTCGAACGACGCTCACGGGCGCGCGAGCAACTGATTACCGGCTGATCCGGGTCGTGATACCGGCTCGGCGGAAGAGGTTACGGGCGGCCTCCGACGCGTCGGCCAGCAGTTCGCGCTCATTGACGGTGAGCACCTCGTGATCGCGGATCACCATCCGACCGTCGACGATCACGTCGCGCACGTCACGCGGTGTCGCGTTGAATACCAGCGCGCTCAGGACGCGATGAACCGGCGCGACGAACACGGAACGAAGATCGACCACAACCAGGTCGGCCTTGCGCCCGGGCTCGATCATCCCGATCGTGTCGGCCATGCCGAACGTCCGTGCCCCGCCGCGGCAGGCCATGTGCAGCGCATCTTCGGGCTGAAGGATCATCGGGTCGAGGGTGTGGACCTTCTGGAGCAGCACCGCCACCTTCATGGCCTCGAAAAGGTCCTGCCGATTGTTCGAGCCTGGCCCGTCCGACGCCAGCCCGACGGGAATGCCCATGGCCAGCATCTCAGGGATCCGGGCGACCCCCGATGCGAGGTACATGTTGCTCACCGGGCAGTGGGCGACCGTGGCACCCGATGCGGCAATGATCCGCAACTCGTCATCGTCGAGCCAAACGGCGTGCGCGAGCTGAGTAGACGGACCGAGCGCTCCCACCGATGCCAGCCAGGGGATGTGACGCATCCCGCGTTCCTCGAGGGACAGAGCCACCTCTTCACGTGTCTCCCCGCAGTGCGTGTGAAGGCCACCGCCCCACGACGTCGATTGCGCGGCGAGGCTCCGCATGGCGTCGTCCGAACAGCCCCAAGGGATCAGCGGCGCGTGCTCCACCCGAATGCGGCCGTTGGCAGCGCCGTGCCACTCATCTGCGAGCGCGGCCCCTCGGTCGTGGATCTCCGTCGACGTCTCCTGCAGGCGCGCCGGGTAGTTCCTATCCGCCCAGCCGCGCGCCAGGTAGTACCGCACACCGATTCGCTCCGCTGCAGCACACGCCGCCGCGTCGGACCCGGGGTCGGCATGGACGTATTGGTGGTCGAGAACGCTCGTCGCCCCGCTCCGGAGGTTCTCGACCATGCCGACCGACGCAGCGAGCTCCACGTCACGGGCGGTGAGGTTCTCGGCTCCCGGCCAGATGTACTCGCGCAGCCAATCGAGAAGGCGCTTGTCGTCGCCGAGCCCGCGGAAGAACGTCTGGAACAGGTGGGTGTGGCTGTTGACCATTCCCGGCATCACGGCACATCCGTCGGCATCGAGGACGTCGTCGGCATCGCGTCGAGCCGATGCCGGCGCCACCCCGCTTCCGACGTCGACGATCGTGTCGCCGTCGATGAGCACCCAGCCGGGATCGTGCAGCGTCTGGGCATCGTCGACGGTGACGACGCACCCGTTCTCGACGAGAATCACGACCGACCTCCGCGATCCAGCACGGTGACGAAGCACCCGTTCTCGACGAGAATCACGACCGACCTCCGCGATCCAGCAGGGCGACGAACGCACCCGTTCTCGACGAGGATCACGACCCGACTGCCCAACCCGCGAACGCGTTCACCACGTCTTCAATCCTCGGCATCATCGGATACAGGATCGGACAGGTCACCCCGGCGTCGATGTATTCGGCGACCTTGTCCCGGCACTGCGTGCTCGTCCCGACCGCCATGAGGTTGCGGACGAGGGACTCCGGGATGAGCGCCGCGGCTTTGCGGTAGTCGGCCTCGGTGGCCGGCCACCCCACGACTTCCTTGATCCGGCCAATAAGCTCCGGATCTGCGCCTGACGCCTCTTGGATGTGCGGCTCGGTACCGAGATAGTAGGCGAGCAGACTTTTCCCCGTCATCACCGCTTCGTCAGGGTCGTCGTCACTGAGTGAGCAGACCAACAGCTCGGGGCGATCGATGTCGTCGATCGTCTTGCCCACCTTGGCGGCGCCGACGGCGAGTTGTCCGACGGCATCGCGGATGTAGTCCGTCGACACCACGTAGTTGAGCACCGCGCCATCACAGATCTCACCGGTGAGCTCCATCATCTTCGGTCCGGTGGCGCCGATGTAGAGCGGAATGTCCCGCGGAGACAGGTCGCCATAGGCGACGTCGAGGCGAATCCGGTCGAGCTTGACGAAGTCGCCCTGATACGTGACCTCCTCCATGGTGAAGAGCTGGCGGAGGGCCTCGACGTGTTCACGCATCGCCTGAAGCGGCTTGCGCCGATCGAGGCCGATGCGCGAGCAGATCGGTTCCCACCACGCCCCGAGTCCGAGCATCACGCGGCTCTCTCCGTCAGCAGTGAGCCCGGCGAGTTCCCACATCGTGGACCATGTCGCGGCGATCACGGCAGGATTGCGGGACCAGATCGGCAACACCCCCGATCCGATGCGCAGCCGCTTGGTCTCGGACACCAGGGCGCTCATCAGCACGACGCAATCGCGGGCAAGGCGGGTGTCGGCCTGCCAGATCTCGGTGAAACCCTTCTCCTCGGCGTACTTCGCCATCTCGATCTCGTAGCGGATCGGATGTTTGTCCTGGAGATAGAGCGCAAGTCGTTGCATAGGCCTACCCAGTATCGCCGGACGCAACGGCATCGACGGCCGACTGTCTCCAGCGATGCCGATATCCTTACGTAGTCCAACGAGTAAGGAGAATGCATTGGAAATTGCCGCCAAAGTCAGCTCGAAGGGTCAGATCACTGTTCCCAAGGCGGTGCGTGATGCCCTCGGTCTTGCTGAGGGCGACGACGTGGTCTTCCGGGTCGAAGGCAAACGAGCGATCCTGGCTCGGACTCCGGATTTCCTGTCGCTGGCGGGAACCATCGCTGTTCCCGCCAGCCGACGCAACGTAGCGTGGGACGACGTGCTCCGCCGCACCCGCGCAAGCCGAGCGACCAAGCGCCATTGAGCGCTTTCGTCGACACGAACATTCTGATCCGACATCTCACCGGCGACCCGGCCGATATGGCGGCCCGAGCAACCGCCTTCCTGGCGGGGGCCAATGAACTCCTTCTCGCCGATCTCATCGTGGCTGAGACGATCTATGTTCTCGAGTCGTTCTACCAAGCGCCTCGCTCGCAGGTCGCCGACGCGATGCGTTCACTCCTCGCCATGGACAGCGTGGTGGCCGTCGACCCGGCGTTGCTTCTGCGGGCGGTCGAGGTCTACGAGATGGATCGCCTCGATTTCGCGGAGGCGTACCTCGTCGCTCAAGCCGAGAGTACGGGGGTCCGAGACATCGCTTCCTTCGACAAGGCGATCGACCGAGTCAAAACCATTCGACGAATCGAGCCGCCCGGGCTTGCCTGACCGGTTTCGGTCACGGCGCTGTTCGGCTTCGCCTCAGCTCTTGGCGAGGAACTTCGGCTTGGCGAAGACGTCGCGCAAACGTGCCTCGAAGTGCTCCAGCGGAAGCGTGTCGTAATTCGGATCGAACGCCTTCTGGTCCCACTCATCGGCGAACTTCGCGGCTAGGTCGAAGGCCGGGTTGTCGCGGTACTTGTCGCGGGCGTTCGAATCCATGCCGAAGTGTGCGTAGTAGTGCTTGCCCTGGAAATCCTGGTGGGCGGCAATCATGAAGTGCACCTCGGGACGCACATAGGGCTCGAGGATCGACGCACCGATAGCCGGGTGGTTCGGCACGCTGATGGCCTTGCCGATGTCGTGGCACAGCGCGGCGACGACGACCTCGTCGTCGGCGCCCGCCCGTTCCGCCATCGTCGCCGTCTGCAGACAATGGGTGAGCTGATCGGTCACGAACCCGTCGGAGATATCGGCCAGCGAACGGAGCAGACCGAGGACGCGCTCGGCGACACGGCCCTGGTTGGCGGAGGTCTGGGCCCCGATCTCGAGCCACTCCTCACGGGTCGACACGTCCATGGCGGTGAAGGTGGCATTCGGCATGGATCAGAGTTTCGCACTTTGCGGTGCGGGACGCCACGTTGGACGGGCCCGACCGGCCAGAACGCGGCGGCGTCACAACCCGACGAACGCCGCCATCCGCCGCATCTCGTGGTCGAAGAAACCGTCGTGCTCGGTCACGGTCCCCACCCGATGGCCGAACAACTCGAAGCTGATGGCACCGTAGATGTGGGTCCACGCCATGATCGATCGAACGATGAGGTCATCGTCCACGATCGCCCCGCGCTCGCTGAAGAAGGCACGAATCGGCGCGAGGTCGGCGCGAACAGCCTTCGGGATCGGCTCCCGGTCGGGGAAGAGAACTCCGGCACGAACGGCGTCGGCCACGATCCGAACGAGGACCACGGTGACCCGCATGGCGGGCGGGATCGTGTCGGCGGGTGCCGCGTACTTCGGCACGGGGGTGCCGAAGACGAGCCCGTATTCGTGGGGGCTCGTGCGAGCCCAGTCGCGCACGGCGTGGCAGACCGCCATCCACCGGCCCCGGAAGTCGGTTCGCCGAACGCCGGACTCGGCCTCCTCGACCCGCTCCCCCATGGCGTTGTACGCGTCGACGATGAGCGCGGTGAGAAGGTCGTCACGGCTCGGGAAGTAGCGGTACACGGCCGATGACACCATGCCCATCTCGCGAGCGACAGCGCGCAGGGAGAGGGCGGCGGCACCTTCGACGGCAAGCTGTCGGCGGGCCGCCTCTTTGATCTCGTCGACGAGTTCAGCGCGTACCCGGGAGCGGACGGATGCAGCGTTCATGGCACGAGCTTACGTGCTGTGCCCCGGCAAGAACAAGAGCATCGGAACATTTCGAGAGCATTGCTCTTGACTTTCCGGGGAGAATGGTGGACAGTGTTCCCAACAAAGAGCAGTGCTCTCGTACTGAAGGAGTCACCATGTCAACACACGTCATCATCGGAGCCGGACCGGTCGCCCACGCGACAGCAACAGAGCTTCTCGCCAAGGGGCTCGCCGTTCGGTCCGTGACCCGCAGCGGCAACGGTGAAATGCCGGCCGGGGTCGAGCGTGAACGCGCCGACGCATCGAACGAGTCCGCACTGCTCCACGCGACACGGGACGCGGTAGCGATCTACAACTGCGCCAACCCGCCCTACAACAAGTGGATCTCGGAATGGCCGCCCATCGCCACCGCCCTTCTGGCTGCTGCGGAAAAGCAGGGCGCCGTACTGGTCACGATGAGCAACCTCTACGGATACGGGCCGTCCACTCGCCCTTTCAAGGAGACCGACCCGCTGGCCTCACCCGGCAAGAAGGGCCAGGTCCGCGCGGCGATGTGGAAGCAGGCGATCAAAGCTCACCGGGCCGGCCGGGTCCGCGTGACCGAAGCGCGGGCGAGCGACTTCATCGGCCCCCGCGTGCTCGGCGCCAGCATGGGCGATCGGGTCGTCGACAACGTGCTCGCCGGCAAGGCCGTGAGCCTTCTGGGCAAGCTCGATATCGCTCACGCGGTCACGGCGATGGGCGATGTCGGCGTTGCGATGGCCGTTCTCGGGACCGACGAGCGGGCCCTCGGGCGCGCCTGGCACGTGCCGACTGCCCCCGCCCAGACACAGCGCGAGATCGTCGCCGGACTGTGCCGGGCCGCCGGTGTGCCGATGGTGAAGACACGAGCGATGCCGAGCGTCGCGCTCACCATCGGTGGGCTCGTCGTTCCGATGCTGCGAGAACTCCGCGAAGTCGAGTACCAGTTCGCGGCACCGTTCGACCTCGACTCGTCCGATTTCACGAACACCTTCGGGATCAGCGCAACGCCCCTCGAGCAGACCTACCGCGACACCGTTGCATGGTTCCGCACCCGGACGAAGTGACGGAGGAGGCTCGTATACCTACGGGTGCAGCGTCGCCAGGCGCGCGACTGCTTCGTCGATCACCTCGTCGCGTTTGCAGAACGCGAACCGGATGATCGTGTCGCCGGCCCCCGGCGTGGCGTAGAAGACCGACGTGGGGATAGCCACGACGCCGCACCGATGCGGGAGCGCCCGGCAGAAGGTGAGACCGTCGTCTGACGTGAGCGCACCGATGTCGGCGCACACGAAGTAGGTGCCGCTCGGGACGAACACCTCGAGCCCGAGCGACCGCAGCCCGCCGACGAGCCGATCCCGTTTCGACGCCAGGCCGGCGGCAAGACCGTCGAAGTAGTCAGGACCCAACTCGTTGAGACCTGTGGCCACTGCGTATTGGAACGGCCCGGACGACACGTAGGTCACGAACTGTTTCGAGGTTCGGACGGCGCTGATCAGCGAGGCCGATCCCGTTGCCCAACCGACCTTCCAGCCGGTGAACGACAGCGACTTCCCCGCCGAACCGATCGTGACGGTCCGATCGGTCATGCCGGGAAGCTTCGAGATCAGGGCATGCCTCACCCCATCGAAGGTGAGGTGTTCGTATGCCTCATCGGAAAGCACGATGAGGTCGTGTTCGATGGCGATGGCAGCGATTCCCGCGAGCGCAGCATCGGTGAAGACGGTTCCCGTCGGATTGTGGGGCGAGTTGATCACGATCACGCGCGTGCGCTCGGTGACCGCGCCGCGGATCGCGTCGATGTCGGGTTGGAAGGTCGGCGGATGCAGGGTGACCGGAACCACCGTCGCTCCGGCCATGGCGACAGCCGCCGGGTACGAGTCGTAGAACGGTTCGAGGAGGATGCACTCGTCGCCGGGGCCGAGCAGCGAGATCAGGGTGGCGGCAATCGCCTCCGTCGCCCCGCAGGTGACGAGCACCTCGGCATCCGGGTCGAGTTCGACCCCATAGTACGCGCGCTGATGGTCAGCGATCGCCCGCCGGAGCTCAGGAATGCCGGGTCCCGGCGGATACTGATTGCCGCGGCCCGACGCAATCGCGTCGATCGCCGCCTGCTTGACCAGGTCTGGACCGTCAGTGTCGGGGAAGCCCTGACCGAGGTTGATCGATCCCGTTGCCGTTGCGAGTTGCGACATCTCCGCGAAGATGGTCGTGCCGAAGTGTGCCAGACGGGGATGAAGGTACGAAGCGCGCATAGGAGATCGATTTCACTGAGGGGGACGGGTGAGGACCCGGGTGTTCGGGACGGCCGACTCGTCCGGGACCAGACGGGCACCGGGCTGCTGGGTGATCGGCGGAACGGACCGACCGACGATGTTCAGGCTCACGGCCACCGGGATGATCAACGCCACGACAAGTACGAGGAGGACGGCGGTGACGAGCGCGCGACGCGAGCACCCTCGCCGATCGGAGCGTTGGAACCGATCAGGACGCGCCTGCGGCCTGGCCGGCGTACGGTTCGCCTGCCCGCGCCGCTGCTTCTGGCGACGTCGCTGAGCGTCCTTACCTCCCACACCGAAGATTCTCGCTCACGATCGACCGGAGGAGGGAGGATCCGGGTGTCGTGCACTGTTGTGGCTCTCGTTTCGCTCACGGACACGGCTCTCCGCGAGCATGGTCGGATGGATTCCCCCCAACCCACCGCACCGGTGCTGCTCGTCGACATCGCCGAACGCGTGGCGACGCTCACGCTCAACCGGCCGGCGCAGCGAAACGCCCTGTCCAGCGCTCTGCTTGCCGCGCTCCGCACCGAGATGGCCCGCGTCGATGCCCACCACGATGTCGACGTGATCGTCCTGACCGGCGCGGACCCGGCATTCTCAGCCGGGTTGGACCTCAAGGAGCTCGGGAGCACGGGCAACAACCTCGTCGTCGAGACACCGGCCGAGACCGGATCTCGGCCCCCGGAACGCGTCGTCGGGTCCAACGCACCGTGGGCACCGACCCGTAAGCCGGTGATCGGTGCCATCAACGGCGTTGCGGTGACGGGTGGCTTCGAGCTGGTCCTCCAATGCGATTTCGTGGTCGCGTCTGAGCTCGCCTCCTTCGGCGATACGCACACCCGCGTCGGCATTCTTCCCGGATGGGGGCTGTCGGTCCTGCTCCCCCAGGCCATCGGCCTGCGCCGCGCCATCGAGATGTCGCTCACCGGCAACTTCATCGACGCCGAGGAGGCTCATCGCCTCGGTCTGGTGAACCACGTCGTCGCCCACGACGACCTCCTGCCGACCGCCCATCGTCTGGCCCGCGACATCTCCGGCAACGACGCGGCCGCGCTCCAGGAGTTGCTTCGCAGCTACCGGGAGATCCATCGCATGACGGTCGGCGACGGCGAGCGCCATGAGGCCACGGTCGGCCGGAAGTGGGCCCGGACCTACCGGCCGGGAGACGTTGCCGCGAAACGGGCGGCGATCCAGGCCCGCGGTCGTACTCAGGTCTGAACTCGTGGTGTGCTGCTAGCCGAGCGTGTGGCGGAGGTGGAAGGACTTCGGGCGCGTCAGTGCGTCGAAGCCGAGCCGTGACAGCGTGACGCCCCGACCGGTGTCCTTCACGCCGGTCCAGGCGAGCGCCGGGTCGAGGTAGTCGGCGCGGTTCATGAACACCGTGCCGGTCTCGATCCTTCGCCCGATCGAGCGGGCGGCATCGAGATCGGTGGTCCAGATCGACGCCGAGAGCCCGTAGGCGCTGTCGTTCATCAGCCTGACCGCTTCGTCATCGGAGTCGACGGCCATGATCCCGACGACGGGCCCGAAGCTCTCCTCCGTCATCACGTCCATCGAGTGGTCGACATCGACGAGGAGCTGCGGCGCGAGGTACGGCGACCCGCTGACATCATGGCCGAAGCCGTTGAGGTCGACCAGTTGGCGGGCCCCGGCCGACACCGCCGAATCGATCTGCGCGCGTACGAGATCCGCGGCAGCGCCTCGCACCATCGGCCCGATCGTCGTGGACGGATCAAGTGGTGTTCCGAGCACATACGTCTGCGTCAGAGCGACCGCGCCATCGACGAACTCGTCGTACACACGGCGATCGACATAGACGCGCTCGATGCCACAGCACGACTGGCCCGAGTTGAAGAACGCGCCGTCGACGATGTTCTCGATGGCGTGGGCGAGGTTCGCATCGGCTCGCACGTAGGCCGGGTCCTTCCCGCCGAGCTCGAGCCCGATGCCGATGAACGTGCCCGCGGCTGCCCGTTCGATCTGACGGCCCCCGCCAACCGATCCGGTGAAGTTCACCTGGTTCACGGACCGGGAGCTGAGCAACGCCGACGATGCGTCGTGGGTCAGGACGAGGTTGGTGAACAGACCGGACGGTAGGCCGGCGGCGTCGAACGCATCCTGGAATCGCTCGCCCACGAGCATCGTCTGCGTGGCGTGCTTCAGGATCACGGCATTACCCGCAAGCAGAGCCGGAACGATCGAGTTCACCGCCGTGAGGTACGGGTAGTTCCACGGGGCCACGACGAGCACGATCCCGAGCGGGACCCGCTCGATGAACCGTTCGAATCCGTCCTTCGGCTCGACCACCACGTCGGCCAAGGACTCCGGCGCGATGGCGATCATGTGGCTGGCCCGTTCCGTGAATCCCCGCAACTCGCCGGCGCCGTAGCGCACGGGCCGACCCATCTGCCACGCCAGCTCGGTGATGATGCGGTCGCTCGTCGCGTTCATGGCATCGACCGCTCGACGACAGAACTCGGCCCGATCACTGATCGGCCGGGCAGCCCACTCCGGTTGCGCAGCCCGGGCAGCGGCAACGGCACCGGCGATCTCATCGGGCGTGGCATACGGCCGTTCGGCATAGACCGACCCGTCGATCGGCGAAACCAGCGATGCGAACCCGGGACCACTCATGGGCACTGGCCTACCAGAAATCACGGCACGGGCGACCGTGCCGTGTTGACCGGGGTCGTCGCGGCAGGGCGAGGGTTGGTGTTTCTCCGCAGGATTTGGAATCTCGGTTGCGCTGGGAGCTACTCAGCCTCCAAGACCTCGGATCTTCGTCGACGAGGTGCCCTTGAAAGCGCAGGCGACTACCGGCAACGGCCCGAGTTGCTCGGTTAGGAGCGAAGCGCGTTGATCGCTCTGACCCGGACACGCGATCGGCCGAGAATCGCTGACAACGGTTCGAGGTCATCGGGATCGCTCGTCAGGACCTCTTCCCCGCGCTCTCGGGCAAGGGTCACCACGCTCGCGTCAACGATGTCGGAGGTAGATGATCGCGCCAGCAGATGGCCTGACGCTCGAGCGTGGGATTCGGAGAGTGGATGAATTTCGCATCCGGCGAGGAGCCGTGAAAGCTGAGCCTGGGGGCCACCGCGCCAAGCTTTCGCAAGCACCGTTGACGGCACCGATGGGGCCTCACCACGTTGGAGCAGTCGCCGATGCAACGCCCACACGAATCGGTCGTTTCGTTCGGCGGCGATCAGCACACCGGTGTCGTACGTGTACCCGCTCACGATGCATGCTTCCGTTGCTTCTTGGCGAGGAAGCGGTCGGCCGCGGCGAGTTCACTCGATGTGAGTGCCCCGTGCTCGTCCTCCCACGCTTGCACGGCGCGCAGGCCCTCTTCGACACGGAGCGCTCGTTCAGCGGCTTGATTCAGCCACGACGAAAGGCTCACGCCATGGCGCGCCGCTGCGTCGGCCGAGGCCTGTGCGGTGTTCTCTTCGAGTGCCACGGAGATCTTTCGGACCGACATGGCCCGATGGTAGCACCCGATTCCTACCGCACTACTGTGGCCCAATCGGTGCATGACCGGTCGCTGCTGTCGTCCCGGCCCATCTGCCTAGTGGTATCGAAGTGATACCATCTTTCGCATGGCTATGACACTGCGGCTCACTGATACTGAGCACGAGGCGCTGCGAGCCCGCGCCGACGCCGAGGGAATCTCCATGCAGGAGGCTGCGCGGCGAGCGGTTCGCGAGTTCGTTACCCGCGGCGACCATCGAGACCGCGTTGCGCGCGCCGCCGCGTTGGTCATGGACAACCATCGCGACGCCTTACGTCGACTTGGCGAATGAGTGAGCCCGTCGAGTTCCTCGACCTCGACGACGTCATCGGTCTGGCCATCGCGCTTCTCGGTGATCCGGCTCTGATCCGTGATGTCGGACTGCTTGGGTCGGCCGTTGCCCGGCCGCAGGCGACCGCGTTCGGCGAGGAAGCGTACCCGGACATCTGGACGAAGGCCGCCGCGCTGTTGCATTCGATCGTCAAGAACCATGCCCTCGTTGACGGCAACAAGCGCCTCGGATGGTTGACGACCGCTGTCTTCCTGGAGATCAACGGCATCGAGATCTCACGGGCGAGCAACGACGACGTCTACAAGCTCGTCAACGACGTCGCTGCCGGGCAACCGACCATCGACACGATCGCCAAACGACTTCGCCAACTCGCCACTTGACAACCCGCACAGAATCCCGAGTCCACCGCAGGGCCGCACTGCTGCAGCCCGAGTCGAGCAGGTAACAGACGATTCACCGAGCCCTTCATCAGTCGGCTGACGATTGACGCGCTTACGTTGCAACCGTGTCGGCGAAGGGTGTCGGCATCGCCGTACCGGACCCTCGCGCAAATACTTGACCGCCGACGTCGATGAGCGTTCCTCAGCGATACAACGCAGAAGGAGAGCGCGACCCCGTCGCCGAAGCGCCACCAGCCCGCCCGCGAACCGGACCCGGCGTTACGGAACGGTCGTGACGTCGACGCTGACGGTCATGGTGTTGGTCTTCGCCTCCGTGAAGATCACGCCGCGCAGTGGAGAGACATCGGCATAATCACGGCCCCACGCGGTGCAGATGTG
>JANLRD010000098.1:0-6171 GCA_031368215.1 Acidimicrobiia bacterium | reverse complement strand
CGGCGCCGACGGGCCGCCGCACCGCGACCATCGGTTTCCACCTCCACGCTCCAGCTGCGGAGGTGACCGTGGCCCTGTCCGATCCCTTCGAAGTGTCGGCTGACCACGGTGAGGCGCAGATCGACCGCCTCGGGCCAGCGGCCGTGGACAAGCAGCACCGACTCGCGCTCCCGGGCCCGGGCGGTGAGCCGCCGGGCATCAGCGGCCCGCCCCACCACACCGGGACCGAGCACCACCAGGTCGAGGGCGTCGACGAGTGCGGCCACCACCGTGGCTGCGAGATCGACCGGCGGGGCCGCCACCACGGCAAGTCGTTCGAAGGTGATGCCGTGATCGCGAGCAGCGGCGAGACCGAGGGTGGGGAGCCCGACCAGAGCGGCCCATGAACCGACCCGTAGGGCCTCGGCCATGGCGACGAACAGCAGCGACGGTGCGGCGATCTCCACCACACTCCCCCGGCGCAATCCGCCACCGGGAAGCAGCGACGCCAGGTCGTCTCGGACCGGGAGGAGACGTTCACCGGAAAGGTTGACCGGCCGGGTGCGCTCGCGCAGAGCCTCGAGCACCGCCGAAGCGGGGGCGGGGGCCGGAACAGAGGCAGGAACAGAGGCAGGGGGTCGGGCAAGAGCGGCAGCACCCACCCCGACAGACTAGGGAACAGACGTTCGCCTTGTCCAGTCAATCGTTCGGGCCGCGGCCAGCCCCCAACAGCCCACCGTCACGGCCCCGGACCACCACGGCCAGTGGACGACATCGGCGCACCACCGGGTTCGCAGGGGATCACCCGCGCGGGTGATGTAGTCGTCAGACCAGGGGCGCAGTCTGACAACATGACACCCAATGCACTGGACGCGGCACCGTCAGCGGGCTGGTTGCGGGCCCTCCGATGGTCTGAGCCCGTGATGGACTCGGCCCCGGGAAGGGCCGAACCGGGGCGCGAGTTCGCCCTGCCCGTGGGGATCGTGACGTTCCTGCTCACCGATGTCGAAGGGTCCACCAAGGCATGGCAGGCCGCCCCTCAGCTCATGGGACCGGCAATCGCCCGGCACTACGCCATCTTGGAAGATGCCATCGCCGCACACGGCGGAGTTCGCCCGCAGGAGCAGGGCGAGGGGGACTCGATCGTCGGCGCGTTCGCTCGCGCCTCTGATTGCGTCGCCGCGGCGGTTGCCGCGCAGAAGGCACTGACCGACGAACCATGGCCCGATGGTCTCGACGGGGGACTACGAGTCCGCATGGCCATCCACACGGGTGAGACGCAACTGCGAGACGAAGCGAACTACGTCGGCCAGGCGATCATACGGACCGCTCGTCTCCGAGCGATCGCCCATGGCGGACAAATCCTCGTCTCCCAGGCGTCGCGCGACCTGGTGATCGATCAGCTCGGCGACCGGATCGAACTCATCGACCTGGGGGTGCACCGGCTCAAGGACCTGGCCCGTCCCGAACACGTGTGGCAGGCCGCGGGCGAGGGCATCGGGCGTGACTTTCCACCGCTTCGGTCGTTGGAGGCGATCCCGAACAACCTTCCGATCGAGCTGTCGAGCTTCGTCGGGCGTCGGGCCGAGATTGCCGCGCTGTGTGCGTTGGTGAACGGAAATCGACTGGTCACGATCATGGGCGCTGGTGGCGCCGGCAAGACCCGGCTCGCCCAGCAGGTCGCCGCTCAGATCACCGAGCGGTTCCCCGACGGGACGTGGTGGATAGAACTCGCTCAGGTCGATGTGTCCGATGTTCAGAGCACAATCGCCTCGATCCTCTCGATCACTGAGCCTGCCCGTCTGGTGGAGCGTTTGGCCGGGCGCATGCTCTTGGTGCTCGACAACTGCGAACACGTTCTCGACACCGTGGCACCGCTCGTGCATCAGATCATGAGTCGCTGCCCGGACGTCTCGGTTCTGACGACGAGCCGAGGCGGATTGGATGTCCCGGGGGAGATCACCTGGCGGGTTCCTCCGCTCCCGTGCCCGCCCGAGGGAACGACCCTCTCGATCGATCGCCTCGTCGAGTTCGATGCGGTGCGCTTGTTCCTCGACCGTGCTGTTCGGGCTCGACCGAACTTCGAGCTGACGAATCGAAACGGTCCAACTGTCGCCGAGATCTGCGCCCGTCTCGACGGGATTCCTCTGGCTATCGAACTGGCGGCCGCTCGGACCAAGTCGCTGACAGCGGAGGAGATTCTCGCCGGACTCGAAGATGCCCTGCGGCTGTTGACCGGAGGATCACGTCTGATGATGGCCCGACAGCAAACGCTGGAAGCATCCATCGGTTGGTCGCACAATCTGCTCGACGAATCAGATCAGATGCTGTTGCGGAGACTGTCGGTGTTCGCCGATGGATGGGATCTGTCGGCTGCGGAGGCCGTGTGCTCAGACGGCGCAGACCTCGCTTCCATGGACGTGTTGAACGGGCTCGAGCGGTTGATCGACCAGTCCCTGATTCGCGTCGATGAACGGCTCGGTGTTGCTCGCTACCGGTTGATGGAGATGGTCCGCCAGTTCGCCGCTCGCCAACTCGCCCAGAGGGAGACGGAGCGAGGTGCTCTCGTTGCGCGTCACGCCGCATGGTTCACCCGTCTCGCCGCGCATCACGGACCCCGCTTCGAGGGACCCGATGAAGCAGCTGCGACCTCCCGCCTTCTCCCCGAGCGCGACAATCTGGCGGCGACCCTGCGACACCTCGAGTCCTACGGCTCCTCGGTCGATCTGGCCAGACTCGCTCTGGATCTCACACCGTTCTGGCTGGCGACGGACCTCGGGGCCGACGGTCGAACGTGGACTTCGGTTGCGCTCGACCGGCTGGGTTCGACGGAGCCGGGCCTTCGGGCGCAACTTCATGCAGCGCGTGCCGGACACCTCCAAGTCCTGGGTGACATGTGGCAAGCCGTAGCGGAGGCCCAAATTGCGGTGGAACTCGCCGGTCCGTTGGGGGACCGTCGCACCACCGGTCGAATCGGTGGCCTGGCGGCGTTCGGTGCCGCTCTCTCCGACCCCGAGGCGGCGCTTGTGTTGTTTGACCAAGCACTCGAAGACAACCGCTCCGTTGATGACCGCTTCGGCGAGGTGTACACGCTGGCGACAATGGCGGCGATGTTCGCGTACCGCGGGGAGCTGCGTCGACAACACGATGTGCTCGCGCAGGCGGACCTGATAGCGAACGAGCTCGGCAGCCCTTTCGCTCGTTCGATGCTGAGCTTGGGAATCGCCACCGTGGGCATGTTCACGGTGGACCACGCCGCTATGAGAGCCGCCCTCGAAAGCCTCGGACCCCGCGAGATCCGCAACTGGGGCGCGGCGGAGGGGCTGCGGGCCCACCTCGAAATCAGTCTGCGTGCCGACTTCGGCGAACGTATCGAGAGCCCAGAGCCGCTCGTAAAGCGAATGCTGCATCTCGAGCGAGTGGAGAACATCGTTGGGGCGACGACCCTCAAGTCGGCCATCGTGCAAAGCTTGCGGGTCCGGGGGGAGTTTCCGCGCTCCATCGAGCTCCTCACCACGGTGGCCCCGGGCCTGCCTCCGGGCGGACGTAGTCGAAGCGTCGGCGCCCTCTGCTGGCTCGCACTGGGCGACGTCGAAAGAGCCAAGGCGCATTTCGACTCCGGGTTCTCACCACGAATGGCAAACGTCATGGTGGAGATCGACAGCGGCATCGTCACCGCCCTGTTCGCTCGTCACGACGGAAACCTCGCTGATGCCGAGACCGCAATCCACCGGAGTCTTGCCCTTGCCGCCGAACACGGATACGCCCGTGAAATCATCGACGCCATCGAAGTGCTCGCCGGCCTGGCGGCAGCCCAAGGCGTTTGGACCGATGCTGCCCGGCTCGCCGCAGCCGCTCAGCAGTACCGCGAGAACTACCCGATGAAGACGAGGGTCGAGCCGCTGGCATCGATGTTGGCCGAAGACGTCGCGGCAACAACTGCGGCACTGGGCGATGCCGCGTTTCGTTCGGCATCCGAGGAGGCCCGCAACCTCACGCTCCCCGAGATCATCGCCTATGCGCAGCGGGGCCGGGGCGATCGAAACCGACCCACGATCGGGTGGACGTCGCTCACGCCGACGGAGCGTCGGGTCGCCGACCTCGCTCGTCAGGGCCGGTCGAACGCCGCGATCGCCGCGGACCTCTTGATGGGCGGGCAGACCGTCAAGACCCACCTCTCGCATGTGTACTCGAAGCTCGGCATCGCCAACCGAACGCAGCTCGCTGCGCTGCATCCGCCGCCCGGCTC
Organism: Acidimicrobiia bacterium; assembly: GCA_031368215.1. Classification (GTDB taxonomy): domain Bacteria; phylum Actinomycetota; class Acidimicrobiia; order Acidimicrobiales; family JANYDT01; genus JANLQX01. Next base: position 1,943 of record JANLRD010000098.1, on the reverse strand, counting down.
GCTCTAGCGACCGGACGCGGCACGTTCGTTCGAGCGTGCGGCGGTTCCTGTTTCAACCGCGGAGTCAGCTGCGATCAATCGACCGACCTCAGACCGTTCGCATCACATCAGCGACCAGCAGACCGCTGTTCGCCATCAACCACCGAGGAGCAACTGAGATGCATCCCCATCGCCAAGCTTTCCAATCCCGCCGAACGGCCGTCACCGCCGTTGTCGTCGCAACAGCACTCGCGATCACCGCGGTGACCCCGACACAGGCGGCGAAGCGAACCAAACCCAAGAAGACCACGCCCTCGACCTCGGCGGCGCCGACCACTGTCCCTCCCCTGCGCAAGCTGGCGGTGGGTACTGCCGGGGAGCTCCCCGGCCTCGATCCCGCTGCCGTGTTCGGCGACATCACATCGCAGGGGGTGGCGAATGCGATCTACGAGCAACTGATGGATACGCCCTTCGGTAAAGATCCGCAGCCTTTGCTGGCAGAATCCCTCACCGAAGCCGCCGACCGAAAGTCGTGGACGCTTGCGGTGCGTCGCAACGTGCACTTCCATGACGGAACGCCCCTGAACGCCGACGCCGTGAAGCTGAATCTGGACCGCCAGCGGAAGTCTCGTTCGAACGGGGCGACCATGGCCCTCATCAAGACCATCGACGTGACCGGGCCGTTCAGCCTCACGCTTTCCCTGGACAAGCCGTATGCCTCGCTGCCGTATTTCCTGGGCGGGACCGCAGGAATCATGATCAGCCCGAACGCCATCGGCGAGAAGGCCGACAAGTTGAACCGAGAACCGACCGATGCCGGCACCGGACCGTACCGACTGACCGAATTTGTCGTCGGCGATCACTCCACCGTCGTCCGAAATCCAAACTATTGGGGGACCATCAAGCCCCGACTGAGCCAGATCACCTTTCGGTACATACCCGATGAGAGCACTCGCTATGCCGCCCTTCGAGCCGGAGATGTCCAGAGCATGATTGCGCTGCTTCCGCGTACCGCCGCCGTTGCCAAGAACGACGGATTCGCGGTAATCACCCCCCCGAGCTCGAGTTCTGCTGCCTACCTTTTCAACAACGCCAAGGCTCCCTTCGATGACATCCGGATCCGACGAGCTGCTGCCCTGGCCCTTGACGTTCGGGCCATCTCCGATGTCGTCGAGGATCCGAACGTCGACAAACAGGGCTTCGGTCTTTGGCCCAAAGGCAACCCCTGGTACGCCCCGGACGGTGACGTACCGGACTATGATCGAGCGGCCGCTCGGCGACTCGTGGCGTCGTACATCTCCGATACCGGCAAGGACGCAGCGTTCACCTTCAGCGTGCCCGCCTCCGGCGGCGCAGTTCTCGATGCGGCACGGCTCACCGCGAGGTACTGGCAAGACGCCGGCATGGACGTCAAGCTCCAGATCGCCCCCGAGGCAACGCCGTACACGGTCGCCGTAGCGACGGGCCAGTACCAGGCCGCTCTCTGGTCGCTCGGCCTGCAACGAGACCCGGATGCAACCGCCTACCCGGTGCTCTTCAGCGGATCGCCGACCAACTTCGCCCGGTACAAGAACGCCGACATGGACGCCGCGCTCGACCGGGGACGCTCAGCCGTAGACCAGAGTTCGCGAAAGGCCGCCTACGCCGACGTGCAACGCCTTACCCGTCGAGACGTTCCCTTCATCGTTGGCACGATTGGAACGGTGAACCTCGTGTCCGATCGCAGCGTCTGTGGCCTCGACGAGTCCGGCGGCTTCACGGCCAGGACTGCCGGCCTCGGCAACTGCTGACGGCCACGAGTAAAGGGACGGAACTACAAGGACGGTACGACGCCCGGCTTGTAGTGGATGAAGAGATCGGCGATCAGCTCGGCCATGCCGTCGGTCGTGCCGCCGGCGGCGAGTTCGACGAGCACCTGATTGCCGTGAACGGTCACCGACGACACCCCGCCGCGAGCGAAGAGC
>JANLRD010000097.1:0-15699 GCA_031368215.1 Acidimicrobiia bacterium | reverse complement strand
CGCCCGTAGCCAATCGATGCGCCGGTCCGGGCGGCGAGCTCGAGGTGGCCGGAGAGGAAGTCGGCATGAAAGTGCGTCTCGAGGACCTTCTCGATTCGCAAGCCGTTCGACTCGGCGTCGCGGAGGTACTCGGCGACGTCGCGTTGCGGGTCGACGACCACCGCTCGACCGGTGGTCGTGTCTCCGATCAGGTAGCTCGCATGGGAAAGGCACCCGAGGTAGTACTGGCGGAAGAACATGTCAATCTCCAACTTCGTTCGTATAGCTCGCAGAGGTTCAGCTTATACCCCTAGGGGTATAGTGTCTACTCGTGTATTTGCGACGGCGGCGTCGGAAGGGTTCGGTCAGCCGCCGACTCCACCTCGGACCCGCTTGAGAGGGCCGACCGGCCAAAATCGAGGGGTGCGCGAGCTGTAGCGCGCGTACTCCGGGAACTTCGCCCGCAGCGCCATCTCCTCGAAACGGACCTTGGCGGCAAGAAGCGCAGTCAGGGCGGCGCCGAGCATGAGCGGACCCACAGCTTCGGCGCGCAGCGCCCACGACCAGCCGGCGGTGATGAGTCCGGTGTAGATCGGATGTCGGCTGAGACGGTACAGGCCGCCCACCCGAAGTGTGGCGTGTTCCAGCGGCAGTGGAAGGGCGGTGAGCGAACGACCGAGGTTGACTGCGCCGACGGCCATCCACGCGAGCCCCACCGCGGCGGCCACCTTCGCAGCGGTGTCGAGCGCATCGGGGATCGACCACCGATGCCGCGGATGCCAGCCGACGAGGGCACCGATGAGCAGGAACTGTGCTCCGACGAACGCCCATCCAATCACCCGCTCCCGACTGATCGGCATCCCCTTGGTCATGATGCCAGCATGATCGCTCCCCCATTCTGCGGATAGTGCCATTGGGCCCGCTGCCGCAAGGCATCCGATCAAGCGGGGATCGCTTCCGAGCAATGCGATTTACTCCGCCAGGACGGATATACCCCCAATGGTATGCCGCAAGGTTCCTGTCGATCAGCCCATACGGCCGGCACGCAACGGTGTGCCAGACCGTCCTTCGTCGTAGAATCGAGTCGTGACGACAGCGCCGATCAACCCACTCATTGGTTGGCGCCATGCTCTGGTTGTCATCGCCCACCCCGACGATGAGAGCTTCGGGCTCGGCGCGGTGCTGGCCGGACTCGTCGCCCAGGGCTGCACGGTGAGTGTGCTCTGCTTCACCAACGGTGAGGCCAGCACGCTCGGCGCCGCAGTCGGTCTCGCGACGATCCGCGCCGCCGAGCTGCGGGCGGCGGCCACCGAGCTGGGCGTCAGCGATGTGGCCCTGCTGAGCTACCCGGACGGGGCGCTCGCGTCGGTGCAGGCGTCGCAGCTCGACCAGCACATCCGCGACCATTTCGACGGAATCGATCTGGTCGTCGCCTTCGAACCATCGGGCGTCACCGGTCACCCCGATCACCGGGCTGCATCCGAGGCGGCCGTTCGTGTCGCCTCGACGGCGGGTTTGGCAGTGCTCGAATGGGGACTGCCCTCCGACGTTGCCGATGCTCTGTGCGCCGAGTTCGGCGTCGCGTTCGGGGCACTCGACAGTCCGGAGAGCGAGACGATCACCGTCGATCGTGCCGTGCAGTGGCGAGCGATCGCCCGCCACGCCACCCAGGCCACTGCGAACCCGGTGCTCGTGCGTCGCCTCGAGCTGCAAGGGACCCGCGAGAACATCCGGATCACTCGAGCCGGCTCTTCGTGACACCGCACTGACACATACCCCATTGGGTATACGATTGCGCGGGTCGTCCAGCACCGAGGAGCCCGAGAAGTGACCCAGAAACGCACCGTTTGGGATGACCGCTACGACAGCGACGCCTATGTCTTCGGGACCGAACCGAACGACTTCCTGGCCGCCCAACGTCGCCTCATCCCCAGCGAGCCGGTGCTGTGCATCGGCGACGGAGAAGGACGCAACGGCAATCCGGCGGCGTGTTCATCGTGGAGTCCTACACGCCCTCCCAGATCGGGCGCGGAACCGGTGGACCGAAGGATCCCGACATGACCCAGACCGGAACCGACCTCGCCACCGACACCGCGTCGCTCACCGTCGTGCACCTCGCCGAACTGGACCGCCCCGTGATCGAAGGCGATCTCCACTCCGGAGACGCATCAGTCATCCAGTACATCGGGCGGCGGGCCGACTGACCCGCCCAGCGCCGATCGACGGCACCACCGGGCGCAGTGTCAGCCGAGCGCGGCGATTGCGCTCCGGAGCTTCCCGGACACCTCAGCGGCGAGCCCGGCGAACGCCGGGTCGCTCATCAACTCGAGCGGATCGACCGCAGCGACCGGGGTGCCGCCATCGACCGCTTCGACCGTGACGTTGCACGGCAGCAGCAGGCTGACGGTCGGATCGATCTCCAAGGCACGCTGAGCAAACCCCGGGTTGCACGCGCCGAGGATTTTCAGAAATGGGCGTTCGACGCCGAGCTTGGCGTGGAACACGGCAGCGATGTCGATCTCCGTCAGCACGCCGAACCCCTGATCTCCGAGTGCGGTGCGGATAGCCGCTTCCGCCTGCTCGGGGTCAAGGGCAACGGTCTTCTCAATGGCATTCATGTGATCTCCTGATGTCGTTGGTGCGTTGTCTCGAGCACGGGGCGGCCACTCGTGGACGGATCTGCCGACTCGATGGGCAGTGCCACCGAGCCTGCCTGCGCGTGGGGGCGTCGCGTGCGCAACGCGCCGATCGCCACCGTGCCGACGATCGCCGGAAGCAGCGTGCCGATCCCCCGGTACACCACCGTGGCCGCCAGCGCCGCGTCGAGTGGAACGCCGAACCGATGGAGGACAGCTGGAACGGCAACCTCGACGATGCCCAGTCCGCTCGGCAGCAGCGGGACCCAGCTCGCAACGGTCCCGACCGTGCAGGCGAGGACGACGAGCTCGGGATGGATGTGGAAGCCGGTCGCATGCGTGGTTGCCCACAGCGTCGCTACGTCGCACAGCGCAGCTGCGGCAGACACTCCGGCAAGTCGGATGCGCCTCGACGGCGGGCCGATGAAGGCCATTGCATCGGTCTGCCACTGCCGGGCGGTACGCCGTGGATCACCGGGCGGTTCGAGCCGATGCAGGCGGACATGGCGGGCGAGCCCGGCCGCCACGACGCTGAACTGCTCGCCCCGGACGAACACGGCCGTGAGCGCCAGCAGCACGAGAACCACCGCGGCAGCAGCAAGGAACGGCCAGCCGTCGGCGAAGGTGAGATGCCCGGCGGCAACCACGAGGAAGACATCGAGCGCCGCGACGACGTAGAAGGTGCGCTGGGCGAACCATTTCGAGAACCCGAGCGTGAGCCATGCCTCACGTTTGGTGCGCCCGCGGGCGCGGAGCTCGCCGCTGGCGACGGCAAGCCCTTCCGCCGGTGCGGCCGGCGTGACCGCGCCGAAGCCGTAGACGACCAGGGCGAGACCGGTCGCGGTTCGGGCCGACATCGGTCCGCTGCGCCGTCCAAGACACCCGAGCTGGGCGCTGTAGAGGCCCATTCGCAGCACCGTCAACGCGAGTGCCAGGGCGACATACCCGGGACGCATTCGGCGGATCGCGTCGATCGCTTCACCCACACCGCCGGCCGACCCGATGACGACCCACCCGGCGATGCTTGCCACGAGAAGCCCGACGAGCGCTCGGGCGCTTCGGCTCCTGCCTATGGGGTCTCGGCCCGACGCGTCATCGTCCATGCGCCTCAACCCTCCCACGGACCGGACCGGACCCCGCCGGACGAAGCAGACGGTCAGTACCGTGACGAGGACGGAGACGGGGAAGCTGCCTCCGATGTACTCGTAGTCTTATGGCGTTGTTCTGCGAGTGGGCGCGTGAACAGCTCGCTCCCCGGCATAGACCTGCGCCAAAACCCTGCGACGCCGAACTGCTTCAAGAGCGCTTGGCTGCGTCATCAGCCTCACAACGCGCGTGGCGAACACCGAGACGAATGAGCTGGATCAGATCGCTACTGTTCAGTGAGTCGGAAGACGCAGTGCTGCCGTGAGTCTTCAGTTCGTGTCGGTGAGCGTGTCGTCGATCCCGAAGTTCTCGGCCAGCACGGCTGACCAGTTCTCCGGGGAAACGGCGAAGCCATCGAAGTCGTTGCCCCGAAGGCGGCTGCGCAGAACGGCGGTCCGCAAGGTGATGCGCGAACCATCGGGAGCACTCGAACGAGTGGCGAAGGGACTCTCCGTCCACTGCAGCCCGGGTTCGGTCTGGAGGAACTCGCTACGCTCAGTGAAGTCCTCGAGGGCACGCGGTTGGATTGAAATCCACAGCCGATCCCCCCAACGTTCGTCGAGGCCCCACTCGGAGAGTACGAATCCCCCGACATCGGTACGAATGCGAACACGTCGCGGAATCCCCGCGTGCTCGCCGACGCGGAGGGCAATCGGCACCATGGGGGAATCCCCGAATCCGACGTCGACGAAAAGGCGATCCGGACCCATATGGACGATAAGCGCGCAGTGGTCTCGATCAGGGCCCCAACGGGTGCCGTCGTTCACTCGGCAAGACACATAGGTCACGGAGAAGCCGAGCTCCGTGAGCAGCCATCCGAATGCGCCGTTGAGCTCGTAGCACCAGCCGCCACGACCGCGTTCGACGATCTTCGCCACCGACCACTCAGCGTCGGTTCGGACACCGCGGCGATGGAACACGTCGAGGTTCTCGAACGGCACCTTGATCATGTGGGCGCTCTGCAGCTCGGCCAGCAACGCCCGCCCTGGCGAGCGACCAGCGACATCGACCCCGAGGCGGCCTAGATACTTCTCGACCACGTCAGATTGTGTCACCCACGCAGTCTCCCACCCGCTTTGCCTCTCGGGCGCCAAGTCACCGTCACCGTCGTCCTACGCCGGGTGCGGCCTCGGAACCTCACGCCGTCGCCCGGCGCCTGCTCCGCGAATCGCGTGTTGCCACGATGCGCAGGATGATCAGCACCATGACGACCGACACCGAGGCAACGGCGAACCATTCGTACGGACGCGCCCCGACATCCGTCCCGGCCTGCAGGCCGTGGACGGTGCACGCGACGAACAGGGGGAAGCTTGCATAGTGGGTGGCCCGCCAGATCCGCCGCGGCAGACGTGTCCGCAACAGCGATGTGATCTCGATAGCGACCAGGAGGTAGAACGCCACAACCCCCCAGGCAACCGCGCCGGGACGGAACTTCGAGAACATCGGCACAAGGACGTCTCCCCACCCGACGTGGAGCCAATTGTCCCCGACGAGTCCCGCGATGTGCACCGAGGCGAAGACGATCGACAGGGCACCGAGGTACCGATGGAGATCGAGCAACCATCCTGGCGCAGTGTGACGATTGAGGACCCGAGCCGAGAGGAGCAGACCCCAGATCACCGAGCCGGTGAGCAACGCCCAGCTCACGATGCCGCTCGAACGCGCAACGTACCAACTCAATTTCGGCGTGAGTGCGGCAAGGATCAACACGACGCCACCACCGACGAGGAAGGGGAGAGTGCTCGGAATGGCCCGAGTCCCGGGGACATACCGACGACTCCATCGTCCCCGATCGTCATCGCATGCGCGCCATGGCCGATCGACTCCACGACATCGAGACCGCCCCCGGCCCCGGCGACCAGCACCGCCTTCGTCAGCGCTTCCGCCCACCACCCGGTCCCCGCGAGAACAGCGACGCCGCACAGGCCGGCGTCGGTCGATGTGCCGCTGAAGGGGTCGATGACGTGATGGACACTGCCCTTCGGCCCCATCCAACGCCGCGTCGTGGTGCTGCTCACCGCAATGGCACCATCGACGATCCGCCATCGGTCGAGGACGGCGCCGTCGCCCGATGGATGCTCCACGTCGATGACCCAGGCACCATCCGGTGGTACACCACCAACCCTGACGTCTCCGCCGATGTTCACGAGTACTCCCTCTGCGCCTCGCTCGAGGACGTGCTCCACCACGAGGTCGCCGGCGAAGCCCTTGCCGATGCCTCCAAGGTCGATCTGGACGCCGACTGGCACGCCGACCGTCATCCGATCGCTATCGATCTCGACGCCACCACAGCCGGGGGCACTCCGGTTCTCCGCCGGGCCAGCCAAGCGGGTCGGTAACGGATCACGCGTTGCGGGGAGGGACACGAACGTACGGTCGTAGCCGAGCTCAGCAATCACCGCGCCCACGGTCGGGTCGAACGCACCGTTGGTGAGGTGCCATGCCGAGCATGCAAGTCGCACGAGTTCGCACGTCGTTCGCTGCACATGGACAACATCTCCGGCGTGTCGATTGATGTTGGAGACATCGCTGTCCCGCAGAAAGCGGCTCCATACGGACTCGAGATCTGCCAGCAACCGCAAACCCGATGCTGCAACCGCACGCGAGGCGGCGAGCGTGCGACCACCCAGCACAACGATCTCCGCATCACAACCCATTGCTCTCGACGTGAGTCGCATCGTTGGCCATCGCGAAGCCGGCGGGCGAGCAGCGGGGGCGGTCGCGATCACTTCGGCTTGCTCGGTCCGGCGGTCGTGGTCGGCGGCGCCGTTGGTGGCGCCGTTGGGGCAACCGTCGGAGGCGCCGTCGGAGGCGCCGTCGGGGCTGCGGTCGGCGGGGCGGTGACCGGGGGGGGAGGTTCTGTCACCGGCGGTGGCGGAGGAGCCAGCGTGGCCGTCACCGGCGGCGCGGCGGTGGGTATCGGTGCCGGTGGGCTTGTGGGCGCCGGAGTCGCCACCGTTTGCTCGACAGCTCCGGGCGGCGGCGAAGAAGCAACCGGCGCGTTCGGCGTCGACGGGACGGGAGACGCCACAACCGAGGGCGCGGGAGCCACCGTCGACGCGCCCTGCGACACGTTCGTTGCGGTCGGGCGAGGGGCGATCGAACTCGAGCCTCGAGCGGCGGCCGCCGCCGGCCCGGGCGCCGCCGCGGCGGGCGCCGGCGCGACCGCGGGAGCGCGCACTATCGGTGCCGGGACAGCGGGGGCCGGAGCAACCGCGGCGCCGGCGACCGTGGCAGCGGGAGCGGGAGCGGGAGTCGGTGACGGTGGCGGGTTCGTGGGCGCCACGGCTTGGAGAACGGGCGTCACGACGACGCCCGGCTCACCGGGAGGTGCAACAGCGGGAAGGGCCAACGGTGGAGCGACCTCGGTGGCGTCAGCCGGAGCGAAGGCGAGAGCCTCTACTGCGGGCGCGGTGGGCTGCGGCGCGGCGGCTGCCTCGCTGATCGCCGGCGGGATCGGTGCCACACTCGAACTCGGCACCGCTACGGCAATCCGATCGGCTCGGGCCATCGCGGTCATCAGCGCCAGCGTGACCGCGGTCGACGACATGCCGACGAGGATTCGGCTCGCCGCGGCCGGTCGCCGTCGCGGGCCGGCGACCTGCATTGCCGGCCTTGCGGTTGCTTCGCCGATGTCAGGGCTGGGGGCGCTTCGACCTTCAGCCGGAAGAGCCACGCCAGTCGTGGAGACGGACGACCGACGTTGCTTGAGTGCCGCCAGACGCTCCGCACGTGCGTCTGACAGCGAGGACTGTTCGATCGAGGTCGCGTCGGTCAGGGGTGCAGTTGCTTCGCTCATCAGGATCCTTGGATTTGGAAGGTCAGTTGCCCGCCGACCGCCGATGCCGAGAACGTTGCCGCTCCGGTACCGGTGAGGGAGGCGAAACGGACCGTCAGGGACGTTGCGGTTGAGGTCAGCACCGTGGCGCTCACGTCGGCCTGGGGTATCGCGGCGACAAGAACAAGCGTTGAACCGTTCGTCTGCACAACCACGGTTCCGGCATTTCCGACGGTGAACGGCATCGGGCTCAGCGCGAGTGCGACGGTACCCTGCGACGGTGCGACGAGAAGGATCGGGCCCGCAACGGTCGTCGTCGGACCAGAGGGAACCGTCGAGGGAGGGACACCCGTCGTGGGGACTGCTGTCGTCGCCGGCGTCGTTGTCGGAACCCCCGTCGTAGGTATCGCCGTCGTTGATGGTGTCGTGGTCGGCGCCGCGGTCGTGGCTGGTCTCGTCGTGGGCGTCGATGTCGGCACGGCGATTGACGTTGGTGCTGGCGTCACCGGGGGAACCGTCGGCGCGGGTGTCGTGACCGGCGGGGGTGTCGTGACCGGCGGGGGTGTTGCGACCGGCGCGGGTGTTGCGACCGCAGCCGGCGTCGACGTTGCGGGGGCCAACGTCGATCCTGAGCCCAGCAGAGGTTTTGCTGCACCGGCGCCGGTCAGTGATTCCGCACCAGCCACCGTCGACACCGGGACCGATTTCGCTACCGGAGGTGGTGCCGCACTCGATCCGGCGACAGCCGTCGACGCGAACGTTGCCTGCGAAGCGGGCGCCGCAGCCTTGGCCGCCGGCTTCAACGGAGCTTGCGCGACAACCGCGGGCGCGGGCGCAGGCGCGGGCGCTGGCGCGGGCGCAACCGGCGTCCCGGCCACCTGAGCTGCGGCGATCGGTGCGGCAGCGGCGCTGCTCGGGCCGGGTGCGATGGGGGTCCCGGGCGCTGCTGGTGCCGCGCTGACTGCCGACGCGGCGGAGGGTTCAGTACCCGCGGACACATCGAGTGGGGGCGACCACTCCATCGGTTCCGTATCCGTTGCCGTCATCGCCAACTGCTGAGGCGGCATCGATTGGGAGACGGCCGCAGGCGTCGCGAACACGTTGAGTTGGACCGCAGAGATACCGGCGACCGCCAACGTGAGGAGCCCTACGGTCCACGCACCCGCTTCTTTCGTGATCTTCGTTCGCAACGGCACTCTCCCTCGGGTCGAGTGCAGAGCTTGGCGAGGTGATCCTGAAATGAGTCCTAATTCAGAAACGTTTAACGGTCATTTAGGTGTGGATGCAACGAGGTGAATCACCGCTCACCCGCCACTTGCGTGGTGCTGCACTACGACTGGATCAGCCGTCTTCGCTCACGCCACTCGAGCGCGGCGCTCCCGATCGGCAGACGAGGTGAATCTCCGACTCCTGCGCGTCTTTGCGGAAGTGCACCTCGATCTCCTCCGGACCCGCGTTCGCGACCCGCACGCTCGCCCCGGAAACCGGCGTGGCGAAATCGAGGACGATGACGTTGGCATTGCAGTGCACACCGACGTTCCCGAGCTTGGTGCTGAATGCTGCTGACTGAGGCGGTGCCGTTGATGTCGGAGAGGACGCCGTCGTCGATGTGACTCCGGGAGAGGTTGTGGTCGGTGGGGCCGATGTCGTGGTGACCTCGACCAGGACGGTCGTGGTGGTCGACGGGACGACAGGGGCGACAGGGGCGGCCGCGCTCGACGGCGGCGGCACCGAGGTCGCTCCGAGCGCCGTTGGCGGAATCGGAGCCGATGAGGGACGGGCTGGAGCGTCGAACCGGGTGGTCGTTGTCGTGGCAACTTGGCGCGCCTTCGCGGCCACGGTCGTGTTCGGTTGCGCGATGGTTGAGGTCGCAAGGGTGGCGACAGTCGCTGGAGAGCGGCGCTCCTGCGACGACACCGCTTTCCCCGACGCGGCACCCGTGGCGGGCGTGACCGGACCGACGGTCGTCATTGTCGCCGGAGCCTGCTTCACGGACAGTGTCGCAAACTCGGGAGGTACGGCGGTCGTCGTCGCTTGAACGAGGACCGACGTGGGCGGAGTCTTCCGGCTGTCGGGTCTGGTGCCAGCGGGATCCGTCTCAGCTGCCACCCCAACTGCGGCGGACCACTCAAGGGGCAGATCGACACTCGTGCTTGGTGATCGGGCGCTCGATACCGTCGCTGCAACTTCGGTGTCTTCGGCGCTGATGGTCACAACACGCGGCGCCGGTCCAACCTGACTCGCCACCTTCGCAACGAGCGACCACCCGATCGTCCCGGCGAGGAGCGTGCCCGATGCCCATGTGCCGAACAAGAGCATGGAGCGCCTCACTATTTTGATACTGACAGTGCGTTCGACTGCGCGGGCTAATTCATTCCTAAATCATCGACGTTCACCACGGGATTCGATCCGCATCGCTGCACGGGGGTCGAGCGCGGCTTACCCTTGAGCCTCGTGTCGAAGGTATTCGTCGTCGAAGACGACCATCGAATTCGGGAGGCACTCGAGAGGGCGCTCCGTGCACACGGCCACGAGGTGCGGAGCAGCGCTCGTGGGCTTCCCGGTCTCGATGCGATCATCGGCGAGCCGCCCGACGTCGTCATCCTCGATCTCGGACTACCCGACATCGATGGCCGAGCGCTCCTTGAGCGCCTGCGCGAAGTCAGTGACGTTCCGGTGATCGTCGCAACCGCCCGCGACGACGATGCCGATGTCGTGCGGACGCTACGCGCCGGCGCCGATGATTACGTGACGAAGCCGTTCAGCCTCGAACAACTCGACGCCCGCATCGCCGCACTTCTCCGTCGGACGCGCACCGCCGAAGGAACCCCGGTCTTTGTCGTCGGCGGCCTAGAGATCGACACCAGGCACCACGCCGTTTCGCTCAACGGCAAGCACATCGAGTTGACCCGCAAGGAGTTCGATCTGCTCGCCTACCTTGCGGCTCGCCCCGGAGTGGTCGTGACGAAGAGTGAACTCCTTGCCGAGGTCTGGCGTCAGCCGTGGGGCGGGAGCGAGAAGACCGTCGACGTCCACCTGTCATGGGTTCGGCGCAAACTCGGTGAGACGGCCGCGGAGCCGCGCTATCTACGTGCGGTACGAGGAGTGGGCGTCAAGCTCGTCGCGCCGTGATCACCGTGCGCCTCATGCTGCCGGTATCGCGCTGATGCGACGCCAGCTCGCTCTGGTCGCAGTGGCCACAACGTCACTGGTCGTCCTCGCCCTTCTCATCCCGCTCGCCCGCGCCGTGTCGACGATCCCGCGGGACCGGGCGACCTCGCAGGCCCGCCTCACTGCCCAGTCGCTGGCCCAGGCGATCAGCGTTGTCCGTGATCGGACACGGGTGGTCCGCCTGGTGGAGCAGACGGGGGACCTCAACGATCTTGCAGTCTCCGTTGAGCTCGCCGATGGGACGACCCTGGGCGCGCCGTTCACCCCGAGTGTGGCATTCGCCGAGGCACGACGAGGAGCGGCGAGGACCGCCAATATCGACGGCGGGGTCGAAGTGCTCGCGCCGACCGCGACGGCGAGCGGTATCGCGGTGGTCCGCATCACCGTGCCTGACAGTGAGTTGCGGCGCGGCGTGCGCGACGCCTGGACGGTGCTCGCGGCTCTGGGCGTGATCCTGATCGTTCTCGCCGTCGCCGTGGCCGATCGGCTCGCCCGGTCGATCGTCACGCCCATCTTGGCCCTCGCCGGCGCCGCGCGCGCCCTCGAACAGGGTGACCTCGATGCTCGTGTCGTTCCCACCGGACCCCGTGAAGTCCAAGAAGTCGGCGAGAACCTCAATCAGCTTGCTGATCGGATCGGCGGACTTCTGGTCTCCGAGCGCGAAGCGGTCGCTGATCTATCGCATCGCCTTCGCACACCGATCACCGCGCTTCGCCTCGATGCCGAGGGACTGAGCGATCCTGCCGAAGCGAGGCGGGTTGTCGCTGATGTCGATGAACTGACACGCGCCGTTGACGATCTCATCCGCACCGCCCGCGCACCGACACTGCGGCGCGCCGGGTCTTGTGATCTCGTCAGTCTGCTCCGCGAACGCGTGTCGTTCTGGGCCGCCCTCGCCGACGAGCAGGGGCGCTCCGTCGACGTGGACATTCCCGACTTCGTCGCCAGAGTTCGTGTTCCGGCCGATGTCCTCGGGGCCGCCATCGACGTGCTCGTCGAGAACGTCTTCTCGCACACCGAAGAGGGAACCCGCTTTTCGGTTGCGGCCCGAGTCGTGCGGGAGCGGGCCATCGTCACGATTGACGATGCCGGCCCGGGCCTTCGACGCCGCTCGACCGAGCGGGGCACGAGCGACTCCGGCTCGACCGGCCTCGGCCTCTCCATCGCCCGCTCGACAGCGGAGAGTGCCGGAGGCCGTCTACGGCTTGGGGCGTCTCCACTCGGCGGGCTTCGAGTGGGCTTGGAGCTTCCCGTCGTTTCTCGTGGATGACTCTCGATCGACGGGATCCCAATTCCACGATAAATATCGATGAGTTAGGGCTCATTTTACCCTTTCACGCACACCATGGCGCTCCTGTTGGACAACCCAGGAGACAACGTGCGCCCTACCCGAACCACCCGCAAACTCGTGATGCTCACGGCCACCGGCCTGACCCTCGCCGGCACCAACCAACTCGCCGTCCAGGCCAAAGACACCAAGCCGGAGACCAGAGAGCGCGAGACCAATCCCCGACGGACCGAAGACACCAGGCCTCCAACGGTGACGACCGCGGAGGTCCGAGATGATCACGAGGGCGAAACCGACGACGAGAACGACGACGATCACCAGACCGTAACGACATCAAGCGTCGTTGCCACGACGGCGGCACCGACAACCACCGTCACGACCGCAGTTCCCACGACGCGTCCGACCACCACCACCGCCGCACCGACCACAACCCTGAAGCCGCCGACCCCGACGACCACGGCAGTGAAACCACCGACCCCGACGACCACGACGGCGAAGCCGACCACGACAACCACCGCACAAACGACCACGACGACGACGGCGAAGCCGGCGCCGACGATCCGTGCGTCGCAGGCATTCCTGGCGACGAAGATCGGAAAAGCCATCCAGGTCGACACGACCGTCTTCAACGACGGTACGGCACCGGCAAGTGTCAGCGTGGTCATCACCCTTTCATCGACGGGTGCTCTTCCGAACTACCTGGAGGCGAAGGCGGGAACCGGCTCGTGGTCGTGTTCTCCGTACGTCCAGTTTCCGGCCTCGCCTATCACCTATACCTGCACCGGAACGCTGGCGGCCAAGGCCTCCGGCGTGATCACGGTGTCGAGCGGGAGCGGCATTGTCGGCACGGCCGGGCAGAGTGTGTTCGCCGGCGCCGTGGTGAACCCCGGCGGCATCGCTGCAGGAGCGATGGCGTCCTACAGCTGATGACTCCCACGATCTCGTCCCTCGCATTCCGGTCCATGGGATCGGACTGCGAGGTGACGGTCGTCGGCGACCGGGCCGCCCGACTGGCCGAACGGGCACCCGAGCGAGCCGAGGTTCTGGAATCGCGTTGGAGTCGATTTCGCAGCGAGAGCGAACTCAGCCTGCTCAACGCCGGACGCGGAGAAGAGCGACGAGTGAGCGCTGACACCTACCTGCTCATCGAGCACGGGGTTGCCGCCCAACGGATGACCGGTGGGCGGTTTGACCCCACCGTTCTCGCCGCAGTCGTCGCTTCGGGATACGACCGCTCCTTCACCGACCTGGCCGCCAGCATCTCGGAATGCCGACCGACGAAAGCTCCGGGTTGCGTCGGCATCGAGCTCGACGAGGCAACGAGGTCGGTGCGGCTCCCGATGGGAGTCGGGATAGATCCCGGCGGCTACGGCAAGGGCCTCGCGGCCGACCTGATCTCGGAGATGCTGATCGATTCGGGAGCACGCGGCGCGTGCGTGAACATGGGCGGGGACCTTCGTTGCTCGGGCGAGCCTCCGCCGGGCGGATGGCGGATCGGTATTGCCAACCCGATTCTTCCCGATGATCTCCTCTGCGTCGTCGAGCTCGAGGATCAGGGAATGGCCACGAGTAGTCGACTCATCCGACGATGGCGGACGGGAACGACCGAGCGGCACCATCTCCTCGTTCCTCGGACCGGGAAGCCCAGCACGGGACTGCTCGCCGCGACAATGATCGCGGGGCAAGCATGGTGGGCAGAGGTTCTCACGAAAGTCGCGATGATCGACCGCAGATCGACGCGTCACGTGCTTGGTCTGCTGGGCGGCGAGGGACTCTTCGTTGACGCCGACGCGACGGTTTCGCACAGCCCGAACTGGCCGTCATTCGCTGTTGCGAGCCCCGGGCCCGCCTTGGTGTAGCGCGCTCGGCCGGGACACGACTTTGTAGAGCTCGAACCAGGCGACACCGGCGACGCTCGCCATGAGCGCCACCAGAGCGTCGGCGAAGGAGATCGAGCCGAGGCTGAACGCGTTCCGAAGACCGCTGACGCGCAGGACCAGGGTGAGAAGTACAAGGGCGGAGGCAAGGATCCACTTCAGCGTCGGATTGCTCCGTTCGACGAACGTGCGTCGGATCGAAAGCCGCCACGACCGGTTCACGAGAATGAGCCCGAGGTTCGAAAGCACAAGCGTGGCGAAGGTGATGGATCGGACGGCATCGTCGGGTCGATCGCCGAGAACGCTCCACAGGTACACCGCGACAACCGCGGCGAGCACCGACAACCCCTGGAGGATGGCGATGGTCAGGACCCGACGGTCGAACATTGCGTTCCCGGCCGGCCGAGGGGGCCGATCCATGATCTTCGTGTCGATCTCCTCGGCTTCGAAGACGACCGAGCACGCCGGATCGATGATGAGTTCGAGGAAGGCGATCTGAACCGGGAGGAGCACGAGAGGCCAATCGCGGACGAACAGCGGAACGATCGACATCCCGACGATCGGAACATGCACGGCGATGATGTAAGCCATGGCCTTGCGGAGGTTGTCGAAGATCCCGCGACCCTGACGAATGCCGCCGACGATCGACGCGAAGTCGTCGTCGGTGATCACCAGCGCGGCCGACTCCCGCGCGACGTCGGTCCCACGTGCGCCCATGGCTATGCCGATATCGGCCGCACGTAGTGCAGGCGCGTCGTTCACACCATCGCCGGTCATACCGACGATCTCGCCATTCGTCTTCAGCGCGCGGATGAGCTGGAGCTTCTGCTCAGGGACCATCCGGGCGAACACGCAGACCGTGCGAACGCGAAGCGCCAACTCGTCATCCGGCATCATTGCGAGTTCGGGTCCGGTGATGCAGCCCGAGGCATGGTCCAGCCCGATCTCGCGGGCGATCGCGAGCGCGGTGCCGGGATAGTCTCCGGTGATCATCACCGTGCGGACACCCGCGCTGGCACACTCCGCCACGGCGTCGGCGACTCCGGGCCGGACGGGGTCGTGCAGACCGGCAAGCCCAAGGAACTCGAAGTCGAAGTCATGCTGCTCGGTCGGCAGGCTCTCGGACGCGTCGAAATAGGCGCGCGCCACCCCGAGCACTCGCTGACCGTTCGCCGTAGCTCCTTCGACGGCTTCGGTGAGTGCCGTCATTGCCTCGGGTCCGAGGTGGCAGAGGTCGCCGATCGCTTCAGGGGCCCCTTTGGCCGCCACCACGTAGCGACTGCTGTCGGGCGAGCGCCATACGTGCGATAGCGCGAGGAGCGACTCCGAAAGTGCGTACTCGCGAACGAGTGACCAGTCAGCGTGCAGATGCTCGCTCTGCGCCAGGTAGTGATCGCCGAGGACGCGGAACGCCTTGTCCATGGGGTCGAACGGATCGATCGGTGACGCGAGCACCGCGAACTCGGCAAGGGTGTGGAACTCCTCGGGCAACGCCTCTTCGGTGAGCGAGTGCGAGGCGCCCTCGACGATGAGTTCGCGAACCGTCATCGAGTTCATTGTGAGGGTGCCGGTCTTGTCGACGCAGATCACCGTGGCCGATCCCAGGGTCTCGATGACCGGCGCGCGTCGGGTCAGAACATGGCGCTGCGACATCCGCCACGCGCCGACCGCCATGAACACTGTGAGGACTACCGGGAACTCCTCCGGCAGCATCGCCATGGCCGTCGCGATCCCGGCGAGGAGACCCTCGAGCCAACCACCACGGACCGCGCCGTACGCCACGACGACGAAGGCGGCGGCACTGAGCCCGACGACCGCCACCAC
>JANLRD010000280.1:0-1876 GCA_031368215.1 Acidimicrobiia bacterium | reverse complement strand
GCTTCACGTTGCCGGTGCGCAACGTGCCGCGCCATGGCATGAAGGTGTTCATTCACGGCGAGCCGAGTGGTGTGGTGTGCAGCGGCACGGTGGGGCCGAGCGTCGGCATTCCGATCGGGACGTGTTACCTGCCGACCGATCTGGCGAAGGTCGGCACGACATTCGACGTCGAAATCCGCGGCACGATGGTGCCCGCGACCGTGGCGGCGTTGCCGTTCTGGCCCAACGGTTCGGCAAAGAAGTAATCACATCGTGAAGGCACTCATCACGCTCACCGACGTCGAACCGGCGGTGCGGCTCAACGCACTGCTCGAGAGCACCGGCATCATCACGGAACTCGTCTCGCCGCTGGACGACATCCGCGGGTCGCTCGAGCGTTTCGAACCTGATGTCGTCGTGATCACCGGCGCGTTGTTCGACACGGGCAACGTGCAGATCGTGCGCGAGGAATTGTGGGCCGGCGTGCCGGTGGTTGGTCTGGCGGATGTCGATGAACCGGGCATGCGTGAGCGACTGCGCAGCATCGGCTATGCCGACGTGCTGGTGAAACCCGTGCTGCCGGAAGACGTGGCGCCTGTCGTCCGTCGCCTGCTCGAACGTCGACGCCTGAGTCAGGAGACAGGACTCAGCGGCGACACCGACGCCTTGCGCGAGGTGCTGGTGAAGATCGAGCAGATCGCACCGGTATCGAGCACGGTGCTGATCGAAGGAGAAAGCGGCACCGGCAAGGAACTCGTCGCGCGCGGCATTCATCGCCTTGGACCGCGCCGGAACAAGCCGTTCATCGGCGTCAACGTCGGTGCACTCGCCGAGACGCTGCTGGAGAGTGAGCTGTTCGGTCACGAGAAGGGCGCGTTCACCGGAGCGGCGGAGCGTCGGCTCGGTCGATTCGAACTGGCCGATGGCGGCACACTGTTTCTCGACGAGATCGGGGACATTCCGCCGTCGACGCAGGTGAAGCTGCTGCGTGTGCTGGAAGAGCGCGAAGTGACGCGCGTTGGCGGTGTGACGAGCATCCCGATCAACGTGCGTGTTATCGCGGCGACGAATCGTCCGCTGCGCGATCTGGTCGAGGAAGGCTCGTTCCGGTCCGACCTGTATTACCGGCTGAATGTGCTCAGCATGTACCTGCCGCCGTTGCGTGAGCGGCAGTCCGACATTCCGGTGCTGGTGCGGCGTTTCGTGGCTGAGTTCTCGCGCCGTCACGACAAGGAGTTCCACGGCATCTCTGCTGAAGCGATGGAGATGCTGGCGCGCTACTCGTGGCCGGGCAACGTGCGCGAGCTGCGCAACCTGATCGAGAGCATGGTGGTGCTCGCGCCGGGGCATGAGATCAGTGTCGCTGACATTCCACCGCACATTCGTGAGGGGCTGACGCGGTTGTTGCCGGTGCGTCTGCCGGCGGTGCCCGCGGGTCGCACCGGGACGGACGCGCAGACGATGCTCGGCTCAGCCGAGCTCGAGTTCATTCTGCGCAACCTTGTGGAGCTGAAGGTTCAGGTGGAAGATCTTCGGCGACGGCTCGATCAGGCGCCGGCCGTGGTGGCGGCGGATGTGTTGCCGGCAGGTCACGGTGCGGTGGAGCCGAAGAGCGCGCGTCTTCCGAATACGGTCGAGGTGGTGCCTGGAATGACGATGGCACAGATCGAGCGGGCGGTGATCGAGGCGACGCTGCGTGAGACGCGCGGCAATCGTCGTCGGGCGGCAGAGTTGCTGGGAATTGGTGAACGCACGTTGTATCGCAAGATTCGCGAGATCGAAGGGATCGAAACAGTCGAGGACGCTCAACCTTGATTTATGTCAGGGCGCGGCCCAGCTTGCACCCCTGATAACGGCCGGGGCTGATTCGCAGCCCTGACCGGAGCTTTTGTTCGCT
>JANLRD010000243.1:0-11819 GCA_031368215.1 Acidimicrobiia bacterium | reverse complement strand
GCGCCGATCCCAGTTCGGATCGGCGCGACCGAGGGCGTCGAGGAAGCCCTGCTCCGTAGGCTCCGTCGAACGGCAGTCGACTGCCACCACGCGCCAACCCCGCGCCTCGCAAACGCCACGGAACTGACCAAGGAGCGATGACTTGCCGATCCCTGCGATGCCGTACACAAAGCAGACGCGCGGACCGGCCCCATCGAGGACCTGCGACAGAAGTCCAAGCTCCGCGGCGCGCCCGACGACCAGAGTTGCCATCAGATGGCCGGGTCCGATCTTCGGGGAAAGACTTCCATCGGCGACATCATCGCAAACTATTCAGACCGATGCTCCGACGAGCCCTCGCGTCACCCCGGTGGGCGCAACCAACACACCGAATCGGCGCACCGAGATTGCTGACAATTCCTTCATCCCGCCGACCTGAGCGAACAGGTCCGAAGCGAGAAATGCCTCCAGCGCAGCGCCGGTCTCGAAGGTGTAGACCCCTCCGTAGACGCCCGCAGTCGAGTCGGCAAGCCACACCTTGGTGACCAGTCCCGGTACTGCGGCGAACGCGGGAGCGATCTGGTCGCACAAGGCGGCGTAGTCCGCTTCGGTGACGCCGTTGAGGTTGAAGTTGATGATGAGCAGTTCCATCGGGGGCCTCTCAAGGTTCGTTGAGCGTCGATCGCCGACGTCTCAGCCAGCATGCTCTCGGCGATTGCACGAAACATGAGGAGTCCATGAGGTTCACCGAGACCCTCCGCACGGTTGAAGACCGTTCGAGTTCACGGGAATTTCGGTGGTACTCGCCCGTCAGGCCACTGACGACGGTCGTCTGCCACGATGGGTCCCGAGGGGCGTTCACACTCCGCTCAACAGGAAGGAAGCCCGGCGGGGCCCATATCCGGCCGATGCCGAGCGGTTTCGACGATCATCCGTCCTGCCTGCCGATGATGCGCCGCGTCGCCCTCATCGATAACGCCCTGCTCGGGCCGATATGCATCGCGCGGGTTCGTGGCTCCGGCGAACCACCGAGTGTCGTTATGGGGTGCCTTCACCAGCACTTCGGGGCGTATGTCGGTTGTCGGGTGGTCGTGCGCGCTGGAGTCTGATTCGGACGGTGGTGCGAACGGATAGTTGCGGGTGGGTTTCAATAGAGTCAGAGCAGGCTTGCGATCATGGCGTCCGATATGAACGATCCGTAGCGTTTGGGGGACCATCGTCGGCGTAGGACGAGGAGTTCGTAGAGTTCGGGTGCGCTGTAGGTCCAGAGAACATCGGCGGCTTCGCGCAAGGAGATTCCATTCCTGAGGTGTCCGGCGTCGCGCAGTCTTCGAGCGTTGAGCGTCATCCGGCGGAGACGGTCGTCGTCCATTTCGTTCAGTAGCGATTGGACTTCGGGGTCACTCGCTGCGGCCGCTCGCAGGAGTAACAGGATCGGGGCTACGCGGGGGGCGACCTCGCTCGTGAGCCGGCCCCAGGTCTCGATGATCTTGCGAGGGTCGGGTTCGGTGGCCTGGGTGGTATCGGAGCGTTCTTCTGCCGGGACGGGCCCCTCGCCTTCGAGGGCTGTTGCGCGTATCGCTCGTACCAGGCCGGGCTTCCCGCCGAACGTCTTGTAAATGGTATCGGCCGAGACGCCCGCAGCGGTGGCGATCCCGGTGATCGTCGTGGCGCTGTAGCCATCGCGTAAGAACAGCTCGGTCGCGTTGGCGACGATCGAGTCACGTGTCAGCTGTGCCTGTTGTTGACGACGGCCGGCGTCGTAGGAACGTTTCCGCTTGACGTCTGCGCGAACGGGGTGCACGCTATTCAATCTAGTGAACTGGAATGAATTGTTCAAGAAGGAGTTCGAGATGGAGGCCAACATGAACGGACCGGCAGAACTGGTGCAACGGCTGGTGCAGGCAACGAACGCCAGAGACATCGACGCGCTGGTGGATTGTTTCGATGACGCCTATGTCAACGAGACACCCAGCCATCCGGCACGCAGCTTCCGCGGTCGTGCACAAGTGCGGAGCAACTGGGAACAGATCTTCCTGTTCGTGGCCGATCTCCACGTCGAGGTAATGCGGTGCGCGGTCGATGGCGACACGGCCTGGACCGAATGGGAGATGCGAGGAACACGACGTGATCTCACCGCCCATCACCTCCGTGGTGTGATCCTCTTCGAGGTTCGGGACGGTCGCGCTTTGAGCGCTCGGTTCTATTTGGAGCCGGTCGATGATGATGGAGCTTCGGTTCACGACGCAGTGCATTCCCAGGTTTCTCGCGAGTCAGCGGACGCGTCGTGATCCTGGTGGCCGGAGGGACCGGTCGGCTCGGTTCCCTCGTTGCGATGGACCTCGTCAAGAAGGGCGAGGAGGTGCGCATCTTGACGCGGGACCCGTCACGGGCTGATCATCTCGCCGGAAAAGGCATCGACGTTGTGCGGGGCGATGTCCGCGATCGTCCCACCCTGACCGAGGCGTTCCGAGGAGCTTCCGTCGTGGTCTCGGCGATCCAAGGCTTCGCCGGGACAGGGAAGGTGACACCAGAGTCCGTTGATCATCGTGGGAACGTTGCGTTGATCGACGCGGTGGCCGCTGCTGGTGCGGACGTGGTGATGCTCTCGGTGATCGGAGCTGCCGCGGATCATCCTATGGAACTCTTTCGTGCGAAACACTCGGCTGAAGAGCACCTTCGGAGCAGTGGTGTTCCGTGGACGATTGTTCGTGCGTCTGCATTTCTCGAGACGTGGTCGCAGATCATGGTCAAGCCAGTCGTGTTCGGGCGGGGTGAGAATCCGATCAACTTCGTTTCGGTGCGAGATGTCGCCGCAGTCGTCGCGAGGGCCGTGCTCGATCCGAGCATGCGTGGCGAGGTGCTTGAGGTAGGCGGGTCGAACCTCACGTTCAACCAACTGGGTTCGTTGTTGCTCGACGTGCGTGGCGACGCCCGAACTGTGCGTCACGTCCCGTTGGCCGTGCTGCGGATCATGGCCCGGTTCGATCGTCGCGCACGCGCCTCGGTCGTCATGGACACCACCGATATGACCTTCGACGCAATAGCTGCCCGAGTCCGGTTCAGCGAGGCGCCGATCACCGAACCGCGGGCCGCGATCGAAGCGTCGCTCCTCGACTGCCGCGGGGCTTGACGAAATGTCAGCCCGCGATAGGTCTCAGCAGCAGATGCTGCCAACTTGCCGCGAGCCATTCCCCGTACTGTTCGGGCGACCAACCCCGTTCAACCGTGAGAAGAACGTAGAGTTCCGAACTACTCATCGCCCAGATCGTGTCTGCCGCGTCGTCGATCGAGAATCCGCTCCGAAGTGTGCCGGTCGCTCTCAGCTCGCCGGCAAGTTTGCGCATGTTCGCGACGCGCCGGTCGCTTATCGAACGCCAGACCTGCTGCGCTTCGGGTTCGGTTGTCGCTGCATCACGCAACGCGCTGAACAGGGGCGCAATGCGTTGCTGCCATTGGACGATCGCTCGAGCGTAGAGCGCCAGTTTTCGCGCCGGGTCGGGCTCGGCCCGAATGGCCTTGACGTAGTCGCGGTCCTCTGCGTCGATCGCATGGTCCTGACCGGAGATCGCCTGTTCGATGACCTCGTGCAACAGGACCGGTTTTCGGCCGACGAGTTGGTAGACCGTATCGACGTGCACGCCTGCGCTGCTGGCGATGGCGGCGATCGTCGTGTTTCGGTAGCCACGCTCGATCATCATCGCCCTCGCCGCTTCGACGATCCCTTGACGCGTTTCGCTCGAGGATTCCGTGCGCGCAGCATTGTCGTAGGACCGACGCTTGACTTCTCTCGCCATGAGCCCCACACTATCATCCGAAACATATTCGGATTAAATGATCGTTGGGGAGTCCCATGACGTATTCGTTCACCCAGGATGTGCCAATAGACGCAGCGTTTTACGCGCGGATCGCGCAAGCCATGAGTCCCGAAAAACCGGCCGGCCTTATCGCCCACTTGGCCATCGAGCGTCCCGAGGGTGGGCTGCGCTACATCGATGTCTGGGAGACAGAGCAAGACTGTCATCGCTTCACCGAGGAACGGCTGCATCCCGTCGTTCACGGTCTGCTAGCCGAGATCTTCGGCGACGACCTTCCGCCGGAGCCCGAACGGACACCAATCACGGTCATTCACGCCTGGACCTGAAATGCAAAACGCCGACGAGAAGGCGTAGGGCGTGGACAGCCGGAAAAGCCCTGGACGATGTTGGCGCGGCGGGGATGGGGATCGGTCTCAACTACGACGCGTCAACAACAGCAAGTCCGTGTAAGACCCACAGCAGGAGATGCCATGTTCAGACGCCACCCGTTCATCTATGCGCCGCACCCACAGCCGAGTCCCAGACCCAAACGGTCGCGTCCCCACGTCACCGGGCCCCTGCGGTCGGTGACAGCCGCAGTCGTCCTGCTTGTGTGCGCGTCGTCAGCGGCGGCTCAGGCCGCGCCGCCAAGCACAGTGTTCGCTCCGACGGTCACGGGCAAGGTTTCGAAAACGGCGAGCGCTGTGTTCTGCGGTGCGTTGCGGACGTACTTCGTCGCACTCTCTGAGGGACGGTTTGCGTTCCTTCGTCTGGATTCGGCGAACGCGAAGGCGTTCAACCAACGCGCTGCGGCGACAATCCCCACGTTGCATTCGTCTGCGCCACCATCGAGAGCCGACGACGTGAAGGTAACGACGAACTACGCCCATCAGTTGTTCGCCGTGTTGGACAAAGCCAAGTACGACTTCCGAAAACTAGATCCGAAAACGTCGGAGATCATCGCAAATATGGGCGGCCCAGCCGAGATCGCAGCCGAAGCGAGCCTCAAAGCGGATGCGGCACAACCCAAGACCTGCAATGTCGATCTGAACAAGGCCGTCGACGACGCGATCCAAGCGGAGCCGAAGACGTCGAAGAAGAAGCCGTGACAGTCGCGACGCAGACGCAACGGTTTGGTCGTGTTGGAACCGATCGCGGTCGAACGCGGTGGACAGCGCTCGTTCTCACGGTGTTGCTCGCGATCGGCGGGACGGTTGTTAATGCACCGGCCGCACGGGCGGACTCGTTTTGTGATTCGCCGACGAGTGAGGGGGTCGGGATCGATTTCACGCAAACCCCGAACTCGATCCGCCTGCGAGCCGCTGCGCTCCTTTCTTACTACGAACAGCTCGCGAAGCGGTTGTCGTCTGACACCCCGAAGTATGTGCGCGTACTCTTAGCCGACGACCTTGCGATCGTGACGAAAGCAACGAAAGTGACCTCGGTTGCCGAAGCGAAACGCCTGGCCCGACAAGCAGTTGCGCGGAGTACTTCGGTCTCGGGCCGGGCCGCGGTGAAATACCTGTTCGTAAAGTGCAACGCACCGGACACTGTCGACGACACCAAGGCACCCAAGACCACGACACCGGCCACCCGACCGCCCAACCCGGCACGCGGCACCCCCACGCCGCACAACTCGATTGCAAAGGGCACCTTTGATCCGTGCTCTATCGTCCCGCAGCGACTCGCGGCCACTGCACTCGGCGTCGACCCCGGTCCTGGAGACTCCACGCCCACTCTTCAGGGCGGTCAATGCTCCTACGGCAACGACGTCGGCTCCATCATCGTCACCATCGTGAAAGGCCCATCCACCCTAGGCAGTACCGCGAAGGAAGCGGTCATGACCACGAACGCAGGCGCGCTTGCGGAGATCGCAAAGGCCACCCAGCCCGTCATCTACAACACGCTTACGGGCATCGGCGACGGTGCGTTCGTCACCGGGACCGGTGCGGATCCCGAAAAGGCATTCACGTCGGCGTCGCTCACCTTCTCCATCAGGGACACGTTCGTCACGATCCTCCTCTCGTTCACACCCGCCACCACCGAACCCGTCCCACGAGTCACCGCCCTCGCCAAATCGGTCGCACCCCTCGTACCCAACTGACCCGACGCCGCAAACCCCGTCGTCACGTTGGCGACAACCGGCCACCCCAACAACAGAATTGGCCGAAGGACCCATTGCCCGATGCCGCCGGCTCAGGGGCGCACACTTTGCTCGGTCCGCAGGACATCGCGACCCGCCCGAGAACCGGCGATGCTGAGCGGATTCGACAATCATCCGCGCTGCCTGCCGACGACGGGACACTCCCGTGGGCCTCTGCTGGGTGGTTTCGTTCGTTTCGTCGCTCTCATTATCGGGCGTTGGTGATCGACCGCAGACTGGCGCCCAGTGAGCAGTTGTGACCTGTTCGGCTACTCAGGGGTGGGCTGGTTCGACCTGGGCGGTGGTGAAGGGTTCGGTTCGGTGCACGACTTGGTCTTTGTAGAGTTCAGCGATGTGTTCGTCGGAGAGGCCGAGCATGGTCGTGAGGATCTGGGTGGTGTCCTCGCCGATGGCGGGTGCCCCGCGCCAGATCTGTCCCGGGGTTAGCGAGAGTTTGGGGACGACGCCGTAGACGTGGACGGGGACGCCTGATTGACGGTCGAGTACGGGTACCGTCATTTCACGTGCCCGGTAGTGGGCGTCCTCGTATTGGTCCTGGACGCCGAACACTCGTGAGCAACCGATCTTGGCGTTGTTGAGCACGGTCTCCACCTCGAGCGCTTTGCGTGCCGCGCAGTACTCGCGAAGCAGCCTGTCGAACTCCAGGCCTTTCGCGCAGTTCACAGCGGCGGCGTCGCGGGAGCAGGCATCGAAGCTGAATTCTTCGGGATCGAGCCCTAGGAGCTTGGTCACTCGGGGGAACATCACCGGGCCGAGGACGCCGACGAACACCCAGCCGTCCTGGCATTGGAAGGTGTCGTAGGGTTGGAAGCCCGGCGCCTTGTTGCCGCTGTGGCGATAGGAGACGCCTTCGGCGGTGTAGAGGGGCAAGGTGTTGCCGTTGGTCTGGGCGACGGCCTCGTACTGGGCGAGATCGACGACTTGGCCGCGGCCGGTCTTGTTGACCTCCCAGAGCGCCATCATCGTCGCGGCCCAACCGGTGAGCGCGGTGATGTAGTCACCCGTGAAGGTCTTGGCTCGCTGGGGTGGGCCCGACGGATCACCGGTGATGTTCATCATTCCGCCGTAGGCCTGGGCCAAGGCGTCGTATCCCGGGCGGCCGAGGTATTCGGGCTGACCGAACTGTCCGTAGGTGGAGACCCTCACGATGACCAGGCGGGGGTTGACGGCCAAGGCCAACTCGTTGCAGATCCCGTTGCGTTCGAGGGTGCCAGGAGCCGAGGATTCCATCCAGACGTCCGAGATTTTCCACAATGCCATGAGCAACTCGACGCCCTTGACCTGCTTGAGGTCGAGGCCCATCGAGAGTTTGTTCTTGGCGACCTCGGCCTCGTCTGCGCCGTGCGGTCGGGGCCCGCGTGTAATGAATGGCGCCGTCGTGCGAAACGTGTCCCCACCGGCGCGTTCGATATGGATCACCTCAGCCCCGAACTCGGCCAGCTTCGTGCCGATGTACGGCTGAGCGATCAACACACCAGTCCCCACTGCGCGAATACCAGCGAGAGGCCCGAAGGTCGGGGTCACCGCCGGCGTGGCCGGACGCTCCAAGCTCTTGATCCAGTCAGGCACCCGTTGCTTGTACTCGGCGATCACATCGTCGCTCGCTACTAGCCGCTCATCGTGTGTCACATCGCACTCCTCGGTTCAATCATCCCGGCGACCGCTGTCGCTCGAGTAGCAAGGCTAAGCTAAACGAGCGGTCCGAATCTTGGACGTGAGCGGGACGGTCACCGAAGGTTTGTCCTCGGCGCGGGGTGAGCCGTGCGATCGAGATGATGCGCGATCGGAGCCCGAGGAGCGGGACCGTGCAGTTGACTTTCTTTGCGCACGCAACCACGGCCGGCGCATGCGCGAGCCTGTGACTGACGCCGGCGACGGTGGCAGGTCTTCTCGATCCATGCGGTGATTGCTTGGCGTAGCTCGGCGCGTGTTCTCCAGCGGCGGGTGTCGAGCACGTTGTTCTGAACGAGCGCGAAGAACGATTCCATCGCGGCGTTGTCGTCACACGCGCCGACTCGGCCCATCGACCCGCGCAGCCTGTTGTTCGCCAACATTCGTACGTACACGTTGGACCTGAACTGCGATCCGCGGTCGCTGTGAACCACGGTAGCGACCGGTCGACGATCCACGACAGCGTTCCGTAACGCGGTCACGGCGAGCTCGGCGGTCATCCGTTCACTCATCGAGTACCCGACGATCCGGTTCGACCACACGTCCTTCACCGCGCACAGATACAGTTTCCCTTCCGACGTTGGGTGCTCGGTGATATCGGTCAGCCACTTCACGTTCGGACCAGAAGCCGTGAAGTCCTTCTCGACCAGATCGTCATGCACGGGTGGCCCGGAACGGCGTGTCAGGCCTCGTTTTCGGGCATGGAACGACCACAACCGCTGGACCGTGCACAACCGGTTGACCCGGTTCTCCGACGCGACGATCCCGCGGGTCTCGAGCTCGTCTTTGATGAACCGGTACCCGAACCCGGGATCGTCGTGATGAATGTCGACGGCGTGATTGATCAGCACCGCATCGTCGTACTCGCGGTTCGAGAACGGGCTCTTCAACCACCGGTAGTAGGCCTGCTGACAAAGCTTCAGTACCCGGCACGTGACCGTGACCGGCACACCCTCGGCGGCCAGATCGCGCACGATCGGGTACGTCAGTCTTTTGGGAGGCGCGGCCACGCCCGGGTCGAGGACCGGGTCCGCTGCTGGAAAGCAACCGGCATGACCAACGTCCCGTTCGACGACTACGTCCGCAACCAGGCCTGGCTGACCGTGACACTCATCGCGTCGAACCTCATCGCCTGGACCCAACTCGTGTGCCTCGACGGTGAACTCGCCCGCGCCGAACCGAAAACGTTGCGTCACCGCCTCTTCCACGTCGCCGCCCGCCTCTCCTACACCCACC
Source organism: Acidimicrobiia bacterium (assembly GCA_031368215.1). GTDB lineage: Bacteria > Actinomycetota > Acidimicrobiia > Acidimicrobiales > JANYDT01 > JANLQX01. Next base: position 2,972 of record JANLRD010000243.1, on the reverse strand, counting down.
GCCGCCACGTGCTCCGCATCGACGCCACCTGGCCCTGGCGACACCACCTCGCCGGCGCCTTCACCCGGCTCCGAACATGCCTCGCCTGACGCACCTCACGGGTCACCACGGCGGACAACACCAAAACCCGGGCAGTCACCCTTGACCAAACACGCCCCACGCCACCACCACCCAACAACCCTGCGCGCACATACCAAAACAGTCTCACCTCACCCCGACCCACGCCCCCACGAACAATCGAGGCTAATTGCCAGCGTCGACGTGTCGAGGTATGTTCCGATCGCCCTATTGGGTTCAGAACCGAACCGAAGGAGTCGAATCATGAGGTGGAACAGACTTACCGCCATCTGCGTCGTTTCGTTGGCGAGCGTGGCGTTGACGACGACAGCGGCCCATGCAGATGCGCCCCTAGTTGGCAGAGTGCCGCTCGTTCTGAGCGCCTCGGCGCAGACAGATATTAAGAGGTTCGTCGGCGAGAACGTCACGGTGACTCAGGGCGAGTTCAACAGGATTTTCGCCCCCGACGTTTACATGTCACATCGCAACATCATTGACGGACTCGCTGTTGGGAACCTGACCGGCGATGTGTACCGGGTAAGTGGCCACCGTCAGGTGGTTGACCACTTGATTGGTGCTGACGGCGAGGTTTACACGTTCGTGCTGCGGCTGAGCGTTGCCTCGGATCATGCGAGCTTTTTGGCCCAAGGCCATTTGCATCTCACCTATACGCCGACGGGAGATCTGGCGAGCTACAGCGATACCCTTGCCATTACTTGTGGCTAAGCGTCCATGAAGTGACGAAGGCCCCGCCCCTTCCCACACGGGAGGAGGCGGGGCCTTGTCGCGTGGCGCAGTTCTCCGCCGTGACGTTGGTCGGTTCCCGAGCCGATCCGGCAACGGAGATGGGATGTGGGGCGCATGACTAGGAGATCGACGGGTGGCGGTTGCCGCTGACGTTGGCGGTGCTTGCTGTCGCAGCATTGGTAGTCGGGTCCATTCTCGATCTACGGACCGCAACTTGGTCAGTATTGATCGGGCCCGAGGGAAACGATCTTCCCCTCGCGCAGAATCACGACTGTGTGACCTTGTCCACGATGCTCGTCGAGTTTGCGAGCAACCGCCGCCTGCATCGACCGCTGCCACGCCAGGTGACGCGCCAAGACCTCGGGCTCAACCGCCGCTGCGTCGACTACTTGGGCCTCGCTCACGGCTTCAGTTTCCCATCATTCGACCTCGAAGTCGCGCTCGACCTCGCTCGGAGTCTGTCGAACATCGCCGAATCGAGCACGTGCTCCCCGTGGCGGTCCCCACTCGCGATCAGCACGGGACCGCCGGCCTCGTTGTCGTAGAGCGCCCATTCGTCCACTCGGAACCGATAGAGAGTGAAGAAGTAGCGCAATCCGGCCGTGAATCGGCGACGAACGGTTTCCTCCGGTACGTCGTGGCCACCGGCGGCAACACGGGCGGCGACTCGGGCGAGTGCGAGATCGACGTTCGGGAGCGACACGAAGACCAACCGCACCTCGTAGCCATCGGAACGCCATGCGTCGATCCGTCCCACAAGTCCCGGTGAAGCGAGGTTCGTCTCGAAACAGAAGCTCCTCCGCTCCGCCGCCAGAGACCGAAGACGAGAAGACACGATCCTGCCCGCCGTCACGTCGGCACCAGCCGATGTGGATCATCGCGCCGAAGTTCGGCGCCGATGATGTCGGCGTTCACGAACTCGACGTCCGGGCCGACGAATACCGAGGAGACGGTCGTCTTGCCAGCGCCATTCGGTCCGGCGAGGATCACCGCGATCGGCGGAGCGGTCATCGGGCCTTCGTCCGCAACGTCCGAGGAGCCACAGCGTCGTCACCGAAGTTGGCATGAATGACCTTGCGGTCACGGTTGGCCTTCGCTGCTTTCATCTCCCGATCGAACCTGTCGGCGATGTCGGCGTCGAGGCTCGGCAGTAAGTGCCCATAGCGATCGAGCGTGACGGCTATCGACGAATGTCCCATGCGCGCTTGAATTGCCTTCGGGTGCGCTCCCCCGGCGATCGCCAAAGCGACGCTGGTGTGGCGGAGGTCGTGAAATCGCAGTTTCAGCCCGGTCGCGACCTGCGCTTTCTTGAAATGGTGCACGTAGTAGCTCGATTCGGCCAGCGGATTGCCTGCGGTGTTCGGGAACACCAGTCCATCGCGACCGACGCCGGCGTAGCGCTCCAGGTGCGGGGCGAGGATCTCGGCAGTCATTCTCGAGATCGTGATCGAGCGAACCGAGGCCGACGTCTTCGGTTCGGTGCGGTGGAATTGTCCGTCGGCTGTCCGAACCAACTGATCGACGACGCGCACGCGACGATTCGCGAGATCGAGGTTCTTCCGTTGCAGGCCGATGAGCTCGCCCCACCGCATCCCGGAGTCAACGGCAAGATAGATCATCGCCTGGAAGCGTTCGGAGTGTGCTTCGGCCAGGGTGATGGACTGCTCCCACGTGAGGAAGGTCATCTCCGTTTTGGGCACCTTGGGCGGATGCACCCGTTCGCACGGGTTGGCGAGGATCTTTTGCTTCTCGACGGCGACCTGGAACATGCGCCGCACCGTGCGGTAGTGGCGATGTACTGAAGACGGCGCGAGGCCGCCGTCGATCTCGTCGAGCAACCACTTCTCAATCTCTTCGGCGGGCATCCGCCCTATCCGGTAGGCACCGAAGCGCGGGACGATGTAGGTGGTGAGGTCTCGGCGGTATGTCTCCTGCGTTCGCGGCGACAGGCGACGGCAGAGTCCGAGGAACGTTTCGGCCCACTCGGCAAGAGGAATGTCGGCATCGGTCGGATCGAGCCACGCGCCTCGGGTCTTGTCGACCTCCATCTCGCGACTGAACCGACGGGCGTCGTCTTTGGTGACGAAGCTCTTCGACTTCTGCCGGCCGAGCGGGTCACGGTACTTCACTCGGTAACCGCCGCTGCGCTTCTCGATCGATGCCATGTG
>JANLRD010000242.1:0-4576 GCA_031368215.1 Acidimicrobiia bacterium | reverse complement strand
ACCGCGACAGCACGTGGAACTGGTTCGAAGGTGTCGAGCTGGTTCGCCGTACGCTCAACAAGGAACACCGCGTCAACTAGTGCACTGAGGTGAGGGCGTCCAACAGCGCCCGCGGGACTACTTCTTCCCGGTCGATCCCGGTCGGCTGATCGGGATCGCCGCAAGCGAGTCCGGTACGTCGTCCGGCGCCCAGCTCTGCACGTCGAGTGAGAGTGCGCTGACCAGCGGCACGCCGAAGTCGGCGGTGCCGCCGGTGCGGTCGACCAGGACACCCACGCCGACGAGCCTCGCCGCCACGGAGTCGACGAGCTGCGTGCACTCGCGGATCGATCCACCGGTGGTGAGCACATCGTCGACCACGAGGACCCGATCGCCCGCACCGAGGTGATCCGGCCGCCGGAGGAAGCGTTCCCCGTTTGGGCCTCTTTCGCCGTAGGCCGCAGTCGCTCCGAGTTGCTTCGCGACTTCGTACGCCATCACGATGCCGAGTGTGGTGGGCCCGAGGACGACGTCGACGACAACACCCGCATCGCGGACTTTCCGGGCGATGAGCGAACAGAGCGTTTCGACATGCTGCGGATAGCGGAGCACGTCGAACTTCTCGAAGTAGGTGTCGGCATGGCGGCCGCTCGTGAGCACGAAGTGGCCGCGAAGAAGGGCTCCTGTTTCGGAGAAGAGTGCCAGCACATCGTCATCCGTCAGCGACATGGGTTCGAACGATACTTCCGAGGCCACAGCGCCGCCCGCTCGAACGATCGTCGGACCGGTCAGAGGATCCGTTCGTACAGGCGCACGCGGATTCGAAGAGCGACGTCACGGTGATCATCGGCGAGTTCCCAGCCGAACGACGGCGGGATCTCCGGACGCTTGTGCGGTGTGACGATCACCAACGAGGGGGAGACCGACGCCAGCGCGTGACAAACCAGAGGCAGCCACGAGGGTTCGCAGAGATGCAACGCGTAGGAGCACACGACGCCCGAGTAGGTGCGACCGTCGAGCGCTCCGTTCGCGACGTCGGCGAACGAATGCGCCTCGCAGGCTCTCCCGACACGCGTCCGGTAGGCCTCGCCGGTATAGGGGTCGCACGCGCCGATCCGTTCGATCGGCAGACCGGCAGCCATGAGTCCGAGTGTCACCTCTCCGCTTCCGCACGAGAGATCGAGCACCTGGGCGGCGAACACCGAGGGCCACCACGATGCGGCGAGACCGAGCACCTCGACGATCGCGTCTTCATGGGGATTGCGATAGGACGAACCGGACTCCCGGTACCAGCCTTCGGCACCTTCGGGGTGCGCGGCATAGTTGTCGCGGACACCACTCGCGTTCGTCACCACGGCGTCGTGGCACCGAACCTTTTCGTTGTCACGTGCTCCATCACGGAGGAGAGCTTGGCAGACTGTGCGGCATCGCTATGACCGACTCGTCCAAGCTCCGATCGCTTCTCGATTTTCTCCACGCATCGCCTTCGCCGTTTCACGCAGTCGCCGAGGCCCGGCGGCGGCTCGAAGGCGCAGGATTTCGTGCGCTCCTCGAGACAGAGGAATGGAGAGATGTGTCCGGCCGATGCTTCGTCGAACGCGGTGGTGCGTTGGTCGCATGGATCTCCGAGCAGGCCGATGTGGCCGAGACTGGATTCCATATCATAGGTGCACATACTGACTCTCCGAACCTGCGGGTGAAGCCGAACGCCACGGTCTCGAGCGTGGGCTATCGGCAGGTTCCCGTGGAGATCTACGGCGGCGCCCTTCTCAATTCCTGGCTCGACCGCGACCTCGGTCTCTCCGGCAGGTTCATCCTGCGGGGCGGTGAAAGCGTGCTGGTTCGAATAGACAAGGCGATCGGCCGCGTCGCGCAACTGGCAATTCACCTCGATCGCGAGGTGAATGAGAAGGGACTCGTGCTCGACAAGCAACTCCACGTCCTCCCGATGGTCGGGCTCGGCGAGTTCGCCGGTGACGCCTTCATCGAGTGGGTCGCGGATCAGGCTGGAGTTCCGCATGGCGATGTGCTCGCCCACGACCTGATGTTCCACGACCTCACCCCGCCCGGACTCCTCGGTCTCGACGACGAGTTCGTCGTGAGCGCACGGATCGACAACCAGTTCTCCTGCTGGGCAGCGATCGACGCGCTCGTGAGCGGGCAAACCGCGCCTCGGGGTCCTGTCTCGATGGTTGCCCTCTTCGATCACGAGGAGGTCGGATCCTCCTCGACGACGGGCGCCGCAGGTCCGCTCCTCGAGACCGTCATCGACCGGATCACCGAAGCGTCCGGGCTCACGACCGACCAGCGCGCACGAGCGCTTGCCCTCTCGACCTGCCTCTCGTCGGACATGGCCCACGCCGTGCATCCCAACTACGCCGATCGGCACGATCCGGGACATCGTCCCGTCCCGAACGGCGGCCCCGTCCTCAAGGTGAACGTCAACCAGCGCTATGCCACCTCGGCCGTGGGCGCCGCTCGGTTCCGGGCAGCATGCGAACGTGCCGATGTGCCCGTGCAGGTCTTCGTTTCGAAGAACTCGCAACCGTGCGGTTCGACCATCGGGCCAATAACGGCGACGCGACTCGGCATCGAGACCATCGACGTGGGCTGCGCCATGCTCTCGATGCACTCTGCCCGAGAGCTCTGCGGTGCGGCTGACGCCGACCTTCTCGTCGCCGCCATGGCCAGTTTCCTGCAGGCCTAGCCACCTAGGTGGATGGCGCCGGACGGCGCTCCTTCGCGTAGAAGGTCCAACTCGTCTCGTTCGGTCCGCTCACCGAAGTCGGCGCGAACATGAACTCCGGACGCTCGGCCTCTACCTTGGCGCGGATGTCAGCGGGCAGTTCGCCATAGCCGCCCATGAGCTTCTTGCCGCCCGCGTGATACACGAGGTGACCCGTTTGCGTCGCACCCATCAGCATCCAGGGCAGCCATGGGCCCAGGCGAACCCAGGAGATGTGACACGGAGCCATCGGCGAATCGTCTTCGAGCGCAGAACGCGAGGCGATGAAACGAAAGAGCTCGGCGCCCTGATACATCGGTCCGCCGGACTCCCGGCGCCAGGCTTCGGGCTGGAGCGGATTCGGGTGCAGCAGGAAAACGTCCGTGGAGAAGTGCACGACGTCATCCCAGATCTCGGGCCGCAGGGTCCACGGGCCGCGCGGTCCGTCGAGCTTGAAGCCACCGTTGACGGGGTCGTTCCAGATGTGGAGCACTTCGTTGACCTCGGACGTGATCGGGTTCGTCCACGAGGTGAGGACCTGGTCGGACGTCGGGTCACGGTAGAAGACGGCTTCGCGCGACAAGAGGTCATACCCTCCAGGGGTTTCGACGGCGCGCCCGATGTTGAATCCGTCGAAGTTGAAGAGATGCTTGCTGCCGACGCCCGGAAGATAGGCGTACACCGGCCCGCGGAACCACGTCACCACGTCCACCGGTTCGAGTGATGCACGAATCTTCACGAACGTTCGGATGTTGGCTTCGGCCGACGACGGATCAAGGCGCACGCACCGACGGTAGGCCCCACCTGCGCCGGTCGCCACCGGTGCACTTAGGATTGGCGCATGGCAGCCCGAACAGCCGGATCCGCGACATCCAAACCGAAGAAGGCTGCGCCCGGCAAGGCCAAGAAGGCCAAGCAGGCTGCGCCCGAGAAGGTGAAGAAGAAGTCACCCGCGACGATCGACAAGCCCGCGCCTGCCAAGGCCGTAACACCCAAGCCCGCACCCGCCGGTGCGGCACCCAAGAAGGGCTCGACCCGTTCGACCTCGACCCGCGTGTCGAGCATCCGTGCTGCGGCGAACCACCTCGTGCTCGGGATCGATATCGGCGGCAGTGGGATCAAGGGCGCACCCGTCGATCTCCACGAGGGACGCCTGGCCAACGATCGCCTTCGCATCGACACGCCCCAGCCTGCGACACCGGAGGCGTGCGGCGTCGTGGTGAACGACATCGTGCGCCACTTCTCCACGATGACCTCGGCGAAGGGCCCCGTCGGGTGCACGTACCCGGGCGTCGTGTGGGACGGCATCACCCACACTGCAGCGAACATGGACCACGGCTGGCTCGAACGCGATGCCGACGCATTCTTCGAGGAAGCGTGCAAGCGGCCGTTCACGGTCATCAACGACGCCCAGGCCGCCGTGCTCGCCGAGATTCGCTACGGCGCGGCTCGTGGCGCCGAGGGCTTGGTGCTCATGCTCACCTTCGGAACCGGCATCGGCTCCGGACTCGCGTATCGGGGAGTCGCCGTTCCCGGCATCGAGTTCGGTCATCTCCAGATGGCAGGCAACGACGCCGAACGCTTTGCCGCGGCGAGTGTCCGTGATCGGGAGAACCTCAGCTTCAAGAAGTGGACCGAGCGGGTCAACGCCTATCTCGCACGGGTCGAGGCGATGATCTGGCCCGAGGTGATTGTGCTCGGCGGTGGCGTCGTCAACGATGCCGCCAAGTGGGTGCCGAAGCTCAAGACCCGCACACCGGTGGTCGTCGCCGAGTTGGGGAACGATGCCGGCATCGTCGGGGGGGGGGGGGGGCCCCCCCCCCCCCCCCCACCCCCGCCCGGGCGCAACAAACCTCCCCCGAGAGCCCCCCC
>JANLRD010000206.1:0-23066 GCA_031368215.1 Acidimicrobiia bacterium | reverse complement strand
GCCGACACCGCGAACGGGATGGGCGGTCTCGTTGCCCCTGCGGTGCTCAAGCGCTTGCCGGTCACGTTCGAGGTCCTGTTCCCCGAGCTCGACGGGACGTTTCCGAACCATCCGGCGGATCCGATCCAGTCGGAGAACCTGCGTGACCTGCAGGCGGCAGTCCTGGCATCGCACGCCGACATCGGTCTGGCCTTTGACGGCGATGCCGACCGGGTGTTCCTGGTCGATGAGCGGGGGCAGCCGATCTCGGGCTCGACTACGACGGCAATGGTCGCGGCGGCGGTCCTGGACAAGAACCCCGGCGCAACGGTCCTCTACAACTGCATTTGTTCGAAGGCAGTGCCGGAGGTCATCTTGGAGCACGGTGGCGTTCCGATCCGCACCAGGGTGGGACACAGCTTCATCAAGGCGCTCATGGCGGAGACCGATGCGGTCTTCGGGGGTGAGCACTCTGCTCATTACTACTTCCGCGACAACTGGCGGGCCGACTCCGGGATCATCGCCGCGCTCCATGTTCTTGAGCTGCTCTCGACGGCCGACGGGGGCGCCGCCCTCAGCCAGGTCCGGGCGCCATTCGAGCGCTACGCCGGTTCGGGCGAGATCAACACCAAGGTGGCGAACCCAGAGCTGGTAATCGAACGGGTGCAGACGGCGTACGCCGCCAGGGCCACGTCGATCGACCATCTCGACGGCTTGACGGTCGACATGGGTTCGTGGTGGTTCAACCTTCGGGCCTCGAACACCGAGCCGCTGTTGCGGCTCAACCTTGAAGCGCCGACGGCCGACGAGGTCGGTACCCACGTCGCCGACGTTCTCGCCCTCATCATGGGGCTTGCTTCCGTCAAGGCGTGACGCCACTGGAGCATCGGCTCTGGCGGTGTTCGGGTGAACGCTTCCCCCGACTCAGGTGCCGATAGACTCGTCTCCTCTCGTCGGGCGTTCATACGCTGTCATCCCGTGTTCGGGGCCGACTCTTTCCGTCTGCGTGCCGTCTCCCGTGAGCGGCGCCCACCCGCTCATCGAAGGAGCCGAATTCCATGCCCACATTGACCGACCGCGACTACAAAGTCGCCGACCTCTCGCTCGCCCCGTTCGGACGACGCGAAATCCACCTCGCCGAACACGAGATGCCCGGCCTCCGGGCCATTCGCCGCGAGTTCGGGCCATCGAAGCCGCTCAAGGGCGCCCGCATCAGCGGTTCGCTGCACATGACCGTGCAGACCGCCGTCCTGATCGAGACGCTCGTTGAGCTCGGCGCCGAGGTGCGCTGGGCGAGCTGCAACATCTTCTCCACGCAGGACCACGCTGCGGCAGCGATCGCTGTCGGCCCGCAGGGCACTGCCGACGCTCCGGCCGGGGTGCCGGTCTTCGCCTGGAAGGGCGAGTCGCTCGAGGAGTACTGGTGGTGCACGGAGCAGATGATGTCGTGGCCTCCGGATGCCGACGGCAACACCGGTCCGAACATGATTCTCGACGACGGCGGCGACGCCACCCTGGTGATGCACAAGGGAGCGCAGTACGAAATGCAGGGAGCGGTGCCGGATGCCGGTGAGGCGTCGAGCGCGGAGTTCTCGATCATCTTGCGCCTGCTGGCGCGCACGATGAAAGAGGATCCGACGAAGTGGACGAAGATGCTCGAGGGTGTCAAGGGCGTCACCGAGGAGACGACCACCGGCGTGCACCGCCTCTATCAGATGCACGAGCGCGGCGAGCTGAAGATCCCGGCGATCAATGTGAACGACTGCGTCACCAAGTCGAAGTTCGACAACCTCTACGGCTGTCGGCACTCCCTCGTCGACGCCATCAACCGGGCAACGGACGTGATGATCGGCGGCAAGACTGCGGTCGTCTGCGGCTACGGCGATGTGGGGAAGGGTTCGGCGCAATCCCTGCGCGGTCAGGGCGCTCGGGTGATCATCACCGAGATCGATCCGATCAACGCGCTGCAGGCCGTGATGGAGGGCTACCAGGTCGTGCCGATCGAGGACACGTTGGCCGTCGCCGACATCTTCGTCACCGCCACCGGCAACTCCGACATCATCACCGCAGAGCACATGTCGCAGATGAAGCACAACGCGATCGTGTGCAACATCGGACACTTCGACAACGAGATCGACATGGCCGGCCTTTCGCGCTATCCCGGTGTCACCCGTATGGAGCTCAAGCCCCAGACGGACCTGTGGACGTTCGAAGACGGCCATTCCGTGATCATCCTCGCCGAAGGCCGCCTCGTGAACCTGGGTTGCGCCACCGGCCATCCGAGCTTCGTGATGTCGTGCTCGTTCTCGAACCAGGTGCTGGCCCAGGTCGAGCTGTTCAATCACACCGAGAACTACCCGGTTGGCGTCTACGTCCTCCCGAAGGCCCTCGACGAGAAGGTGGCCCGCTACCACCTCGATGCGCTCGGCGTGCGGCTGACCAAGCTCAACGACGAGCAGGCGGAGTACCTCGGTGTGAATCCCTCGGGTCCGTTCAAGTCGGAGCACTACCGCTACTGAGTGGTCGGCCCCGCTGCGGTGACGATCGAGCAGAGCCGACCACTACCGCTGCTGAGTCTGGATGATTCGGGTCGCGCGCTCGCCTTCGTGCGCGACCCGTAGCATCGAAGCGTGGCCCTCGCTCAGAAACTCCTCGACATCCTCGCCTGTCCGCAAGACAAGGGGCCCTTGCTGTACGGGATCGATGGCGGCGCCGAGATCCTCTACAACCCGCGCCTCGCCCGGGTCTACAGCGTTGTCGACGGCATCCCCGTGCTATTGATCGACGAGGCTCGCAGCGTGGATGCCGCCGAGCAGGAACGCCTGGCGACCTTGGCGCTCACGCCGACCTTCACCGTCTGAGAGCCGGTACCACCGCGCCGTTGTCGTACCCCGGCGGCCATGCTCGGGCCCATGTGGCAACGAGTACTTCCGTTGGTCTGTCCTGTCTGCGAAGAGCGGTGCTCGGGCTGCTGCGCCCCATGTTGGGAGCGCTTCCCTCCGTCCGCCGAGGTGTCGGTGCCGCCGGGACTCGACGCGCTGTGGTGTCGCTTCGCCTATGCCGGACCGGTCCGCCACCTCGTTCTGGCGGCGAAGGCGACCTCCGCCCACGGATGGCTCGCCGTGATGGGGCGCTCGCTTCCCGCGCTGAGCGTTGACGCGTTGGCCAGGCCGTGTGTGGTCACCTGGGCCACGGGGTCGGGTGTCCACCGACGCTCCCGAGGGTACGACCCCGCCGAACGACTGGCTCGGTCCTATGCCCGTCACCACGGCCTGCGCGCCACCGAGCTGCTCGAACGCCATGGCGGGCCGCAGGCCGGACGTACTGCCCGGGAGCGGGCGCTGTTGCGATTCGCCGCCGTTTCACCCCGGGGGGCGGAGGTGGTCCTCGTTGTCGACGACGTCGTCACGACCGGGGCCACGATGTCGCGTGCGGCCGCGGCTCTGCGTGACGCCGGAGTTCCGGTGGTGATCGGCGTGTGCTTCGCCCGCCGCGAGTTGTGCGGGGCTTCAGGAGTGAACGTCGTACCGGAAAGTGGTGTTCCTCCGGGAGGTGCGGTGTAGGGTCGCCAAACGACCAGTTCGCGGGCGTGTCCGGAGGGTCCGGGCCGTCCTTCACGAACCGCCGCCGCGAACACGCCAACACACGAATCACCCTGATCCAACTCCCAGGAGGAACCGCTGTGCAGATCACGTTCAAGAGTCGCAATCTCGTGCTCACCGACCGTTTGAAGTCGGTCACCAGCGAGAAGATCTCCCGTCTGACGAAATATCTCGAGGGGATGGATCACGCCGACGTCACGTTCTTCGAGGAGAAGAACAAACGCATCGCCGCCCATGAGGGCTGTGAGGTCGTGCTCTTCGGTCATGGGCACTACGTCCGGGCAAAGGCGACGTCGTCGGATTCGTTTGCGGCACTGGACCTGGTCATCGACAAGCTGTCCCATCAGCTCACCAAGCTCAAAGGACGCGTCGTCACGCGTCACCACAGCCACTCGCATCACAACGGCGTGGCCAAGGTCAACGGTGTGAAGGTGCCGAAGGGGTCCACCGCGGTGCTCGACCGCCTCGTGGTGGAACCGGCCGCTGAGGTGGACGACACCGTCGCGCGGATCGTCCGCAAGAAGCAGTTCGTCATGGAGCCGATGACCCCCGACGAGGCGGCGCTGAAGCTCGATCTCCTCCAGCACGACTTCTTCTTGTTCACCAACTCCGAGACCGGTCTCGCGGCGGTCCTCTATCGCCGCGAAGACGGCCATCTAGGCCTGATCGACGCAGCGTAAGTACGAGTTCGCCGCCGCGAACGAGGTGGCGCCCGGGAACGACGGTCCGGTCGGTGCGACGCATGTCGGGGTCCATCACATTCTGATGACATCGAAGCAACGTCTGGCCCATGCGTAGCGGCCATGATGCAGGGGTCCGGTTCTCCGGGCCCCTGCTTGCGTTGGTTGGTGTCGTCCCGAGACGACAGCGGCCCGGGCTGGCATGGTGGTTGAACTTCCCCGCTCCCGTCCACTGCGAAGCCCATGAACTCCTCCTCGCCTTTTCGCTCTCGTCTCCGGATGCTTCGGCTCGTTGCCGTCGTGGTCAGTGCGCTGACCGTTCTCGGCGCGACCGCGGCAACTCCGGCTGGCGCGGCGGGGAGGAAAGCAACGAAGTGCGACGCGACGTCCGGTTGGGCGGCGTTCGGCGGTCGTGCGCCGAGCTTTGTGGCGGGGGGAACCACCGGCCTCTACATCTGGCAGGAACGGGGTGTGTGGCGGATCGGAGCGACCAACGACCGGGGCGCCCCCACGACGTTCTCGGCGGTCGTCACGTTCGACGCCCCGATCTCCGGGAAGCCGGTAGGGACAGAAGGCAAGAGCGAAATCGTCGAGATCCGGTCCCAGTCGGTGCGGCTCCGCTTCGCGAACTTCGGTGGTCTCGACGGTGTGGCGATCGAATCGCCCTGTGCGTCGGTGATCTCGGTCAGGGGTGAGATCGACGGTCAAGCGATGACCCCCCAGCAGCTGTTCTTCGGCCCGGCGGCGGTGAATCCGGCGGCCATGCCAGGAGTGATCCAGCGCGGCTCGGCGGCGCCAACGACCAGCGCCGTCGCCCCGATCGCCGCTTCGACGGCGCAGCCGCCGGCGTTGGCCGCAGTGGCGACCGCCTGTCCGACCACACCGTGGCCCGTCGCTGTCTCCGGTCGTCCGGCATTTCGTCGTGGTCCGGGCGGCGTCTACGCCTGGATCGAGAAGGGGGTGCTCCGCCTTGCGTTCGAAACTGATCCGGGGTCGCCGCGTCAGTTCGATGGTCGGGTCGTGGCGAATGCCCCGGTCAAGGCGCTGTCGGGCGGCGTGGAGCGCCGAGACGTCGTCAAGGCGTCGGGCCAGCAGGTGGCGTTCAGCCTTCGGGTGAACGCGGCCGGTGACTCGTTCGATGTCGTGTCGCCGTGCGCCACCTCGTTCAGCATCGATGGATCGATCGACGGCGTGGCGCTCGCACCAACACAGATCTTCGTGGGCGGCGCCGCCACTCCGCCGGGCTCGGTCCCGGCGATCATCTCGCGCTGACCACCGTCGCCCGCGCCGAGAACGCCTCGTTCGGGTCACGAGTCGGCTGAAGCGGTCGGCGACGCGACCCCCGCCGGTAGGATGTTCGCACTATGTCGATTTTTCGCAAAGTCCTGCGCGCCGGCGAGGGCAAGAAGGTTCGAGCACTTCAGGCGCTCGTGCCGGACATCAACGCACTCGAGTCTTCGATGCAGGGGCTCAGCGACTCGGCGCTTGCGGCCAAGACGGTTGAGTTCCGTGAGCGGTTGGCGCGGGGTGAGGCGCTCGACGACCTTCTGATCGAAGCCTTTGCGGTGGTTCGTGAGGGCGCCAACCGGGTGATCGGGCAGCGTCACTACGACGTCCAGCTGATGGGTGGGGCGGCGCTGCATTTCGGGTGGATTGCGGAGATGAAGACGGGCGAGGGCAAGACCCTCGTCTCGACGCTTCCGGTGTATCTCAACGGTCTGACGCAGCGTGGCGTCCACGTGGTCACGGTGAACGACTACCTGGCCAAGCGTGACTCCGACTGGATGGGGCAGATCCACCGCTTCCTCGGGGTCAGCGTCGGCCTGGTGAGCGCCGAGGTGTCCGACTCGGAGGCCAAGCGTCTGGCCTACGGCTCCGACGTCACCTACAGCACGAACTCCGAGCTCGGCTTCGACTACCTGCGCGACAACATGACGATGTCGATGGCCGAACGGGTGCAGCGCGAGCACTACTACGCGATCGTCGACGAGGTCGACTCGATCCTGATCGATGAGGCACGGACCCCGCACATCATCAGCGGTCGGCTCGCCGATGCGGCGAAGCTGTACGTGCAGTTTGCGTCGATCGTCCGCTCGCTGACCCGTGGGGTCGACTACGACGTCGATGAGGAGAAGAAGCAGATCTCGCCGACCGAGCCCGGCATCGACAAGGTCGAGGCGGCGCTCGGTGTGGAGAACATCTACGACGATCCGTCCGCCAACTTCGTGCATCACCTCAGCGCGGCGCTGCGGGCGAAGGAACTGTTCAAGCGCGACGTCGACTACCTCGTCGCCGACGGTGAGGTGAAGATCGTCGACGAGTTCACCGGCCGCATCCTCGAGGGTCGGCGCTGGTCCGAGGGGCTCCACCAGGCGGTCGAGGCGAAGGAGCGGGTGAAGATCAAGGAGGAGAACCAGACCCTGGCCACGACCACGCTCCAGAACTATTTCCGCCTCTACGAGAAGCTCGCCGGCATGACCGGCACCGCCGAGACCGAGGCCGGGGAGTTCGCGTCGACCTACAACCTCTCCGTGGTGCCGATCCCGACACATCGGCCGATGGTGCGCCTCGACGAAGCAGACCTCATCTACAAGTCGGAGAAGTCCAAGTTCGCGGCCGTCGTCGACGACATCGCCGAGCGCCACGAGAAGGGGCAGCCGGTGCTCGTCGGCACCGTGTCGGTGGAGAAAAGCGAGCTGGTGTCCCACCTGCTTGCCGAACGGCGCATCCCTCACGCGGTGCTGAACGCGAAGTTCCACACGTCCGAAGCCGAGATCGTCGCCCAGGCCGGGCGTTCCGGCGGTGTCACGGTCGCCACGAACATGGCCGGCCGTGGTGTCGACATCCTCCTTGGCGGCAATCCTGAAGGACTCGCACGGCGAGAGGTCGCCCAGGCCGGTATCAACCCTGATCTGCTCGATCTCGACACGGACGACGCGGCGATCGTCGAGGCGCTGGAGGCCCAGCCCGAGGCCAAGGGTGCGCTGGCCAAGGCGAAGGAGATCTTCGACGAGGCGCGGCCGCGCTACGAGGAGTCCTGCCGGGCCGACGGTGATGCGGTCCGATCGCTCGGGGGGCTCTACGTGCTCGCCACCGAGCGCCACGAGAGTCGGCGCATCGACAACCAGCTCCGCGGCCGTGCCGGTCGTCAGGGTGATCCCGGAGAGAGCCGCTTCTACCTTTCGCTCGAGGACGATCTCATGCGTCTGTTCGCCACCGGGGCAATGAACTGGGTGATGGGCCGGGCGCTGCCCGACGACGTGCCGATCGAGGCGAAGATGGTCAGCAAGGCCATCGAGCGCGCGCAGAACACCGTCGAGGCGCGCAACGCCGAGATTCGCAAGAACGTCCTCAAGTACGACGAGGTGATGAACGAGCAGCGCAAGGTGATCTATGCCAAGCGCGAACAGATCCTCTCCGGTGGTGATCTCCGCGATCAGCTGATGATGGATCTCGAAGAGGCGATGTCGGACATCGTCGCCGAGCACTGCGAAGGCGACTTCGCCGAGGCGTGGGACTTCGACTCGCTGTTGATCGCCGTGCAGGGGTACTACCCGACCGAGTTCACGGTGGAGGACCTGCGGGCGGCGCGCAGCAAAGTCACGCTGATCGAGAGCTTCGTCGCCGAGGCCGTCGAGAAGTACGAAGCACGGGAAGCTGAGCTCGGTGCTGAGACCGTCCGTGAAGTGGAACGCAATATCCTGCTCGGCATCGTCGATCAGCGTTGGCGGGAACACCTGTCCGAAATGGACTATCTCCAGGAAGGCATCAACCTGCGGGCGATGGGCCAGAAGGATCCCCTCGTCGAGTGGCAGCGCGAGGGCTTCGACATGTTCTCGAGCATGGTCAATGCCATCGATGACGACTTCGTCCGCTACGCCATGCATGCCGACGTGTCGACGCTCGACGCACACTCGCCGGAGATCCGTGACCTGCAGCTGTCGTCGGCCGATGAGGGCTCGATCGGCGGGTTCGGCATGGACGTCGGCGCCATGTTCGCGGCCACCGCAACCATCCCCGAAGACGGCGACGAAGACGGCGACAGCTTCGTTCAGCGTGTTCCCGAGGCGGAGCCGGAACCGCAGAAGCCGATCGTGAAGTCGGAACAGGATCGCATCGGCCGCAATGATCCCTGCTTCTGCGGGAGCGGCAAGAAGTTCAAGAACTGCCACGGGAAGTAGACGCGCCGCCCCTGTTCGCAGGGTTCGCGGAACGTTGTCGTCTTCGGTTGTGAAAGGTACGTGTACGTATGGCTCTGTCGGAGCGTCGTGAAGAGGTTGCGTCGTTGCGGACCCGCCTCGCAGAGGCTGAAGGGTACCTGCGCGGGCCACAACTTGTCGTCGAGAAGGAACGCATCGAACAGGAGCTGTCCGACGCCGACATCTGGACCAACGATCCGTCCAAGGCGAGGGCGCTCGGGGCCGACCTTGCGGCGATCAACGACGACCTCAACTCCCTGCACGGTCTGCGTACCAACCTCGAAGATGCCGAGACGCTGCTCGAGCTGGGATTGGCGGAAGGCGACGAGTCGCTGGAACCCGAGCTGATCGAGGCGATCTCGAACGCCGACAGGATCGCCCACACCCTCGAGCTGCGAAGCCTGTTCACCGGCGAATACGACGAAGGCGACGCGCTACTCGAGGTGCACTCCGGTGCCGGTGGTGTGGATGCACAGGACTGGGCAGAGATGATGTTGCGGATGTACCTGCGCTGGGCGGAGGTGCGCGGGTTGACCACCGAAGTCGAGTCCGTTCTCGAGGGCAACGAGGCGGGGATCAACTCGGCGACCGTGCTGGTGAAGGGTCGATATGCCTACGGACTGCTCTCGGCCGAGCGAGGGGTGCACCGCCTGGTGCGCATCTCCCCGTTCGACGGCCAGGCAAGGCGTCAGACGTCGTTCGCCGGTGTCGCTGTTGCCCCCGTCATCGAAGATGCGACGTCGAAGATCGTGATCGACGACAGGGACCTGCGCGTCGATGTGTTCCGTTCGTCGGGCGCCGGTGGTCAGCACGTGAACACGACCGACTCGGCGGTGCGGATGACGCATCTGCCGACGGGGATCGTCGTGAGCTGCCAGATCGAGCGGAGCCAGATCCAGAACCGGGCGCGGGCGATGGACATGTTGGCGGTGAAGCTCTTGGAGCGGGCTCGCCAGGAGGCCGATGCCAAGATGGCCTCGATCACCGGCCCGCAGAAGGACGCGGCATGGGGGAACCAGATCCGCTCGTACGTGATGGCCCCGTATCAGATGGTCAAGGACCTCCGCACCGAGTACGAAACCGGCAACGTCGCTGGTGTCCTGGACGGCGACCTCGACCCCTTCATGGAGTCCTGGCTTCGCTGGCGCCGCACAGAAACCCCGGAGTGACCCCGCAGAGGACGCTGGGAGAGAGGTTGCCCCCATCTATGGGGGCAGAACACCTCCCAGTGCCCCTCGGAGGTGTTCTGCCGCAATCGCACGCCACCCCGGACGGCCGAGTCCGGGGTGCCTCGCTCGATCGGGGGGCGCTGGTAGCGTTTGACTCGGTCGGGTCAGCTTCCCCTCCCGCCCCCCTTCTCCCATGATCCGGATCGAAAACGTCACCAAGGTGTACCGGAACAAGACTGTCGCCCTTCGCAACATCTCCTGTGAGATCGGCAAGGGCGAGTTCGTGTTCCTCGTCGGCTCCTCGGGGTCCGGGAAGTCCACCTTCATGCGTTTGCTCCTGAAGGAGGAGACACCCACCGAGGGTTCGATCTGGGTCGCCGGCAAGAACATCGGAGAGCTCTCCGGAGCGAAGGTGCCCTACCTACGGCGCAACATCGGATGCATCTTCCAGGACTTCAAGCTGTTGCCGAACAAGACCGTCACCGAGAATGTGGCGTTCGCACTCGAAGTCATCGGACGCCCCCGCAGCGTGATCCACCAACAGGTTCCCCAGATCCTCGAACTCGTCGGCTTGACGAAGAAGGCCGAGAGCTTTCCGAGTGAGCTCTCCGGCGGCGAGCAGCAACGGGTCTCGATCGCACGTGCTTTCGTGAATCGTCCGCTGATCCTCCTTGCTGACGAACCCACCGGGAACCTCGACCCGAACACCAGCGTCGGTATCATGCGGCTGCTCGACCGGATCAACCGCACGGGCACCACGGTGCTCATGGCCACCCACGATCAAGGCATCGTCGACTCGATGCGCCGACGCGTGGTCGAGTTGGATCGTGGCTCTCTGGTCCGTGACCAGGCCCGTGGCGTCTACGGGACACTGGAGTAGTCGGGGGATGCGCATCGGCTACATCCTCCGTGAGAGCCTGACGAACCTTCGGCGCAACGTCTTGATGACGGTGGCGTCGCTGCTGACGGTGACCCTGTCCCTCGCCCTGGCCGGGGCCGCGCTGCTGTTCCGATCGTCGGTCGACAATGCCACGGTGCAGTTCCGCGGGGGCTTCGAGATCACCGTCTTCATGCAGCCGGAGGCGACGAAGGCACAGGTCGACGCCATCGGTCGAGAACTGAAGGCGATGCCCGAGCTGTCCCGGTTCCGGTTCGTGTCGAAGGAGGAGGCGTTTGCCGACATCCAACGCCTCTACCGCAATTCCCCGGAGATCCTCGACTCGTATCCCGATGCGAAGTACGCGCCCGAACAGTGGCGGGTAAAGCCGCGCGACGCCGCCGACATCGAGGCGATCGGCAAGCGGTTCAAGAAGCGCGCCGGGGTCTACGAGGTGTCGTTCGCCCGCTCGATCAAGACGATCCTCACGGTCACGGGGTGGATCCAGAACGTGATCCTCATTGTCGCGGGAGCCTTGCTCGTGTCAGCGATCGTGCTCATCCTGAACACGATCCGAATGGCGATCTTCTCGAGGCGTCGGGAAGTGGCTGTGATGAAGCTCGTCGGCGCGACGAACGGATTCATTCGGCTGCCCTTCATGGTCGAGGGGATGCTTCAGGGCGCGATCGGCGCGTTGGTTTCCTTCGGGATTCTCGCCGCGGGTACCTCGGCCGCGCAGTCGGCGATACGCAACTCGACCGTCGGACTGCTCAAGCAGTTCTCGGTAACCGGCAGCGAAGTCGTCACGACGGGGATCATCCTCGTGGTGATCGGCACGGCGGTCGGAGCGATCGGTTCCGCGCTCGCCGTCAGCCGTTTCCTCGACGTCTGAGCGACGTGCGCCCGAGCACTTGGGCGAGGTCACGGAACCAGACCAGCTTGTTGTCGAATCCCGGAAATGCGCGGTTTCGGCCGCTCGGGTTGGGCAGGACGTACACCGCCGAGCCTTCGAGCCGAACGGAGGCAAGGCCGGCCCCTGCTGACGAAGTGCGGGGAAAGAAGACCGGGAAGAGCGTAAGCCCGAGCAACGCGACGTACCGCGGCCGGTACTCGGCCACGGTCTTGCGGACCTCGTAGGCTCCGGCTCGTCGCTCGGCCGCAGAGAGTTCTCCGGCGGACGCGGTCGGTCGGCGGACGGTCGTCGTGAGTCCGATCCCGTACTCGGAAAGACGGTGTTCGTCACTCGGTGCAAGCTGCGTCGGTGTCAGACCCGATTCATGGAGGAGACGCCAGAACGGATTTGTCGGTGAGGAGAACGAGTGGCCGACCGCCGCTGAGTGGGGCGACGGATTGATCGCCACGATCAGTACGTCGAGGTCCTTCGAGAGAACGTCGCGCGGGTACGAAGGATCGCGGTCGTTGCTGATCGGCCCCGTTTCGCTCACGTGGACCCCGTGAAGTCGGCGCGCCGCCAGACGTCGTAGACGACGAGAGCGACGGAGTTGGCCAGGTTGAGGCTCCGGTTGTTGGGTCGCATCGGTATGCGGACGCGATGCTCCGGAGGGAAAGCTCCGAGAACATCGTCGGGCAGCCCGGTGCTCTCGCACCCGTAGACGAGGACGTCGTCGAGTCCGATCGGTACGTGCGCATAGCTCTGCGACGCCCGACTGGTGAGGGCCCACCACGTTCGCCCGGAGAGAGCGGACCGGCAGGCCGACCACGTTTCGTGCCGCTGCACTTCAGCGAGATCGTGGTAGTCGAGACCGGCACGCTGGAGCAGTTTGTCCTCGAGTGAGAAGCCGATCGGCTCGACGAGGTGCAGCGAGGATCCGGTGTTGGCACACAGGCGGATGATGTTGCCGGTGTTGCCGGCGATCTCCGGGTTGACCAAGACGACGTGCATTGCCGAGTCATCCCAGGGCGTCGGGACCGGGCATCACGACATCGTCTCGAGCATGGATTCGATGGCCAGCGCGTGGGCGGCGAGGTGATCGTCAGCGAGGCGTCGTCCGACGAGTTGGATGCCGACGGGCATCTGGCCCGTCTTGCGTGGCGCTGGAAGAGACATGGCCGGAAGGCCGGCGACGTTGGCGAACGCGGTGAAGTCGGCCTGGTCAGCCGGGACCGGGCCCTCGGCGGCGAAGGCGACCTGCGGCGTCGTGGGTGTGAGGAATCCGTCGGCATCCAACAGCAGATCGCCGATCGCGGCACCGATGTCGAGGAGTTCCTGAAGGATCCCGGCGAGCTCGGTCGCCGTCTTGGCGCCTCCGAAGCTGAACATGGATCGCACGTGGGCGGAGAATCCTTCGGGGTCCGCGGCGAGCAGGTCGGCGTGGACGGCTGCGCCTTCCGCTTCGCACAGCACCAACCCGCGCCGTCGGAGCCGGGCGAGATCGATGCCGAGCGGGCGTTCGACGATCTCCACACCGCTGTGGCGCAGGGCGTCGATGACCCGTTCGAAGGCCTCCTCGACCTCGGGTTCGAGATCGTGGGTGAGTACTTCCGTCGGCACGATGAGCCGCTCAGGGAGACCCGCCGGCCGGTCCCACCGGAAGCGGTGAGTCGAAGGAGCCGACCACGGTCCGGCCAAGGTCGGAGAAGCCATGACCCGGAGTGCGGCGATGGCGATGGAGACGTTCGCAGCGAGCGGTCCGACGCAGTCGAGCAGTGTCGACAGCGGCACGACACCGGTATTGGGGAGGAGCCCGTTGGACGGCTTGAAGCCGACACACCCGCAGTAAGCCGCGGGAACTCGGACGGAGCCCATCGTGTCGGTGCCGAGGGCCAGCGAGACGAGGCCGCCGCCGACAACAGCACCGGAACCCCCGCTTGATCCGCCACAGGTGCGGGTGAGGTCGTGCGGGTTCCTCCCGATGCCGAAGAAGGCGTTGTTGGTCGTTGCTCCAAGCGCGGCCTCGGCCATGTTGACCATTGCCGCGATGTCCGCGCCTGCCATACGAAGCGCGCGTACGACTGGGGCATCGTCGGTCGAGATGAGGCGCGAACGAGCACCGATGCCCGCCGACCATGCGGCGCCCCGAACGGCGATGTTGGCCTTGACTGCGACGGCCACGCCATGCAACCCGCCCGGCTCAACGCGTCGAGCCGACCCGGATCGCTCAGACGCGGGAACGATCTCGATGACCGCGCCGAGCTCGCGCCCGCGAACGTTCAACGCGGAGCGCACTGCGTCGAACGACGGGTCCGACTCGGAGCTGGCGGACATCGTTCAGCCTCGCCGGTCGATGAGGCGGATCGGCTTCTGGCGACGCTCGACCTCCGTCATGGCGGAGGTCGCACCAGGCCCGACCAGGGTGACGCCGACCCGAACGCCGAGTCGCTGAGCGAACATCGCCTCGTACGCGGTGGCGTCGGCCGCCGCCGCTGCGCGGTGCTCCACCTGCACGTCGAGATTCTCACCGCCCACCGAGTCATTGGTAAGCACACAGACGAATTCACCCGTGAGGTCGGAGTCTCCGAGGCCGTCGAGGATGCCTCCGAACGCATGGGGGAACACGTTGATGCCTTTGAGCTTGACCATGTTGTCGCTGCGTCCGAGGAACCGGGAGAGCCGGCGGAACGGCAGTCCATTCGATGCGACTCCGGGACGGAACGCAAACACGTCGTGGGTGTTGAAACGGATGATCGGATAGCAGTCGTCCTTGAACAGGCATGTCACCACGAGGTCACCGCGATCACCCGGGGCAACGGGGGTCCCGGTGTCGATTCCGAGGATCTCCACGTGATGGGCGTCCTCCCAGATCATCATGCCGTCCGAACCGGGGATCTCGCCGGCGATGCAGCCGGTGTCGCCCACGCCGTACCAGTCGTACGTCTCCACCGGAGCGTCCGGTGTGGACCCCCACGCCTCGGCGATCGGGCTGCGGTCCTCGGCGCCGAAGTGGGCGATGATGCGGCGGATGGCGAGGTCGCGTCCGGCAACGAGTCCCTTCTCCGACGCTACCTGCGCGAGCTTGCGCAGGTAGTCGGAAAAGCCGATGAGCGTGGTCACGCCGAACTCGTGCATCACTTCAACCTGGCGTTCGGAACGGGTTTCGTTCCCGGTACCCGCGGAGAGGAAGAGCGCAGTGGTGAACTTCGTGACGGCTTCCCGGAGGTAGTGGCCGCCGTTGATGAGCCCGTGCCCGTAGACCGAGTGGACGATGTCGGTGTGGTCAACGCCCTGCGCCCGGTACATGCGTCCGACGAGCAGGTTCTGGACCTCACGCGACCACGGACCGAAGATGAGTGGCTGGGGGCGCCCGGTGGTACCGCTCGTGGTGTGCAGGATGACCGGTGGCATGCGCGCAGATGGAGTGTCGACGAGCGTGCCGTAGTCGCCGAACGGCGGATGCCGCTCGACCGACGCCATGAGGTCGTTCTTGTCGTAGGTGGGCAGTAGGTCGAGGTGGTCGAGAGAGGTGACATCGCCGCGCTCGATCCCCGCGGCACCCCAGAGGCGCCGGTAGAACGGGGTGCGCCACGCCGTGTCGACGCATCGTAGGAACCGCTCGTTCTGTACCGAGTGGAGTTCGTCGGTCGAGAGTGACCGATACCGGTCGACGAAATCGAGGGGGTACTCGGCGAGCAGTCGAGCGGTGTCGAGGTACTCGTAGTAGGTGGGCCGGCTATCGGTCATCGGGATACTCGAGTCGGATGGTTGCCCGAGGGCGTCGACGGGAAGGGGCAGTGGTGCGGCAGGAGAAAGGTGGCGGGCAGCGGTTCCGGTGAACGGAACACCGTCCCGTTGAGTGAAACACGAGCCTTGCCCGGTAGCCTTGCACGTGCAACCCCGCGTGGGTCGCGCTCTCCGCCGGCTCTCCACTGCCGGCTCTCCACACGGGGACGGACGGCGGAGCGTCAGCAACGTGCAACAGTCTGCATCGAACAAGTGAGGTTCTCCATGGAAGCTGCGGTTGCCCCCTCGACGCCTCCGGCCACGCACGTGCCGGCGTGGCATCACGTCGCCCGCCATGCCGTGATGCCGGAGCCAACCCACGATGAGATGGCCCGCTTCAACTTCCTCGCCAATCTCACCAAGCGGATCTCGATGCTGTCGCCCGGCAACCGCATCGCCTGGGACCGCCGTGTGCAGCCGTCGTTCACACGCGAGCACGGTCATCCGATCGAGGACCGCGCCGACGCTCGGACGGCGATGCTCGCCGACCCCTATTTCCAGGCGTGGTCGTCGATCCGGCGGGCGAACATGGAGATGCGTCAGCAGGCGGGCCGCTCGATGGTGCTGCGCCAGATCAACGAGCTCAACGACAAGGCCAAGGCGCTCAACGAGGGCGCCGCGACTCTTCGGCTGGATCCGACCTCGAAGGTGCCGTACTACCTCGAGGTGACGGACAACCACTGCATGCCCGGCAGCTATCACACCGAACTGGGACCCGACGATGTCAGCGCGGCGGCAAACTACGACTGCGGCATCTTCGTCACGACGGGTGGCTCGCTCGGCCGGTTGCTCGATGGAGGCGGCAAGGCGGTGGCTACCCACCTTCGGGAGACCTGGCCGACCTTTTCACCGAGGCGCATCCTCGACCTCGGCTGTGGGCTCGGCCACAACACCCTCCCGCTGGCGCAGGCCTTTCCCGATGCCGAGGTGATCGCCGTGGACACGGGGGCGCCGATGCTCCGCTACGGACACGCCCGCGCGAAGTCGCTCGGCATCGACAATGTCACCTTCGTCCAGGCCGACGCGCAGTTCCTCGACACCTGGGACGAAGGACGCTGGGCCCGTGAGCTCGGCATCGGCCCGGGGTCGTTCGACTACATACAGACGGTCATGTTCTGGCACGAGACGCGTCGCTCGACCTTCTTCGATCTCTTCGCCAAGGTGCATACCTGGCTTGCGCCGGGTGGACTCACGCTCCACGTGGAGCAGCCGCAGTACACCGACGACATGGATCTGTTCGAGCAGTTCATCCGCGACTGGGATTCGTGGTTCAACAACGAGCCGTTCTGGTCACAGATGCACGACATCGACGTGTTCGACGCCATGGAGCAGCTCGGCTTCCCTCGTGCTGACCAGGTCGTCTTTCGCGCCGCGGCGCCGGCGGAGTTGACCTCCGATCAGACCGGCCAACCGGAGGACCACGGCCGCGCCGCGATCTGGAATGTCTTCGGTGCGTGGAAGCCGGCGGCATGATCAGTGCGCATATCAGTGACCGCAGTTCGGCGTCCGGATGTCAGAAGTGATTGACATCGACCCGATTGCGCTCGCCGGGGCCAAGCCACGCGGTGCTCGTCCGTGGTTTCACAACGATCCCGCGGTCGAGCGGGTGCTGGCGATCACCATGGCCCTTGCCGGCGAGGTTGCCGTGTTGCGCGAACGGCTCGACACCGTCGAACGGCTATTGACGGAGCGCGGTTCCTTCGATCGTTCCGAGATCGAGACCTACACCCCGGACGGCCCAGCCGAGATCGAGCGCCAGCGGTGGCACGCCGAGTACGTGGCCCGCATCCTCCGCGTCGTGCAGCAGGAGATGGAGGCCCTCGAGCAGGACCCGGCGTTCAACCGGTCTGTGGCCGAGATCGGCGAGGAGTTGGGCAACACGTAGGGCTCACAGCTCCCGGAGTCTCCGTTCCAGGAAGCGTCGGTCTGACTCGTTCGTCGGACAGGTGAGGGCGCGGCGGTACGCTTCGGTCGCGTCGTCGTGGTTGCCGAGGCGTCGGTGGAAGTCGGCTCGCGTCGACCAGTAGAGGTGCCAACCTCGGACCTCGGCGAGTTCGTCATCGCCGAGGGCGTCGAGGAGATCGAGTCCGGCTTGCGGTCCGTCAGCGAAGGCCACGGCAACCGCCCGATTGATACGGACAACCGGGGTCGGTTGCAGGCGTTCGAGGAAGCCATAGAGCTCGGCGATCTGCGGCCAGTCGGTCGACTGGAATGTCGGCGCAAGACCGTGCAGCGAGGCGATCGCCGCCTGGATCTGGAACGGTCCGACGCGTCGTTTCCGAAGGTTCACCTCGACCAGACGTGTCGACTCCGTGATCGCCTCGTGATCCCATCGCGCTCGGTCCTGGTCGGCGAGCAGCACCACGTCGCCGGCGTCGTCCACCCGACCACCGCGTCGGGCATGCGTTGCCAGCATCAACGCGAGCAGCCCCCAGACCTCGGGCTCATCAGGAAACGAAGCCGACGCCAGTCGGGCGATGCGAATGGCGTCGTCGGCGAGCCCGAACCGACTGTCGAGCGTGCCATCCGCAGCGTGGTGGCCGGCCGTGAACACGAGGTACAGCACGTTGAGCACGGCAGGCAGCCGTTCGGGGAGCTCATGGTCCTCCGGCACGCGGTAAGGAATACGGGCGGTCAGGATCTTCTTCTTGGCCCGGCTGATCCGCTGGCCGACGGTGGGCTCGGGGGCGAGAAGCACTCGGGCGATCTCCGCGGTGGTGAGACCACAGAGGGTACGAAGCGTGAGAGCGATGCGGGCCTCCCGGTTGAGAGCCGGGTGGCAGCAGGTGAAGAGCAGGCGAAGCTCGTCAGGGCGTTTCGCCACCGGGTCGCCCGGCCCGGCCGGCTCGTCGAGCAAGCGCACCGCAGCGCTCTCGCGGGCCGTTCTCGATGACTCGCGCCGTAGCCTGTCGAGCGCTTTGCGTCGTGCGACCGTCGTCAGCCATGCACCCGGATTGTCGGGCACGCCGGAAACCCCCCATTGTTCGAGCGCGGCAATCGCCGCTTCCTGCACGGCATCTTCGGTGAGATCGAAATCACCGGTCAGACGAATGAGGGTGGCCACGACGCGGCCACCCTCCCGTCGAATGCTCTCGGCGAGTGAGAGCGGCGGTTCTTCGCTGTCCGTGGCGAGCCTCAGCCTTGCGAGAAGTCGATCAGCGGACGAACCTCGACGCGACCATGCCAGGCTCCGGGGATCTGCGCCGCCCAGTGCAGTGCTTCGTCCAAGTCCTTGCAGTCGAGGATATAGAAGCCACCGAGCGCCTCTTTCGTCTCAGCGAACGGTCCGTCGGTGGTGACGACGTCACCACCCTTGGCGCCCCCGGACACGTGCACGGTCGTTGCCGTTGAGGTCGGCTGTAATGCTTCACCAGCACCGAGAACACCTGCCGCCCCGGCAGTTTCACCGAAGGTGTTGTACTCGGCCATGATCGCCGCCCACTGCTCGGGATTGGTGTCGGTGTCGTTCTGCTCGGCGGCGTAGATGAGAGCTGCATATCGGGCCATGACGGAGCCTTTCTTGGTTGGTGCTTCCAACCGTTGTGATGATGGACGTCAATGTGACGAACGACGAGGGCTCATTTCGACAACGTCCGGGTGAATTCTTGGCTGGAGGATCGCCGCCCGGTCGTCAGCGGCGACGGCTGAGGAACTTCCCGTTGGCCCATCCGGTCACAACCGTGGCCGGGCCCGACTCGGCGCCGACGACGGAGGCGACGGGCACCCAACTGCCCTTCTCGTTGAGGGGCCTCACCCAGACGATGCCTCCGGGGGCCACCGCTGCCACCGACGATGCCGTTGCCGCCGGCGCCGAACGAATGAAGAGCGTGTCCTCCCCGACCACGTTGATCACACGTGCGGGCCTGGCCCCGTCGGGAAGGCGGTCGCAGCCGCCTTCTTGCTGAACACCGCCGAAGTCGACGGCCAGGCGATAGCTGTACACCCGGTCGCTCATGCCGTCTGAGCCCGGCCCGTCGAACAGCGTGAAGCGTCCGGTGCGTCCGTCCGGGTGAAATACCTTCCAGGTACGGAGCGCGTTCTTGGGGGTACTGGGCTGGGCCGCGATCTTGGTCCACGGGCCGTCGAACTCTCGCATCCACATGCCGTCGATCGCGACCGTGATATCCCAGAACGGCTCCGTGGTACCGCAGTCGAGGGCGATGGCCCAGGGGAGGCCGTTCGAGGCTTTTGCTGCGTTCGCCGGCGGCGAGGAGGACGCAACGCCGATCGCCGCGCCGATGACGATCGCCGCGGCGAGGAGGGTTCGAATGGGACGTCGGGGGGTCTTCGGTTGCGAATGCATGCCCCACCATTGTCGCATCGGTCAGGCCGTCATCGGGGCTTCCGGTTCTCGTTACGGTGACGGGCGAGGAACGCGACCGCGGCCTCCATGAACGGCTCGAACCGGTCATATCGGATCGCGTGACCCGCCCCACTGATATGCACGCTGATGATCAGTGGGTTCAACGCGGACGCGTCGGCCGCCAGTTCGGGCGTGATGATGCCGCCTGCAGCGCTGTCGCCGAGGACGAGCAGCGTTGGGCAATCGATCAGCGGGACCACGGTACGCCACGGCGCGCGGATTGACGGGAAGTGCTCGAAGAGTTCGAGTTGCACCTCCAGGCGGGCGTCGAGAGAAAGCGCGACGTCGTCCTCCGACCAGAGCGGCGAATCGGATCGGCGCGCTGCCAGTGCCTCCTCGCGCGGTGCCTGCTGCATCCACGCCACCCAGTCGCGCCACGCAGTATTGCCCGCCCGGCGGGTCGCCTCTTGCTGCTTCGCCTCTTCCTCTGTCGTCGGAATCGGCGTCTCCCACCACGCCGGGTCCTCGAGCACGACGGCACGGGCGAGCCCCGGGTTGGCGGCGACGGCGAGGGCAATGGTGGACGCACCCATCGAATGCCCCATCATCGCTGGACGGTCCAGGCCCAGGGTGCTGACCACGCTGCAGAGATCGGATACTCGGATGGCATCGTCGAATCGATCGCCGGCCCGGCCCGACCCACCGTGACCTCGGGCGTCGTAGGCCACGACATCCCAATTGTCTGCGAGACGGTCGGCCGCTGCGCTGAAGTACAACGCGTTGTCGGTGAAGCCGTGGACCAACAGGAGCGGAGGTCCGACCCCACCGCTTCGGAACCAACCCAACGCCGTTCCGTCGTCGGCCGGGCAGTGACCTTGTTCCCACTCACGCATACGTGGCCGGCTCCTTCGATGCTTTCGGCGCGGACTTCTTGGTGGCCGACCTCTTCCCCGCCGACTTTTTGCCTGCCGACTTTTTGACTGCGGGGTTGTTGACTGCGGGCTTTCTGCCCGCGGGCTTCTTGACTGCGGGCTTCGCCTTCGTTATGTTCCCGGCCGGCGTTCGATTGGCCTTGACCGAGGGTGCGTTCAGAATGGTGTTCTTGACGGCGATCCGGTCCACGACCGCTTGGTTGCTCGGAGCGACAGGCGCCACGCCATCACCGCCCTTGCGCATGGGCGGCGGCGATTGCGGAACGGCCCACTCGGCCCCGGTGGCCTCGAAGAGCCGCGCCACCTCGTCGATGTGGAGATCGACGAGATGCCAGAGGTCCGGAACGAGATCGCGGTCCGAGATCAGGCCGAAGTCCATCCGGTCGCCGTAGCTGTGCACGGTGATGTTCAGCCCGACCCCATCGGCGATGGTCGAAACGGGGATGTAGGCATCGAGCTTCGCTCCCGCGAAGTACAGGCTTTGCCGGGGACCGGGCACGTTCGAGATGACGACGTTCACCGGCGAATTGATGCGATCGGCCAGCCTGAGCCGGGAGACAAGACGGAGCGCTGATGCCGCGACCAGAGGAGAGGCGTAGTCCGCCGATTGGCCAAGGGCGTCGGCCGGCAGGAGCTCAAACTGGCTCTTCCCCGCGTTCATGGCCTCCCGGCAGAGTGCGACGCGCTCGAGCGGATCAGCGCAGTTCGTCGGCAGGTCGGCGACGAGTCCGGACACCCGGTTCGTCCACGGGTCTTGCTCGTTGCCGGTGCGGATCGACACCGGGACCATGGCGCGCAGCGGAGCGTCGGGCAACGCGTCGTGCTCGATCAGGTATTCCCTCAGCGCGCCGGCGCAAATGGCCATCACGACGTCGTTCAAGGTGCACCCGGTCGCCTCCTTGAGCCGCTTCAGATTCTCCAGCGACGTGGAGCGCATGGCGAAGCGACGGTGGGCGGAGACGGACTTGTTCCAAGGAGTCGGAGGGGCCGGGGTGATCGGCAACTTCACCCGGGATGATTGGTCCGTCTTCGACGTGGACCGTTTGGCGACAGCACCGATGGTGTCGCGGGTGCGGCTGGCGAGGCCGCTGAGACTGGCGATGCCGGCTCTGTCGGCGAAGTCGCGGATGATGTTGAGCGACAGCCGTGCACCACGAACGGGATTGGCGGCCAGGTTCATCACGGCCCGCTGCAGCATGACGGCCTGCGTGGGAGGTTCCTCGCCGACCCACTCCCGAGGCTCGAGCGTCCATTCGGCATCACGTGATTCGTCGGTGAACATCTTGAGCATGATCACACCCGACGCGCCGTCGATGGTGGCGTGGTGCGTTTTCTGGAGGAGCGCCCACCGACCGTCGGCGAGACCCTCGATGACGTAGACCTCCCACAGCGGCCGCGAGCGGTCCATCTTGCGGCCGACGATTCTCGCGACCTGCTCGGTCAACTGGTCCGCCGCCCCCGGCGGCGCGAGCCCTATGTGGCGCACGTGGTAGTCGAGGTCGAAGTCGGCATCTTCGACCCAGTACGGCCGGTCCAACGACAACGGCACTTCCACGACCTTGCGGCGCAGCGGCTCGAGATGGCCGACCATGATCCGCATCCGCTCGCGCACGGCGGTGAACGGATCGAAGTCGTCGGACGGTCGGTCGTAGATGCTCAGGCCGTTCACGTGGCCATAGTTGTTGTTGGTCTCCATCAACAAGAAGCTGACGTCGACGCCGGTGAGTTGTTTCATGTCGATCCCTCAGGGTTGGGCTAGCTGCATCATGGCCGAAAACAGCCCCAGGTTTCCTTTTTCGAACGGGGAACAACGCGTTGGTGCGTCTGTCGCGCGTCCGCCGCCACCGGATTCGGTTGTCAAGGGACTGCGTGACCCCTCGTCAAAGTTCGCCATGCGCGACGAGTCAACGGTGTCGGTGCTGCGTGCTCGGTCCCGACCCGTGCGGCCGCTCACGCTGCTCGGCGGCGAACTGGCGGGCCAGTGGTAAGGATGGTGCCATCGGGGAGAGCGATGGTCAGTGTGCGATCCGGTCGGAGGGTGAGTCTCCAGCCGCCTTCGTGCGCGGCAT
This sequence comes from Acidimicrobiia bacterium, assembly GCA_031368215.1. GTDB lineage: Bacteria > Actinomycetota > Acidimicrobiia > Acidimicrobiales > JANYDT01 > JANLQX01. Next base: position 578 of record JANLRD010000206.1, on the reverse strand, counting down.
GATGATGCTTGCTGCACAACGGAACAAGATTGTCGAGGTTGGTGGGACCGCCGTGTTCCCAGTAGCGAACGTGGTGTGGTTTGGTGAATTCGAATGCCACGCAACATCCCGGCACGGCGCATGACGGATACAGGGCGCGCAACGCGCGGCGCTGTGCCCTGGACGCAAGGCGGATGCTCCTTCCGAGGTTCATCTCGCCCGGCGCATGGAGCACGACGCCGTTGGCGACGATGACCGGATGGGCGTCGGCCCGTTTGTAGAGGTCTTCGAGTGCTCTCGGAGGAACCTCGACGGGGAGTCCCCAGTCGACTACCGGTGCGCCGCTGTTCGCCGCGAGGGTTTCGCCGCGCGCGTCGACGACCACGACGATCTCGGGGCGACTGAACCTGCTCGGGCCGCCTCGGAAAAACGACGACCATTCGGCGAGGTCCCCGTTGGCGTCGGCGCCGCCGTCATTCGGATCTGTCTCGCCGTCGGGTTGGCCCGATGACGTTCCCGGCGATGTGGCGGGCTGGTTTGGAACCAACGTGAGCCCCGCCGACTGCTGCTGCATGATCAAGGCGAGGAGAGCGAGGGCG
>JANLRD010000113.1:0-28342 GCA_031368215.1 Acidimicrobiia bacterium | reverse complement strand
GGGGCAGAACACCTCCGAACGGCGTTGGGAGGTGTTCTGCCGCATCGCGACCGGCATCGGGCCCGGCATCGGGTCGCCGCGCCGTCAGCGCGACAGGGCGGCAAGAACGACATCGAGCGCCTCGTCGCGGCGGGCGTCGACGACGGCGTCGACATTCGCCCGGGACGGGTCGGCCCACGGCCGGAGGTCCGGATGGGTCATGCCCCGGGTGTGCGTCCCGGTGGTCTCGACCACAACGTGCAACCGCTCGACGGTGAAGAGGTGCGGATGGGTGATCGCCATCACCGCACACGGATCGTGAAGCGGGACGCGGTGACGATAGGCGGAGTCGCCCTCCAGATGAAGTAAGCGCGCTGAGTACCCGTGGTAGAAGCGCATCAGCTCGGCACAGAAGCGCGAGGTGTCGGTCCCATGTGCCTCCAGTGCGTCGATGAAACTCCCGTCAGCCGCCACCTGATGGGTCAGGTCGAGTCCGCACATCATCAGTGGCGCGCCGGCCCGGAACACCTCCTCGGCCGCTTCGGGATCGAACCAGATGTTGAACTCGGCCGCACCGGTCATGTTCCCGTGCGTCAGCGACCCACCCATGATCGAGATGCCGGCCACCCGCTGCGCAATATCGGGAGCGCGACGCAGCGCAAGGGCGATGTTGGTGAGGGGCCCGATCGGCACAAGCCACAGACCCTCCTCCGCACGCACCGTGTCGATGATGAACGACACGGCGTCGGTCCCGTCGACGGTGCGTGATGGCGTCCGAGGTGCCGGGCCGTCGAGACCCGAACGACCGTGTGCCTCCGCGTAGCGGCCCTCACGACCGTTCACCGGCACCGCAGACCCACTGTGTACCGGCACGTGGTGCAGTCCAAACAGATCCATGGCGATCAACGAGTTACGGGTGGTGTTGGTCAGCGGCGAGTTACCCGCCACCGTCGTGACCCCGACGATGTCGCAGTGCTGCGCGGCAACGGCGATCGCGAAGACGTCATCGTGACCGGGATCGCAATCGATGAGGACCCGAGGTGTGGACGGCCCGGTCATGACGACTCAGCTCCCGGTGTGCTCGCGGTCCCTCGACCCGATGACGGCGTCGGCTTCGATCTCGACCTTCCAGGCCGGATTGAGGAGTGCCGCCACGACGACGGTGGAATTCGCCGGACGGACGTCGCCGAAGAGCTCGCCGTGCACCTTCTCGACGGCGCGGACGGTGTCGGTGCTGGTCAGGTAGATACGCGTGCGGACGACGTCGGCCAGTGACCCGCCCGCCTCCATGAGCGCCTTCTCGATGATCTCAAAGCAGCGCCGCACCTGACGCTCCGGATCGGGGTCGACCATGCCGTTCTCCCACTGCGGCGTGGTCCCGGAGACGTAGACGTGCTCGTGGACACGGATGGCCCGGCTGTACCCGACGATGAGCTCGTAGGGCAGACCCGACGAAATCCGCTGACGATCCGACATGGCAGGCGAGGTTACGCGACAAGTCGCGAGATCGGCCGGACCCGTACTCGACGACCTGAGCCCCCCGGCCGAAGCAGTCGTGGTGCAGCGGCGGCGCCACGCACCCGGTCGCAGGCAAGAATGGGGTATGAGCCTGCCGCTAGAAGTCATCCGTCGAGCCCCGAAGGTCCTGCTCCACGATCATCTCGACGGAGGTCTGCGCCCGCAAACGATGATCGAGCTGGCCAACGAGTTCGGTTACACGGGGCTGCCGTCGACCGACCCCGACGATCTCGCCGCAAGAATACGCGAGGGCGCTGATCGACTGTCGTTGCCGCTCTACCTCTCCACGTTCGACCACACGGTGGGCGTGATGCAGGACCGAGACGCGCTCACCCGCGTCGCGGCGGAGGCGGCCGAGGACCTCGCCGCCGATGGGGTCGTCTACGCGGAGATCCGCTTTGCTCCCGAACAGCATCTGAAGAAAGGCCTCAGCCTCGACGCCGTCGTCGACGCCGTCGTCGAGGGGTTCGAGATCGGCCGGAAGTCCGCCGAGTCCGCCGGGAACACGATCACCATCGGCACCCTGCTGTCGGCGATGCGCCAGGAGGCACACTCATTCGAGATCGCCGAACTGGCCATACGTCACCGGGACAACAACGTGATCGGGTTCGACATCGCCGGACCGGAGGACGGATTCCCGCCGTCTCGTCACCTCGGGGCGTTCAATCGCATCCACGAGGCGAACTTCCACACCACGATCCATGCCGGCGAGGCGTTCGGTCTGCCGTCGATCCACGAGGCGCTGCAGTACTGCGGTGCCGAGCGGCTCGGCCACGGGGTGCGCATCGTCGACGACATCACCGTGCGGCCCGACGGCACGTACGCACTCGGCCGCCTGGCCGCGTACGTCCGCGATCGGCGGGTGCCGCTCGAGATGTGCCCGACGTCGAACGTCCACACTGGGGCGGCGAAATCCATCGCGGAACACCCCCTCCACCTGCTCAAGCGACTCCGTTTCAGGGTGACCGTCAACACCGACAATCGCCTCATGAGTGGCTGCTCCATGTCGTCGGAGTTCGCCACCTTGTGTGACACCTTCGACTACGGCCTCGATGATCTCCGCTGGTTCACGGTGAACGGCATGAAGAGCGCGTTCTGGGCCTTCGACGGCCGCTTGCATCTGATCGAGCAGGTCATCAAGCCGCGATACGCCGCGCTCGCCGCGGAACTCGCCGCCGCGTAAGAACCGTGACTCGCGGCGTGCGCGGCTGCCCGCTACCGTCGTTGCCACCGTGGCCACGACGACATCGAACTTTGGATCGGGCCGCCGCGAGGCCCACGACGCCACCGGCTTCTACACGCGCTTCGCCGCGCCGAGGCTGTCCGACGACGACACGGTGCTGGCGCCGTTCGCGATCGCCGAGCCGTTCGTCTGTGGTGACTCGCGCTCCATGACCGCTCTCCCGGACGGTTCGGTCGCCCTGGTGGTGACATCGCCGCCGTACTTCGCCGGCAAGCAGTATGAGGAGGAGTTGACTGCAGACCACGTGCCGTCGTCCTACGTCGAGTTCCTCGCCATGCTCCGCAATGTGTTCACCGAATGCGTCCGCGTACTGGAACCGGGTGGCCGGATCGCGGTGAACGTCGCCAACCTCGGACGCAAGCCGTACCGCAGTCTGTCGGCCGACGTGATCCGCATCCTCCAAGACGACCTCGGACTGCTGCTTCGCGGCGAAGTCATCTGGCGCAAGGCCGTCGGAGCAACCGGATCATGCGCCTGGGGTTCGTATCGGAGCCCGGCGAATCCCGTGCTGCGTGACCTTACGGAGCGCGTCGTCATCGCATCGAAGGGTCGCTTCGACCGGGCGCGTAGCGCCGCCACGCGGGCGAAGGAGAACCTTCCGCACGTAGCGACAATCGCCACGGACGATTTCTTGTCCCTGACCCTCGATGTGTGGGACATCGCTCCGGAGTCGGCGAAGCGCGTCGGGCATCCGGCGCCGTTTCCCGTCGAACTCCCTGAGCAGCTCATCCGTCTGTACACATACGAAAATGATCTCATCCTTGATCCGTTCCTCGGCAGCGGTTCCGCCATGGTTGCCGCGTCTCGCCTCGGCCGGCGATACATCGGCTACGACCTCGATCCTGCGTACGTGGAGATCGCCCGAGCCCGGGTGACCGCCGAAGGCATGCGTGCTGATGACCTGGAGGACGATGAATCGTGGGGTGCGGGGAAGCTCGCCGGTTCGGTTCTACGAGCCGCAGGATTCACCATCGAGGCGGTACGTCCGAGAATCCCGCGGACAGGCGTTGCGGTCGATTTCCGAGCCGCCGACCACCTCGGGAAGACGTGGTACTTCAAGACCGTTGGCGCGCATATGACTCACCGCGCCGGCATGACCAACGCGAGCGCCGTATGGGACACGCTCGGTCGTTTGCACGCCATTCGCGATCACGTCGATGGGTGCCCGGTCGTTCTTCTGACCACCCGTCTCCCCGAACGCAACAGCGAACCGGCGAGGGCGCTCCGTTCGGCCGGGCCGGCCGCCTACTTCGATGTCATCGACCTGCTGGGCACGAGCGATCGCGCACGGCTGGCGAAGTACGCCTCAGGGATCCGTGAGGCGCTTGCTGGCTGGTGGACCGCTGATGCCACCGAGCTCACACTTTTCCCTCGTCGAGGAAGTCGGTGATCACCCGGACTGACGCATCGAGCTGATCGGGGCCGTAGCCGCCGATGCTTGCCCGTCGCAACGACGGGAGAAGTCGGCACGCCTCGTCGGCTGCGCCGGCGAGTGGGTCGTCGCCGAACAAAGTGAGCAAAGCCGGAACGGTGAGCAACGGCAACCGCGCCGTGGTCGGGTAGCGAAACGCGGCGTCGTACGCCGTACGGAACGTCGGTCCGCTGCGGAGCAGCTCCATGGTGATCGCGTGCAACGCCGTCGGGGAGAGAGCGCCGAGCGGGCGCCACCCCGCCGGGTTCGTGCGGTACCACGGCCAGAAGAGGATCATGTCGTGACGCATCCCCCAGGCCCGGTGAAGGTGCGCGCCGTATTCGTCGAGTTCGAACGGCGGGAGGTAGTGGGCAACGATGTCGGCCTTCTCGGTCGGGTCGAAGATCGTGATGCCGTCCATGACCAGTCGGCTGACGCGGTGCGGATGGCGGATCGCCAGTTCGATGCCGATGAGTGCGCCGGTGTGGTTGCCCCAGATGTCGACGGGCTCCACCTCACCGAGGGCGTCGAGCACGGTAACGGCCTCGTCGGCGTAGTCGGCGAGCGTGCGCGCCGTGCCGCAGCTATCGCCGTACTCCGGCGAGAGCGCGTCGGTGAGCGCATGATGAGTCGCCGGGGCGTCGGAATCACCGTTACCGAGCATGTCCGGAGCGACGACCCGCCGAGTCGAGCCGAGGCGCGCTGCTATGTGTACGTAGGGCCGCGCCGACCCGGGTGAGGGATGCAGCGCGAGCACGGTTGGGCGCCGCGTGCGGCGACCCTCCGTTCTGATGTGCACCTGGCCGAATCGTGTGTGCACATATGACCGAGAGGGGTCGAGGTCCTGGCTCACGCGCCGCGGCATGAACGCATGAGACGAGAGTCCGTCGAACCAGGCGCCGCGCTCCACGAGCGTGGACGGCGACTCGAGGAGACGCAGCGCCGCGACGTGCAGCGCCGCAGCATTGGGAACATCGACGCGTAGACGGGTGGCCGATGTGCGTTCGTGCCACGGAGCGAAGACCCAGGCGGACCGCACGGCATCGATCGCCGCGGCAAGGTGCGAGCCGTCGGCGCGCGGCTCCAACCGCTCCGCGAGCGCGGCCAGTTCCGACGAGTCGCCTGCCGCGGGGCCCATGGAAACGAGCACACCGGCATCCACCGAACCGCCGACCTGGTCCACCCAGTCGTTGAGCGAACCCGTCCACGCATCGCTCCCGCCGGTGCCCGGGTGATCGGCGACGACAACCCGGCGGCCCACACGGGCCAGTACCTCGATCTCGGACTCGACGGCGATGTGTGACGCAAGGGGCGACACGATGACGAGAACCGTCATGGGGGATGCGGTCGAACCCGTCGCACGCACATGGGCGAGGAGCGGGATGGCAGGATCGGAGCGGACAGTCACGAAGGATCGCTCCCATCGGAGCCGTCCGAGTTCAGGCATCAACGAGCCGCGTTCATCAGTCGGATCACGTCCGCACGCCAGCAGAGCCACGCCTCGAACGACACCCGCGTCGGATCACGCCGAGACACGCAGCAGCAGAGCCATGGCCAGCCGGAGTTCGTCGACCGTGACGGCGGCCGCGCCTCCATGGGAGACAACCTCGAAGTAGACCTTGCACTTCGGCTCGGTCCCGCTCGGGCGCACCGTGATACGCCCGATCTCGCCGAGGGAGAAGACAACGACGTCGGCCGGCGGGATGCTTCTGAGGTAATCCCGCTCCTCCACCACCGTGCAACCAGCGATCTCGTTCGGGTGAGCGGCGCGGGCCCGAACCATGAGGGCCGCCATGTCGTCGGCCGCGGTGGGTCCGTCGAAGCGCAGCGACCACTGTGAGGTGTCGTAACGCCCGTAGGTCGACTCGATATCGGCGAGAGCACCGAGCAGCGAAGATCCGTCGGCCTTGCGTCGCGCGGCAAGGTCGGCCGCAACGAGGGCAGCGCTGAAGCCGTCCTTGTCGGCCACGAGATCGCCGACGCAGTAGCCGAGCGCCTCTTCATACGCAAGGACCAGCCGGTGGTCGGGGCGATCCATTGCCGCCCGGGCGAGCCACTTGAATCCGGTGAGCGTTTCCACATAGGTCGCACCCCGACTCGCCGCCATGGCCGAGAGCAACGACGAGGACACCAGCGTCGTGATGAGCAGGGTCGGACGCGGGTCGTCCGACGGCACCCCCAGGAGATGGTCGGCGAGAACCCAGCCGACCTCGTCACCTCGCAACATGCGCCAGCCGCCGACAGCGGACGGATCGGCAACGGCCAGAGCACACCGGTCCGCGTCGGGGTCGTTGGCAATGATGATGTCGGCGGCGACGCGTCGGGCCGTGGCGAACGCCAGGTCGAGGGCGCCGGGCTCCTCGGGGTTGGGGAACGACACCGTCGGGAAGTCCGGGTCGGGTGCGAACTGTTCGGCTACGGGCACGACCTGGCTGAATCCGGCTTCGCCGAGGATGCGAACGAGAAGGGCGCCGCCCACGCCGTGCATCGGGGTGATGACGATCTTCAGCGCCGCTCGCTCTGACGCCGAGGCGGTGCGCGGATCGAGTGCGTGCACTCCTGCCACGTAGTGATCGACGACCGTCGGGTCGATGAGCTGGGCCAGCGGGCTCTCTGGACCCGCAAGGACGATCGGACCGTTCGCCACCACGTCGATCGCCGCGGCGATGCGCGCATCCATGGGCGGCACGATCTGGGCGCCGTCGCCCCAGTACACCTTCATCCCGTTGTCGGCGGGCGGGTTGTGGCTCGCCGTGACCTGGATGCCGGCGGCGACGTTGAGGTGCTTCGTCGCGAACGCCACCAACGGGGTAGGTGTCGGGTCGGGGAAACGCATCGACGCGATGCCCGCCGCAGCGAGCACCGCGGCCACGTCTTCCACGAACTCCTTCGACCCGTGACGGGCATCGCCACCGATGACCACGCCCCTCGCCGCCGCGTTGGGCACCGTCGCCAGGAGATCCGCCGCCACGCCGGCCGCGGTCTGCCGCGCGACCAACCGGTTCATCCGCTGCGGCCCAGCGCCAATGGCAGCCCGAATCCCCGCCGTGCCGAACTGGAGACGTCCGGTGAAGCGGCTGGCGAGGTCTTCCAACGCCTTCGCGTCGCCGGTCGCTGCCGCGTCGAGAAACGCCTGCGTCTCGGCTCCGGTAACCGGGTCGGGATCCAAGGCGAGCCAGCGCTGCGCCGCGAGACGGACTGCTGCAGGACCCGCGGATCTCGAATCAGTCACCCCGGCATCCTTCCAAACTCCGCGCCGCCTCTGCACACGGACCGTATCGCCCGCCAATTCGGTCTCCGTCGCCCGCAAAGCCGGTTTCGGCGACGAAACCCGGGCAAGTTTCCGCCTTGCGGGCGATGAACTCAGCGTCGGCGGATCGGAAACGGAGACCGGCGGCGCCGTGAGAACGTGGGGACATGGACCTGTCCCGCGCCGATGTCGCCCGCATGCTCGACCTCACCCTCCTTCGTCCCGAGGCGACACCCGACGAGGTCGTGGCGCTGTGTGTCGAGGCGAACGAGCTGGGTGTCGGCGCGGTCTGCGTGAGCCCGTGCAACGTCGAGCTGGCCGTCAATGCGGTCGACGCCGGCATCGTGGTGTGCGCCGTCGTGGGCTTTCCGAGTGGCGCCGTTGACAGCCGCATCAAGGCCATGGAGGCGTCGCTGGCGGTTGCCGCCGGGGCATCGGAGATCGATATGGTCGCGAACCTCGGACTCATCAAATCCGGCGACTGGGACGGACTCGAAGGCGACATCGCCGACGTCGCCGCGGCTGTCCCCAACGCCCTGCTCAAGGTCATCCTGGAGACGGGGGTCCTGACCGACGCCGAGATCGTCGAGGCGTGCCGTGTGGCCAGGTCGGCGGGGGCCGATTTCGTGAAGACCTCGACCGGGTTTCATCCCTCCGGTGGAGCAACCGTCCCTGCGATACGCCTCATGGCCGAGACGGTCGGCGAGGACACGGGCATCAAAGCGTCGGGCGGTATCCGTGACGCCGCAACAGCGAGGGCGATGATCGAGGCCGGTGCCACCCGGATCGGCACTTCGGGCGGCCGGGCCATCCTCGACGGCTGGTAGGTGACCCAGGTCGGACCACCCGAGGCGACCGGGACGACGACTCAGCCCGGGGCGAGCAGCTCCGCGACCCGCTGCTCGTGATCGTGGGCGCTCTGGACACAGTTCGCCTCCATGATCTCCTCGACACGATCGAGCGAGCACGGCAGGCCGCCGGGGAATACCGGGTCGGCAACCCGGACATGCACGAGTGGACGGTTCCGGCGCCGTAGCGCGATCCGCGGGAGCCAGCGGCCCTTCTTCCACACGTCGCCGGCGCCGGAGACCCCCACGGCGACGAACGGGCACTGACTCTGCTCCCAGATCTCGGCAACCCCGGGAAGCAGCGGAGCGAGAATGTGTCCCGGAAGCATCTCCTTGATCGCTCCTTCGGGCATGATCGCACACGAATTCCCGTCCCGAATCGCCGCAATCGCGACAGCACCGGCTCCGCTCCTTCGTCCGCCTTCGATGCAGCCGATCGACCGCAGCACTGTCCCGAAGACGGGACGTTTGAAGAACACCCGGGACACGATGAAGCGCGTCGGCCGCTTGAGGCGGTAGCAGGCGATCAACGCCACGAACACGTCGGCCAGGCTCCGATGATTGGCTGCCATCAGCATTGGTTGGGGGGGAATGCTGTCCCGATGGTCGAGTTCAACCGTCATGAACGGTCGGCTCAGCCGGTCGACGATCGCGCCGAGCCGCATGAACTGACGCTGCCACTTCTCTTGACCGGCCACGGAAACGCGCACCCCTTCGCTAGGGCCAAGAACCCTAGAGCCAGCTGTCGCGATTGCGAGCGCGTGCTCGCCTGCCGGAGATCAGGCGCGTTCGAGAACGCGGATCGGCAGGATGCGGGGACCGCGCACCTGGCCGGGAGCCCACGTGACCGCAGACGGATCCTCGAGGATGAAATCCGGGAAACGCTCCATCCACACCTGCACCGCGACGGAGAGTTCAAGGCGCGCGAGGTTCGACCCGAGACACCGGTGGATGCCGAGCCCGAACGCGGCGTGGCGGTTCTCGGCGCGGTCGATCACGAACTGATCGGCGTCGACGAAGGCCTCCGGGTCACGGTTCGCCGCCGGGAACGGCAGCAGGCACCATTCGCCCTCCTTGAGGACGGTCCCGCTGATCTCCACATCTTCTTTGACGACGCGGGCCATGGTGACCGGCGCGTAGGCCCGGAGGAACTCCTCCACCGCCGTCGGCAGGAGCTGGGGCTCGTTGCGCAGCCGGGCCCGGTCCGAGTCCGTCGAGGCCAAATGGAACAGCGATGCCCCGATGGCCGACCACGTGGTGTCGATGCCGGCGATCATCAGCAACGCGATCGTGCCACGCACGTGCTCGAACGAGAGCTTGTTCCCGAAGATCTCGGCGTTCTGGAGAAACGTGATGAGGTCGTCGCGCGGGTTCTCGAGGTGATCGTTCAGATGTCCATCGAGGTACGAGTCGAGCTGTCCGAATGCGGCCTGTCGTTCCTCCGGAGGCGCGTCGACGTTGCCCAGCGTGTTGTGGATGAACGTGCGGAAGATGTCGCCGTCCTCCATGGGGAGGCCGAGCATGTGGGCGATCACCGCGGGCGGAATGCTCTGGGCGTAGTCGGCGGCACCGTCGACGACGTCGCGTCCTTCCATGTCGTCGATCAGCTTGTGGCAGAGCTCGACGACGCGGGGACGCAGGGCCTCGATCACCTTCGGGCCGAACGCGGGGAGCAGGATCTTGCGGGCGTGCTGGTGGAACGGCGGATCGCTGGTGATGGGCGGGGCACCGCCAATCGGCGCAACGGCTTCGGGCACATTGGTCGACACGACGACAGCTCGTGACGTGAAATGGTCGGTGTCGTAGGCGATGGCGTGAATGTCCTCGGCCCGCGTCGGCAGAAACACGCCGTTGAAACGGTCGCTGTGCGCAACGGGACAGCGCTTGCGAAGGTCATCCCAGATGGGGAACGGGTTGTCGACCCACACCGGGTCGGTGTGGTCGAAATCGGTCGCCCAATCGATGACCGGGGGAGCGGTCCGTACTCGGGTATCAGTCATCTGTTTCTCGCTTGTTCTCGTCGGGTCAGGGCCAGGTCAGGACCGGTGAATGGCGCGGAACTACTCGACGACCGAAATCGCGTACTCGGGACAGTTGGCCACCAGGAGATTGGCTTTGTCCTCGGACCCGGCGGGCACGATGCCACCGTTGACGACCTGCGCCATGCCGAGATCATCGACGTCGACGAGCTCGGGGGCAAGCGCATAGCAGCGGTTGTGTCCCTGACACTTCTCCGCGTCGATGACGATTCGCATGATTGGCCTTTCGGGAGCCGGCAACAGAACCTGAGTGAATACTCGCATTTCGCCGCACGAATTGCCACCTCATCTTCGACAGCTGCTCTTCGCCACCTTCCCAGCGAGTCGATCCCTGGCGAACGAGATCACATCGAACAGCGAGACGATCGCCGCACCGGTGTGGTCTTGGCCGGGGTAAACAACGCGGCGCGTGAGCGTCTTCGCGGCACACATCCGCGAAAGGAGTTTGGCCGAGGTCGCCACCGGGATCTGCTCATCGCGATCGCCGTGGACGATGAGAACAGGGGCAGGGATGCGCACATTGCCGGGTTCGTTCGCCTGGAGTGCGGCAGCCCATGGCCCGGAACGGAACCCGTCGCGTTTGACGAGGGCGTCGAGCGGATCGGCGGAGAACGCCTTGAAGACCTCGGTGTTGCAGCCGGTGTCGACGACAGGAAGGAGCTGCTTGCCCTTCTCCGTCAGTACGTCGTCGAGGTTCAGCGACGGGTTCGCTGCCGCGAGTCCGGCCGCCACCATGAACAGGTACCCGCGGTACGGCGACGTCGAAATCGAGTCGGCGACGGTGGTCAGTTGCGACGGCGGCGCCCCTGCAACCACGCCGAGCAACTTCAGATCGGGCGCCCAGCTCGACGCCAACTGACCCGCGAACAGCGCAGCGTGGCCGCCCTGCGAGTGACCCCAGATCAAGGTACGCGCGCTGATCGACTCCGACGGCAGTTGGCGAGCGGCTCGGACAATGTCGAGCACGCCCCGGCCTTCGCTCTCCCCGACGATGTACGGATGGCGCCCGGGTGTGCCCAGGCCTTCGTAGTCCGTCGCGACGACGGCCATGCCGAGGCCGATGAACGACAGGCCGATGAACTGTTCCGCCGCGCCCGGCTTGCGTGACGGGGCACAGCGATCGGCGAGTCCGACTGTTCCGTGTGCATACGAAAGTACCGGCCAACCGCCTTTCGGCGCCGGTCCCGGAGGCACATACGCGAAGCCGGTGACGGCGATCGGCGTACCGGAGATGCTGCGCGAGGCGTAGACGACGCGGTAGGCCTTGGCCCCCAGTGGTCCGCCACCGGGGATCGGCACCGACCCGAGCAGGGTGCCGGGCGCGACGTCGGGAGCGGGGTCGGGAATGCTCAGTGACTGGGCCGGCGTCGCCGCCGACGAGGTCGGGGCGACCATCACAACCATTGACAGCGTCGCAACGGCCGTCGCAACGGCCGTCGTGAAGGCAGGGAGACGACGGGTCGAGAGGCCAAGCATGCTCCGAGGCTACGGCCGCGTCTGCTTCGGCTGGTCTTGTCGACGTTCATCGACGTGGACCGCGCGCCCGGAAGTCGTTGCCGGTTCGATTGTTGACCCTTCAATCAGTTTCTGAACGCGCGATCACCAGACGTCGCGGTCTGTGGAAAAGACGCCTCCGGAGGACATCATCGGCGGCGGCGGACGCCGAAATCGGGATCACGTTCGGAGTCGTACGTCGGAACTTGTCCACCGAAAAGACCCTATGTCCACAGATATGTCCACAGACCACCTCGCTGAACGGTGGTCGCGAACGTGCGGCAAAACGCCTCCCAGCGCCGTTCGGAGGTGGTCTGCCCCCATATATGGGGGCAACCTCTCTCCACCCTGACGGGCCGCCGGTGTTGCGAGCAGTTGAGCGGAGCGAGCGGCGCAACGCCGGACCAGCAGAGGGCAACCTCTCTCCCAGTGCCAAACCGGGCATTGATTCGGATGGGCGCCATTAGCGTTGGTGGCGTGCTTCGCCTGTCGACCCTCTTCCTTCGAACCCTTCGCGACGATCCGGCAGACGCCGAAGTTCCGAGCCACAAGCTCCTGGTTCGGGCGGGATACATCCGCCGCTGGGCACCAGGCATCTACTCGTTGCTGCCCCTCGGCCAACTGGTGCAGGACAACGTCGAGCGGGTCATCAAGGAGGAGATGGATGCGATCGGCGCCCAGCAGGTCACCTTCCCGGCCCTGCTCCCCCGCGACCCGTATGAGACCACCGGCCGCTGGACGGAGTACGGCGACACGCTGTTCCGCCTCAAGGACCGCCGCGGCAACGACTATCTCCTCGGGCCGACCCATGAGGAGCTCTTCACCCTCGCAGTGAAAGATCTGTACACGTCATATCGCGACTTCCCGGTGATCCTTTACCAGATCCAGTCGAAGTACCGAGATGAGGCGCGGCCACGCTCGGGCATCCTGCGGGGCCGCGAGTTCCTCATGAAGGACTCGTACTCCTTCGACCTCACCGACGAGGGCCTGGCCACGTCCTATCAACTCCACCGCGACGCCTACCAGAAGACCTTCGCCCGCCTCGGGATCGAGTACCGCATCGTCGCGGCGATGTCGGGCGCGATGGGCGGCTCGGCCAGCGAGGAGTTCCTCGCCCCCAGCCCGACCGGCGAGGACACATTCGTCAGCTGCACGTCGTGCGACTACGCCGCCAACGTCGAGGCCGTCGAACGCTCGATCGGCGACCTAGCGACCGTCGATCCGGCAACCCACCCGGCCATGACCGCGCTGCACACCCCCGACGCGCCGGGGATCACCGCTCTTGTCGCCCACCTCAACGACCACCACGACCTCCGCGTGGATGCCACGATGCTGCTGAAGAACATCCTGTTCAAGGTCGACGGCGCGGCCATCATGGTGCTCGTCCCCGGCGACCGCGAAGTCGACGAAGCCAAGCTCGAGGCTGCGGTCGCCCCCGGTCGACTCGAACCGTTCACCGACGACGACTTCACCGCGAAACCGGCCTTCGTCAAGGGTTACGTGTCCGCCATCGACATGGCCGACCACGGCGTCACCGTCTTCGCCGACCCCGCAGTCGCCCCCGACACCGCCTGGGTTACCGGCGCGAACCGGTTCGAGCATCACGTGGTCAACGCCGTGGTCGGCCGCGACTTCCAGGTTGACCGCGTGATCTCCGTCGCCACGATTGTCGAAGGCGACCCCTGTCCACGATGCTCTGCGCCGCTCACCACCGGACGCGCCATCGAGATCGGCCACATCTTCCAGCTCGGCCGCAAGTATGCCGACGCGTTCGCGCTCGACGCATCGGGCGCCGACGGTCAGCAGATCCGCATCACCATGGGCTCCTACGGCATCGGCGTGTCCCGGGCGGTGGCCGTGGTGGCCGAGCAGCGCCACGACGACCGGGGCCTGTGCTGGCCCAACTCGATCGCTCCGGCGCAGGTGCACATCGTGGCCGTCACCGGCAAGGACGGCGGTATCCAGCTTCCCGAGGCCGAGCGCATCGCTGCTGCCCTGGTCGCGGGCGGTGTTCGCGTTCTCCTCGACGATCGCATCGGTGTGAGCGCCGGTATCAAATTCGGCGACGCCGATCTGCTCGGCATGCCGACGATCTGCATCGTCGGCAAGGGTCTCGCCAACGGTGTGGTCGAGGTGAAGGATCGTCGCACCGGCGAACGCCGCGAAGTGGCCGTCGATGCCATCGTCGCCGACCTCATCGAGATCGCGGCGCACTGAGGTTGCTGCCAGTGGTGAGTCACCACCAACGAGAATGAGATGTGACGTACGTCACGGTTGTTGGGAGAGAGGTTGCCCCCATATATGGGGGCAAAACACCTCCGAAAGACCTTGGGAGGTGTTCTGCCGCAGTACGAGTGGACGGGCCTCGCCGACGCGCCCTCAGCCGCCGGTCACGCGCCGGTCAGCCGCCGAACGACATCCGGGTCGGGTTCTGCGACCGCCACCGGAATCCCTCCGGCGCGCAGCGACTCCGCGCCGGCGCAGCCGGCCGCGACGGCCTCGCGAGCGCCGATCGGCGACGTCTGCGTCGCTCCCCCGCGGCGGGCGAAGTCGATGAACTCGGCCATCAATGCGTCGTCGGCCCCACCGTGCCCTCCCCGGCCAGGGGAGAACGGGACCTCGATGTCTCCTCGCTCGGAGTAACCACCGCGGCGATTCCAGACGCGCACGACACCCTCGACGTCACCGAAGTTCTCGAGTCTCCCGTCGGTGCCGATGACGGTGTAGTTCCGCCAGTAGTCCGGCGTGAAGTGGCACTCCTGGTAAGAGGCCAGCACCCCGTTCGACAACTCCATCTGCATCATCGACAGGTCCTCGACATCGATCTCCGGGTGCAGTCCGGTGTTCGCCAGTGGCGGCCAGTGTTTGTCCTGGTCAAACCAGTCGTCGCGCTTCGTGCCGTCGTGGCGGTCGGCCACGCGTGCGTACACGCCGAGCCGCCCAAATGCCTGCACCCGCCTCGACACACCACCGGCCAGCCAATGGATCACGTCGATGTCGTGGGCGCCCTTCTGCAGCAACAATGAGGTCACGTGGCGGCGCTGCGCGTGCCAGTCCTTGAAGTAGAAGTCGCCCCCGTGTCCGACGAAATGGCGGCACCACACCGCCTGTACCTCGCCGACCGCACCGTCGTCGATGAGCTGCTTCATCGTCCGGATCGCGTTGTAGTGACGGAGGTTGTGGCCGACGTAGAGCCGAACCCCCACGGCGGCGACATCGGCGGCGGCGGCGAGGATGCGGTCACATCCCGCCGTGGTGATGGCAAGCGGCTTCTCCGCGAACGTCGACTTGCCCGCCCGCAGCGCGGCGATGACCATCTCCTCGTGAGCGTCGTCAGGTGTGGCGATGATGACGGCATCGACGTCCTCGGCAACGAGGACGTCAGCGAAGCTCGTCGTGATCCACGGGGCCCCACCGAGTTGGTCGGCACGGTAGCGAAGCAGGTTCTCGTCGAGATCACAGAGACCGACGATCACGCCGCCACGGCCTGGCCGGTGAGCGACATCGAGCAGGTTGCCACGCAGCCCGAGCCCGACCATGGCGATGCGAAGATCGCCGGACTCGGTCGATACGGCAGTGGGCTTGCGGGCAGACTTGGCCATAGCCATGACTACCACGCCGGTTCCCATCGTCCTCCTGGCCGCCGGGCTCGGCTCGCGCTTCGGAGGCGTCAAGCCACTCGCGCCGGTCGGACCCGACCACGAGGCGCTCCTCGTCCTCGCCCTCGACCAGGCCAGACGCGCCGGCTTCACCGAAGCCGTCATCGTCGTCGGACCACTGACCCGCGAGGCGATAGTCGGTGCACTTATCAATCCGCCGATACCGGTTTCCTTCGCCGATCAGGTCGGCCGCGATGGCGGTGCCGGCAAACCGTGGGGCACCGTTGACGCACTTGCGAGCACCGGCCTGCACGGACCGTTGGTCGTCGCCAACGGTGACGACCTCTACGGCGTCGCCGCCCTTGCCGACGCGTTTGCCGCAACACAGCAAGACGACATCGACGGCGCCGCCGTGATGTTTCCTGTCGGCCGGACCCTCTCCGGCATCGGTGGGGTGTCGCGCGCCGAACCGATCGTCGACGAGGACGGGCTGCTCCGAGCACTCACCGAACGCCGCGGGGTGGAACTCGTGGACGGCGTGATCGCCGACGGCACCGGCCACGTGATGGAGGGAGACGCCGCGGTGTCGATGAACCTCTGGGCCTTCCGGCCGGCCGTCGTCGATGCACTGCGCGACCTCGGACGCAGGTTCCGGGATGAGCATCGTGATGACGCCAAAGCGGAGCTCGGCCTGCCCGACGCGATCGGTCAGCTGGTGTCCTCCGGTCAGCTCCGCATCAGCGTGACGGTGACGGACTCAACCTGGCACGGCGTCACCTTCGCCGACGACGTGGAGAAGGTGCGCGCCGAGTTGATCGCCCACGGGTGGTAACGACAACGCTCGTCGGGTCGGAACCGACGGAGCGCCTCCGCGCTGTTCTGCGCGCCTATCAAATCGATTCCGACGTCACCGAAGCCGTGCCGATCGGCGGTGGGCACATCCACCGCACGTGGTCGGTCACGACCGCTGACGCCGGGGGTTGCGTCGTCCAGGAACTCAACGCCCAGGTGTTCCGAGATCTGTCCGCGTGTGAAGAGAACCTCCGCCGGATGGACGATCTCTTCCACCTGAGCGATGAAGAGCGCGAGATCACGATCCCCCGTCACCTCCGGACAACGGCGGACGGCCTCCATGTACTGCTGCCCGATGGCTCGGTTTGGCGGGCAACCCATCGCGTCGAAGGCAGCATCGCTCCACAGGCGGTGGCCACAGCGGACGATGCCGTCGTGGTCGCTCGCGCCTTCGGCACCTTCGCCTCCGCGCTCCGGTCCCTTCCCGGAGACCCGCTGCGGGAGACCATCCCGAGGTTCCACGATTTCCGCTGGCGAGTCGATCAGCTCCGCGAGTCCCGCATCACCGATCGGACGGGACGCGCCTCTGGCGTCCATCGGGAACTTCTGGACGCGGATGCGCTCGCCGCCGAGCTCCTCGGGCCGGCCGGCGCGGTCGCGGCCGGTGCGACGCACGCCGTGCACAACGACGCGAAGGTGACGAACCTGCTCATCGACCGGGAGAGCGGTGCCGCACGTGCAGTCGTCGACCTCGACACGACGATGCCGGGCTCGGCCCTGGTCGATCTGGGTGAGCTCGTCCGCTCGGGGGCCAGTGACCGAGCCGAGGACGCCCACGACATCGAGACGATGGAGGTGCGATGGCCGGTGGTCCACGCGCTGATCGACGGCTTCCGAGACGCCTACGAGTTCAGCGCGACCGAGGTTGCGCTCATCCGCTACGCCGGTCCGGTACTGGCCGTGGAGAACGGCATGCGTTTCCTCGCCGATCATCTCGACGGCGATACCTACTTCCGCGTCGATCGGCTGGGACAGAACCTCGACCGAGCCCGCATGCAGTTCCGGCTGGCGGTCGAGCTGCTCCGCACCTGACACGCGAGCCGTTGAGCCGTGGTCTCGACGGCCCGCGAGAGGGTCTTATGCCGGGCTGTTGCCCAACGGCACGCTCGTGCGCGGGACCAGCGTGGCCCGGACTGCGTCACGGGCGGCCTTGTTGGCCTCTTCGGTGGCCTTGCGAGCGGCTTCGTTCGCGGTACGGGTGGCCTCCCGGGCGTCGCCGTTCGAGGTCCGCGTCGCGTCGCGCGCCGTCTCCGTCGACGACTTCGTGGTGTCGCGGGCGGCCTCACAGGAGGCGCGGGCGGCGGCCTTCGCCTCTTTCGTTGCCGCCGCGTTCAGCGCGGTTTCACACCCGGTTCGGGTGGTGTCACGCAAGGCGTGGTTCGAGGTGTGGGTCGCTTCACGGGCCGCCTCGTTCGAAGTGTGGGTCGCTTCACGGGCGGCTTTGTTGGAGGTGTGGGTCGCTTCACGGCGGGCTTTGTTCTCCGCCCGGACCTTTTCGATCGCCGCGCGGTTGGCACCGCCGGCCTTCCTCTCAGTGGCATGGGCGGCCGAGGACAGTGTCGCCACGGCGGTGGCGGAGAGGATGATCGTTGCGGCAAATCGGGTGAAGTGCTTCGTGGACATGTTGGGAACTCCTGGGGATGTGGACGGTCGGCTTCAAGTGCCGGTGCTCTGGCTATCGGCGGCAACCGTGAGGAAGTTGTGCGCTCAATGTGGTTTTTTCATGAGAAATCCCACGAAGGGCGTCCGAACGCCGATGGAACGTCGTCGTCGTGGATCGAATGCCCCACCGTGCTGCATCGGCAGGCCCACCCGCAGACCGGCCCTCGATGCCTCGACCGCCTTGCTGGCCGAAGATGCTTCGCCCTGAGGGAGTCCGGGCAGCGTGAAACGATGTTGACATGGTTCGTCTGCGCGCCGATGACCTCCTTCTTGGGGAGTGGGCATGTTTGGGCATCCTCTCGCAGCAGCGCGCTCACGGCTACGACGTCGCGCTCCGGCTCGCACCGGACGGAGACGTGGGACGGGTGTGGTCGCTCAGTCGGCCATTGACGTACCGATCACTCGATCAACTGGTTCGGCGCAGCCTGATAGTGGCCGTCGGCGAGGAACCAGGTCTGGCCGGGGGCAAGCGGACAATCCTTGCGCCGACGAAAAAGGGCCGGGTGATGCTGCGGCGATGGCTGGGCGAGCCCGTGGAGCACCTCCGTGATGTCCGAACCGAACTTCTTCTCAAGCTCGTGCTGTGTGACGTCTTGGGCGTCGACACAGAGGGCTTGATCGGCGCGCAGAAGAAGCAGTTCGAGCCGATTGCGGTCAACCTCAAACGCAGCGCCAGGGCCGCAGTGCTGGCGGATCCCGTCGAGGTGTGGCGCGATGAGTCCTCACGCGCCGTCCTTCGGTTCCTGGACCGCCTCGCCTCGCGCTGACAACGCAACAACCGCCGAACCACCGACGGGTCTTCCCGGGAGTCCGGCATGGAGCCAATAGTCAACAACTGACTAGAGTCATGGACAGTCGCTGTCCCTTCCGAGGATTGTCTGTATGCCGAACGTTCCTTCCCGTGTCCTTCCGATCGCCGTTGCAGTCCTCGCCGCGTTGGCGATGAGCGTGGTCAGTTCAGCGGCACCGGCAGCCACGAAGACAACAAAAGCGAAGACAAAGGCGAAGTCGACCGTCACTCGACCAACTACCGCTCCGACCACAGCGGCGCCTACGACCGTCCCCGCGACGACGATCCCCCCGGCGCCC
Source organism: Acidimicrobiia bacterium (assembly GCA_031368215.1). Lineage (GTDB taxonomy): Bacteria > Actinomycetota > Acidimicrobiia > Acidimicrobiales > JANYDT01 > JANLQX01. The sequence continues at coordinate 9,358 of JANLRD010000113.1, read as the reverse complement.
CTCTCGGGTTCGATCAACGTGTTCGCGGCAGCGTCGCTCACAGCTGCGTTCACCGACATCGCCGCAACGTTCGAGAAAGTGAATCCGGGCGTAAAGGTCACGCTCAACTTCGCCGGATCGTCAACCCTCGTCACCCAGATGCAAAACGGTGCACCGGCGGACGTGTTTGCGTCGGCGGACACGAACAACATGGAAAGACTCGCCAAGGCCAAGCTCATCGACGGGACGGCCCAGGTATTCACTCGCAACCGACTGATGATCGTCGTGCCCAGAGGAAACCCGCTTCAGGTGCAGAACCTTGCCGACCTGGCCAAGTTGGAGGTCGTCGGACTCGGTGCCGACGGGGTCCCGGCCGGTGACTACGCCCGTGAGATCTTGGCCAAGGCCGGCGTCGACGTGAAGCCGAAGACCTTGGAATCGAGTGTTTCAGCCATTGTGAATAAAGCGGCGTTGCGTGAGATCGACGCGGGGATCGTGTACGTGACCGACGTGGCGATCGACGACTACCGAGTGGACGGCATAGCCATTCCCGACGCGCAGAACATCGTGGCGACCTATCCCATCGCGACGCTCGTCGCGTCGAAGAACACGGCGACAGCCAAAGGTTTCGTGAGCTTCACCAAAGGGAGAGCGGCGCAGGCGATTCTGGCGAAGTACAAGTTCTTGGCTCTGAAGTGACCGACCCGCAACGCCCGGAACGGCGAGCGCCACGCCGCCGGGGCTGCCCGCGACCCTCGACGCTCACCCTTGTACTCGCGGGGTGCGCGGCCATCTTCTTCGCCCTGCCGCTTCTGGCGCTGCTCGTGCGCGCACCATGGGGAAGTGCCCTCGACATCGTCCGCGAGCCACCCATTCGCGAGGCGATGCGGCTGTCACTGGTGTGCTCTCTCGCCGCCACCGCGCTGAGCTTTGTCTTCGGGGTCCCCCTCGCCTGGGTCCAAGCGAGAATGAGCTTCCCCGGGCGGTCACTGCTGCGATCGGTCACGACGCTCCCTGTCGTGCTTCCCCCGGTCGTGGGCGGGCTGGCGCTCCTCCTGGCCCTCGGCCGGAACGGCATTGTCGGAAGGTACCTCTACGACTGGTTCGGTGTCCGTCTTCCGTTCTCGACGGTGGGAGCGATCATTGCCGAGACGTTCGTATCGATGCCGTTCCTCGTGCTGTCGATGGAAGGTGCGTTTGCCGGGTCCGACCAACGCCTCGAAGAGGCCGCGGCGACCCTGGGAGCTTCTCGGTGGACGATTCTCACCCGGGTCACGCTCCCGACGCTGCGTCCCGCCTTGATCGCCGCAGGGGTCTTGTGCTGGGCGCGGGCGCTCGGGGAGTTCGGGGCCACGATCACCTTTGCGGGGAACTTCCCGGGTACAACACAAACCGTGCCCCTCGCCGTATATCAGGCATTCGAGACGAACCCACCAGCGGCCATCGTGCTCAGCCTTGTGCTGGTTGCCATCTCGCTGACGGTGCTGGTGACGCTGCGGCATCGTCTCGTCGGACGCGCATGAGTGGGGCGGGCATCATTTCTTCCCGGACGAACGAACCATTGGACGCGCTTGTTGCCCACATCGGTGTGACGTTCCCGAGTCTGTCGATCGACGTGTCGTTCTCCATCGGTCGAGGCGAACGGATTGGACTGGTCGGCGCCAACGGCTCGGGCAAGACCACCATTCTGCGCGCCATTGCCGGATTGCAACCCATCGACACCGGCGTCGTCCGGATCAACGACAGAGTCGTCGATGACCCATCAGCGCGCATACTGCTGGCACCCCAGGCACGGCGCGTCGCCATGGTGTTCCAGGACTATCGGCTGTTCCCGCACCTGTCGGCGGTGGACAACGTTGCCTTCGGTCTACGACAGCACGGCATCCACCGACGCGCGGCGCAAACGCTGGCCATGGCCTGGCTCGGGCGGGTCGGCCTCATTGACCACGCCCATCATCGGCCGGCCGCGTTGTCGGGAGGCCAGGCCCAGCGGGTTGCCCTCGCTCGTGCACTCGCCACCGAACCCGACGTCCTGCTCCTCGACGAGCCACTCGCCGCCATTGACGCATCGTCACGAGCCACGCTCCGCAACGAGATCGCCCAGCACCTCGGTGGTTTCACCGGTCCAACGATCGTCGTGTCACACCAACCCGACGACATCGCCGCCCTCACGACACGCATCATCACCGTCGACCGCGGCCGAGTTCTCTCTGCACCGGACCGACCGACAGAACCACCGGACCGCGGCTGAACAGCGGGATTGTCCGCCTTCTCCCTACAGGGTGCCCGTCACCGTTCTTCTGGGTGGACGCGGAGCTTGGTCGACGCTGCGCCGCCCTCGACGAACGGAGCGCGGAAGCCGAAGGCGTGGACGTCGCGTGCTGTGACCAGTGATGAAATCGAATACCTGGCTGGCAATCAGGATGGTTTCACGCGAGAGGCTGCTCGTAGCGCGACGGGGTCGGCAGGAGGAGCTGAAGCGTTTCGGACACCCGCATGAGGCGAGGGTCACCGGGGGGCGCGTCGTCGCATGTGTCGTTGAGGCAAAAGAACTCAAGTGATCCGAATCGCGCCTTCAGATCGTCGAACTGCTCCACCGCTTCGGGCTCGCCGGTGAGGATGTAGAGGGGTTCGCGTTCGACCCGTTCGGCGATGCCCAGGTGCACCATCCAACGTGGGATCAGGTCGGCCACGATCGGGGGGATCCGCCAGGACCTGAAGACCGTCGAACGCAACTGCGCAAATAGTTCAACTGCTGCAAGTTCCATTTCCAGTGTCTTCGATCGCAACATCGGTCGTGGGGCGTGCGCAAGGACACGTTGATCGTGGAGGTACTCCTCATAACGTGCCGATAGCCACTGCCCTGATCGTGCCGACGCGTTTACCAGCGCAAGGCCGTCCGCCTGCATCTCGTCGAAGGACTCCGATTCTGATGGTTGCACAAACACCTTCAAACGCGGCTCGAACCACCAGTTGGGGTCGACAGGTGCACCAAAGAACACGTCATCGTTGAGGTAGAGAAACCGCTCGGACAATCCGGAAATGTGGTGAATCAATGACTCGATGTTCCCGGAATCGAACACCGACAAACCGGTTGAACCAGCAAGCTCGCGGTAGTCGACGATTGACACCTCATCACTCAACCGGAGCCACTGGGGCACTTGACCGTCCGTGACGACGTACACATGGTTGACGGAAGGAAAGAATCGCTCGAGCGCCCGCAGGTTGTAGCGCAGTTCACCGTTGTCTCGATACCGACTATCCGTGTTCCCGAACTTCGAAAGCTCATTCGGGTTATCGAGGATCCAACGGTCGTAGGCCTCTGAACGCTTTCGCTGCCAAAGCGGATCCGATCCATCGACCCACAGATACACGACGTCGACAACCATCGGGTCCAAAACTAGCCCCCAGCAGCCCACTTCGACGTAGACCCGGTGATCATGGCTTCTGACGATGCTCTCGGTGTCGCCAGCCTCGCGCTGCGCTTGAGGGCGGGAAGCATCAAACCTGCGCCTCGTCTCACAGAGCGGCGCGGGCCATCGAACTTCCTGGCACCGTCCAACAGGTCCTCTTGCAGATCGTCTGCGAGCTTGAGGACGGCAACGCCGTCACCGTGCTGCGCGGCACGCTGAACTCACCACGCACGAAGCCTGGTGGATGTTGCTGAGGGAACCCGGGACAACTAGCGATCCACCGTCAGTAAGTTCGTCCCAATGGTCAACGCGTTGCGGTCGTCACTTCCAATCTGGCACTGCCGCGACGTTCATCCGAGTGACCTCGAGCGGATCGTCGCTCTCGTCGAGTCGCTGCGGGGTATGGCGAACGTCCGGCCAATCGACGTCGTTGAACTGCTCAATGATCTACAGAACGGCGCCCCGTCGGTTGTAGCCCTCGCCGCCGACGAAGTAGTCGGAGTGGCCACGGCATCGCTTTCCGCCCGGACTGCGTGGGTCACCGCCCTGGCGCTGTCGCCGAGCTGGCGCCACCAGGGAATTGGGTCGGCCATGATCGCCCGGCTGGAGGAGATTTCGCTCCATCGAGGCGCCTACAAGGTTTCGGCGCTGCTCGGAGAAGGTCAGGTTGGTGCCGATGCCCTCCGCAATCGAGGTTTCGTAGCGACCGCTGGTCTAGTGCTCTACGACAAGCGGGAACCGGTGCCGCCCTCCGAAGTTGCCGTGCTCGATGCGTGGGGCGGCGACCTCATCGATGCCAATGCGTGGCAGGCGGTGGCCGGGATGGTGGTCGAGAAAGACCTCGTCGACCGCCGGATCATCGGGCCTCTGACCAAACCCGAGCTGGCCCGCTCCATCGGCGTGCGGCCCCCTTCGACCGTGATGCTGTTCGGTCCTCCCGGCACGGGCAAGACCACGTTCGCTCGGGCCATCGCCGGTGTACTGGGGTGGCCATTCGTGGAGTTGCTCCCGTCCAAGCTGGCGAGCGGTCCGGGCGGACTCGCCGGTGAACTGCGCCGGGCGTTCGATGAACTTTCGGTACTGGAGCACGTAGTCGTCTTTATCGATGAGTTCGATGAAATTGCCCCGCGACGCCAAGCCCGCCCCGAGGTGCAGGGAGTGGTCAACGAACTCTTGAAAGCGATACCGGCGTTTCGTTCGCGGCCCGGCCGGCTCCTCGTAGTGGCGACGAACTTCGTCGGCCATATCGATCCCGCGGTTCTCCGTCCGGGACGCTTTGATCTCGTCGTGCCGATCGGTCCCCCTGATTCACAGGCGCGACAGGCCCTGTGGTCCGACGTGCTCGCCCCAATGGCAACTCGCGGTGTCGATGTCGCGGCCCTGGTGACGCGGTCGGAGCGGTTCACGCCCGGCGACGTAGGGCTGGCGGCGCAGCGGGCGGCGGCCGAAGTGTTCCATCGATGCAGCCTCGAAGGCGGCGAAGCGGTAATCATGCACGCGGATCTGGAGGCCGCCGTCGCCGTCACCTCCGCATCGCTGTCGGTGGACATGATCACCGAGTTCGTCGAGGAGTCGATCATCTACGCCCGGACGTAGATCGCCTCCAGTAGACCATCGTTGAGGCGGCAGTGTGGGTCGGACTTGGTGGCGGTAGCCCTCCGTCGTGCGCGTCTCCACATGCCCGGCCAGGTCGGCAACCTTGACGAGATCGTCGAGCTGAGCGGAGACCAGCGATGCTGGCGCCGAGGAGCTGGCGGGCATTGGTCAACCTGTTCGGCGACTTCACGCGGGCGTGTCGCAACGCCTTCGTCGGGGTCACGTTCGGGCAGCCAGCCGCGAATCACACGTCGATGATCTCGTTGAACATTGGCTGCCTGAGGTGACGGGCTTCGAGACATTGCGTCTGCGCCCGCTGCGGGATCATTGAGGTCACGCTGAGCGTCCGCCTTATCGACCCGCTCGACCTTTTTGCGGGTCCCGTCCGGGAAGCGCACCCATGCCATCCAACGCTTCGCGCATTCGTTCCATCGCACGGTTGGCCGCTGTGCCGTCCACCCTCCGACGTAGCTGTTTGTCGGAGGCCACGAACAGACTGGCTACGTCGAAGGAGTCCTCGCAGACAAACCGCCGTACCCGCTCTGAGCAGGGCTTCTCTCGTGGAGACGAACGGGATCGAACCGTCGACCTCCTGCTTGCAAGTACACTTACTATCGTCCGGGACATGCTTCGGGGGTGTCGGCTTGTTCCTTCTTCCTCGGCCCTGTTCGGTGCATTTCGGCAGCTCAGTAGGGTCTCAACCGTCCGGACGGCAGTCATCTGTACGCATACGTATTTTCGGATGCCCGGTAGTTCGCGAATCGGGCGAAAGGCCGAATGTCTACGTTTGCGGCTACGTCTCGCAGACTTTTTTGACTTCCTGTCCACGGAGCAGGGAGTGGTGCAGCCCACTGCTGGTCTCACCCCGTGAGCGTCGGAGAGATTACGCAGCCGGCCGGTGGAGTTCAACGGTTAGCGTCAGCCCGAGCGTGTCGGCGATGCGCTGAAGCGTCGTGACCGTCGCACCGACACCACCTGCTTCGAGTCGGGCGATCGCAGCCTGGCTCGTGCCCATCCGCCCCGCAAGTTCGCGCTGCGTGAGCGACGCCTCTTCTCGAAAGGCTCGGATTTGTTCGCCGATCGAAGCGGCGAGCGCTGCTGCGCGGTAGCCGCGCTCGTACTCCGCTCGTTCCTCATCAGTGAACGTTGCCAGTCGGGCATCACGGAGTTCGGTCCATTTGGTTCGGGTCATGTCAATCCTCGTCGGCGGCGTGGCCCCCGGCGATGCAACGTGCCTTGGCGGCGTGGGCACGGTTCACCTCGTGGCGTTCGTTGTTCCGTTGTTTCCGGAACACCGTGAGAAGCACGATGCGCCGCGGCTCAGGGAAGAAGTAGGTGATGCGCCACGACACCGTGCCGAGGTCGAATCGAAGTTCGTACAGTCCGTCGCCCAGCGGCCGGGAATGTGGCATTCGGAGCACCGAGCCGGTGACCTGACGAAGAAGAACGATGCGGTCTATTCCTCCGCAAAGGAAAGCGGGCCCGGTTCGGGTACCGCAACCGGTTCAACGATGTAGAGGGGGCCGGTATCTGCGCCTGCAGAGGTGCAGGCTACTGGCACAGGATTAATACTCGGAGAGAGGGCGCTTCGCACGTCGGCCAGGCATAGCTAGTGACCAGGGGTTCTTTCGTGGAGACGAACGGGATCGAACCGTCGACCTCCTGCTTGCAAAGCAGGCGCTCTACCAATTGAGCTACGTCCCCTAGGCACCCTCAGACTACACGGGCTCCGCCGCTCGTCTCCGTGGTTCGACCGAGCCAACGGTGGCACCTTCGAACTTCGAGCACGCCACCCCGAGCGCGGCGACCGCCCGCAGCACGGCAACCGGGTCGTCGACCTGGGCGGCAAGGCCACCCACCCACGGCCCCACGAAGCGTCCGGCAAGGACCTCGTCGACAGCAACAGCAGCAACCGCAGCCGTACCGATTGACGCCCGCGTTGCCGACCCGAGCACGATCGAATCGACGCGCCCGTCTCGTCGTCCTCGGACCTCAACACGGACCGCGCCATCGCCGGCCTCCGCATGGGGACGCCGGAGCATCGGCAGGCGGGCCGTAGCCCGGTCACGGCGAGTCGCACCCACGCGCGACGTGATGCGCCGGGCCTCCGGAAACACCGGCTGGAGCAGCATCGGATCGACCAGGGCCGCCCGATAGCAGTCGACACCGCCGATGGGTCCGGGAAACCAGCAAAGCTCGCGTCCCGATCCCCCGACGAAACGTTCCCACCGGCCATCACGCCAGTCGAGCGACTCGCTGCTCAGCGCGGCGTGATGCTGTCGAGCGCAGGCCGGACCTGCCGTTCCGATCTTGGCAACATGAATTTCGTCGACCTCGTCGAACTCCGCCGCCCCATGCCGGGCTAGCACGCAAGTCAAGCCGGGGGCGTACCCGGCACCGATGATGACCCGGCGTTCGACCGATGCCGCCATCGGCCCGAGGGCGAACAGCCCACGCCCGTCGACCACCGCGTCGCCCACCGATACCACGTTGGCGCCAAGCCGCAAAGCGCGGGTCGCCGGATCGACGTGGCCGACGGGAAGGGCGAGCAGAACGACATCAGCAGCGACTTCCTCCCATGACCTTCGACCGATCCGGCTCACCCGGGGACTCGACGCAATGAGACCATCGACGTACAACGACGTCGGATCGTCGATGACCACCGTCGAGGCCCACGCCGAGTTCGCCAGGTGACGGGCGACGCGCGTACCGACCACGCCGCAGCCGACGACGAGAACCGTACCGGGCACGGCAGTTAGCGCAGATCGGGGCCGGAGAGCTCGCGCCATCCGCCCTGTTGCGGAGGAATGCCCCCACTGCCGCGGAGTCGCACAAACGCGGAAATGATTCCGGCGAGGCCGAGGGAAACCAAGAGCCGACGCATCGCTTGCACGTGGGGCTAGCTGGAATCGAACCAGCGACCTTCACATTATCAGTGTGACGCTCTAACCAACTGAGCTATAGCCCCAAAACCAACACCATTGCCTGCTGCCGATGTGACACCACGTGCACATCGAACCTGCGGGAAAAAGCGGATGCCGATCTTACACACCCGGCCCGTCACGCCGACCGCCGTTGTATGCGACCGGAGCAGCGGTCAGACCGCCGAGTTCCGCAGCACGCCCGACGGACTCGGCGCATCCCACATCGTCGCGTCCTCCCAGCCGTTGACGCCTTGCGAAAACCCAGCCACGTCATCCGCGCCCACTCCGGTCACTTCAGACACGGGAACCGTCATCGGAAGTGGCACCGGCGGGCGTTCCTCGAGCACAGTGATCACCAGCCCGCCGAGGAAACCGGCGAGACCGTTGAAGAAGAACCCCAACAGCATCGTGGCCACCACGAACACGATGACCAGTCCCAGCCCGACCCCGGCCGCTCCACGCAGCACCACGGCGAGATCGATTTTGAACCCGTTCCCGAATCCGGACTCCTGCAGGAACTTCTCGATTCGCCCGAGCAACCCGAGGCGATCCACGACGTTGAGAAGAATCGCCAACACCGCCATGGACACCGCGTAGCAAAGCAGATGGAACGCGATCGCAAGACGGAAGAGCGAACCGAGTTCAACCCGTCGGACGACGCGGCGGACACGGATGCCACGGCGGACGCTTGGTCTCCTCCTGGCCACGAGAGCGAGCGTAGTGGTTCGTGCACTTGCTATTCGTGGAAGCACCGACACGTCCGACCGGCGCGCCGGGGCTCCGTGGCGAAGCCCATCGCGTCGATTCACCGAATAACGGCCGGTGCCACGTGCACCCTTGGCACGGCCCGACCGGTCTCGTCAGGCTCGCGTGCATGAACGTACGTATCCCTTCGATGCGCGTTCGCCGAGAGGCACGGAGCGTGCGCGACGAGCGCGGGGCCGTCACTGTGCTCCTCGGCGCGGTCATCGTCATCGTTGCCTACCTCATGCTGCAGGAGACCAAGCTCAGCGTCGCCGCAGCCGACCGCGCACGCGCCCAGACGGCCGCTGACGCTGCGGCCCTCAGTGGGGTCGTCGACGGTGAGGAGGCCGCGGCCGATCTCGCCCGCCGCAACGGCGCAACCCTGTTGTCCTTCGTCGACGACGGAGACCGGGTCCAGGTACGCGTCGGCTTCCACGACGCCGTCGCGACGGCACGGGCCGAGCGTTCGGAAACGTCACCGTTCGCCTGAGCGGCCCGGCCCGCGCGAGCGTGCGGCAGAACACCTCCGAGCGACGTTCGGAGGTGTTCTGCCCCCATATGTGGCTCTCCTGCTGGTTCCGTGGGTCATTTCCGGTGGGGTAGGGCGGGTTTTTGGTTTCCGAGTGCGAGCATGGCGAGGGCGATGAGGGCTTCGGGGTTTTTGAATCCGAAGGCGAGTCGGGTGAGGAGCCGGATCTTGGT
>JANLRD010000084.1:0-25408 GCA_031368215.1 Acidimicrobiia bacterium | reverse complement strand
CGCGTCCACCAGCGCCGCTTCGCCAAGCCGCGCATGATCATCTGCATTCCATCGGGCATCACCGGGGTCGAGAAGCGTGCGGTGGAAGACGCCGCCAGCTTTGCCGGTGCCGGCCACGTCCACACCATCGAAGAGCCGATGGCGGCCGCCATCGGCGCCGGGCTGCCGGTCCACGAACCGACCGGCAATATGATCGTTGACATCGGTGGCGGCACCACCGAAGTCGCCGTCATATCCCTCGGCGGTATCGTCACCAGCCAGTCGATCCGCATCGGCGGCGACGAGCTCGACGAAGCGATCATCGCCTACGCCCGCAAGGAATACGACCTCGCGCTCGGCGAGCGCACCGCCGAAGAAGTGAAGATCGCGCTGGGCTCGGCCTGGCAGCTCGACGAGGAACTGCGGGCCGAGATCCGCGGGCGCGACCTGCGTACGGGACTACCCAAAACGGTCATCACCACCACCCAGGACATACGCGGGGCGATCGAAGAGCCGGTCACTGCGATCTGCGATGCGGTCAAGTACACGTTGGACAAGACCCCGCCCGAGCTCGCTGCCGACATCATGGAGAAAGGGATCTTCCTCAGCGGTGGGGGCGCCATGCTCAAAGGCCTCGAACACCGGCTGTCGACGGAGACCGGCATGCCCGTCTTCGTCGCCCGCAACCCGCTCTTCGCGGTGGCCATCGGCACCGGACAGTGCCTGGAGAACTACGACATGCTCAAGGGCGTCCTCGACGCCGACCGGCGCTCGTAGCAAGTATCCCAGCGGCAGGCTGAGCAGCCGCTGGCCACGGTCCGCAGGTGCAGCACTGGCACAGCTCCCACGGAGCGCTCATGCACGGACCGATACAATCGAAAGGTGGCTGTGACGTCGTCTTCCCGGCCTCGGTTCCTCTTTGGACTGATCATGCTGACCGGTCTCACGGCGCTCGCTGCGTCGTCGAGCCTGACACCCGCCCGCGACCGGGTCCGCGCCGAACTCGACCCCGTCCGTGACCTCGGACGCCGGGCCACGTCGGGCGTCAGCGTCGGGGTGGGCCGCTTCGGTGGCGACAAGAAACTCCGCGAGGAGAATGCCCGACTACGCCGCGAGCTCGACGCGGCGCGCTCATCCTCCCTGCGGTACGAAGACGCGCTCCGCGAACGAAAAGAACTCCTCACCCTGCGCAACTACAGCGAGCTGACCGGTCTCCCGGCAATCGACGGTCGGATCATCGACGGGCCGATCAACAACTTCGACGAGACCATCGAGATCAACCTCGGGGCCAAGCAGGGCATCCGGGTCGGCAACCCCGTCGTCACCGGCGCCGGGCTGGTCGGCGTCGTCGTCGGCGTCGGACCGAACCGGGCGCGGGTCAGCCCGGTGTCGAACGCGTCGTCGGCCGTCGGCGCCCGACTGTCGCGCTCGGGCGACACCGGCATCGCCCGCGGCGTCTCGACCGGCCGGGCCCTCGACCTCGATCTGATCGACCTGGAAACCACGGTGGCCATCGGCGAAGTCGTCGTCACCAGCGGTTTGCAGGGCAGCAAGTTCCCGCCCGGCATCCCGATCGGGCGCGTCGCCCGGGTCCGGCCCGGGACGATCCACCAGAAGATCGCCGTGCGCCCCGCTGTCGACCTCGAACGGAGCGTGTACGTGTCGGTACTCCTCTGGGTCGGCCCATGATCTCGTTCAGCCCCGAAGCGCGGGTGCCGATCGCCCGGGTGCTTCTGCTCAGCGTCACCGTCCTCGTGCTCCATGTGCTGCTGTTCAGCCGCTTCTCGCTGTTTGCGGTCCGGCCCGAGCCGTTCCTTCTCCTCACCATCGTCGGTGCGCTCCAACTCGGCCCGAGTGGGGGAGCACTGCTCGGGTGCACCGCCGGCATGGCGGCTGACCTGCTCTCGTCGAGCCCGCTCGGCCTTTGGCTGATCGTGTGCGGCGTGATCGGCCTGGCGCTTGGCACGGTGCGAGGCCAGATCAATCAGGAGCGTCAGCGCACGGCGACCGTCGTCTCCGTGGTCAGCTGTACAGCGTTCGGGCTCCTGCTCTACCCGACGTTGTCGTTCGCCGTCTCCGAGACCCGCTTTCCGCCGCCGCTGCGCTATCTGACGATCATCGTCTTTGCCTGCTTCTGGAATGTCCTCCTGGCGCCTGCCTTCGCCGCCACCACCCGACGCCTCCTGCGTCCCAAGCCGGTTGGTCGATGAACTCCCAGCAGCGCCTACGCGTTGTCGGTGTCATCGTGGTGGTGCTCCTCACTGCGCTCGCGGGACGGCTCGGCATCCTCCAAACTGCGGAGTCCTCCGACGCAAAGCGTCAGGCCGCCCGCAACATCTTCGACACCGAACCCATCGAGCCGACCCGTGGACGGATCCTTGACCGCAACGGCCGAGTGCTCGTCGACAACCTTCCGCTCAACGTCGTCCGGATCGATCGTAAGAAGCTGAAGAAGGCCGACCGTGTCCGCACGCTGAGCCGCCTCTCGGCGCTACTCGACGTTCCGTTCTACCTTCTCGAACGGCGTCTCGACGACAACGCCGGAGGTGAGTTCTCCCCGCGGGAGGTCGCACGCGGCGTGAAGGAGTCAGTGGCGATCGAAGTGGCCGAGCACCCCGAATTGTACCCCGGGGTCGCCGTTGGCTCGGCCTGGCAGAGGGTATATCCCAACGGCCAACTCGCGGCCCACGTTCTCGGCTATGTCGGAAAAGTGACCGCTGAAGAACTTGCCCGACAACCACTTGCACTGGGGTATGCCCGCGCTGACTTCATCGGAAAGACCGGAGTGGAACGGGCGCTCGAACGGGAATTACGAGGTGAGCCCGGGCAGGAATTGATCACCAAAGATCGTCTTTCTCGGGTTGTTGATCGCGAAGTAACCAAAGAACCGGTGCCGGGCAAAGATATCCGGCTCACGATTGACCTCGGTCTCCAGAAGCTTCTCGAAGAGACCCTGGTGCAGACCGAACGAGCCGCTCGACAAAACGTCGACGCAGACAACCCCAGCATCTTCATCAAGGCGACGAGCTCGGCCGGGGTAGTGCTCGATCCCGACACCGGCGAAGTTCTGGCGATGGCTTCGCTCCCGACGTATGACCCCCGCGAGTTTGTTCCCAGCATCACCCGGGAGCGTTATGACGAGCTCTTCAAGGGCGAGGAGAAAGCTTCGCCGCTGACCAACCGGGCGACCTTCGGGCTCTACCCGCCGGGGTCCACGTTCAAGCCGTTCACCGCGGTCGCCGGCCTGCGCGCCGGAATGATCACCGCCCAGACCGTGATCGACGATCAGGGCGAGTTCGTGCGCCAGGACCTGTGCAAGCGCCGAGTGAAATGCCGCTGGCAGAATGCCGGAAAAGCCGCCCTCGGCATTACCGACCTTCGCAAGTCTTTGCGCGTTTCCAGCGACGTCTATTACTACACGATCGGCAACAAATTCGACGACCTGTCCAAGGACAAAGAGAACGGCATCCAACAGCTTGCTCGAGAAATGGGACTTGGCAAACCGACCAACATCCGTCTTCCCGATGAACGCGCCGGCGCTGTGCCCGATGAGGCCTATCGCAAGAAGCTCACCGCGCTCTACGGCCGCAAGAAGTTCCCCAACGACAACTGGTTCACCGGCGACACCATCAACGTGTCGATCGGCCAGGGCGTGGTGCTCACTTCACCCCTCGGTCTCGCCCGCGCGTATGCAACGCTGATCAACGGCGGCACGGTGGTCGACGCGAAGATCGACTTGGAAGTTCGCGACCGGGCCATCGGGGGTGCGGTCGCCGGGGCCGGGAAGGTGTCGAACGCCTCGTCGTCGGCGGTCGCCTCGAAACTACCGTCAACGACCGCCGTCGTTGCCCCGGAGACCCCGTCAACAACGACGAACCCGGCGGTTTCGACCTCGGTCGCCGGGCCGACCGCTCCGGCACCCACGTCTACCACGCCACCTGTGGCCGAACCGATCGTCGGTCCTGTCGGAGCACCAGACTTGGGGATTCCGTCGGGAACGACACTCCCGCCGATCATTGCCAAGCCCACCGTCGAGAACCACCTCGAATTCAACGAAGCTGACCGCGCGGTGATCCTCGCCGGCCTCGAAGATGTCACCTCGGCCGACGGAGGCACGGCCGTCAGCGCCTTCGAAGGGTTTCCGTTCGACAAATGCCGGGTCGGCGGCAAGACCGGCACCGCGCAGCGCACCGGCAAGCAGGACACCGCGCTGTTCGTCGGGTTCGGTCCGATGCCCAAGCCGAAGTACGTCGTGGCCCTCATCATCGAGGAAGGCGGCTTCGGTCGACAGGCCGCGGCCGGCGTGCGCCGGATGTTCGAAGGGCTGTGCGGGCTTCCCGTGAACCCCGTGCGCACGGTCGTCGGTGGCGGGGCGGAGTTCTGATGGTTCGAACCCCATCGTCCGGGCGGTTCACATGGCACTGACCGACGCCGCGCCCCGCGTCCGTGTCTCCGGGTCCGTCCGCGCCGAGTCTTCGGTCAAGCGACTTGACGCAATGCTGATCGCCGCCGTTCTCGCGCTCTCCGGGATCGGTCTCGTGATGGTCTATGCGGCGAGCCGTGATTCGCTCCTCGCGGTCGGCGCCGATCCCGCCCTGTATCTCAAGAAGCAGATCATCTTCATGACGTTCGGACTGGTCGCGGGCGCTGCCGCGGTTCGACTCGAGTACAGGAACTTCCTCGAACGGATGCCTCTGGCGTTCGCCGTCCTCACGGTTGCGCTGCTCGGGTTGTTCCTTGTCCCGGCTAAGAACGGCGCCCACGGTTGGTATCAGCTTGGCCTCTTCCAGTTGCAGCCGGCCGAGTTCGGAAAGATCGTCATCATCGGCTGTCTGGCCTCGTACGGCGCCGCCCAGCGGAACCAGCTCGACCTCCGCCGATTCGTCGTCTTTCTCACCATCGCCGGCTTCCCGACGTTGCTCGTCTTCCTCCAGCCCGACCTCGGCACCGCGCTCGTGTACCTCTCGGTCGTGTTGGTCATGGCGTGGCTCGGCGGCGCCCGAGGCAAGCACATTCTCGGGCTCGTAGCCTCCGGCATCGCCATGGCGTGGCTGATGATCCGGTTCGGGGTGCTGAAGGACTACCAGGTCAAGCGGCTCACGTCGTTCATCGATGCCAGCGCGAGCGCCCAGGACGCCGCCTACAACGTGTTCCAGTCAAAGATCGCCATCGGCGCCGGCGGGGTCACGGGGCAGGGACTCTTCCAGGGCACCCAGACCCGCGGCTCATGGGTGCCGGCGCGACACACCGACTTCATCTTCAGCGTCGTCGGCGAGCAGCTCGGATTCGTCGGAGGCATCCTGGTCGTTCTGCTCTTCGCCATCATCTGCTGGCGGATCTGGCGCGCCGCGGCCGTCGCCCGCGATCCAGAAGGGATGCTGCTGTGCGGAGGCGTGCTCGGGATGTTCGTCTTCCAGATCTTCGAGAACATCGGCATGACCATGGGCATCATGCCGGTCACCGGCATTCCCCTGCCGTTCCTCACCTACGGCGGCAGCTCCACGATCATGGCCTTCTTCGCCATCGGCCTGGTCCTCAACGTGGCGGCGAGCCGGTTCCGGTAGCGGCCCGGGCGGCCCTGACGCGGTGACCGGCCCGGTCGGCGGTACAGTCACCGGTGTGTTCGAGGGCCTTCCAGTGATCGAGAGCGCGGCGCTCGTCGCCGTGCTCAGCGTGCTGGTCGGGGCCTGCGTGGTGACCACGGGCAAACCCGCCCGTCACGGCGCTACGGCAACGTTCGTTCCCCATTCGCGCCCGGGCGCGCCGGTCGTCCATCGACGACCAGGCGCCGCCTCCAGCACCAGCGAACACCCCATGTGGGTGTCCGCCGAAAGGCCTCGCTATGTCCGCAGAACAACCAGAGTCGACCCCCGGGCACGTGTCCGGAGAACGCACCTCACCCGAAGCTGATCTCCGACGCCAGCCTTCATCGGACGTCTCATCGGCGGATGTTTCGGGGGTGTCGAAAGGGGGGCCGTCTGATCCGCTCGACCAGGCGGCTGCGGCCGCAGCGGCCGCCCGCAAACGACGACGGGGATCCCGTGGCGGCAAGAACCGCCGTCGCCCTGCCAAGCCGGGCGACCCGGCCGGTGCCGGCGTCGCCCTCGATCGTGATCCCGACGAAGGTGATGCCGTCGAAGCCGTCGATGACCTGGGTGACCAGCCCGAACTCCCGGACCCGCCGCACGAGGGACAGGTCCGCGTCGAGGGCGATGCTCCCGGCGCCCTGGGCGATCTGTTGACCGACTCGTCAGTCGACCCGCTCACCGACGACACTGAAGAAGCGCGGCCCGACACTCGTGACGAGAAGGCGCGGCCCCCTCGCAACGTGGGCGCCGGTGAAGGCCGTCCTCGTGGGCGACGTGGTCCGGAGGCCGGCGCCGACGTCGGCGACGACACCGCCGGGAGCGCCGAATCGTCCTCCCGCCCGGCCCGGTCCGGTGGTGACGCGGAGCGCGGCGCGCGCGGCAGTGGGCGCGGACGACGCGGTCGTGGAGGAAGCGTCGACCCCAAGCGCGTCGCGGAACCGGCACGCGATGCGCCCCGGGACAAGAACGGCCGTCCGGTCGGCCGCTACCTGATGTGCGTGCACACCCAGCCCGGCGCCACCCAGATCGCCGTGCTCGAAGGACGCTCGCTCATCGAGCACTACGTCAGCCGTCCGACCGACCAGGCGGCGCAGATCCACGGGAACCTCTACCTCGGCCGCGTCCAGAACGTGCTCCCCGGCATGGAGGCCGCATTCATCGATATCGGGACCCCCAAGAATGCTGTCCTCTACCGCAGCGACGTGTCGGTCGATCTCGGTGACGTCGAAGGGGGCGGCAAAGGCGCGAAGAAGCGCCAGAACGACAGCCGCATCGAAGACATGTTGCGCAACAGCCAGCTGATCGTGTGCCAGGTCACGAAAAACCCGATCGGCGCGAAGGGCGCGCGCCTTACCCAGGAAGTGTCGCTCCCCGGACGCTTCGTCGTGCTCATCCCCAACTCCGACACCTACGGAATCTCCAAGCGGCTCGGCGATGACGAGCGCAAGCGCCTCCGCAAGATCCTTGACGAGGTCCGCCCCGAAGGACACGGGCTCATCGTGCGCACCGCCGCGGAGGGGGCCACGGCCGAAGAGCTCCGCGCCGACGTGGTCGAGCTCGGACGGCTCTGGTCGGAGATCGAGGCCAAGGCGAAACGGTCCAAAGGCCCGACGCTGCTGCACCGCGAACCCGATCTCGCCGTGCGGGTCATCCGGGAGGAGTTCAACCGGAACTACCGCGGCGTCGTGCTCGACGACCCCGAGCTGTACCGCGAGGTGCGCGACTACGTCGAACGGATCACGCCCGAGCTGGCCGACCGCGTCGAGTTCTACGACGAAGCCTCTGAGGGATTGCCGCTGTACGAGCGCCACCACGTGCACGAACAGCTCCACAAGGCCATCGACCGCAAAGTCTGGCTGCCATCAGGGGGCTCGCTCATCATCGAGCGCACCGAGGCGCTCACCGTCATCGACGTGAACACGGGCAAGAACGTCGGCTCGTCGAACCTCGAGGAGACCGTCTTCCGCAACAATCTCGAAGCAGCCGAGGAGATTGCCCGTCAGCTGCGCCTGCGCGACATCGGCGGCATCATCGTGATCGACTTCATCGACATGGAGATCCGGGCCAACCGCGACGCCGTGATCAATGCGTTCCGGGGCGCCCTGGGCCGGGACAAGACCCGGACGCAGGTGTTCGAGATCTCCGAGCTCGGACTCGTCGAGATGACCCGCAAGCGCATCTCCGAAGGGCTCGTCGAGTCGCTCTCGGGCACGTGCCCGACGTGCGGTGGCCGCGGCATCACCTTCGACCAGGACCTCCTCCACTAACCCCAGTGGGCCAGGAGGCTCGCTCGGGCCCGCAGGCTTCGATTTTCCCGGCCTTTGCCGGCCGAAGCGAGTGAGCTGGCCCACCGCGGGTGGCGTGCCCGGGAGGGGAGCGCGGCTCGTGTAGAGTTGATCCCCTTATGTACGCAGTCATCAAAACGGGTGGAAAGCAGTACAAGGTCGCTCAGGGCCAGACGCTGCAGGTCGAACTTCTCGGCAAGGCCGACGGCGAGACCGTGTCCTTCGCTCCGATCCTCGTGGTCGACGGCACAACTGTCCTGACCGGTGACAAGGCCAAGGCGGCGACCGTGACGGCAACGGTTATCGGTACCACCAAGGGCCCGAAGATCACCGGTTACATGTACAAGGCGAAGGCCCGGGCCCAGAAGAAGTGGGGCCACCGCCAGAGCTACTCCACCGTCACCGTCACCGGAATTTCTGCCTGACGCCCACGCGTCGGCACTCAACGGAGGTTTGCACTCATGTCAAAGACCAAAGGTGGCGGTTCGACCCGCAACGGTCGTGACTCCAATGCCCAGCGCCTCGGCGTGAAGGTCTACGGCGGCTCCGCCGTGTCGGCCGGCTCGATCATCGTGCGCCAGCGCGGCACCCAGTTCCACCCCGGCGTCAACGTCGGCAAGGGCTCGGACGACTCGCTCTTCGCTCTCGTCGACGGCACCGTTGCCTTCGGTGAGCGCCGTGGCCGCCGCATGGTCAACGTCACGACCAACTGATCCACCTCCTTCCCGTCTCGGCTGGGGTGAGGTCGTCCGCATCGGCGGCGATGTCTTTCGTCCGCCTCCGGCGGCGATGTCTTTCGTCCGCCTCCGGCGGAACAAAAACGTGCGGGCCGACGGCGCATGCTGTCGGTCCGTTTTCGCGCCCAGTACTTGGGCCCGAGCTTTCTGATGCGTTCGTCCACTCCTCGGATGCCCGCAGTGAACCCACGAGTCAAACGAAGGGAGGAACCAGATGAGTGGACTTGACTGCACGGGTGTGAGCGTTCGCGGGTTCGGTGGGCGCGCATGAGCGGCTTTGTCGACGAAGCCCAGCTCCACGTGCGCGCCGGTGACGGCGGCGCGGGCTGCGTGTCCTTCCGACGTGAACCGTTCGTGCCCCGCGGCGGCCCCGACGGCGGCAATGGCGCGAAAGGCGGCGACGTGTGGCTCGTCGCCGACCGTAACGTCGCCTCGCTCCTCGGGTTCCGCGATCACCCGCATCGCGCCGCGACCTCGGGTGAGCACGGCCGGGGCAAGCAGGCCAACGGCCGCACCGGGGCCGACACCGTCGTGGCGGTGCCGGTGGGCACCGTGGTCAAGAACGCCGACGGCGTGATCATCGCCGACCTTGCCACCGAGGGTCACAAGTGGCGTGCCGCCAGCGGTGGCCGTGGTGGTCGTGGCAACGCGTCGTTCCTGTCGAATCGTCTGCGCGCCCCCGACTTCGCCGAACAGGGAGAGGTCGGTGAAGAATTCTGGTTCGACCTCGAGCTCAAGCTGATGGCCGACGTCGCGCTCGTCGGATTCCCCAACGCCGGCAAGAGCACGCTGATCTCTGCCGTGTCGGCGGCCAAGCCGAAGATCGCCGCCTACCCCTTCACCACCCTCGAACCCCATCTCGGTGTGGTGCGCATCGAACGCTTCGGCACCCCACTCGATCCGCGAGGTGACTTCGAGTTCGTCATGGCCGACATCCCCGGACTCATCGAGGGGGCCGCCGAGGGGCGCGGCCTCGGGCATCAGTTCCTTCGCCACGTGGAGCGGGCCCGCGCCCTGCTCGTGCTGCTCGATCTCAGTGCCGTCGACAGCGCCGGCCCGAATCCGGCCGAGCAGCTCGAGATCCTCCTGCACGAGCTCGGCGAGTACTCGCCCGAGTTGCTCGAACGCCCCCGTCTGGTGATCGGCACCAAGCTCGACACGCTCGACGGCGAGGAGGAGATCGCCCACCTGTTGCCGGGCTGTCCCGACATCTTGGTGAGCGCGGCAACCGGACAGAACCTCCGTCAGATGCTCATCGCCCTCGCCCCGCTCATCGCCGAGGCCCGCGCCGCCCAGCCGATGTCGGACACGTTCGTCGTGCATCGCCCCGAGTCCGAGGGCGTCGAGGTCAGCCGCAACGACGACGGTTCGTGGACCGTGCACGGCCGCGCCGCCGACCGCGCCGTGGCCGTGTCCGATCTCAACAACCCACTGGCCCTCGCCCACGTCCGCAAGCAGCTCGACCGTCTCGGTGTCGTGAAGACGCTGCAGCGCGCCGGGGCCAAGACCGGCGACCTCGTCCGGATCGGCTCGTTCTCCTTCGACATCGAATAGCGCGGGCTTGCCGGGCTTTCGGCAATACGATCGGCGGCGCATCGGCGGGGGCTTCGCAGCATCGTCGTAGTACCCGTTCTCTCCATACCCGAACCGGATCCCTCCTCCCATGACCACCGTCGTCGCCAAGATCGGTTCCTCGTCGCTCACCGACGCCCGCGGAGTGATTGCCCGTGACGCCATTGCGTTGGTGTGTGCCCAGGTGCGGGTCCTGCGGGACCGGGGCGACCGTGTCGTCGTGGTTACCTCGGCGGCTGTGGCCGCGGGTGTCGAAACCCTCGGATTCGCCGAGCGTCCCACCGACATTCTGACGCTGCAGGCGGTGTCGGCGGTCGGTCAGTCGCGCCTCATGCGGGTGTGGGACGACTCCTTCGCCGAGGTCGGCCTCATCAGCGGTCAGGTCCTCGTCACTCCCAACGAGTTCTTCGACCGCCGCCAGTACCTGCATATCCGTGACACCTTGGCTCGTCTGCTGTCGCTCGGCGTCGTTCCCGTCATCAACGAGAACGACGCGGTAGCCGACGACGAACTCCGGTTCGGCGACAACGATCGCATCGCCGCGCTGATCGCCCACTTGATCGGCGCCGATGCCTTGGTGCTGCTCACCGACACCCCGGGCCTCTTCACCGCCGACCCGCGCACCAATGCGTCGGCCGTCTTGATCGGGCGTGTCGACGAGGTCACCGAGGAGCTCGAGGCCATTGCCGGGGCGAGCGGTTCGGCCCGGGGGAGCGGCGGCATGTCGTCCAAGCTCCGCGCCGCGAAGATCGCGTCGGTGTCGGGCATCCGTGCCGTGATCGCCGGCGCCCGGCGTCCCAATGCGCTCGTCGACGCGGTCGACGGCGTCGACGGTGTCGGCACCATGGTCGCCCCGCTCGACCGTCACCTCACATCGCGCAAGCTCTGGATCGGCTTTGCCGGCGACGTGCGCGGCGACGTGGTTGTCGACGCCGGCGCCAAGCGGGCGCTCTCCGAACGCGGCGCGTCGCTCCTCCCCGCCGGGGTCGTCGATATCACCGGGCCGGTCGAGGAGGGCGACATCGTGTCGATCTCCGGCCCCGACGGTCACCCCTTCGCCCGTGGGCTCTGCCGTGCCGATGCCGCCACCGTGCGCGCCCTGCGCGGGACCCGCAACGTCGACCGTCCAGCCGAAGCGCCTGTGTTGATCGTGCACGCCGACGACCTCGTGCTGCTGACGTCGCGGTAGGAGGCGCGATCCCTGCCGAGGTCGTCAGCCGCTGTAACGGTCGACGTCGATGGTGATCTTCGGCCGGATCGTCGGGATGACTCGTGGCGTATACGTCAGCGTGTAGCGGAACCCGGCGTTGAGGGTGATCGAGTTCGAGATCTTGTTCGCCCCGAAGGGCCAGCGCAGCGGCTCGTAGGAGAGATCAAGGCCGTGCACGCCGGCGGGTACGACGAACTCCTCAGCCCGGTCCCATCCGAGAAAGATCGGGGCATCGTCGAGCTTGGCGGTAATCGGCGCGCCGCCGAGGCCGGGCACGCCCCGGCAGATGATGACCAGAGACGCGAGGCGGTCGCTCATGAAGGGATCGGAGCGCCGGGCGCCTACGCCGACGCGCCGGGCTGGGGTGCTTCGACGGCCGGTGCCGCGGCCGGCGCGTCGCCCAGGCCGAGCTGGGCCTTGATCTGGCTGAGGCGGGCCTGGGCTTCGGTGTTGAGCGACGCCTGCTCTACTTCGAGCATGCGGGCCTCGACGGTGGAGCCCTGGAGCTCGGCCGTGCCCATGGCCCGGGCGTAGCGCTCCTCGATCTTGCGCTGTACTTCGTCGAGCGACGGGACGTCGTCACCGACGGTTGCCGTGAGCTGTCCCATGGTGGTGTTGAGCTGCTCCTGCATCTTGGCCTGGTCGAGCTGGGAGAGGAGCTTCTGCTTGTCGGAGAGCTTCTTCTGCAGCTGGGTGGACGATTGGGCGACCGCGGCCTTCGCCTGATCCGATGCCTGGGTGGCCTGGAGCGACAACGTCTTGAGCCCTTCGACCTCGGACTCGAGCGCGATGAGGCGGTTGGCGAACGCCTCGGCGGTGCGGGTGTAGTCCGTCGCTTTGGCGGCGTCGCCGCGCTTCGCCGCGTCGTCGGCCATGACAACTGCCTGGCGCGCCGAGGAGTTGATCTTCGCCAGCTCCTCGAGTTTGCGGTTGAGGCCCATGTCGGCCTGCTTCTGGTTGGCGATCACGTTGGCGGCCTGCTGGGTGAGGCGGCGGTGCTGTTCCTGCGCTTCCATCAGCGCCTGTTCGAGCTGGACCTTCGGGTCGGCCTTTTCGTTGAATTTTCCGGTGAGCGCGGCGGTCACATAGGACCACCAGCGGCGAACGAGCTTGAGCATGGGAAGCATCGTAGCGACCTGGCCTCGTCCCCGGGCTCAGGGACAACCCGGACGTTTCCCGCGACGTTGTCGCTCCCCTCAGGGTTCACCCCGACGTGGGCCGGCTCACTCGCTCGGGCCGGGAAAGCCGCACTTTCTGTCTCCAGCTGGCCGGTGCCAGCCAGCTGGCCCACGGCGGGTGCTTTGCTTCACGCGGTGGCCGTGGTGCTGGTGCCGCGGTCGATGCGGGTGACCTCTTCGAGGCCCTGACGCACCGCCTCCATGCCCATCCGGACGCGGTCGAGGTCGGCGCCGATGGCGTCGACGGCACCGATGTCGTCGGCGGTGGCGGAGAGCTCGACGGTACGCGCCACGATCTCGTCGAGCTGGGCGTCGAGTGATCGCAAGCGGTCCTGCGCAGCGATCGCTCCGGAGCGCAGCCGTTCGGCAGCATCGACCTGGGTCTGCAACGCGGTGACGGTCTCCTGCAACGCCGGCGCACGCGAGGGATCACGGTTGGCCTCGGCGCGAAACTGCGCGTCGGACAGTTGTGCGGTGGTTTGACGGCTGTCGAGCTGATCGAATGCCTTGGCCAGTTGAGCACCCCGCTTCGAGGTCTTCCAGCATTCGAGGACGGCTTCGGACACGGTCGACCGCAGCGACTCGAGTTGATCGCGCACCGGCCCGGCCGAGGTGGCGCGCACGGTCGCATCGAATCGCCGCTGGCTCTCCTGGGCTCCCTGGACGTATTGCCGCCACGGCTCGCTCAGGGTGAACGGATCGATGCGATCGCGTTCCTCGCGGAGAGCTGACGCCGCATTCCTCGGGCGGAGACGCCAGCCCGTCATTCCGAGCCACACCACGGCGCCGGCCACGAGCCCGATCGGACCCGAGGCGGCGATCGCCAGACCGCCGACGGCGCCCGCAGCGAGAAGCGAGGCCGGCGAGGTCAGCGCTTCGGCGAGGCGGCGCGGGCCAATCGTGGCGATGGCCCGTCCGGTGGCGTCACCCATTGCCGTCACCGTACCCGCTGAAATGCGGCAGAACACCTCCGTGCGACGTTCGGAGGTGTTCTGCCCCCGTATATGGGGGCAACCTCTCTCCCAACGTGGACGGGTCGCTCGTGTTGCGAGCAGTCGAGCGAAGCGAGCGGCGCAGCGCTAATCGGCGGAGGGGCAACCTCTCTCCCAACGTGTGCGGCTCAGAAGTTGGAGACGACGGCAACGAGAACCTTTTCGATCGAGGCCGGATCGCTCGCGTCGTAGGCCGCCGCGTCGGTGGCCTCGGCGATGCGCTTGAGCGTGGCGAGGTCGGCGTCCTTGCCGTAGGCGATTGGGAACAGCCGGACCGGTGACTGCAGGCGTCCCTCGGATCCGGCCCGCCCGGCGGCGAGAAGGGCTTCGAGCTGGTCGGCGTCGTCACTCGGATTGAGATCTTCGTTGCGTCCGTCGGTGAGCAGCACCACGGCGTTGATGCGCTTCGGGTCGAGGTTCTCCTTCATCTTCTGGAGGGCCGCGGTCGCCGTGGAGTACAGCGGCGTTCCCTGCACCGGTGTGAGGTTGCGGACGGCCTCGGCCATCTGCTCCCGATTCGCCGACGCGGCGCCGATCGGGATCACTTCGACACTGTCGATGCCGAGCCCACCGACGTCGGTCGAGAAGATGGTGAGGCCGATCTCGTCGTCGGCCTTGAACTCGTCGAGGGCGGCTACGGTGGCGCGCTTCGCGAGGTCGAGCTTGGTGTCGCTCGACGAGTCATCGGCGGCCTCGCCCATCGACCCGGACACATCGATGACGAAGAGCACGCGGGCACCCTTGCGCTGCTCGGCCCACTTGTCGAGCAGGGTTACCAGGACCTTCGGCGCGGGCACGTCGAGGGCGGCCTTCGGTTCGTTCGGGTCGACACCGTTCGCGGCCACGATCGGCGCAGCGACGGCAACCGCGGCGTTGCCCGGACGGAAGCCAAACTCGAGCACCTTCTTCTGATTCGTAGGTGTACGTACGAACGCGGCGAATGCTGCGGCGCCGGCCTTCTGCTCGGCCGTGACCCACGGCGCGTTGAGCGTGAAGAGTGGGTTGTCGCTGAACAGCGTCCCTTCCTTCGGGTAGATCGCGACAAGGGGCACTCGCGGCTTGCGGGCCACTTCGCCCGGATCGAGGATGCCGTCGGGATTGCCCAAGTTGTAGTCGATGAGCGACTTCTCTTCGACGGCCACCGCCGACGCGTAGGTGAGCGCGGTGCCTCGGCGGTCGGCGCGGAACCAGTTGTTGAGGAAGGTCATGGTGATGTCGCCGTAGTGCACGACGCTCGACTCGACGGCCTTTGCGTAGTCCTGCACCTCGGGCCGGTTCAGGTCCTCGAGGGTGAGACCGCTTCGCTTGCCGGTGGCCGCGTAGTACTGCGCGATGGTGGCCGACAGGCCGCTGGTGGAGAAGTTCGGATTTGTCTTGCCGAGCTTGAACGTGCCCCACTCGGGGTGTCCCTTGCTGGCCCAGCCGGTGGGGTCCTTGGCCAGTGCGAGCAGATCGCCGTAACCGATCGGCGTCTTCGGCCAACCGAGTGCCGACGCCATCGGCTTGGGCATGGCGATCACCAACGGCGTCAGCATGAACGATGGGGCGTCGTCGGGGGCCATGGCGGTGGCGCCGCTCGTGCCGAGGCGCTGGTTGAGGATCGCACCCCACGACCGCGCCGCAGGGGACCACACGGTGGGGAACGGGCCGTCGGTTGATTCGTTCCATCCGGCGGCGAGCGCCTGGGCGGCGGCGCCCGACGCCTTCTTGGTGATCGAGACGAACGCACGCTTCTTTGCTCCCGACGCATCGGTGAACGTGGACGTGGCCTTGTCGTCGTTGAAGGTTCGGGCGAGCTCGTTGAGAAGTGCGATCTTCTCCGACGAAACGGTCACGGTGATCGAAACGCGTCCCTTCGGCGCGGTTCCGCCCGCCGAGGTGTCGCTGCTGTTCTTGACGGTGCATGCCGACAACGCGACCGCGCCCGCAAGGGCGAGGGTGACGGCAGCGGAGCGGCGGCGCGTGTTCATGGGTTCAGTATTCCGTACGCGTCCACGGTCGCGGTTGCGTCGGGGCCGGGGAGCGCAGGGTTGCCGGTGGCGCGCGCTGTCCAGCCTTGCGAACGAAGGGTCTTGCGCAGTTCGTCGGTCAACGCGTCGATGCGGGGATCCTCGCGAATCGTGCCGATGTCGAGCGCGAGCGCCAGCGGCGGTGACAGCTGCGTCGTCTTCGCTCCCTCCACGCCCCTGACCGCGGGGGCGAGCGTCACGACCGCGTCGACGAGCCGAACAGTGAGCAGTGCGTTGAGCGGTTCGATCCCCCGTGTCGGTGTGCCGTTGCCCTGGACGAAGTCCAACTGCTTCGTCGAAAGATCGTCACTCGTTCCACCGCCGAGGCTCTGAGCGAGCAGGAGCGCGGCGGCCAGCGACCGGTGGTCGGGGAGTGCCACGTTGCGTTCGCCCTTCACGAGACACGACGCGGAGACGCAGTCGGCGGCTTGGGTGGCCCGAGTGACTGCGACGAGTGGGGCCGAGGCGAGCGGGGCCGACACGGCGAGGCGCTGCCGATCGTCGAGACGGGCCAGCCATTCGGGCGAGGTGACGACAGCATCGACCACGCTGGCCACGTTCTCGTTCACGATGTCGCCCTCGATCTGCTTGGGCGTGCGGATCGTCACGAGGACGCGATCCGAGGCCACCGCGTTGCAGGCATCGGCAGCGTCGGGAACGCACCACAGGACGAGTGGGGAGCGGCCGCGCTCGGGGTCGGTGCGTCGTCCGTTGACGAAGAATCCGGCCGCAATGAGTCCGATGGCGACGACGGCTGCGAGGACGCGCTTCATGCGACGATGTCCGCCGGCTCGAGCCGCTGGAGCTCCTCAGAGGTTGGCTTGGCGTCGGCTGTGGCCATGAGCCGAGACGCCTGGTGGGCGACCGCGGCTTCGAACGCGTTGCGGGCCAGCCGTCCGTTGCCGAAGCCCTTCTCGCGTGGTTGCGCGCCAAAGTATGCGCGCACAGTTTCGATGGCTTCGGGCGTGGGCTCGTATCGGTTCTTCTTGCACAACGACGAGAAGATGGCGACGAGCTCATCGTTGGTGTAGTCGGCGAACGCGATGACCTTGGGAAAGCGCGAGCGCAGACCCGGGTTGGCGTTGATGAACTCGTCCATCTCGACGGGGTAACCCGCGGCGATCACGGCGAGACGCTCACGTCGATCCTCGATGAGCTTGACCAGCGTGTCGATCGCTTCGCGCCCGAAGTCGTTTGCCCCGCCGCGGGCCAACGCGTAGGCCTCGTCGATGAGCAGCACGCCGCCGTCGGCCCGGTCGAAGACTTCCGACACACGCAGCGCGGTCTGACCGACGAAGCCGGCGACGAGCTGCGAGCGGTCCGTCTCGACCAGCTGTCCCCTGTCGACGACGCCGAGTGTCCGGTAGATGCGGGCGAGAAGTCGCGCCACCGTGGTCTTGCCGGTTCCGGGGTTGCCGGTGAAGACGAGATGGCGGCTCGACTCGATCACCGGGAGGTCATGCTCCTTGCGCAGGCGCTGCACCTGGAGCAGGTTCGTCACGAGCTTCACCTCGGACTTCACCCCCGACAGGCCGACGAGCGCGTCGAGCTCAGCGAGCAGGTCGTCGATCGGCTCGGGCGGGGGGAGCGCCGGTTCGGCCGCCGGCACCGGAGCGCCGGTGGTCGCTGCCGCCGTTGCCGGTCCGGTTCTCGGCCCAGGTGCGGGTGCCGGCGGCTGGGGCCGGCCGGGCCGCGGCACCCGGTTGGCCTCGAGGGCACGGACCGCCATCGTGCGGAACGCGTCGAGGGCGGCCAGCTCGGTCATCGTCGGCTTCGAGTCGAGGGCCACCACGAGCTGGGCCATGGCCATTGCGCTCGAGTAGTACGTCCAGGCAGTGGACGTACCGTTGCGGCCGTCGGCGCGCAGCAGGAGGTCGAAGAGCGGCGACGGCGCATCGAGCCATTGCTTCTTGCCGGCCAACAGGCCGGAGCGACGAACGTCGTCGGGGCTGGCCATTCCCAGCTGGGTCGGGAACCGGGGGCCGAACGTGGCGAGCATGGCCCACAACTCGTCGTCGGTGTGGCGGCCGTCGGCGTCGACGATGGCGCAGCACAGGTTGAATGCCTCGACGGTCGCGTCGTCGGTGGCCTGGTCGATCGTCGACGGCCGACCGGTGGCGAGGGCCAGGGCGTTCACCGCCCGGGCGATGGGAGCGACAAAGGCCTCGACGGTCGGCGTGAGGACTTGGGACCCGGGCGAAACCACGCACGAATGCTGGCACAGGTGGTCGCGCGGACAGGGCAGGAACGCGGGCGCCGTGTGGACGGGCCAGTCGGGCGGACGCCCGCGCACGGTCATCCCACATCGGGTCAGAAGGCATCCCGCATCGGCTGTTTTGCTACTTTTTTCGACGGATTCTCGCCTATGCGGGATGCCGTCTCCGGCGATGTGGGATGCCGGATGCCGGGTTTGCTGCCCATCCACGGTGTCGGCTCCGCCACGGCCAGCCGGGGCGCAAACCTTCGGTCAGACGAGGGCCGAATAGATGATGTTCTTCAGCTGGCCGCGGAAGTTGAACGTGCCCGACGGCATCAGCTGGGTGAGGAAGATGACCACCATGTCCTCCACCGGATCGACCCAGAAGATCGTCGACGCCGCGCCGCCCCAGTAGTAGTCGCCGTGACCAAGGGTTCCGGTGGCCACCTCGCCGAGGGTCTGGGCGAAGCCCAATCCGAACCCGACCCCGTCGTAGGCCGTCTCGGAGAATCCGCCCATCGACATCTGGGTGAGATCTTGGCCGCCCGCCAGGTGATTGCGTCGCATCAGGTCGATCGTGCGCGGCCCGAGCACGCGTTGTCCGTCGAGCTCGCCGCCGCGCCGCAGCATCTCGGCGAAACGGAAGTAGTCCGCCATTGTGCCGAGGAGCCCGCCACCGCCGGAAAGGAGCGCGGGCTCCGTCAGGAAGATGCTCGAGGACGGGGAGTCGAGTGGTTTGAGGGACTTGTCGCGACGTCGCCCGTAGCTCGTGGTGAGCCGGTCAACCTTCGCCGACGGCACCCAGAACGCGGTGTCGACCATTCCGAGGGGACCGAGGATCTCGGTATGCAGGTAGTCGTCGAACCGTTGGCCCGAGATCACCTCGACGAGGTATGCACACACATCCGTGGCCAAGGAGTACATCCAGCGCTCCCCGGGGTGGAAGCGCAGCGGCACGTTGGACAGTTGGCGCGCGAGTTCGGCGAGTGGTTGGTTGCGGTCTTCGCGTACTCGGAGGACGTCGTAGACCTCCTCGACGGGATGAGGCTCCACCACTGCGCCGACGTTGGCGAGCAACGATCCGTAGGTCAGGCCACTGGTGTGGCAGAGCAGGTCGCGGACGGTCATCGCCCGCCTCGGTGGTTCGAGCACCATGTTCTCGCCGGAGCCCGAGACCCAGACCTTGTGGTTCTTCCAAGACGGGATGAACTTCGAGACGGGATCGTTCAGCTGGAAGTGTCCGCGCTCGTAGAGCGTCATCAGCGCGACCGACGTGATCGGCTTGGTCATCGAGTAGTAGCGGAAGATGGCGTCGTCATGAAGCGGAGTGGCGCTCTCGAGGTCGGCGAGTCCCTGCGAGTCGAAATAGGCCACCGTGCCATGGCGGGCGACAAGGGTCTGGCAACCGGCGATCTTGCCCGGTTCGATGAAGTTGCGGCGGAGATGATCGGTGATCCGTGTGAGGCGCTCTGGCGCGAAACCGCCGGCGTTCGGGTCGATGTCGAAGGGCGTCACGACCCGCAATTCTGCTCCTCCTCGGTTCGTTTCCCAAAACGAACCGGTTGGAGATCGCGGGTCGGATCCACGTCGCCAGGACGCGACGTTGTGCCATCATCGTGACCCTGTGACCGCGGACACCACACCTGCCATCCTCGAGGTCAGCAATGTCGAGGTCGTCTACGGCGGAGCGATACAAGTTCTGCGTGGCGTGAGCCTTGCCGTAGCGACGGGTTCGGTCGTGGCCATCCTCGGGGCCAACGGTGCCGGGAAGACGACGCTGCTGCGGGCGATCTCGGGCCTCCTGCTGTACCAGAACGGTGCCATCACCGCCGGCACAGTGAAGTTCAACGGCAAGGACACGACCACCGGCGACTCGTCGGCGCTCGTGCGAGCGGGCATGGCCCAAGTGATGGAGGGTCGTCGGATCTTCGCCCCGCTCACCGTCGACGAGAACCTCAAGACCGGTGCCTACACCCGGGCCGACAAGGCGGGTATCAAGGCGTCGTACGACCAGGTGATGACCCTCTTCCCTCGTCTTGCCGAGCGTCGCAAGCAGGTGGCCGGCTACATGTCCGGGGGCGAGCAGCAGATGCTGGCCATCGGACGCGCGCTCATGGCCAATCCCACGCTGATGCTGCTCGACGAACCGTCGTTGGGTCTGGCCCCGCTCATCGTCGAACAGATCTTCGAGATCGTCAAGACCATCAACGGCCTCGGCACCAGCGTGGTGCTGGTGGAACAGAACGCCGCCAAGGCGCTCTCGGTAGCCGACTACGCCTACGTGCTCGAGACCGGCCGCGTGGCGAAGGAAGGTCGTGGCACGGATTTGCTCAACGATCCCGAGATCGAGGCGCTCTATCTCGGCGGCGACTCCCACGACACCTCCTACCGGTCGCTGAAGTCGTATCGCCACACCCGGGAGTACAGCGCATGAGGACGATCCTCGAAATGGTCGGGACATTCGGCCCGGAGCAGGTGCTCAGCGTGACGGACACCACGACGTCGTGCCGGACAGTCGGCGGGGGCGCGGTATGACCATTCTCGGCAAGACCTCCACGTTGCCCGGCCGCTATGCCGACACCAGCCCGCTGCTCGTCGTCGACGGGATCACGATGCGCTTCGGTGGCGTGACCGCCATCGACGGCGTGAGCTTCGAGGTCCGCCGCAACGAGCTCTTCGCCGTGATCGGGCCCAATGGCGCCGGCAAGACGTCGATCTTCAACTGCCTCAACGCGGTGTACCGGCCGCAGGAGGGCACGATCAAGATCGACGGGGTGGAGATCATCGGGACCAAGCCGCCGTTCACCGTGGCCCAGGGGATTGCGCGCACGTTCCAGAACATCGGGCTCTTCCCGAACCTCGATGTGGTCGCCAACTTGATGCTCGGACGCCATCACCTGATGAAGGGCGGGTTTCTCGCCGGGATGGTGTTCACCGGGATCACCAAGAAGCAGGAGATCTTCCATCGCCGACGGGTCGAGGAGATCATGAAGCTGCTCGACCTCCATGTGTATCGCGGCCAGCCGGTCGGTTCGCTCCCTTACGGCGTGCAAAAGCGCATGGAGCTGGCCCGAGCGTTGTGCATGGAGCCCAAGCTGCTGCTCCTCGACGAACCGGTCGCGGGCATGAACGCCACCGAGACCGAAGACATGGCCCGCTACATCCTGGAGACGAAGGACGCCTTGGGCATCTCGATGATCTTGGTGGAGCACGACATGCACATGGTGATGCAGGTGGCGGAGCGGATCATGGTGCTCGACTTCGGCCAGAAGATCGCCGAAGGGCTGCCGGCGGAGATCAAGTCGAATCAGCGCGTGATCGAGGCGTATCTGGGGGCGGCGTCGTGATGTGGTGTGCGTGTGAGCCTCGATGTGTTGGCGCGTATCTGGGGGCGGCGTCGTGAGCGGTGACACGTTGGCGGCCGCGCTGATCGAGCGGGCATCCGGGCCGAGCGGCGGCCGCGTTGCCGTGTTCCAGCGAAGACTCGGCGTATGGGAGCCGATGTCGTGGGCGGCTTTGTGCGAGATGGCCGAGCGCATCGGCAACGGACTCCTGGCCAAGGGCGTGCGCACGGGTGATGTCGTCGCCATCATCGCGAAGAACTCCGTCGAGTTCGTTGCCGCGGAGTACGCCGTCGTCGGCATCGGCGCCACCGCATTGCTGATCTCGCCCGACTACTCCCCGGCCACGACGGCCGCGCTGCTGAAGGCGAACAACGCGTCCCTCGCCATTACCGGCGACGAGGAGCAGTACGACAAGTGCGTCGATGCGCCCGAGTCGCCGGCCACGGTCGTCGTCGTCGAGACCCGCGGTCTGCGCGACCTGGAAGTCGCGGGCCGTCCCGATCGGTCCACCCGGTCGACGCTCGCGCAGTTGATCGACGATGCCGGGGCCACGTCGTCGTGGCGTTCGTCCGTCGCATCGGTTTCGGCAACCTCACTCGCATTGCTTGTCACCTCGATCGACGGCACCGATGTCGCCGTGTCCTCGTTGACGCACGCCGATCTGCTGGCCGCCGGTCAATCGGCGCTCGACACCATGGCGATTGGTGCGACCTCGCGACTGTTGGCGCAGCGCTCGCTGGCGGAGTTGGAGGAGCAGGTGCTCAGCGTCGGGGCGTCATTGCTGTGCGGCTCCTCGGTGGCGATCGGCGAAGGCGGTCCGTTGGCCGGTTCCGAACTCGTGCAGGTAGCGCCTACTCACCTTCATATCGCCTCCGAGTCGCTGGCGGGGATCCACGCCGATGCCTCGCGTCGAGTGCGTGAGACCAAGGGGATCAAGCGACTCGCCCTTGGCGGGCGCCTCCCGGTCGGTGCACCAACCTCGGCTGGGCGGGCGCCGTTGCCGGTGTCGCCGTCGCGTCTCATCGGGCTCGCCACCTCGGCGGCGGTTTTCATCTACCTGCTCGTGTCACCGTCGATGAACGATTGGATCCGCATCATCGTCTCGCTCGCCATTGCCGCGGTCGGCGGCCTGTTGTTTCTGCGGACCCCGGCCGCCGTTCACGCGGCGATCAAACGTCGCTACGGCCTGGACACCTGTCGTGCGGTGATCGGCGATGCGGGCAGCGTCGCCCCGGGTTCCGCCGAGTTCCTCGCCGGGCTCGGGCTACCGCTCGTCGCGCCGGTGCGCGCCACCCTGAACTCTGTCGGTGCAGTTCCCTCCTCGCTGCTCGCAGAACGCCTCGGGGCGGCACAATGACCACCTTCTTCAACGCGCTCGCCTCGGGTGTCTCCCTGGGCGGCCTCTACGGTCTCGTGGCCCTTGGGTATGTGATCGTGTACCGGTCGACCCACACCCTGAACTTCGGCCAGGGCGCGTTCCTCACGTTGGGCGCCTACCTCACCTACTCGTTCTCGGGGCCCATCTCCGGCCTGAACTTCGACAGCCCGCCCTCGCTGCTGCGGCTTCCGTACCTCCTCGCCCTGTTGCTGGCGACCGTGGTGATGGCCGGCCTCGGCTGGTGCGTCAACAAGTTCGTCATCTCGGGCTTTCGCGGTCGGCCGGTGTTCGCCGTGATCATGGTGACGCTCGGTGTCGGCGTGGTCATCAGTTCGGTGATGAGCGGGATCTGGGGAACGAGTGCCTCGAACCTCAACTCGCCCTTCGGTGACAAGTTCGTACGGATCTCCGGAGTGGGTATCAAGTACATCGACATCTTCACGCTCGGCGTCACGGCGGCGATTACGGTCGCTTTCTTATTCGGGTTCCAACGGTCCAAGCTGGGCACGGCGATGAAGGCCACGGCGTTCGACCAGGAAGCCGCAATCGCCCAGGGCATCAGCCCGAATGTGATCTTCGGTCTGTCGTGGGCGCTCGCCTCAGCGCTCGCCGCCATCGCCGGAACACTCCTCGCGTCGGGAGCAGGCTCGCAGGTCACCCAGGTTTCACCGGCGCTCGGCCTCCTCGCCCTGTTCGGTTTTCCGGCCATGGTGCTCGGTGGCGTCGATTCGCTCGAGGGCGCCGTGCTCGGCGGGCTCATCATCGGCATCGTGCAGGAGGTGACGGCCGCGTACGAGTTTCACTTCGAGCACATCGTCGGCGCCGAGTTCGCTCGCCTCACGCCGTTCATCGTGATGATCGCGATCCTCCTGCTGCGGCCGACCGGGTTGTTCGGGTCCGAAGAAGTCCGAAGGGTATGACCATGTCGACGACCACGTTGTCCCGGCGTAACGACACGAGTCCTGCAGGAGCGCTTCGATGAGCGGCGCGCTTCTGACCATCGTGCTCCTCGTCGCCTCTGCTGCGGCGATGATCTGGTGGGCCCGTCGGGACGAGGCCCGTCGCCTCGTCACCAGCTATGGCGCCGATCACCGGAGATTCCGCACCATCGGTTCCAAAGTCGGTCTGGTCGTCGGTGCGCTTATCTTCATCTCGATCCCTATCGGTTTCTCGTGGCTCGGCATCGGTTCGTTCCATCTTCCCAACCAGTTCATCCCCGGCTTGCCGATGAACGAGAAGTGGCTCACCACGTTCATCTACGCCGGCGTCTACGCGCTCGGCGCGATCGGTCTCAACCTGCTGATCGGCAATACCGGTCAGATCTCGCTGGGTCATGCCGCGTTCATCTCGCTTGGCGCATACTCGACGGGCTACTTCGGTGTCGACCTGTTCGACGGGAAGGTGCCGTCGGTGGTGTGGCTGGTGATGGCAGCCGTCATCGGGGCGTTGATCAGCGCGGTGATCGGTCCGTTTGCCCTCCGCTTACGCGGCAACTACCTCGCCATGGTGTCGCTCTTTCTCGTGTTCCTCGCCGATCACGTGGCGAAGAACTGGGAGTCGATAACGGGCGGCGACGTTGCCCCCCGTACCGACCTCCCCGGCTTCCACTTCAGCCCGTTTCCGGGGAAGCTCATCGAGTTCAAGTCGAAGGACACGTCGGAAACCGTGTTCTTCGACAACTTCTTCTTCAACGCCAAACAGGGGTACTTCTGGCTGGTGTGGGCGGTCGTCCTCGTGGTGGTGCTGCTCGCCCGCAACCTGCTTCGCTCGCGGCAGGGCAGGGCGATGATGGCCGTACGCGACCGTGACCTCTCGGCCGAGGTGATCGGTGTCGAGCAGCGATACACAAAGACGTGGGCGTTCGCGGTCTCCGGAGCGTGTGCGGCGCTGGCTGGTGCGATCTACGGTTCGTTTCTCGGCAACGTGAACCCGTCGTCGTTCAACCTCAGCTTCTCGATCAACTTCGTCGCCATGATCATCATCGGGGGTATCGGCTCGCTGCTCGGTTCGGTGCTCGGGGCCATTGCGTTCGCAGCCTTCTTCGATGCCATCAAGACGCTCTTCGAAACCCAGCAGAAGCTGCTGCAGCACCTGCCCGGGGTGCAGACGGATCCGGCGAAGCGAGGCTTCACGTTCCTGGTGTTCACCGACTTCTTCTACGGGCTGCTGATCATCTTGTTCCTGCGGTTCTTCCCGCTCGGACTCGTCGGCGTCTGGCACCGGATACGCCGCTGGCTCCGCGCATTCCCGTTTTCTTCGTAGATCCCGACAGGGTCTGCGCCACGCCTTTGCGGAACGCCGGCAACCAAGCGTTCACGCTGCCTTGTGCCAGAATTCATGGCACCCGTGACAGCGGTCACCAAGCCAACACCACCCAACCAAGGGGAACCCTTACATGAAGAACATCACCCGAGCTCTGCTCGTGTTGGGCACGGCATCCGCCGTTGCCCTGCCCGCGTTGCCGGCCTTCTCGGCATCCGCCAAGGCTGGCGCCAAGTGCCGCAAGGTCGGCGAAGTCGTCGGCGGTCTCACGTGCGTCGCCAAGGGCAAGTCCCGCGTCTACGCCAAGGTCGCCGCGCCGGCCACGACGAAGGCGCCCGCCGCTGGCGCCGCCGCCACGCCCGCACCGACCGGTCTTCCCACCGTGCCCGGTTTCGACGGGAAGACGATCACCATCGGCTACATCGGCAACGTGGTGTTCAGCCCGCAGTTCCCGAGCTCGGCGCTCTTCGCCGATGGTGGCAAGGTGCTCACGGCCGGCTTCAACGCCTACATCAGCCGGGTGAACGACGCCGGAGGAGTCGCCGGCAAGTATCCGATCAACACCTTGTTCAAAGAGACGTACTACGACGTCGGCGAGGCGACCAAGGCTTACACCGAGATCAAGGACAAGATCGTCATGATCGGCCAGATTTACGGGACCCCGCTTGCCCAGGGCC
>JANLRD010000079.1:0-18603 GCA_031368215.1 Acidimicrobiia bacterium | reverse complement strand
GTTTCGGGCGCGGCATGTGGCCTCAGCCGCGAACCGGATAGTCGGCGTCGATGCCGGCGCGGATCTCATCGATCGTTGTGCTTCGCATGCGGTTCTTCGTGGCGACGTAAGCCCTGCGATCGAGTGTGGCGAGACGTTCCGCCACGGTCCGGGCTTCTTCGAGAACGCGCTCCGGCGCGACCACGTGATCCAGGAATCCCACGCCGCAGGCGGCTGCCGGCGTGAAGATCTCCGCCAGCGCGATCGATCGCGTGTGGAATGCCGGGGACAGACGGTGCTGCAGGATCGTGAGCGCGGGAAGCGGCATCGGTAAACCGATGGCCACCTCGTTGGCGCCGACCTTGTAGTCCCCGTCGGCGCCGACGCGGTAGTCCGCTGCACACAGGAGGAACGAACCCATGGCCAGCGCATGACCGGTACAGGCGACGACGACGGGCGCAGGCAAGGCGAGCAGTCTCGCAGCGAGTTCGAACCCTCCCCGAAGCATGCCGACAGTCTCGTCATCGAGCCGTCCGAGGATCTCGAGATCGAACCCGGCAGAGAAGATGCGGCGGCGACCGGCGATGAGCACCACCGTGCCATCGGCTTCCGCCCGGTCGAGAGCGCCGTTGAAGGCCGCGATCATCGTCGGCGAGATCACGTTCGCCTTCCCGTCGTCGAGGCTGATCGTGCTGATGCCGCCGCTTCGTTCGTAGTGGGCGATGTCGGTCATGCGGTCCTCCGTGGCTCCGCAGCGCCGTTACGTAGCGCCGTTTCGAAACGACACTACGTTTCATCGCCGATAGATGTCAACCACCCCATCGAGTTCGGGCTCAGACCACGTCGTCGGGGAGCGCGATCCGCACCGGACCGCCAATTCGGTCCTGGGTGGCGAGGTGCACGAGAAAGCTGCCGATCCCGGCGGCACCCTGCATGTAGCCGGTCTGGGCCTGGACGAACCGCGGCCGGGCGCGGTGTTCGGCCTGGGTCCATGACCGCACACCGTTCGTCGACTCCGAGTGATCCTCGACCACGGACGCACAGGCATGCGCGAGCGACAGATAGCCCGCCCGTTGGACGTCGGTCGACGGCGTGCTTGCGAACAGCAGGGCGGCGTCACCGAGGCCCGAATCCCCGCAGCATCGGCCGTAGTTGTTCCACCATCCCCACGACCGCGTCGACGGTGCACCGATGCCGTCGAGTCCGCGCATCATCGTGTCGAGCGGGGAGAGCAGTGAGGCATCGCCGGTGAGCCGGGCGAGCATCGTGAAGAGACGACCGGTGCCCGCCGGTCCATGGCACTGTCCGAGGTAGAACTCCGGTGGCTGGAGTTCCTCGGTGTGGCACACCAGAGCGCCCTCACCAACCGGGTGCATGCGACTGACCACGTAACGTGCCGCCTCCGACGCGGCGTCGAGAAAGCGACGATCCCCTGTTGCCTCGAACAGCCGGGCGAAGAAGTAGCCGACGCCCGCGCCCCCGTGGGCGAAGTTCGGCGCGGTGAACGGAAAGGGGATGTCCGACATGAGACCCCACCTCTTGCCGTCCGGCGTCGCCTCGCCGACTTCCAGCAGACGTTCACCGATCGAGGCGGCACGCTCGACATAGCCGGGCCGACCGCTTCCGGGCGGCGTCGTGGCCAACGACAGCATCGCAACCCCGGAACCAGCCGCTCCCACCGAAAGGTCGTAGATCTCACGATCACCACTGAACCCCGTGATGTCGGAGAACGGCATCGGCTCGATCCAGCCGATGCCTCGCCCGAGCGGCGTCGACTGAGCCAGGAGTCGCGCGATGCACCGCCTTGACGCGGCAGCGAAGGCGGGATCGTCAGTGCGCTGAGCAAGCTCGTTGAGCGCGAAGGCGTAGCCGGTCCACCCTGTCGCGAACGCCACCAATGCCCAGCTCTTGGCATCGACGACGTCGAGCAACGCGCGACCTGCTTCGAGGGCGCGATCGGCGTAGGCCGGTTTGCCGGTTGCATCGGACAGTTCGAGAAGGAACACGATGATGCCGGCGGTGCCGTGGTACAGCGTGTGATCGACCACCGGCTCGGGTTCCGGGGTTCGTCCCCAGAAGACACCCCGTCGGTTCGACTCGATGAACGCAGCGGCGTCGACGGCGAGTTCCAGGGCGCGGTTGGCTTCCATCGCCGAAGCGTAGAAGGTGCCGATCGACGGCACCGATTCAGGCGTCGACGGTGTGGCGTTCCCGCTTCGTCCGGTAGAGCGATTCGTCCGCCCGCGTGAGGAGGTCGTTCAGCTCGGCGATGTCTGTGGCCGTCGCAAAACCGATGCTCGCCTGAATCTCGATGTCGAGGTCACCGCTGACCACCCCCAGCGAGAACCGGTTGTTCGCCTCGGCCAATTCGTCGGGGATCTCGGCGCCCCACTGACCAGATGCGACAATCGCAAACTCGTCGCCCCCGAGACGGGCCACCGTCGCTCGCGCCGCTGCGCAACCTTCGAGTCGGGTCGCCAGGGCGACAAGCACGGCATCGCCGGCGTCGTGGCCGTAAAGGTCATTCACGTGCTTGAAGTCGTCGATGTCGACGACCACCGCGGTGACAGGAAAGAGTGCGTCATCGGCGAGCTCGTCAAGTGCCTCGCGCAGGCCGGCCCGGTTTGCCAGACCGGTCAGCGGATCGGTCATCGCCGCGACCTGCATGGTCCGACGCCGTTGCGCCTCGAGCAGCGCGACCCGCACGAGGTGCGATGCGATGGTGAGATGCATCTCCGGCCGGAGCTCCGGGACATACCCCGAACCGGTCCAGATGGCTATCACACCAAGGGGTTCGCAGCCGGGCTCCCCAATCGGGTACATCCACACCATGCGGAACCCCTCCGCCGCCGCGGCATCACGAACGCGAATGTCGGCCAGATCGTCGACATGGAAACATGCCGGGGTGATCCAATCGGCGACCAGGCCTTCGTCCATCAGATCAGCGTCGACGAGCGGGTCCTCGAGTGTGAGCTGCCGCCGCGAACTCAGCGCGTGCCGACCGGCGTGGTCCCACCAGATCACGAACAGTTCCTCCGCGTGCACCAGCGGATTCTCGGCAGCGACATAGTCGAGGATCGACGCGAGAATCTCGCGCGTCGGCGCGGCGCTGGCCATCTGCCCCAGTGCCCGGGTCATGCCGGAGCGGTCCGGGTTGCGGTCGAGCCGGATGACGATCGCCTCGACGTTCGGGTTGGTGATCTCGTTCTGCATGGAGAGCGTGCACAGGAGCCACCGGCCGTCGTTGTGCCGCACCCGCATCTGCACTGTTGGAAGGGTGATCTCGTCGACCGCTTTGGAGATGTCGTAACGGTCAGCGAATTTGCCGTGGTCCTGGAGGACCTTGGCGGCCATCGGCAGGTCGTCGGGATGCAGTAGTTCGAGCGCGCTCGAACCCGTCGGGTCGAAGCCGAAGATGCGGACGAACGATTCGCTCACCCACACCACGTGCATCGATTCGTCGAGGAGACCGATCGCCGAGCCGAACAGCGTGCCGGCGGCCGCGCGTCCGCGCGCCGTCCACATCGCGGCTCGTTCGGCGGTGTCGGGCACCTCCTCTACTTCGACGTGTTGACCGGTCGGGTTGAGTGGCCTTGCGGAGCAACGCCGGGGCCCTGCCAGCGCAAACGCAGGTTCAGGGCAGCTGGTGTACGACCAGCGGCAGCACCGCGGTTGCGCCCGCGTCCCGCAGGAGCGCGCCGGCCACGGTCATGGTCCAGCCGGTGCGGTACTGGGAATCGAGGAGCAGCACCGGACCGCGGGGGACCTCGACACCGGGTCGCAGCGCAACGTTCGCTGAACGGGCGTTCACCTGTCCGGCCGAGGGGACGTCGGAGGTCGGCATCTGGCCGGAAACGCCGATGGCGTCGATCACGGGCAACTTGCCGACGGTGCCGAGGTGCGCGGCAATGGAACGCGTGAACAGGCCGTGCGCGTGCGACGTGATCGGCACGATCGCGACCGGCCGCTCACCCCAGCTGGACCGCCACCGGCCGAGCACGGCGACCATGCCGGCGAGGACCTCCGGCGATGCCGGCGCATCGCGGATGGTCCGAAGCTCCTCAACCCAGCCGGGGTCGTCGGCGAAGGCCATGGCTCGACCTTCATTGCAACCGACGATCTTCCCCTTGCGGGCACTCCCGCCCGGCCAGAGCTTGCGGGGCTCGATGACCACGTCCTGCCGACGCGCAAACACGCGCGCCTCGCTGAGGGTTGCCTCGTTCGGACGCAGCCCCGGGGCTGGAACGACGCCGGTACACACCGAGCACCGCCCGCAGTCGACCGGCTCGGGATCGTCGAGCGCAGTTTGCAATGTGCGCATAAGACATCCCCGACCCCCGGCATAGGACCGCATGAGATCGGCCTCGGTTCGCCGGACCATGGCCAGCGCTTCCCACCGGGGTGCGTCGTAGGTCCACGGGGTTGTCGTCCGATGCCACGACGACCCGTTGCGGGCGACCGCTTCGTCAACGGCAAGGATCTTCAGCAGACCTTCGAGGCGGCCGCGTCGTATACCCGTGGACGACTCCAGAGCGAGCAGCGTCTGCGCTCCGCCGTCGAGGGCACCGAAGATCTTGCCGACGCGTTCTTCATCGGGGACACCGGCCGTGGCGAAGTGCTCCCAGATCTGCGAGTCGGTCTCCGCCGGCAGCAGGACGGCGTTGGCGTTGTCGAGGGCGCGGCCGGCGCGGCCGACCTGCTGGTAGTAGGCCACCGGCGACGAGGGCGAACCCACATGGATGCAGAACGCGAGGTCGGGCTTGTCGTACCCCATACCGAGCGCAGAGGTGGCGACCACTGCCTTGAGATGGTTGCTCCGCAGTTGGTCCTCGACGAGTTCGCGCGTGGTCGAGTCGAGGGCTCCGGAGTACGGCGCCACTGCGTGACCACGGCTCTCCAGGAATCCCGCCAATCGTTCGGTCTCGGCGATCGTAAGCGTGTAGATGATTCCCGACCCGTCGATAGCATCAATGGCGTCGGCCACCCAGGCATAGCGTTCGATGGAGGTCAGACCTGGAACGACGGAGAGCCGCAACGACGATCGGGCGAGCGAGCCGCGAAAGGTGACCGTGTGGTCACCGAGTTGGGCTGCTACATCGAGGGTGACACGGGTGTTCGCTGTTGCCGTTGTGGCGAGAACGGGCGTGCGTGATCCGACGCCGACGAGTGACTTGGCCAGGCGCTGGTAGTCGGGCCGGAAGTCGAAGCCCCAGTCGGAGATGCAGTGCGCCTCGTCGATCACGATGAGGCCGGCCGAGCTGATGAGCTGCGGGAGGATCGCACCGAAGCGCGGGTTCGCCAACCGCTCGGGCGACACCAGCAGGACGTCGAGATCCCCGGCGATCGCGTCGGCGAGGATCACGTCCCACGAATCGATGTTCGTCGAGTTGACCGTGGCTGCCTTGAGCCCGGCCCGCTCGGCCGCGGTGACCTGGTCGCGCATCAGCGCGAGCAACGGCGAGATGACGAGCGTTGGCCCTCCCCCGGCAGCCCGCAGGGCCGACGTGGCCGCCCAGTAGACCGCCGACTTGCCCCACCCGGTTGCCTGGACCACGAGCACCCGGGACCGGTCATCGACCAGGGCGCGCACCGCAGCGCGTTGATCGTCACGGGCCACGGCCGACGGTCCGGCCATCGCCAGCAGGACGCGATCAAGGTGGCTGTCGGCCAGTTCATGCTCCGCCGAACTCGATTGCTGCTCCGGCATTTTGCGATGTTTCGGGCCGGAAGTCATGCGTCAAAGTGTGACAGGGCCCTCCGACAGTCCAGACCGGCGCTCCGCTGCGTCTCCAACGCGAGCGGGCTACCCGGCGGTCCGCAGGAGTCTGGTCAGAGCAGTCGCCCAGGCCCGACGGACTTGCAACGGACTTCTCGCGTGGTTGTGGCGGATCTGGTCCGACGACTCGAACGACGTGAGGGTGCTCACCACGGCGACCGCATCCTCGGTCACCGAGGGCATGAGGCGAGAGAACGCGTCGGCGAAGTGGATGCGCACCTGATCCGATCGGGTGGCCCGGACGCGACTTGTTACCGTGATGTGGTCGAGGGAGTCTCCATGTCGCAGCCTGAGCCGCAGAACGCACGATTCGAGGGTCGCATCGGCCGCACGTTCGCCGAGTCGGAAGCCTGGTTCGAGGAACCGCCGCATCCCGGTGAAGACGCGCCGAACGTCATCTTCGTGCTGCTCGACGACACCGGCTTCGCCCAGTTCGGCTGCTACGGCTCGACGATCGACACGCCGAACATCGACGCGCTTGCCGCCGACGGATTGCGGTTCACCAACTTCCACGTGACACCGCTGTGCTCCCCCACTCGCGCCTCGCTGTTGACTGGCCGCTCGCAGCACGCCGTCGGTATGCGATCCGTCTCGAACTTCCGCACCGGCTTCCCGCACCAGCTCGGCCACATCTCCAATCACGCCGCAACCGTTGCCGAGGTCCTGCGGTCCGAGGGCTACGCCACGTTCTGCGTCGGCAAGTGGCACCTTGCACCGATGGAGCAGTGCTCCGCCGCCGGTCCTTTCGACCAGTGGCCGCTGGCCCGGGGCTTCGACCGGTTCTACGGATTCCTCGACGGAGAGACAGACCAGTTCAGCCCCGAACTCGTCTGCGACAACCACCCGATTGAACCTCCCGCGCGACCGGAGGAGGGCTACCACCTCAGCGAGGACCTGATCGATCAGCTCCTACGGATGATCTCTGACTCCAAAGGCGTGCGACCCGACCGGCCGTTCTTCGCCTACGTACCGTTCGGCGCGACCCATGCTCCCCACCAGGCGCCGGCCGCCTACATGCAGAAGTACAAGGGTGCCTTCGACGAGGGGTGGGACGTGATGCGCGAGCGCTGGTACCAGCGCCAGCTCGCAGCAGGAATCATCCCCGCAGGGACTCCTCTCGCACCCCGCAATCCGGGCGTGGATCCATGGGACTCGCTACCGGCGAACCAGAAGCGTCTCGCGGCGCGGCTCCAGGAAGCTTTCGCGGCATTTCTTGATCACGCCGACGATCAGATCGGACGCCTCGTCGATGGCCTGCGGGCCATGGGCCAGCTCGACAACACCGTGTTGGTGATCCACGCCGACAACGGTGCGTCGCAGGAGGGCGGCCCGTTCGGGGTGATGCACGAGATGAAGTTCTTCAACGGCATCTTCGAGCTGCCCGATCAGGCGGTCGAGCGGATCGACGACATCGGCGGGCCGCACAGCCACACAAACTATCCCTGGGGTTGGGCGCAATGCGGGAACAGCCCCTTCAAGTGGTACAAGCAGAACACCCACGAAGGCGGCGTCCACGTGCCGATGACCATGCACTGGCCAGCCGGCATCGCCGCCGACCAGCGCGGCGGTTTGCGCCGACAGTTCGTAAACGTGTCCGACATCGTCCCGACGATCTACGACCTGCTCGACATCACCCCACCGGACGTGTTCAAAGGTCTGCGCCAGCTCGCGGTGACCGGTCGTTCGTTTGCACCGGTGCTCGCCGACCCCGACGCACCGCCCACGAACATGCTCCAATACTTCGAGAACGGCGGCAGCCGCGCGCTCGTGGCGACGCAGAGTGGACGGACATGGAAGGCCGTGTGCAAGCACAACCCCGGCGCCGATTTCGAGACGGAGCCATGGGAGCTCTACGACCTTTCCGCAGACGCGTCGGAGTGCAATGACCTCGCCGCATCCGACCCGGCGAAACTACGTGAGCTTATTGATCTGTGGTGGCAGGAAGCGGGGAAGAACAACGTGCTGCCGCTCGACGATCGCGGCATCGAGCTCTTCGGCGCCCGCTTCCGCGAGCGCTCCCCTCACCCGCCGAGCCGCCGCTACGTCTACCGTCCGCCGATGTCACCGATCCCCGGACAAGCTGCTGCCTCGACGGGAGGACGCAACTTCGACCTCAATGCGAGGATCACGCGGGCGCCGGGCGAGGAAGGAGTGCTCTGGGCGACCGGCACGGAGAACTCCGGCATCTCGGTGTTCGTGCAGAACGCCAAGTTGGTCGTCGACTACAACGCGTTCGATGATCACACCGTCGTCGAGTCCGACATCGACGTTCCGGTCGGCGACTCGGTGCTCACCGCACGATTCCGCCGTGGTCCGGGCCGCGGAGGATGGGTGGAGATCGCCATCGACGGCGTCGACTGCGGCCGCGGTGATGCGGGGCTCTACATGCGGATGATCTCGTCGGTCGGAGCGAGCGTCGGCTACGACCACGGTTCAGCGGTGTCGCCGCGCTATCGCTCGCCGTTCCCGTTTGCCGGAACGTTGCACGAGGTCGAGATCGTCGTCGCCCAAGCGCAGGTACGGGGCGCAGCCGGCGCCCAGGCGCAGGCCGAGATGAGCCGTCAATGAACCCGCCCACCACCGCAAGGAACCATCGATGAGTCTGACCATCACCCTGCTCGGCACCGGATCGCCGATGCCGAATCCGGACCGCGCCGGACCGGCCACGCTCATCTCCGCTGGTGAGGGAACCGAAGCCGAGCACTACCTCGTCGACGCCGGCCGTGGGGTGCTGATGCGCCTCGCCGCCCGAGGCCTCGGCGCCGGGAACCTGTCGGCACTGTTGATCACGCACCTGCACAGCGATCACATCACCGATCTGAGCGATGTCATCACCACGCGTTGGATCATGACGTTCCAGAAGACGCCGCTGACCATCGTCGGTCCCGTCGGCACCGCTGCGGTCGTCGGCCACATCATGGCGTCGCTGCACCTCGACGTCGGCTATCGCATGGCGCACCACGCCGATCTCGACCACGAGCCGCCGGTTGAAGTGATCGAGGTCGAGGCCGGTCCCGTCGCCATGCCCGGTCGGGTCTCGATAATCTGCGCGCAGACGGATCACAAGCCGGTCGAGCCGAGTGTCG
Source organism: Acidimicrobiia bacterium (assembly GCA_031368215.1). Classification (GTDB taxonomy): domain Bacteria; phylum Actinomycetota; class Acidimicrobiia; order Acidimicrobiales; family JANYDT01; genus JANLQX01. The sequence goes on along the minus strand of JANLRD010000079.1, from coordinate 9,762 downwards.
GTTACCGCTTCGACTTCGAGGGCGCTGCGGTTGTGGCCGCTGGCGACACCGTGCCCTGTGTCGGCCTCGACTCGCTGTGCCAGGGAGCAAACGCGTTGGTGCACACGGTGATCCGCAAGGACATCATCGCCAACGTTCCGTTCCAGCGGATGAAGGACACGCTCGACTACCACTCGTCGCCGGAAGAAGCCGCCCAGACTGCGCAACGCTCCGGCATCGACACGCTCGTGCTCACCCACTACGTGCCCCCGATCCCGACCGGAGGAGCAGGCCACGATTGGCGCGCTCTGGCGTCGGCGCACTTCTCCGGCGGCATCGAACTGGGCGACGACCTTCATCAGGTCGTTGTTCACCCCCGCTAGCGCCTTCGTACTTCCACCTCTCACCAAGAAGGACAGGACACCATGAGCGACACCCGCAGCCCGCGCTACGGACAGGTCAACCGCGACTACGGCATGAAGCTCGCCACGACACCACCCGATGAAGACGGTCCGGTGTGGATGGTCAACCTCATGAAGTACAAGGAGGTGGCCGACTACGCCGACGGCCGGACCAGCACCGTCTCCGGCCGGGAGGCCGACGACATCTACGCGCCGGCCGACGTCCTTGCCGACATCGGTGCGCGGGTCGTCTTCGCCGCCGACGTGGACCAGCAGTTGCTCGGTGACTCGCCGATCTGGGACCGGGTCGCCATCGTGAAGTACCCAACGCGCCGGTCGTTCATCGAGATGCAGACACGTCCCGACTTCAAGGACAAGCACGCTCACAAAGATGCGGGAATGGAGTTCACGATCGTGAGCGGCTGCCTCCCGATCGCATCGCCGACGATGCCCGCGGGAGTATCTGAAGTGGACTGGGCCGATGTCGCCCATCCCCCTACCGCGGAAGATGGACCGGTCGTGGTACTCCACGTGCTGCGGTTCGACGCCGAGTCGTCGAGTCACGTGACTCCCGACGAGATGGCGGCGTACCAGTCAGCGGCCGCGGCCATTGCCGTGCCCCACGGCGTGCGCATCAACGGCTGGTTCGCGGTCGAAGGCACGATCGTCGGCGACGGACGAACGTGGGATCAGATGCGGTTCAACGAGTTCCCGAGCAAGGCGGCGTTCATGGCCGTGGCCACGGACCCGGCCCGCCTCAAAGCGCAGAAGGCCCACCGCGAAGTGGCCATCGCCGACACCTACACGATGATCCTGCGGCCGACCATCAACCGCATCGCGTCATCCATCGCGTAGCGCATTCACCAGGCGTCGGGAGTTCGGGCTTTTCGTAGCTCTGGGAACACAAGGCAACGCAAACCCCGAACTCCGGACCGGCAAACGGGGTCATGAGGTCGCTGGCCGTGCCGTGACACCGAAGGGTGCTCCGCCTTCCGGTCTATTGACGACCATGCCGACCGGTCGGGGGAGCGTCGACGAGGTCGGTGACAGGTCGAGTCGTTGGGCGAGACGGGCGACGATGAGGGCCAGTTCCATCTGGGCGAGCGCGAACCCGATGCACATATGTGGCCCTCGACCAAACGGCACCCACGCATGATCGGTCGCCGCCTTCTGCTCTGGCGTCATGTCGCGGTGCCGGTCCGGGTCGAAGCGAAGCGGGTCCGACCATACCGAGTCGTCGCGTCCGGCGAGGTACGGCGACCAAACGATGAGGGTGCCTTTGCTGATCCGGTGGCGCCCGAGAACGAGGTCGGAAGCCGCAACACGGGCACCGATGAGACCGGCCGGGTGGAGGCGCAACGATTCGCGGACGACGCGTTGGGTGTAGTCGAGTCCGGCGAAGGAGCGTTCATCCCGCTCGGCTCCCGGACCGTCGGCCGGGCCGAGCACGGAATCTGCCTCCGCCCGAAGTTGTTGCCAGACGCCTGGCTCGGAGGCGGCGCGCCACAGCAGCCAGGCGAGGGTGGAGGCAGTGGTGTCGTAACCCGCACCGATGAGGGTGTCGACCTGGTCACGGATCTCGGAATCGCACAGGGTGGAGTCGTTGGCGAGCACTTCGAGGATGTCCAACGGGTCCCCAACGGGATGGGCACGCCGATCGGCGACTTCGCCGTCGACGATCCGGTCGATCTCTCGCCGGTCGGCGCGTACCCGTGACCGGGCGGTGAAGGGGAACGGATGCGGGAGTTGTTTGATTCCGGGTGCTTCGATGAATGCCTGCGCTCGTTGAAACAGGTCGCTGAACTCGGCGGTACGCCGGGCAAGGCGTTCACCGAAGAATGCGTGGATCGTTATCCCGAGGATCAGATCACGACCGATCGGATAGAGATCAACTGTGCGTGCGCCACCATCAGCCGAGGCAGCCAGGTCGTCGATCGCGGTGTCGGCGCGCTGCAAGATCATCGGGATCCACCCGTTGAGCCGCGGACGGCTGAACGCTCGTTGCACGGCGCCGCGTCGCCGTGTGTGATCGGTTCCGTCCGAAACGATCATCGATTCTTTGCCGACGACGAACCGGACGCCGATCACGTTGAACTTGTGGCTCCAGCGGAATGCGTCGGCTCCCATCGAGAACATCTCGTGCATCAACGTCGGACCCCCGACGATGGCGAGCCGGACACCCGGGTACCCGAGTCCGCAGATCGGTCCGAACTCGGCCCGCAACGCGTCGAGCGCCGGAGCCGGATCGCTGAACAGTCGCCGGACGAATCGTGCGTTGGCACGACCGCGTGGCCCCGGAAGCGAGATCGCCGATGGGGTTCTGCTGACCATTCTTGTGATGCTAAGTCTTCCCGAGCGACGTCTCTGTGGACGTAGCCGGGTCGTGCGGTTCATGGGTCACCGGGTAGGTGGGTTGATCGCGTTCACGCGAAGGTCCAGACTTGGGCTGCAACAGGGGGTCTGCCATGTGGATCAAGCTCGTCTGCGGTCTCCTCTTGCTCGTCGGGCTGACGGCTGGCGGGTGTGGAGTTCCCGACTATTTTCGTCTCCGGACCTCGAGACCAAGCTCACGGCAACCGAGGTTGCGAGGCGTTGTGTCAGGTACTGGGCGATCTCTATCGCCGCCGGAGCCGCAGCGGGCGTCACCGTCATCGGTGCGGGCGGACGACTCGCCATGCGACTGCTCGCCGTGACCGCAAGCGACGATGCACAGGGACGAATCACGGAAGCCGACACCAAGTCGTCGGTCGAATCACCTGCGATGGAACCCGTGATTTCGTCCTGTTCAACGGGATCTTCGGCGGTGCGCTTTGCGGGGCGCTGTTTCTCGTGGTCCGACGATTTCTGCCAGCCGGTCGCCTTGGCGGCGCCGCATTCGGGCTCGGCTTGTTGTTCGTTCTCGGGTCCGTGATCGACCTGTTGCGAAAGGAGAACCCCGACTTCGATCTCGTCGGCCCTGGCTGGCTTGCGGTGTTCGTCTTCACCGTCCTGCCAATCGGGTTCGGCGTGGCGATGCAGGGTTTCACGTCACGCGCGAGCACGTGGTTCCCGCAGCTTTCGGCCAGACCTCGGGTCCTCCTGCGCTACGCCATTCCAGCGATTCCGTTCATGTTCGCTGCTCCTGCCGCCGCCGTTAGCTTCGGGGTCGTGCTGTTCACGAGATGGCGCCCGGCCGTGAACGCGGTTCGTTCACCTCGATGGACCACGGGAGGACGAGTGCTACTGAACGCTCTTGTCCTGCTGAGTCTTCCGAAGTTCATCTCCAACGTTGTCGACATCATCGAACGCTGATGCACAAGGCGCCGACGGTTTCGGAGACCCTTCGCGGTTGACTTCGGCCGATCTTGACTCGGGACCCGAGGACAGCGGTTTGAACGGGCGTCCCGGGGAGCGACAGATTCCGCAGGGAATTTCTTTCGCTGACCACGACGCACCGGCTCGTTTTGTCATACCCCCTTCGTACACTTGTACGCATGGAAGTCATCGACCCCGTCGAGATCATGAAAGGGTTCCGACGCGTCGACCTCCGCGCCGCTCGTGCTGACGAACTGCGTGGTGCGCTCGATGGCATCCGCTGCGTCCGCGCACGACTCGATCGGATCGAAGCCGAGGTCGCTCGTCGGTTGGAGACCGTAACCGGCACACCCGAACGCGATGTCGCCAAAGGCGCGCAACGCTCGAACCGACACGGCGCGAAAGTCGTCGCGCGCACTGCAGCGTTGGCCAACACACCGGAACTTTCCGACGCACTCGAGGCCGGCGATCTCGGCGGTGACCACGTCGACGTTTTCGCCAAAATCTTGGGCACACTCGACGGTCCGGTGAAAGCGCAGCTCGCGGGAGCGGCACCCGAACTCATCGAACAAGCCGCCACATCCGGCTCCACCCCGGAGGAGTTCGCAGCCAGCCTCAACGCCGCCGCCGAGCAGATCACCGCCGACGGCGGGATGAGCCGATTGGAGCGCCAGCGCCGTGCCACCCGCCTACGAACCTGGACCGATCGAGCCACCGGGATGTGGTGGCTCTCCGGCACGTTCGACCCCGTCTCCGGCGTCCAGATACACGGCCGACTCGAAGCCGCCATGGCGGCGATGTTCGCCACAAAGACACCGTCCACCGCGCCGACCGATGCGGGCGAGGAACAAGACCACCTCCGCGCTCTCGCCCTCCTCGCCTTGACCAAAGGTGTCGTCGGCTCGAAAGCTCCGCCGGCCGGGTCGAAAGCACGACCGGCCGACCCGAACGAACCGGAACCCACGAATGAGGGCGCGACGGACCACCCGACGTCAGCTGATGAGTGGGATGAGTTTGCCGGCGAAGTGGGACCGGTGGCGAGACGATTCGGTCGACCCGAATGCGTCTTCGTGATCGACACCACCGACCTCGGCCAAGATGGCAAGCCAACCGTCGACTGGGGCATCCCCGTCACCGTCCCATGGGCACGGGTCCAGGACCTCTGCACCAATGCGAGCATCCGACCGGTCATCGTTCGAGAAGGTGCCGTGATCGACTCCGACGGCGAGTTGAACCTCGGCCGCACCACCCGACTTGCCAACCGCGCCCAACGACGAGCCCTGCGCGCCGTCTACGCCACCTGCGCCGTTCCTGGCTGCAACGTGGCGTTCGATCACACGAAGCCGCATCACGTCCACTGGTGGCGCCATGGCGGACCGACCGATTTCGTCAACCTCCTTCCGCTCTGTAGCAAGCACCACCACGCCGCCCACGAAGGCGGGTGGCTCTTCACCCTCGGACCCAACCGCGAACTCACCATCGAATTTCCTTCGGGCCAGATCATGCGGACCGGACCACCGAGCCGACGACCGGCCGCCGCGTGAGCGGCGCAACAAGCTCGATGGTTGCAGACCTACTCGCCGCGTCTGTTCTTCCTCGCTGCCACTTCGAGCCCGTCGAGGATGAGGTCGAGACCGAAGTCGAACTCGTCGCCGTAGGCGTAGCCGGGCTGCAGCGCGTGTTCGGTCACGAACTCGATGAAGTGCGGATAATTGCCAGCGGCGAAGAGCGGCTCCATCGACGCGGCGAGATCGTGCAGATCATCTCCATGGTCGAAGGGCAGGTTGACCTCCTGCATGACGAAGCCGTAGATGTAGCTGTCGATCATCGAGAACGCGTGCGCCGTCATCGGTAGCGAGAAGCCGGCGGCGCGGCAGTAACCGATCACGGCGTCGTGGTGACGCAAGGTTGCCGGGCCGGGCGACGTGCGGGACTCCATGATGCTGATGGACCAGGGGTGCCGATTGAGCGCAGCCCGGACGGACGCTCCTCGCTCGCGCATCGCGGCCTTCCAGCCGGCGTCGGAGCGCGGTAGGTCGATCTCGGCGAAGACCATGTCGACCATGCCGTCGAGGATCTCCTCCTTGTTGGCGACGTGGTGATAAAGCGACATCGCCTCCACCCCCAGTTCCTCGGCAAGCTTGCGCATCGTCAGGGCGGCGATGCCCTCGCGGTCGGCGAGGGCGACAGCTGACGCAAGTGCCCGCTCTCGATTGAGCGGGACCTTCCGCTTCGGCTTTGCCTTCGTTTCCGGCTTCCCCTTCGTTTCCGACTTTGCCCTCGTTTCCGGCTTTGTCTTGCGTTGTGGTGCCATGCCCGAGTCTCCTCTCACAGCCGGGTGCGTTTCGTCACGTTGACAACCTTACGTCGTATGTCTATGGTTAGTCCATTCACCTTACGTCGTAAGGTCAACGAACGGAGCACTCCACATGATCTCGGTCTCAGGCATCACCAAGTACTACGGCACCCGGGTCGCCGTCGACGACATGACGTTCGACGTCGCATCGGGACGGGTGACCGGCTTCGTCGGACCGAACGGGGCGGGCAAGTCGACGACGATGCGCATGATGGTCGGCCTGGCCCGGCCCGACGCCGGCGAGGTGCGCTACGACGGCGTCAACTACACCGACCTTCTCCACCCCGCTCGTGTCGTCGGCTCCGTTCTCGACGCCCGATGCATGCACCCGGGACGTAAGGCCCGCAACCACCTCCGGGCGCTCGCTGCGCTTAGCGCCGTGCCGGTGGCACGCGTTGACGAAGTCTTGACCGACGTCGGCTTGGAGACGGCGGCGAACCAGCGGGCGGGTGGGTTCTCCCTTGGCATGCGCCAGCGCCTCGCCCTCGCCGGTGCGTTGCTCGGCGACCCGGAGGTACTCCTGCTCGACGAACCGTCAAACGGACTCGACCCCGATGGCATCCGCTGGCTGCGCACCTATCTGACCGCGTTCGCAGCCCGCGGTGGGACGGTGTTCGTCTCGAGTCACCTGATTGCGGAACTGGCGATGTTCGCCGACGATCTGGTGGTGGTCGGGGGCGGCAAGCTCATCGCCGCGGAATCGGTCGAGGCAATCATCGGTCGAAACGAAAGCATCGTCGTCGTCGACACGCCGCAGCCGGACCAGTTGCGCCACCTGCTTGCCGAACGCCACATCCGGAGCGAGCAGGTCCACGGTCAGCTCCAGGTCCACGGGGCCTCACTCTCGGAGGTCTCCCGACTCGCCTTCGAGCATCGAATTCTCGTCGTGGAGATCACCGAAGCAACCAAGTCGCTCGAGGAAACCCTGCTCGAGATGACGAGCTCCTCGGCGGAGTTCGCGTCCGCATGAACTCGTCGCCCATCACTTCATCGCCCATCACCTCACCGCCCGCCCGTCCGCGAACACGCCAGCACGCCACCACCGAACAAGGAACACTCCTCATGAACGCAATGACCATCCCGACCGCCCACCCGCACCGTAAGTCGCGAACACGATCTCAGGACACGCAGGGCATACCGGCTGCCCTGCGAAGCGAGTGGATCAAGATCTCGACCGTTCGTACGTACGCAGTCCTTCTCGGGCTCACGGTGCTGAGTGGTCTCGTGACCTCATGGGCAACGGGAACATTCGTGAAGGACGAGGTTCTCCTCGCGAAGGAGGTGTTTCTGTACTCCACGGTGCTCACCTCGATCTTCGCGTCGATCACCGGAATCTTGCTGTTCACGTCGGAAGCCCAACACGGAACCCTCGCAGGTGTGCTCACCTCACAGCCCGCCCGCTGGGTGATCGTGGTGGCGAAATCGTGTGTCGCGGCTGCTGCGGGGCTCGGTTTCGGAGTGCTCGGCATGGCCGCAGGCTTCGGCGGCTCGCTGCTCGCCGGGCTCGATGTCGGTGACACGTCAGCACTTCCCCGGATCATCGCTTGGTCACTTGTGTTCACGACGGCGTCGGGCGTGCTCGGCGTCGGTCTCGGCATGATCGCCCGCAACAGCGCGACGGCGATCTCCGGCCTGCTCGTGTGGTCGCTCGTGGTCGAGAACCTCCTGCGGGAGTTCCTCGATGCTTCAGTCGCGAGGTTCCTCCCGTTCAACGCGGGGAACGGACTGCTGAGCATCCCCGCCACGAACGACACCGCGGCCCGCAAAGCGGTGCAGCTCAGCAGCATCGAGAACGCGTTCGTGTTCGGTGGATTCACCGCGGTGGCCGTCGCGATCGGAACGTTCCTGCTGTACCGACGCGACACCAACTGATTCCGGTTTACGAGTTCCAGAACCCTTCGTGCGACGCGACGGCCTCATCTTCACGATGAGGGCCGTCGATGCGCATCGGTGGGGTCGCCGCCGCGCCGATCTCGTCGGCCGTGATGGTGAAGCCGAACGGCTCTCCACCGGCGTTCGACAAAGCGGTCAAGCGCTTCGCCGAGAGCCCGAACACGACGTGACGAACCCCTGCCCAGAACATCGCCCCCACGCACATCGGACACGGCTCGCATGACGCATAGACCGTGCCCACGCGGAGGAGGTCGAGCTTGCCGGCTCGTTCCAGCTTGCAGACGAGCATCGTCTCCGCATGGGCAGTGATGTCGCCGGAAGTGTTCACCAGGTTGTGTGCCTCGGCCACGATCTGGTCGTCGACAACAAGCAGCGCACCGAACGGATGATCACCTGCAGCTCGTGCCTCGTCAGCGATCTTGATGACCCGGGTCAGGAAGTCCATAGGTCAACCCACCTCGTTCGTGGGAGGCAGGGTGGCGTCGAGCGCACAAAGATCTTCGGCAGCCTTGCTCGGCATTGCGGTCGCTCCTTCTCCCAGCGGTTCGCTGCGAGAGCGTAGGTCGTTCCGTGATCGGTTGGAGCGGTGTTCAGCACATCGTTCTGAGGACTGGTCCCGCGAACGGGGTTCCCGCGAATGCTCGTCCCTCTTTACCCAGCAGAGGCTTGACCATGAAGTCACCGGCCCGGCGGGCGGTCCCTACAGAATCCACGCAGGGCGCAGGGTTGCATGTGCTCCACATGCACGTACTGTTTCGCATGAAGACGATCCAGATTCGCAATGTTCCCGACGAGCTTCATCGAGCGCTCAAGGTCCGCGCCGCCCAGGAGGGCATTTCGCTCTCGGACCTCGCCCTCGCCGAGCTGCGAAAGAAAGCGGACCGCCCCACTCGCAATGAACTTCTCGACCGGATTTCCGCACGAACAATCAAGCGATCTCGCCAATCACCGACTGCTTCCATGCGTTCGGAGCGTGACAGCCGGTGATCGTTCTCGAGGCGTCGGCGAAGCTCGAGGTTGTTGCTCGTGACCGACATTGGCAGACAAGTCGGACAACGCATTCGGGGGACCGAGTCTCGCCACGCCCCCCAGCTTCTCGTCATCGAGTGCATTCAGGTGATCCGTCGAACATGGATGCGAGGCGAGTTCGACACCGAACTCGGTGCACTTCTGATCGACGACCCCCTCGGCCTCGACATCAGCTCTACGATCACGACTTGCTCGCCACTCGTACCTGGGACCTTCGTGACAACCTCACCCCTACGACGCTGCCTACGTCGCCCTCAGCAAACTGCTCAGTGCCCCCTTGGTGACCACCGACGCAAAGCTCGTGGGTGCGCCGGGTAACGACGCGGCCATCGAACTCATCCGGTCGCAGCGACCCAGTTGGCCGAGCAGTCCCTAACGTCACCGATCCTACGCACCTACGCACGTCGCACTCGTGACGTCGAGACGTCGACGACCCAGGACGACCGACCGTGCGATGATCCGGGGATGAGGATCCGGGGCACAGAACTGGCGATGGAGCGGCGGGGGGATGGGCCTCTGGTGCTGTGGGGCCATGGCCTGATGCAGAGCAGAGCCAACGAGAACACCCGTCGTCTTTGGACCATTGCCGACGATGTAGCGACCGCCGGGTTCGAGTTCGTCCGCTACGACGCACGAGGCCACGGCAAATCGAGCGGCGCCGCAGATCCGTCGGTGTACCAGTGGTCGTCCCTCGCCGAGGACGCGCTCGCGGTGCACAAGGAACTCGGCGGCGAGCCGTCTGTATTGGCAGGAGCGTCGATGGGTGCCGCGACCATGCTTCACGCCGTCGTCCGCAACCCGCAGTCCGCC
>JANLRD010000056.1:0-34247 GCA_031368215.1 Acidimicrobiia bacterium | reverse complement strand
GCAATGACGTGTTTGCCGACGTAGCCCGACTCCCAACAGGGGTGGGTGACGGTGAGTCGGCCTATAGGCGGGGTTCTGTCCAGCGGTCGTCCCCGAGGGGCCGACCGCGTGCACAGCCATCCATCTATGCGGTCCACCTGGAGGCTCCTCGCCGGCGGACCGGTGAGGGGGGCGGGCCGCCCGTGCCTCCAATTCGACCTTGCTCCCAGTGGGGTTTACCTAGCCGCCCGGTCGCCCGGACGCTGGTGCGCTCTTACCGCACCGTTGCACCCTTGCCTGATCCGCTCTCCCGAAGGGCCGAGGCCCGACGTTCGGACGGCCATCGGCGGTCTTTTCTCTGTGGCACTGTCCTGCGGGTCGCCCCGACTGGCTGTTAGCCAGCACCGTGCCCTGTGGAGCCCCGACCTTCCTCAGCCCGGACACCCGGCGAACCGGACATCCGAACCGCGACTACCCAGCCGACTCACCGTCACGGCTCAGTCTCGCAGACACCAGCCACCGCCGCTTCGCTCGGACGTGCTCTCGAGTTGTGTTTCGAGTTGGCGCCAGAGTGTCGGGTTGACGCCCGTCGTGGAGTCGACAACTTGGCGCCAACTCGACAACGAAGTGCCAGTGCGCGCGGCGCCGCCCCTCGAACGGCCGGTTGAAGGGTTGCTGAGAGCGTGTCGATGGACTATGCGCCCAACCCGGTCAGGATCTTCTCGTGACTTCCGCTCGTTTCCCCTCTCCACGCGCTGCCCTCGGCGGGCTCCTTGCTGCGGCATGCGGGTTGGGCGTCGGCGAGTTCGTGGCCGGCGTGATCGGCGCCGGCGCACCCGTCCGCCGGGTCGGCGATCGGGTCATCGACGGCGCGCCCCGGTGGTTGAAGACCTTCGCCATCGAACGCTTCGGCACGAACGACAAATCGGTTCTGCTCGGTTCGATCATGGTCGTCCTGGCCATCGGGGCGCTACTGGTCGGTCGCGTCGCCGCCCGTCGATTCGTCGCCGCGGCCATTGCGGTCGGCGTGGTGAGCGTGATCGGCATCGCCTTTGCGCTGTCGGGCCGCCTGCCCGAGAACCTCGACATCTGGCCGATCGTCGCTGCGGGTGCAACGACGATCGGTGCGCTGTGGTTGCTGGTCGGGCAGCACACTCGCACCACGGCCGCAGTCGGCGGCCCGATCGACGCGCTCCCGACCGGGCGCGCGGTCTCCATGGTCGACCGGCGGCAGTTCGCCACGATGGGCGCGGCCACCGCCGGGGTCGCGTTGTTGGCGACAACCATCGGGCGCCGCCTGCAGGGCGACCCCGAGGCCGTGGCCGTGCGGGCGACCCTCACCACCCCGAAGGCGACCGAGACGCTCGGTGCGGTGAATCCGAAGACCACCGCCGACGTCGTCGGGATGACGCCGTGGCAGACCCCGACGTCGAACTTCTACCGGATCGACACCGCACTCGTCGTGCCCCGCATCAACGCCGAGAAATGGAAGATGACGATCAAGGGGCGGGTCAAGAACCCGCTCACCCTGACCTACAACGATCTGCTCAACCGCCCGCTCATCGAGCACGACTGCACGTTGATGTGTGTGTCCAACGAAATCGGCGGTGAACTCATCGGCAACGCCCGATGGACTGGTGTGCGCCTCGCCGACGTCCTTCGTGAAGCCGAGATCGACACGATCGCGGCCGATCAACTCTTCGTGACCTCCACCGACGGCTTCACCGCAGGCTTCCCCACCAAGATCGCCATGGACGGCCGCGAGGCGCTGATCGCGATCGCCATGAACGGTGAGCCGTTGCCGTTCAAGCACGGCTTCCCCGCTCGGCTTGTCGTACCGGGCATCTACGGCTACGTCTCGGCGGTGAAGTGGCTTTCGTCGATCGAGGTGACCACGTTCGAGGAGAAGCAGGGCTACTGGATCCCGCGTGGTTGGTCGGCCCTCGGCCCGATCAAGACGGGTTCACGTATCGATGTCATCGGGCTCAACAACCAGCCGGTGCCGGGTAAGAACGCCATCGCCGGCGTGGCGTGGGACCAGCACACCGGTATCGCCAAGGTCGAGGTGCAGATCGACGACATGCCGTGGCGTGAGGCGACCCTCGCCGCCGATGGAGGCATCGACACGTGGCGTCAATGGAAGCTCGAATGGAACGCCGAGCGGGGCAGCCACATCATCCGGGTGCGTGCCACGAACGCCAAGGGGCAGACGCAGACGGAAGAGCGCGCCGACGTCGCCCCTGACGGTGCCACGGGTTGGCACACCGTCAACGTCAACGTCTGACCCACCGAGCAGCGACGCGACGGCGTTTGCCAGAATGCTTGGGTGACGACATCACGTGTGAAGAAGCCGGCGGGATCGCCGATCGATCGGCTCCGTCAGCTGTGCCTGGCGCTCCCGGAGACGAGTGAGCGGCTGAGCCACGGGGAGCCGACCTTCTTTGTCCGCGAGAAGAAGTCCTTCGTGATGTCCGTCGACGACCACCACGGCGACGGCGTGCTCGGGTTCTGGGCGGCCGGTCCGATCGGCGCGCAGGCCGAGTGGACCTCCGTGGCACCCGAGCGCTACTTCCGTCCGCCCTACGTGGGTCACCGCGGTTGGATCGGCGTTCGTCTCGATGTGCCGACGACCGACTGGAACGAGGTCGCGGAGATCGTCACCGAGGCGTACTGCCTCGTCGCCCCGAAGTCGCTCGCCGCTCTCGTTCGGCCGAGCTAACGGCTCCAGGTCAAGAGCTCGCCGACGCCCTTCATCATCAGCGAGCCGGGCATGACCCGCAGTCGATACGGACGGAGTCGCAGTACCCCGAACGATGCAACGTCCGGGTCCGTCCAACCGGGAATGAGCGACGGCGAGTACCCGACCGGCGCCGGTCCGTTGGCGAAGCGGTCCCAGCCTTCGCGTCGCAACTCTGGCGTGGCGTCCCAGGTCGCATCGCAGTCGGCCGTACAGGTGTCCTGGGTGGCGTCCCAGTAGGTCAGCGAGAGCGCAGGCACGGCGTCGAGGTGCCGGGCTTTCAGCGACTCGGGAGAGGTGGCGATCCACCCGGTGAGGTCGGCGCCGTCCCATTCCCAGATGGGATGGAGCACGCGTGTTGACGGTTGGCCCTTCGTGTTGGTGGTGGCGGCAACGGCCCAGACGATGCGGTGCGCCATCTCGACAAAGGTTGGGGCAACTCCAGCGATTTCAGGCATCGGGTCTCCATCCGTCGTTCCTTCCCCGATCGTACGGCCGCCCCGCTTCGGCCGCATCGCCTTCGGTGGAGAAGCTGGAAACACTGTCGAAATGCTGCATGCGTAGGGTGGCGGGCATGCATCTGGCGCCCCATGAGAAGGATCGACTGCTGATCCACGTCGCCGCCGACGTCGCCGAGCGGCGACGCCAACGCGGTCTGAAGCTGAACTACCCCGAGGCCGTCGCCGTACTCACCTGCTGGGTCTACGAGGCGGCTCGCGACGGGCGAACCGTCGTCGACCTCATGGAGAACGGACGCCACGTGCTCACCCGCGACGACGTAATGGAGGGCATCGCCGAGATGGTCGATGAAGTGCAGGTCGAAGCAACCTTTCCCGACGGTACGAAGCTGGTCACCCTGCACCGGCCCATCCAGTGAGCGGGACAAACGCGATGGGTGTCGAGCGCGAGACAGGTGTTGCGAGTGAGTGAAGCGCAGCGGAGCGGCGCAGCACACGGATCAATGATCCCCGGTGAGATCTCAGGGCCGGACGGCATGATTGTCATCAACGCCGGGCTCGCGGTCACCCAACTCGAGGTGGTGAACGGCGGGGATCGGCCGATCCAGGTCGGTTCGCACTATCACTTCGCCGAGGCGAACCCGGCACTGCGCTTCGACCGGGTCGCTGCTCGTGGATGCCGCCTTGACATCCCGGCCGGCACGTCGGTGCGATTCGAACCCGGCGTGGAACGCGTGGTGTCGTTGGTGCCGTTCACCGGTGACTGTATCGTCGCCGGGTTCCGTGGCGAGGTCGGGGGAGCGCTCGATGTCTGAGATCTCGCGTGCGCGCTACCGTGCGCTCTACGGCCCAACCACCGGCGATCGCGTCCGGCTGGCGGACACGAACCTGCTCATCGAAGTGGAGCGCGACTACTGCGTCGGCGGTGATGAAGCGGTGTTCGGCGGCGGCAAGGTCATCCGCGAATCGATGGGCCAGTCGGGCCGGACCCGCGCCCAGGGGACGCCCGATCTCGTGATCACCGGCGCGTTGATCCTCGATCACTGGGGCATCGTGAAGGCCGACATCGGGATCCGCGACGGACGCATCGTCGGCATCGGTAAGGCTGGCAATCCCGACACCATGTCCGGTGTCGATCCGTCGTTGGTGATCGGTCCGTCGACGGAGATCATGTCGGGCAACGGCCGGATCATCACGGCCGGGGCCATCGACTGCCACGTGCATTTGATATGTCCACAGATCATCGACACCGCGTTGGCGTCGGGCATCACGACAATCATCGGTGGCGGCACCGGTCCGGCGGAAGGCACGAAGGCGACCACCGTGACTCCGGGCGCATGGAACCTTGCGCGGATCCACGAGTCGATGGACGAGATGCCGGTCAACGTCGTGCTGCTCGGCAAGGGCAACACCGTGTCGCTCGATGCGCTCCACGAGCAGGTGCTGGCCGGGGCGGGCGGGTTCAAGCTGCACGAGGACTGGGGTACCACTCCGGCGGCAATCGATGCCTGTCTGACCGTGGCCGATCGCACGGGTGTGCAGGTCGCCATCCACACCGACACGCTGAACGAAGCCGGCTACGTCGAGTCAACCCTGGCGGGCATCGCCGGTCGCTCGATCCACAGCTATCACACCGAGGGCGCAGGTGGCGGGCACGCTCCCGACATCATCACCATCGCGGCGTACCCGAACGTGCTCCCGTCCTCGACCAACCCCACGCGCCCGCACACCATCAACACCCTGGCCGAGCATCTCGACATGCTGATGGTCTGCCACCACCTGAACTCGTCCGTGCCCGAGGATCTCGCGTTTGCCGAGAGCCGCATCAGACCGTCGACGATCGCCGCCGAAGACGTGCTCCACGACATGGGTGCGATCTCCATCATCGGCAGCGACTCCCAGGCCATGGGCCGCGTCGGTGAGGTGATCCTGCGCACCTGGCAGACCGCCCACGTGATGAAGCTCCGCCGCGGCGCGTTGGCCGGCGACGGGGAATCGGACAACCATCGCGCCCGTCGGTATGTCGCGAAGTACACGATCTGTCCCGCCGTCGCGCATGGTCTTGACCACGAGATCGGTTCGATCGAAGTGGGCAAGCTCGCCGACCTCGTTCTGTGGGAGCCGAAGTTCTTCGGTGTCCGGCCCCATGCTGTGGTCAAGGGTGGGGTGATCGCGTGGGCGGCCATGGGCGATGCCAACGCATCGATCCCCACTCCGCAGCCGGTGTTCGCCCGCCCGATGTTCGGTGCGTCGCCGCGCACCGCGGCGGCCACGAGCCTCACGTTCGTCGCCCAGGACGCGCTCGATGATGGCCTGGCCGATCGGCTTGCGCTCCGTCGACGACTCGTCGCTTCGGCCGACACACGTACCCGGGGGAAGGCCGACCTCCCCCAGAACGACGCCATGCCGAGCATCACCGTCGACCCCGACACGTTCGCCGTTCGGATCGATGGCGAGTTGATCGAAGCGCAACCGGTCAGCGTGCTGCCGATGGCCCAGCGCTACTTCCTCTTCTGATGGCCCTGCTGATTGCGCTGCGCTCGTCCGCTGCGCTCCCGTGCTCGCAACACCGGCGGCTGGTTGCTGTCCATCTCCCTCCGCCGACTCCGATTCGACGGCAGTAATGAGCCTCGCCACGCTGCTCCTTCTGGCCGACAGCCGCTTCCCGACCGGTGCTCATGCCCACAGCGCCGGCGTGGAGCCGAGCCACGGCGCGGGCGGTGTTCGCTCGATCGGCGATCTCGCGGTGTTCCTCGATGGGCGCCTGGCGACCACGGCCCGGACCGAGGCAGCGTTTGCCGCTGCGGCCTGCCGGCAACCGTCACGGTGGGCTGAACTCGACCATGAGCTGATGATTCGCACGCCGTCGCCCCGCCTTCGTGGCGTCAGTCGTTCCCTGGGACGCCAGCTACTTCGAGGCGCATCACGCGCTTGGCCGTCGTTACCTGTCGAATCGCTACGCGCGCTTCACGTCGACGGGCCGATGCAGCCCGTCGCGCTGGGCGCGGTTGCGTCGGCCGCGGGACTTCGTCCGCACGACGCGGCGTTGTGTTCGCTCCATCACCTCGTCGGTGCGGTGACCACCGCGGCGGTGCGGCTGATGGGGCTCGACCCGTTTTCCGTGCAAGCGCTCGCCGCCGATCGAGCCGCGCGACTCGACGCGCTCGCCGACGAGGCCGCCGCACACGCTGATGACGCGCCCCACGCACTGCCGTCGTTCACCTCCGTCCTTTCCGACATCCTCGCCGAACACCACGGCACCTGGGAAACGAGACTCTTTGCCTCCTGATCACGACTCCGCGCCTGCGCATGATCACCACCATGACCATGCGCATCACCACGATCACGAAGAATGCATCTCGCCCGACAGACCGGGTTCTCGCCCGTTGCGTCTCGGCATCGGCGGGCCTGTCGGCAGTGGCAAGACCGCACTCGTTGCGGCCCTCTGCCGTCTTCTCGCCGACAGCGTGAGCACTGTCGTCGTCACCAACGACATCTTCACCACGGAGGACGCCGAAGCCCTGCGTCGCATGGCTGTGCTTCCCGACGAGCGCATCATGGCGGTCGAAACCGGCGCGTGTCCACACACCGCGATCCGCGACGACATCTCCGCCAACCTCGATGCCATCGAGCAGCTCGAAGCAGCGCATGCACCGGTTGCGCTGACGATCATCGAGAGCGGTGGTGACAATCTCACCGCCACGTTCAGCAAGGCTCTTGTCGACGTGCAGATCTTCGTGATCGATGTGGCCGGTGGCGACAAGGTGCCGCGCAAGGGCGGGCCGGGCGTGACCGCGGCCGATCTGCTCGTCATCAACAAGACCGACCTTGCCACGCTCGTGCGGGCCGACCTCTCGGTGATGGACCGTGATGCCAAGGCGCGTCGCGGCGCACTGCCCATGCTCTTCACGTCACTGGTGAGTGCCGAAGGCGCGACCGAGGTGGTCGCGTGGGTGCGGGTCCAACTCGCGCAGTGGCACCGGGCGTAGGGGCATGGAGGCGAGAACCGAGTTGCTCGTCGGGGTGGACGTTGCCGGACGAACCATTCTGAAAAGGACGCATTGCGAGGTCCCGCTCGTCGTTCGCGTCGGCGACTCCTGCGACGGTTCCCTGACGCTGCTCTTCGTCAACGCGGCGGCGGGCCCGCTGGGCGGCGATGAGCTGCTCCTCTCGGTCGTGGTAGAAGACGGTGCGTCGGTGCGGGTGCGCTCGGTCGGGGCGTCGATGGTGCAGCCCGGCACAACGACGGCCGCTTCATCACTGCGGACCACCCTCGAGGTCGGGGTCGATTCGACGGTCGACTGGGAGTTGGAGCCGACCGTCAGCGTCGCCGGGAGCCGGCATCGCTCGTCGACCCTGTTGCGTCTTGCGGCAACGTCATCGCTGCGATTCTGCGAAACGGTGTGCCTCGGACGATTCGAGGAGCGGTCAGGAACGTTGGCCATCCATCAGAGGCTTGTCGTCGAAGGCGTCGGTGTGCTCGATCACGAAACGGTGTTCGGCTCGGGAGCGCTTCGCGGGCCGGGTGGCCACGGACACCATCGCATGCATCGGTCGACCGTCCTCGTGCGCGACGACGCGCCCTCGGGACCGTCCGCGCAGGTGACGGCGGGGGCGATCGCTGGGACCTTCCCGTTGCGGAATCGAATCGCGCTCGTGAGTTCGAGCGCAGACTCGCTCGCCAACTTGGTCTGACCATCAGTCCATAGAACGGCGAGTTGCCATCCGTGCGAAACATGGCGGAAACCGGAAGTTCGTAAGGTCCGGTCATGCCCCTCGATCTGGCCGCTCGCTTCGACTCGTTCGTCGCCCCGACACGTCACGTCCTGCCCGCCACTCCGGACACGTGTTATTGGGGGTACATCGACCGCGACCAGCCACCGGTCCTCGAGGTGATCGACGGCGACATCATCGAGATCGAGGCCGTCACCCACCATGCCGGCGACGCGCCGGACCTGCTCATGGACGACGGCATCCGCGCCTTGTGGTCGGGTATCGGTGAGGCGAGCCGTGGGCCGGGGGTTCACGTACTGACCGGGCCCATTCATGTCCGCGGGGCTGAGCCCGGGGATACCCTCGCCGTGCGCATCCTCGATATGGTTCCGCGTATGCCGTACGGATCGAACTGTGCGGCGAACTGGGGGCTGCTGTACCCGTCGTTCGGTAAAGAGCGCATCACTATCTACGCTCTCAACGACGATTCAGTCGTTCGCTCAGGCCACGCTGCCGACCATCGACACGGCCTCGATGACGTTGGAGGATCCCGGTTCGGTGCGACGGCGAGTCCGATGTTCGGCTTCGACTTCACCGCCCGTCCTCTCTATGACCTGCCCGGCGTGATCAGCGAGCCGGACCCCACATTGCACCAGCCCTTCAGTCGCAAGGTGAAGGTCCCGGTGCGCCCGCACTTCGGTGTGATGGGGGTGGCGCCCGCTGAGTCGGGCCGGCTGTCGAGCATTCCGCCCAGCGTGTTCGGCGGCAACGTCGACAACTGGCGCGTCGGTCCCGGCGCCACGATGTGTTACCCCGTGTTCGCACCGGGTGCGAACCTCTACGTGGGCGACCCGCACTTCGCACAGGGCGACGGCGAGATCTGCGGAACGGCGATCGAGGCGTCGCTCAACGCGGTGATCCAGGTATCGGTCATCAAGGGCCTGGGGAACACGTCGCCCATCCTCGAGACCGACAGTCATTGGTTCACGCACGGGTTCTCCGCCGACCTGCATGGGGCGATGACCATGGCCGCCGAGCAGATGCTCTGGCTGATGTGCGAGCACCTCGGGCTCTCGCGAGACGATGCGTACTCGCTCGCTTCGGTAGCCATGGATCTCGGCGTGACGCAGGTGGTCGATGCCACCCTCGGGTGTCATGCGGCGATCGCCCGGAACATCGTGTCGTGAGCCCTTCGTGGCAGACCGCTGGCGGTCCCCGATCGGCTCGCCCGGGTCATCGGCCCCGAGGGGAGCAACTATGGTCTGACCATCAGTCCAAGGTCGGGCGCTGCCTGACCGGCCCCGCCGGAGAGAAGGACACGACATGCCGATCACGGGAATGAACCACGCAGTGCTCTATGTGCGCCAGGCGCGCGTCACGCAGAAGTTCTACTCCGAGGTGCTGGGCTTCACCACCGTGGCCGCCCACCCCGACGGTGCGTACGCGTTCATGCGGGCGCCGTCGTCGGAGAACCACCATGACATCGCGTTCTTCACCATCGGCGACGGTGCCGGGCCGAGCGAAGCGGGACGTCGAACCGTCGGCATGTATCACCTGGCCTGGGAGGTGCCCACGCTCCACGAGTTGGCGGAAATGCGCGATCGCCTGTCCTCTGTCGGCGCGCTGGTTGGCGCGAGTAATCACGGTACAAGCAAGAGCCTCTACGCCAAGGATCCCGACGGGCTCGAATTCGAGATCTTGTGGGCGGTGCCGCCGGAACATTGGGGTACCGCAGAGCACGAGGCCGTCATCGAGCCGCTCGACCTTGCCGGGGACATCGCTCGTTTCGCGAAAGTCGGGCTGGCGTGACCACAGCCTTCGATCCGGTCACCCGGCAAACCGTCTCGGCGGAGATTCGTCAGCGCTTGGCCGACGCCATCCACAGCGGACAGCTCGCGCCGGGAACACCGCTGCCGGCTGAGCGAGTGCTCTGCCAGGAATTCGGCGTGGCCCGCACATCGGTGCGAGAGGCGATCCAGGGATTGGTCATCGCCGGATACCTGGAGCGACGCGGCAACCGATCGGTGGTCGCCGAGCAACTGCCCGAGATGAACTTCACCGGGGATGATCGAAAGGCGCTCGTCTCCCAGCTGTTCGAAGTTCGTCAGGTCATCGAACCGGCGATCGTCGAGTTGGCGACGCGCCGTGCCACCGATGCCGACCGTGAACTCATCGCCTCGCTGGCGGCGCGAAACACCACCGACCTCGAAGAGTTCCGGGAGATCGATCGCATGTTCCACGCCGCGCTTGCCCGGGCATGCGGCAATCCGCTGCTCAACGAGGTGCACGCAAAGGCGCTCGCGGCGTTGTTCGGTTCGGGCGAGTTCGCCTCGCTGCTCTACGCCGAGGTGAACCGCGCTGAAGTGCAGGAGATCATCCGATCATCCACGGAGGCACATCGGGCGATCGCCGACGCCGTCGTGCGCGGACATGTGCGCAAAGCGGTTGCTGCGGTTGTCGCTCATCTCGACGATGTGGAGCGACGCATGCTGGAGCAACTGCTGTGAACGTCGAAGCAGATCCGCGGTACTGCTATTTCTTCGACGACTCGCTGTTCGAGGAAACCGACCGCCCGGGCTTCCGTCGTCGCATCATCGTTGGGGACAACCTCGAACTCTGGTTCTGGCGGATCACCGGTGGCGGCGACGGCTCGTTCCTGCACAACCACGAGACCAACGAACAACTCGGCATCATCATGCGCGGCAGGCTCGACTTCCGCATCGGCGAGTTCGATGACCACAGCCGCAAGGTGCTCGGCCCGGGCGACGTGTACCTGGCCCCGCCGTCGGTGTGGCACGGCGAGAGCGTGTTCATCGGCGACGACGAACTCAACGAGGTCTGGATCCTCGACGTGTTCGCACCACCGCGTTCGGTCAAGCCGTCTGCCTCGGGTGAACCGAAGGTGATGTGATGGCTGCTGACTGGCGACTCGCTGTCGACATCGGCGGAACGTTCACCGACGTCGTCCTCCTCGATGCCGTGTCCGGTCGGGTCGTCGTCGACAAGACCCTGACGACGCCGTCGGCACCCCTCGACGGTGTCCGAACCGGTGTGCGGCAGCTGCTGGCCAAGGCAGGCGTCGTGCCGAGTGAGATCACCGCACCGATCGTTCACGCCACAACACTGATCACGAACGCGCTCATCGAGGGCAAGATCGGCCGAGCGGGCGTCGTCACCACGATGGGGTTCGGCGACACACTGCTCATCCGCAACGAACATCGCTACGACATGTACGACCTGCAGATCGAGTTCCCGGCCCCTCCCGTTCCGCGTGACCGCATCGTAGAGATACGCGAACGTACTAATCCGTCAGGCGACGCGACCGAGGCACCGGGAGCAGCCGACCTGGCGATCATCACCGAGCAGTTGCGGTCCGCCGGGGTGGAAGCGGTCGGCGTGTGCCTCATCAACTCCTACGCCAATCCCGCCAACGAACGGATCGTGGCCGAGTATCTACGCCGGGAGCTGGGCGTGCCCGTGTGCATCTCGGCCGACATCTCGCCGCAGATCCGGGAGTATCCGCGGATGATCACCACGGCATGCAACGCCGCCACGATGCCGGTTATCGGCCCGTACCTCGATGAGCTCCAGAAGTGGCTTGCCGCCGAAGGGTTCGGCGGCTCCGTGCTGATGATGCTTTCGAACGGCGGTGTCGTGTCGGCCGATGATGCCGCACGCGCACCGATCCGTCTGGTCGAATCGGGGCCCGCTGCGGGCGCCCTTGCCGGGAGTTGGTTCGCCAAGCGCATGGGGGAGGAGCGGTTGCTCTGCTTCGACATGGGTGGCACCACGGCGAAGTCGTGCCTCATCGTCCACGGTGAGCCGGAGCTCACGAACACCTTCGAAGTCGCGCGCATTTACCAGTTCAAGAAGGGCTCCGGCTTCCCGGTCTCGATCCCGTCGGTCGATCTCGTGGAGATCGGCGCCGGGGGCGGGAGCCAGGCTCGCGTCGACGACCTGGGCCTGCTCAAAGTCGGTCCCGAGTCAGCCGGTGCCGACCCGGGTCCGGCGTGTTACGGCCGTGGCGGCACGAAACCTGCGGTGACCGATGCTGATCTTTCGCTCGGCCTGCTCGACGCGGCGTTCTTCCTCGGTGGCGACATGGCGCTCGACACCGATGCCATGCACCGATCCCTCAACTCGGTCGCCGTTGCGCTGGGGCTCTCCGCTGACGACACGGCCGCCGGGATCAGTGAGCTGGTCGACCAGAACATGGCCGCGGCGTCTCGCATGCACGCGGTGGAGCAGGGGGTGGATCTGCGCGGCATCACGCTGCTCGCCTTCGGCGGTGCCGGCCCGGTGCACGCGTGCGGTGTCGCCGAACTGCTGGAGTCGCCCCGCGTTGTCTTCCCGGTGAACGCCAGCGTGCTCTCGGCCTTCGGAACGCTGGTCACGCCGGTGCGTATCGACCTCGCCCGTTCGATGGTGCGTCCGCTCGACGTGTTCGAAGCACCCGGTCCGGAGCTGACGGCGCGTGACCGGTTACTCGACGAGTTACGCGACGAAGGACGCCGGGTGCTTGCCGCGGCCGGTGTCGAAGCCGATCGCATCAACTTCCGCTACGGCGTCGACGTCCGCTACCTCGGGCAGGGGAACGAGATCACGTTGTGGGTCGGCGAAGGAACGGGATGGCCGGTCACCTATGCCGAGGTCGTAGCGCTCTTCGAGGCCGACTACCGACGGATCTATGGCTTGACCATTCCCGACGTGCGCGTCGAGGCCGTCACCTGGCGTCTCTCGGCCTTCGCGTCGGCCACGCCGGTCGAACCGCTGGCCTCGGTGGCCGAGGGCGTCGGCGCGGTGCACAGCCACCGTTCTGTACGCTTCAGTCGTACCGCCGGTCCTGTCGACACCCCGGTGTATCGCCGGCCCGATCTCGGTCGGGGCCAGGTCATCGTGGGCCCGGCGATCGTCGAGGAACGCGAGACCACCGCGGTGATCCGTCCCGGATGGACCGCCACCGTCGCCGACGACGGCTCGATCATCGCCGAACGTGCCGTGCCCGCCCGAACCGCCAATACGACTGCAACCACGACTGCGACCACGGGAGCCTCGAAATGAGTTTCGATCCGATCGAGCTAGAAGTGCTGTGGCAGAGCCTCATCGCCACCGTGAACGAACAGGCCCGGGCCCTGCAGCGGGCGGCGTTCTCGCCGATCGTGCGCGAGGCGGGTGACCTCGCCAACGCGGTGTTCGACCGTCGCGGGCGCATGGTGGCCCAGGCTGTCACCGGCACGCCGGGTCACATCAACTCTCTCGCCCGCGCGGCGTCAGCGATGCTCGACGAGTACCCGACCGACTCGCTCGTCGAGGGCGACGTCCTGATCACCAACGATCCGTACAAGACCGCGGGCCAGCTGCTCGACGTGACGGTGCTCTATCCGGTGTTCCGCAACGGGAAGGCGATTGCGTTCTTCGGGTCGACGATCCACCACACCGACGTCGGCGGCTACGGCATCGGCGCTGGCGGACGCGATGTGTTCGAGGAGGGTCTGTGGATCCCGATCCTGCGTCTGATGATCGCCGGTGAACGCAACCATGACGTATGGAAGTTCATCCTGAGCAATGTTCGTCAGCCCGATCACATGGCCGGTGACCTGCACGCCCAGATGGCCAGTGGCGAGGTGGGGGCGCAACGGCTCCAGGCGTTGTGCGATCGCCATGGCCTCGACGACATCGAGGCTCTGGCCGACGAGATCATCACGCGCTCGGAGGCGGCGACGCGAGCCAGCATCCGTGAGCTCCCGGCCGGCACCTACTCTGCCAGCGCACTGCTCGACCTCGCCGATGGCAGCACAATCGATATCGTATGTGCGATTACGGTCGACAACGTCGCCGGTGAGATCCTGGTCGACTACGCCGGCTCGTCGGGCGGCAGCCCGTTCGGGATCAACGTGGTTCTCAACTACACCCACGCCTACACGACCTTCACCATCCGTTCCGTCCTGAACCCCGAGCTGCCGAACAACCACGGCAGCCTGGCGCCGATCAAGGTCGAAGCGCCGGTCGGTTCGATCGTGCATGCCGTGTCGCCGATGCCAGGGACTGCCCGACACGTTGTCGGTATGTTCCTGCCGAACGCGCTGCTCAAGGCGCTGGCCCAGATCCGGCCGGCGCAGGCGATGGCCGAGGGGTCGGGCGCTGTCTGGACGATGCAGGTGAGCGGCAATCACGACGACGGCAGCCCCTTCATCACCGCGATGTTCACCTATGCCGGTGGCGTCGGTGCCCGCGCCACCAAGCCCGGTCTCTCGGCATGCTCGTATCCGACCGGTGTGTCCGCCGTTCCTGTCGAAGTGGTCGAGGCGTCTGCTCCGATCCGCTTCCTCCGCAAGGAGCTTCGTACTGGTAGCGGGGGACCTGGCGCGCAGGTGGGTGGCCTCGGCCAGACCATCGAGTTCACGGTCGACACCGACCGGGCATGGCAGCTCAACGCCGTCACCTCGCGCCTCTCCGATGCGCCGAAGGGTCTCTTTGGCGGCGAAGCCGGTGCCGCCGGCGCGTTCACGGTGAACGGGGAGGCGGTCCGCACGCAGTCGCGCATCACGCTCGCCCCCGGTGATCACGTACGCCTCGATCTTCCCGGCGGTGGCGGTTATGGGGCCGTCGTCGCCGACGCCGATGCAGCAGAGGTCGCCGAGGTCGGAAGCTGACATGGCCGACTGGGCGGACGCAACAACCCTGTCGCATGCCTGGGTTCGCGCCGTCGCCGATCGCGGTGACCACACCTTCTTGGTCTTCGAGCGACCTGATGGTGTCGTGGAGTCGTGGAGCTATAGCGAGTTCGATGCCGTGGTCTCTCGAGTCGCCCAGTTCCTGGTGAACCACGGAGTCGTTGCCGGATCATCTGTGCACCTAGCGTTGACGAATTCACCGACCTTTGTCGCGGTGTGGTTGGCGACGCTGGGACTGCGGGCCTGGATCGTGCCGTCGGACCCCATGGGCACCTCGGCTGAACTACGCGTGCACATCAATCGCACGTCGCCCGTCATCGGATTCTGCTCCGACGCCCGCGCCGAGGCGTACCGGTCAGCGGCCGCCGGTTCGACCGTGACCACCGTCGTGGAGATCGACGAGGCCGACTGCACGCTTTCCGTGTTCGGTCACGAGTTGCTCTCGGCCTGGCCGACGGCGGAGCTGACAGACCGTGCCGCGGTGATGTTCACCTCCGGCACCACCGGCGCGCCCAAGGGCGTCGAGATCACCCAGGCCAACTACGCATTCGCGGGGGCGGCGATGGCTCGGGCGGCGTCACTTCGGCCGACGGACCGCCAGCTCGTCGTCCTCCCGTTGTTCCACGCCAACGCCCAGTACTACAGCTTCGCGTCGGCGATCTGGGTAGGTGCGTCGGTGGCCTTGATGCCGACGTTCTCGGCGCGCGGGTTCCTGGCCCAGGCGGCGCGTCATCGCGCCACGCACGCGAGCCTGTTTGCTGCTCCGATACGGATGATCCTCGCCCGTGGCGCCACCCCGGTCGAGGGTGTCACGCTCATGCACTGCTGGTACGCCATGAACATCAGCGACGATCAGCATGAGCTGCTCAGCTCGCTTCTTGGCTGTCGTCCCCGCCAGCTCTACGGCATGACGGAAACGATCCCGGCCGTCCTCACCGACTCGGCCGAATGGCCGGTGCCCTCATCGATGGGTTTCGTCACGACAGGCTGCGATGTGGAGATCCACGACGCCACCGGAGCCCGGGTACCGCCTGACGCGGTCGGGGAGCTCGTGGTGCGCGGAACGCCGGGCATCACGCTCTTCGCCGGATACCTCGATGATCCGGCCACCACGAACGCCTCGTTCCGCAGCGGTTGGTTCCTGACCGGTGATCGGGCACGCTGCGACGCCGGAGGACGGTTCTTCTTCGACGGACGTCGCAGCGATGTGCTCAAGGTCGCCGGTGAGAACGTGTCGACAGTCGAAGTCGAGCAGGTCCTTTCCTCGCACCCCGGCGTCCTCGAAGCCGCGGTCGTTGGTCAGCCCGACGAGGTATGCGACGAGGTGCCGGTCGGTTTCGTCGTACTCGCCGACGTCGCGGATCCTCCGTCAGTCGACGAACTTCACGCGTGGTGTGCCGAACGACTGACGAAGGCGAAACGGCCGCGCGACATCACGTTCGTCGATGAACTCCCCCGCACCAGCGTCGGCAAGATCCGCAAGTTCCTGCTCCGTGACCCAAACGCCGAATCGGCCGTCCCCCACGAGGTTTCCTAAATGACTGTTCTCACCGCCGAGCTGCTCGCATCTTTCGATGCGTCCGTCAGGGATTTCGCAAGCGCACGTACGTTGCCGCCGGAGATCTACACGTCCGAGGAGTTCCTCGCATTCGAACGTGAGGCCGTGTTCGCCACGCAGTGGCAGTGCGTCGGACGAGCGAGCCGCATCCCGAACGTGGGCGACTACTTCACCACCACCGCGAACAGCGAGCCGGTGATCGTGTCGCGCGCCAAGGACGGCGCAGTCCACGCGTTCTCCTCGGTGTGCCAGCACCGCGGCATGCAGGTCGTCGACGACACCGGCAACTGCACGAAGTTCACGTGCCCGTACCATCTGTGGACGTACGACCTCACCGGTCGCCTTCTCGGGGCACCGGCGATGGAGCGTACCGAAGGATTCGACAAGAAGGACTTCCCTCTGCCGGCGCTCAAGGTTGAGGAGTGGTTGGGCTTCGTGTTCATCCACTTCGACCCGAACGCCGAGCCGCTTGCGCCGACTCTCGCCTCGTACACGCCCTTCCTCGATCATTACGACCTGGCGAACGCGGTGTGTCCCGGCACGTTCACGCTCGAGGACATGCCGTGGAACTGGAAGGTCATGTTCGAGAACTTCAACGACGGTTACCACGCCAACAAGCTCCATCACACGATCCAGGACTTCTGCCCGAGTGAGCTGGCCGCCTTTCCGGTCGACTGGCAGCCGGGATCGAACGTGATCTTCCGGACCAACGGCTACACCCACATCGACGGCGGCTTCAACGCCACCACCAAGGCATTGATGCCGATTTTCCCGCTCCTCACCGAGGAGGAGCGAATGCGATCGACCTTCGCGCTGATGCCGCCCACCCTGTGCTTCGGCACGGCGCCCGATCAGGCGTTCTTCTTCATCGTGCGGCCGAAGACAGCGGGAACGATCGATGTCGAGATCGGCTATTTGCTGCATCCCTCGGCCCTCGAGCACCCAATGTTCGATCACCTCCTCGCCATGAGCGACGCCGGAGTGCAGGTCTTCGTGCGTCAGGACCAGGACGCCACCACGAAGGTGCAGCGGGGCATGCAGAGCCGCTTCGCGACGAGAGGCCGCTACTCGTGGCAGGAGGAGAGCCACGTGCAGTTCAACCGGTGGCTCGTGCAGCACTATCGGGCCGCATGGCCGACTCCCGCCACCTCCGTGAAGGAATCAGCATGAAGGCGCTGTTCTACACCGAGCCCGGTGATCGCTCCGTGCTGCGCTACGCCGACACCTCCGACCCCACTCCGGGTCCGCGCGATGTCGTGATCGACGTGGCGGCCACGGCGCTGAACCACCTCGACGTGGTGCAGCGAAACGGCTGGTTCACCATGCCGGGCATGATCCTGCCCCACATCGCCGGCATGGACGTCGTCGGCACGGTGTCCGTCGTCGGCTCGGAGGTGACCCGGCTCAAGGTGGGCGATCGGGTCGTTGTCGATCCCTCGCTGGCCGAGGTTCCCGATGGCTCGAAGCTCGCGGGCATGGGAGATCTCTACGGCGAGCTTGGCGTGATCGGCGCGACCGTAGCGGGTGGCTACGCCGAAAAGTGTCTTGTGCCGGAAACCCATGCGCACGTACTACCGGCCGAAATGGGATGGCACCAGGCAGTTTGTTTCCCCACGGCGTGGCTCACCGCGTATCACGCGCTGTTCACGGTCGGTCGGCTCGCGGTCGGCGAGACCGTGATGATCCACGCTGCGGGGAGCGGCGTGTCGATGGCCGGCATCCAGCTGGCCAAGCATGCCGGTGCCATCGTGCTGGCCACGGCGGGCAGCGATGACAAGTGCGAGCGCGCGCTCGGCCTCGGTGCCGACTTCGTGTGCAACAACCGGACCGACGACGTGACGGGTTGGTCGCGTGGTGTCACGCAAGGCGCCGGCGTCGAGATGGTGTTCGACCACGTCGGTCCGGCGCTGTGGACTCAGTCGATGTTCTCGCTCAAGCCGCGTGGTCGGCTCGTCAACTGCGGCAACACCACCGGCGACACCGCAACGATCCCGTCGCTCGGCTTCATGTTCCACATGGGCATCTCGATCATCGGCTCGGACCCCTATCGCTACGAGGAGTTCGCAACCGCATGGAAGCTCTACACCGATGGCTCGTTCCAAGCCCCCGTTGATTCGGTGTTCGCGTTGCGTGACGGCGCCGATGCCCAGGACAAGATGTTGAGTTCGGAGTTCTTCGGGAAAATCGTTCTCGAACCGTGAGCGCCGATTCGCCCTATCCCGAGCTCAAGAAGGGCCACACGATGGCCCACAAGGGCCGGCCGTGGCGTGACTTCAAGCCTCCGCCATCGGGTCCGGTATGGGGTGTCATCCAAGGTTTTGGGTCGTACTGGACGCTCGTTGCGGCCATCGATCTCGGCATCTTCGACGCCATCGAGGCGCTTGGTCCGACGACTGTCGCCCCGTTGGCCGACCACCTTTCCGTGTCACCGCCGCACCTCGAGCGGGTGTGCGACGCGTTGGTCACGTTCGGCTTCCTCGACCAGGTCGCTGACTTCTATGAACTCACGGAAACGGCGGAGCGATACCTCTGTCGCAGCGGGCCGGCCTCGATGGCCTCACTCATACGAGTCGCCCCGGGTCCTCACGCGAACTGGGAGCATCTCGCCGACACCGTTCGCCACGGCCGCGTGGCCACACCGATCGAGGATCACCCTGCGGCCTTCTACGGACCGCTGGGCGAGGCCACCTTCGCCACGCAGTTGCGGGCCGCGGGTCGCCTCGGCCTTCGGCTCGGGTGGAGCCGACGCCCGGGCCTGCGTGTGCTCGACCTGGGCGCCGGCCGAGCTCCGTGGGCAATCGGCATCCTCGAGCAATCGACGGCTTCAACTGCGGTGATCAACGAACTACCCGGTGTGATCGACGATGCGCGGAACATGATCGAGCAGCGTTCGCTGACCGATCGTGTCGAGTTCCGTCAAGGTGACTTCCACGGCATCGAGATCGAGCCGCAGAGCTACGACGTCGTCGTGCTCGGGCACATCTGTCGTACGGAAGGCGACGCACGGTCGCGTTCGTTGTTGGCGCGGGCCTTTGCCGCGTTGCGTCCCGAAGGCCAGGTGCTCATCGCCGAGTACTTCGCCGACAACGACCGCAAGTACAACCCGTTCGGAGTGCAGATGGGTCTCACCATGATGGCCAACACTGAGCGAGGTGGCGTTGTCACCAACGCCCAGGCAGTGGACTGGCTGAGCAGCACCGGCTTCGGCGCCATCCGGCTCATCGAGCCGATCGGATTCACGTTCGTCTACGTGGCGACCAAACCACCGACCCCACCCCAGGCCACCCTTCAGCATTCGTCAGCGAGCCCCACATGACCGACTCCCCTTCGACCTCGATCGCCGTCGACCTGCTCATCGAGGGATGCCAGGTCGTCACCATGAACGCCACCCGCGACATCATCCGAAACGGGGCGGTGGCGATCAGCGGAAGCATGATCATCGATGTCGGCAAGGCATCGGATCTCCGTGCCCGCTATCGCGCCGGGCGGGTCATCGGCGGCAGCCGCTTCGTCGTGACCCCCGGCATGGTCAACACCCACATCCACATCACCGGCGAGCCGCTGACGCGTGGATACGTTCCCGACGACACACCGTTCGTGGAGAACGTGTTCGAGTGGCTGTGCCCGCTCTACGCCGCGTTCAACGCCGCCGAAGAGCGGACCTCCGGTCAGCTTGCCGCAGTCGAGATGCTGCGGTCGGGAACAACCACCTTCCTCGAAGCGGGCACGATCCACTACCTCGACGACGTGATCGACGGTCTCGTCGAGGTGGGCATCCGCGGTCGGGTCGGCCGATGGGTCTGGGACCTTCCGCCCGAGCCGTCGGTGTACCGCCAGACGACCGATCAGGCCATCGCCCATCTCGAGCACCAGCTCGACGCCCACAAGTCCCACGCCGACGGTCGCATCGCCGCGTGGAGCACTCTCGTGGGCCACACCACCTGCAGCGACCCGCTCTGGAAGGCGGCCAAGCAGCTCTCCGACGAGCGGGGCGTCGGTATGAGCTTTCACATGTCGCCCGCCCAGCTCGACCCGGACGGCTTCATCGCTGAGTTCGGTCAGCGGCCGATGGTGCACCTCGCCGAGCTGGGTGTCCTCGACCGCAACGTCGCCATCACCCACGTCGTCCGCATCGACGATAACGAGCTGCGGCTCATCGCGGAGTCCGGCGCGAGCGTCGCGCACTGTCCGACCACTGCGCTCAAGGTCAGCTACGGCGTCACCCAGGTCGGCAAGTTCCCGGAGATGGTGCAGCGTGGCATCAACGTCTCCATCGGTACCGACGGCAACAACGCCTCGAACTACTCCGACCTGATGCGGGCTACCTATCTCGTAGCCGGTCTGTTCAAAGACGCACGGGTCGACCCCCAGATGTTCCCGGCGGAGAAGGCCTATGAGATGGCAACGGTCGGCGGTGCGCGCACGATGCTGATGGAGGACCAGATCGGCGCGCTCGTCCCGGGTTTGAAGGCCGATGTGGTGCTCCACGACTGTGACCGGCCGGAGTGGCGTCCGCTGCTCAACGTGATGAATCAGCTGGTGTGGAGCGCCGACGGCCGCGGGGTGCATACCGTCGTCGTTGACGGCAAGGTGGTCGTCGAGGACGGACACTGCATCACGATCGACGAGGCCAAGCTCTGGTCCGACGCCCAGCGGATGGGCGAGTCCATTACGGCCCGCAGCGGTCTCCCCGACAAGGCCAAGTTTCCGAGCTGGTAAGCGCGCCAACGAACCGGTCCCTAAGCGCGCTTAGGCGGCGGCGAACGCCTCAGCAGTGTCGGGCCGTTTCTCCCTTGTGGAGTTGCAGTCGGCGTGGAACAATCTCGTCCCGATAGGGAAGCCCGGTTGCGCAGGGAGTTGTGGTCCCGACATTGAGGTCGGGGTCCGTGGCGTTGTCGTATGCGCGAAGGCTCGTGGAGCGGAGGAGTGTGCCCGTGAACATGCAGGAGCAGATTCAGACCTCGGGATCGACGCGGTCCACCGCGGAGGCCGCACGGAGTCATGCACCCCCACCGGCCGCCGGGGTTCGTCCGGTATCGAAACCCTCGGTGGCGGAGCTGATGGCTCCGGTGATCGAGGGACTCGTCGGCCCCGTTCCGGTGCGCGTCGAGTTTTGGGACAGCAGTGTGCTCGGGCCGGCGGGGGGCGACACGGCGTTGCTCGTGAGGTCGCCGAACGCGCTTCGCCGGATGGT
Source organism: Acidimicrobiia bacterium (assembly GCA_031368215.1). Taxonomy (GTDB): domain Bacteria; phylum Actinomycetota; class Acidimicrobiia; order Acidimicrobiales; family JANYDT01; genus JANLQX01. Next base: position 12,934 of record JANLRD010000056.1, on the reverse strand, counting down.
CTGGGCGCCGGGAGAGCTCGGTCTCGGCCGGGCCTTCGTCAGCGGTGAGATCGATGTGGTCGGCGATCTGTTCGAGGTGATCAAGGCCCTTCGCCCGGCGGGCGTGAAGCTGCACAACGCGAAACGCGTCGCCCCGGCTGCGGTTGCCGCCGTCTACCGGCTCGGCCTGCTCGGCCGCCCGCTCCCGCCCCCTCCCGAGGAAGCCCCGAACCTTCGGCACCAGCACCTCAAGCACCATGATGCCGCGTCGATCAGCCATCACTACGACGTCGGCAACGAGTTCTACCGGCTCGTGCTCGGTGAGGCGATGACGTACTCGTGTGCCCGGTTCGTCGACGCGTCGACGACGCTCGAGGAAGCGCAGGCGGCCAAGCATGAGCTGATCTGTCGCAAGCTCGGCCTGCACGAGCGTTCGGGGATGCGTCTCCTCGACGTCGGATGCGGATGGGGCTCCATGGCCATGCATGCCGCCCGCGAACATGGGGCCCGGGTGGTCGGGGTGACCATCAGCGAAGAGCAGGCGAAGGAGGCCCGGCGGCGGGTCGACGCCGCTGGACTCGCCGAGCTCATCGAGATCCGTCTGCAGGACTACCGGGATCTCTCCGGAGAGCGCTTCGACGCCATCTCGTCGATCGGGATGTTCGAGCACGTCGGCAAGAACCGCATGGCCGAGTACTTCAACGTCCTGCGCTCCCTTCTCGGTCCGCACGGCCGTCTGCTCAACCACGCGATCTCGTCGGTGGGTGGGTCCCGGCTCAGCCCGAACAGCTTCGCGTACCGCTACGTGTTCCCCGACGGTGAGCTGATCGACATCGGTGACACCGCGATCGCCATGCAGGCGGCGGGCTTCGAAGTGCGAGACGTCGAATCGCTGCGGGAGCATTACGACATGACGCTCCGCCATTGGGTGGCGAACTTACGTGAGCATTGGGACACCGCCGTTGCGCTGGTCGGCGAGCCCCGCGCCCGGGTGTGGCTGCTCTACATGACGGCTTCAGCCGTCGGGTTCGAGGACGCAGGGCTCAACATCCACCAGACGCTCGGCATCGTCCGCGTCGACGACGGCTCGAGCGGCATGCCGCGAACGCGTCGAGAGTGGAACTGACTCCAGAGCGCAAGCCGATGGTGGTTCTTGCAGAGTGTGCGCTGAGTCGGCCTGGGGGGCGCCCAGGCTTCATCGCCGACCCTGTCTGGTGAATCCCAGAGTCAACGCTCGTCGAACATGACGACGAGCTTGCCGACGACCGAACCGTGCTCGAGCCGGTCGAGGAGACGGGGGAGTTCGGCGAAGGGGGCCACGTCGGCGATCACCGGAACCAGTCGGGAGGAGTTCACCGCGTCGAGCATGTCGCCGACGTCGTGTGGTCGGTAGCCGCCCGAGCCGAGGAGTTTGCGGCCCCACCAGTAGACGTCGGTGAGCGAGAGGTTCACCTCGGTGCCGGTGGTCGTGCCGCAGAACACCATGCGGCCTTCGACGGCCATTGCGTCGACGGAGGCAGCGAACTGGGCCGGGCCGACATGGTCGATGACGAGATCGGCGCCGAGACCGTCGGTCAGCTCGAGGACGTGACCCGCGATCGTTGTCGTGTCGGTGGCGTCGACCACGTGGTCGCACCCGACGGTCAGCACCTGCGCCGCTTTCGCCACCCCGCGAACGGTGCCGATGACCGTTGCGCCGGCTCGCTTGGCGAGTTGGATCACCGCGATCGACACGCCGGCATTGGCGCCGTTCACCAGCACCACCTCGCCGGCCTGCACGGCACCGACGGTGACCAGGGCCTGCCACGCCGTCATGTAGGCCACGGGCACCGCAGCGGCCTCGGCGACGCTCAGGTGGGCCGGGACGGGCCAGCATCGATCGGCCGGCGCGGCAACCAGTTCGGCGAAGCCGCCCTGACGGGTTGACCCCACGGTTTGCAGGAGTTCGCAGTACGGCTCCTGACCGGCTCGGCAACGACGACACGTTCGGCAGGTGGTGACCGGGTCGACCAGGACGACCGAACCGAGTGGCGCGCGTCCGACGTCGGGGTGTGCCGCCACCACGACGCCCACGACATCGAGACCGGCGACATGGGGAAGGCGGAAGCCGCGCACGAGCGGGGCTGTGCGCTGGAGGAGATCCAATCGGTTCAGGCCGGCGGCCAGAACCCGGATGACGACCTCACCCGGACCGGGGATGGGGTCGTCGATGCCTTCGAACGAGCAGACCTCGGGACCGCCGTGGCCACGCTGCACGTACGCCTTCATGGCGACACGTGCCCGAGGGCCCCCCTGCTCACGCCGCGTGCTTCCTCACGCGCCCGCCGCACATCGAACGTCCCTCGCCGCCCCGCCGCCCCGCCGCACATCGAGCCCTCTATGCCGCACATCGACCCAAAACCGTCGATTCGCGCCCGAAAAGCCTCGATGTGCGGCAGGACTGGCGTGATGTGCGGCGCGGAGGGGCCGATGTGCGGCAGAGGAAATCATCGGCGCGCGTTGATCACGCGGCGTACTTCATGAAGATCACTTTGCCGTCGGTGCCGTAGAGCTTCGGCACGATCGTCGCGTCGTAGGCCTTCGGATCTGGAACGGTCAGGATGCCGGCCGTGGTGTACGCGGCGATCTCGGCATCGAGCACGGCCGGGATGATCGTTCCGATGGGCTGGCCACCGAGTCCGACCTTCACCTCGGCGAGCTCGGCGTTCCAACGGTTGGTCTCGCCTTGTTCGGTGAGGAACGCCTGGTTGCCGGCGGCGTTGATCTTGGCGACGGAGATGGCGACCGCAGCCTTGGGATCGGCGGCCGCATCCTCCATGCCCTTCAGGGCGGCCCGGATGAAGTCCTCGACCACGGTCGGGTTCTTGGCTGCGTAGTCGGCCGAGGTGTACAGCAGGCCGAAGCTTCCGGGGATCTTCTCCTTGGTCGGGTCGAAGAGCTTGTACGGGATCTTGGCGGCGTCGAGTTGGTAGGGCTCATTGCTCTTGTAGACAGGCATGGCGTCGATCGGAAGGCTCATGTGGACCTTCGGGTCGAAGCCGTCAAGGAGCACTTCCTTATAGTCCTTGCCACGCTTGAGGCCGGCGGCGTCGAGCATTGCCACGATCGACGGCGGGATGTCGCCCTTCACGCCGATGGTCTTGCCCTTGAGATCGGCGAGCGATGCGACGTTGGGGTCCTTGGTCACGAGGGCTTCGATCGGAGTCTTGCCATAGTCGGTGAGGGCGACGAACTTGGCACCGTCCTTCGAATAATTCACGATCTCGGTGTATGCGCCGGCGGCCGAGAACTGCACCTGGTTGCTGGCGACGAGGGGATAGTTGGAGAAGGAGAAGCCCGGCTTGAGCTCGACATTGAGGCACAGGTCCTTGAAGTAGCCCTTGTTGTCGGCGACGACGACATCGATGATCGATGCCGCAGCAGCGAAGTCGAAGCTCGATGCGTACGTGATCTTCCCGGCGGCCTTGTTCGTCGCACAGCGGGCGGCGGCGTCTTCGGCACTCATCGCCCCAGCGGCGGCCGTGGTCTCGGCCGCTGCGGCCGTGGTCTCGGCTGCGGCTGCTTCGGTCTCCGCAGCAGCTGCAGTGGTCTCGGCCGCGGGTGCTTCGGTGGCGGCGGCTTCGGTCGCAGCCGGGGCGGCTGTGGTGTCGGCGGAGTTGCTGCTGCAGGACGCGAGGAGCAACATGCTGCCCGCCAGTACGGATAGGACGATTCTTGATTTCACGTGGAACTCCTTGATGGTGGGTGGTCAGCGGTGATGCGGGGTGGTCAAGTGCGTTGTGAAGCGTGTCCCCGAAGCATGACGCGTTCGAGTCCGGTGATGAGCAGTGTCGCGAGCGAGCCGATGATGGCGAGGGAGAAGATCGAGCCCCACAGCTGGTCGACCAGGTTGCGAGCCTGCGCGACCTTGACCGAATAGCCGAGCCCTTTCGAGGTGAGCGCGAAGAACTCGCCGAGGACGGCGCCGATGAGCGCCAGGCCCACGTTGATCTTCGCCGCCGAGAGCAGGTAGGGGAGCGCCGACGGGATGCGCAGACGTCTGAGCACTTCCATCTCGCTGGTGTCGACGGAGCGTGCCAGCTCGATGAGCAGCGGATCGACGGAGCGCAACCCGGCAATGCCGTTCAGCAAGAAGGGGACAAAGCACACGAGAGCAGTGACGGTGAGGATCGATCGCAGTCCCGGTCCGAGCCAGATCACGATCGCGGGCGCGTAGGCAATGATCGGCGTGACCTGGATCAGCACACTGATCGGAAGCCCGGCTCGTTCGAGGAATCGGCTGCGGGCCATGAGGGCGGCCGCCGCCATGGCGAGCACGAAGGCCAGCATGAAGCCGAGGAACGCCTCCCATATCGTGGTGCGCGCATTGGTGAAGTAGTACCCCGGGTTGTCGACCATGTGCACGACGATCGACCACGGGCCGGGGAGCACGAAGCGCTTGACGTTGAACACCCACGTCGAGACCTGCCAAAGCCCAAGGAAGGTTGCCATGCCGACGACCGGTGCAAATGCCCGGAGCGACCATTGGCGCGCTTCGTCGGGCAGCGCGTCGACGACAGGTTCGGCGGTGACGACTGCGCTCATGCGTGGTGATCCCGGAGATCGGATCGCAGACGCCGGACGTGGTCGTGGAAGGCCGACTCGTCTTCCATCTCGGGGTTCCGCGGACGGGCCAGCGTGATCTCCTCCACGGCGGCAACCCGTCCAGGTCGCGCAGCCATCACCACCACCCGGTCGGAGAGGATCACCGCCTCTGGGATGGAATGGGTGACGAAGATGACGGTTGCGCCGGTACGCGACCACAGGTCCAGCAGGAGGTACCGCGCTCCCGCGCGCGTGATCTCATCGAGCGCCGCGAACGGTTCGTCCATGAGCAGGACCGGTGCGCCGAGCGCGAAGCCGCGCACCAGCGCGACGCGTTGCTGCATGCCACCTGACAGCTCGTGCGGGTACGCGTGGCGGAAGTCGGTGAGGCCGACGGCGGCGATCAGGTCGTCGATCTGATCCGGCGGGAGCGTGGTCTGGCCGGCCCGGTGGTTCAGCGTGCTGAGGAAGACGATGTTTTGTTCGACAGTGCGCCAGGGCACCAGTGCCGGTGCCTGAGGAATGAGTCCGAACTGCTTCTTGCTGCGGGCGGCGTGGGGGCTCGCTCCCTCGATCGTCACGGACCCCTGGTCGGGATCGATCAGCCCTCCGACGATGCGCAGCAGCGTGCTCTTGCCGCACCCGGACGGACCGAGCAGCGAGACGAACTCGCCCTTGCCGATGTGGAGATCGACGCTCGTGAGGGCATGGGTGGTGCGGCTACGCGTTCGGAACGATTTCGCCACACCGGCGATCGACACGGACGAGCCATTCGCGGCGGATGCCCGCGGTGCTCGGGACGCGGTCGTCGGGGAGTCATCCGACACGGGTGCCTCGGTGACCGCGTCTGTCCCAGGGCCGGCTGCCATCACCGAAACCTACGCCGCCCTCGTCGATTCTTCGATTCCGGATCGTGAACAAGGTGTTACCAGTTGGTCTGACCAACAGACCAACTGGAGGTGACGCGCCTGCTTGGTCCGCGGCGATCACGGGATGCCGGCCTGTTGCTTGAACACGAGGCTGTCCCAGTAGTCCGTTCGATGGGCGACGAGGTTCCCTTCCACCCGGAACCGCATGACCCCGCGGACGCTGATCGGCCGGTCGCTCACGGTCGTACGAAGGGTATAGGCAACAGCAACGCGATCGCCGTCGGAGAGCACCTCTTCGACGTCGTAGCGGAGCCCGGGCATCGAAGCAAGGAAGCCGGGTACCCGTGCCGCGTACTCGGCGCGACCCGTGCATCCGCTACCAAGGGCGGCGGTGTGCTCGTTGACGAAGTCGTCAGTGACGAAGGCGACAACGCTCTCAGGATCGGCGGTGGCAAACGCCGCCAGATACCCCAGGCACACCTCGCTCGGGGTCACAGCCCCCAGACCTCTTGGGCCTTCTCATAGACGCCCTGATCGAAGGAGAACTCGATCATGTTCCCGTCGGGGTCGGTGAGCGCGCAGATGTAACCGATCGGCGGTGGCATCCACTGTGGTTCCCAGACCAGGCAGTCGGTGGCGCGTCCGAGCTCGGCGACGGCGTCGACCTCCGCCTTCGTCGGCATCTCGATGCCGATGTGGGCGAACGGGGCCATGATCGGCTGACGGCCCTTGTGCTGATCTCGCGTGAAGCTGACGAGGACGAGGATGAAGGGCTTGTCGCCCTGGTCCGGATGGCCGAGCCACGCGCCCTGGCCGTCGGCGTCCTCACGGCGGTCGAGCAGCCGCAGCGGCGTGAATTTCTCGTACCACTCGATGGTCGCGTCGATGTTCGTTGCGGGAAGCGCGATGTGGGTCCACCGGACACCGGTGGGACGAAGACGCTCGGCGGCCGAGTCGCTCGAAGCGGCGACGTCACTCACCGGTGTATCCCTCCGGGAGAACCGGATCCGTTCCGCCCTTGGTCCACAGGATGATCTCCGTGCCCCATGGATCGCGGAACGCGCCGTTGAACCCGTTGAACTCCCTCCAGTAGTGGTGCCGCCACAGCACTGTTGCGCCGTGCGCCTCAGCGCGGGCGAGGATGGCGTCCTCGGTGTCGTCATCGCTGACCAGGATCCACACCCGAGGGCTGCGGCCGCTCTGGCTCAGGTGGCGGGGCTCCACGCCGGCGGATTCGGGATGGGGCCGGGCGTTCGACACGTCGTAGAACCCGACGTGCAGGTTCCCGACGGGCGAGTCGGAACCGTCCTCTAGGGGGAAGAAGCCGCCAGGCACACCTCGGTGGAACACCCCCGTCGGTCGCCCTTCGACCAGCCAGCCGAACACATCACCGTAGAACTTGGCGCAGGCCTCGACGTCGTCGGACGGGAAGTCCACGAAGATGAGCGTGTTGGGTTTCATGGCAGGACACTACCAACCATGGACTGATGGTCTGACCAAGGAACCGAGCCGTCATCAACGGTTCACATGACCGCCGCGTCGGTTGCCGTCAGAGCGCGGTGCGCGAGGCGAGCAGTGCGTCCCGTCGCTCGCGCGCGACCGAGCGCAGGTCGTCGATGTCGACCGTGACGCAGCGACCGTCGCGGATCACCTGTCGTCCGGCGATGAGCACGTCGTTGACCGATCGGCCGTCGGACGCCCAGATGATCTGGCGCACCGGATCGTTGCCCCGAGGCGTGAACTGGGCTCCTCCCGTAGAGTGCACGACGATGTCGGCTTGCTTTCCGACCTCGATCGAGCCGATGAGGTTGCCCTTGCCGATCGCCTCGGCGCCGCGCACCGTCGCCAGCGCCATCGCGTCGTCGCTCGTGAACGAGAAGGGGTCGACCGCCCGATCACGGGCGATGCCGACGAACAGCGATGCGGACTTCAAGATGTCGACGGCATCGCCGGCGTTCTCGCCATCGCAACCAAGCGCGACGCGGCCGCCACGACGGAACAGCTCGTCGTGACGTGACGCGCCGATGAAACCCTGCGCCAGCCGGAGGTAGGCCCACGGGCACGAGGCGACGGCCGTTCGGGTGGCGAGCACGAGCTCGACCTCGCTGTCGTCGAGATGGACGGCGTGACCGATGAGCACGTGGTCGCCGAGCACACCGAGGCGGTCGAGGTGGACGAGCGGCCGCAACCCGGTGCGGGCGAGGTAGGTGACGGGGTCTCCGCCGTGGGGCGACATGTGGAAGGTCATCCCGGTCTTGAGACTGCGGGCCAGGTCGCTTGCTCCGGCGACGAGGGCGTCGCTCATCAGGTCATGGCCGACCAAGGTGACCCACGCCTCGACGATGCCGCCCGGCGGATACTTCTCCACCAACGCCCGCTGTTGGTCGAGCACCTCGTCGGTCGGGGCGGAGAAAGGGAGTCCCTCGGTGTCCCATCCCCAGCGCCCGATGGTTGCCCGCAGTCCCACCCGATGAAGGCCGGCAGCGACCCGTTCGGGGTGGGCAACCGTGCCGGCCTCGACGGTGCACGTGATCCCGTTGGTCACGGCGGCGACGGCAGCGAGCGTGGCCGAGAGCTCGTCGTCGTCGGCGCTGTGCCCGGTGTGCACCGGGACCGCCCAGTTGTAGATCGCGTCCTGCGAGTCGATGGAGTCGGGAATGCACGACTGCACGAGTCGGTCACCCGTGAAGTGCTGATGGGCGTTGATGTAGCCGGGTGTCACGATGGCGTCGGCAGTGCCGATGACTGCCGCGTCGGGGAACATCCGTCGGAGCTCGTCGAACGATCCGACATGGCTGATGACCTGCCCGCTCACGGCGACAGCGCCGTCACGCAGTACCGTCCGAGTTGCGTTCATCGTGACGACGTCGCCGCGAACCAGCACGACCTGCTGCCTCGTTGCGTCAGCCGCCGCCGACGCATCATCCATCACTCGCACTGAACCCATGGCGAAAGGCTGCCACACCATGCTCCCCACGAAGTCCTCGGTGCTCACCGCAACCGTGCTGTGCGACAACCCCGCTCTGCGCAACGCGTGGTACGCAGTTGCGCGCAGCATCGATGTCGCGACGGCACCCCATGGGGTGACGCTGCTAGCCACTTCGGTTGTCCTGTATCGAAGTGCCGGTGGTGTGGTGGCCGCGCCCGACCGATGTCCGCATCGTGAGGCGCCGTTGTCGATGGGCAGTGTCGACAACGGGTGTCTGGTGTGCCCGTATCACGGGTGGGAGTTCTCCGACGATGGCTGCTGTGTCAACGTCCCGTCGGCATCCGCGGGCGTTCCGCCGCCCCCACGTGCCCATCTCGCGACGTACGCGTGCGAGGAGCGGTACGGCCTCGTGTGGGTGTGCCTCGGTCAGCCGGCAACGGAGCTTCCCGTGATTCCCCACGACGACGATCCGAGGTTCCGACGCATCAACACCCCGGTGGAGGTATGGCAGACCTCGGCCACGCGGATGACCGACAACTTCCTCGACATCACGCACTTCCCGTTCGTGCATGTCGGCACGTTCGGTCGGGCCCAGGACACCCGCGTGCCCAAGCTCGATCTCGTCGAGCTCGACAGCGGATGGTTCGGCTATGCCTACGAGATCACCGCGAACAACGACGCCCTCGGTTCACTCGCCAGCGGGCAGGTCGAGTCCGTGGTCGAGCGGGCGATGAGCTCAGGCTTCCATCTGCCCTTCGACGTCCGGTCGACGATCCGCTACGCCAACGGTCTCGAGCACATCCTGTTGCTGCTCTCCACTCCGATCGACGACGTCACGTCGTACTTCACCTTCGTCGTGTGGCGCAACGACGACTTCGCCGCACCGGCCGACGAGATCATCCGCTTCGATCTGGCGATCGGGGCCGAGGACAAGCGCATGTTGGAGATGCTGGGTGGTGTGCTCCCGCTCGATCGGACCACGCTCGTCAGTGTGCAGGCCGACAAGTGCGGTGTGGAGTGGCGGCGGCGCCTGGTCGAGATGATGGGGCTTCTCGCCTGACGCCTGTCCGCGTGCTCGAGGCCGGCGGGTTCGGTCTCAGCGGAAACGCACACCTTGGCGGCCGAGCTCGGCATGCACGCCCGACATGGCGATCGTGTCGAGCTCGTGTCCTTCGTGCACGGCACGCGCGGCAGCGATCCCGGCACCCTGACCGGCGACGGCGCAGCACGCCATGTTCCGGGTGGCGGCATGGGCGATGCGATCGCCGCCGATCGCCCGACCGGTGACGAGGAGGCCCTTCACGGCCTTGGGAAGCATCGACCGATACGGCACATGCATGTACCGGCCGGTCGTCGGCAGGACGAGGACGCCGTAACCGTCGATGAACTCGGGATAGATCCCGATGGAGTCGCCGAAGCGCGCTTCGTTGCGCACATCGTGCTCGGTCATGTTGTAGGCCGCGTTGATCTTGCGGGTGTCACGGATCCCGATGGTCATGCCAAAGTTCCGTAAGCGCGCATCGGAACACCCTGGCGTGTACCGGCGAAGAGCCTCGATCGCATGCATGGCCTGACGACGGCCGTCGATCTCGAATCGGGTCATGCTGTCAGGATCGGTGCCATCACATCCCGCGAGGTGGACGAGGTTCATGTACGTGAGCTCACCGCTGTCGTGCATGGCGCCCCACGTTCCGCCGATGGTGGTGAGCTCAGGGGGGATGACGCCGTCGGCGATCGCTTGGGAGAAAGGCTTGCCGAGAAAGGGGGAGAACATCGCGTCCTCCTTGCCGGTGGTCTCGATCTCCCACTCACCTGTGGACCAGTCGCCGTAGGTTTGGGGGTCGGCGCGGACTCCTTCGAGGAAGGCCCGTTTGTCGACGCCGGCGAGGTGGAACATCACCGAGGCCGCCTGCATGTGCTCGACCGGGGTCTTCACTGTCGGTGCGCCCGCCCGGTGGGCGATGTCGGCATCGCCCGTGGCGTCGATCACGATCGTCCCGAGGATCGCTTCGCGGCCGGCCTTGGATTCGGTGATCACCCCGATGATCCGGTCGCCGTCCATGACCGGGGCGACGACCTGTCGGTGCAGCATCGGATGGATTCCGGCTTCCTCCACCAAGCGATCGGCCACGAGCTTGAAGCCTTCGGCGTCGATCTCGTGGGAGAGGGACTGGCTCTCGGGGACGGCGGCACCCATGGCCTTCGCCCGTTCCTCGAACTCCCACCCGATCCCGCCTGCCTCGACGGTCTCTTCGTGTCGGTACCAGGCGAAGCCCTCGACGCCTACCGCGGTGATGTTGCCGCCGAAGCAGCCGAACCGCTCGACGAGCGTGACGTCGACGCCGCTCCGGGCTGCCGCGAGGGCCGCCGCCAATCCACCTGGGCCCGATCCGATGACGAGCACGTCGGTGCGATGGATCACTTCGACGTGGCGCGCCGGCTCGAAGATGGTGGTGCGTACGGACGGCATGGGTCCTTCCTGGGGTCGACGCGCGCTGAGGTCGAGACTGTCTCAGAACTTCAATGCGCTCAGATCAGGATGCCACTCCCGGCTCCTCCGCAGTGCATCGTGCCACTGGGACCGGAAGCCCTGCGCCCGGGCGGATGGCTCCACGACCCGTGTCGGTGCCCACATCGACGCGATGTCGGCCCAGCTCCACGTGCCCGTGCCGACGCCGGCGAGGTATCCGGCCCCGAGGGCGGTCGCCTCGAGCACGGGTGATACCTCCACGGGCAGCATCGTTGCGTCGGCGAGCGCTTGCACGAAGACGCTGTTGGCGCTCATCCCGCCGTCGACACGAAGCGATGCAACCTGTCGGTGCGAGTCCGACTCGGCCGCCTCCAGGAGATCGGCGCCGCGATTGGCGACACCCTCGAGAACGGCCCGCACGATCTCCGGACGGCCGGTGCCGCGGGTGAGGCCGACCAGCGTGCCGCGGGCGCCGTAGTCCCACTCCGGCGTTCCGAGTCCGAGCAGGGCCGGGACGAACACCACGCCGTCCGTGTGTTCACACTGCTGGGCGATGGCTTCGGAAGCGGCCGGCGACGAGAGGATGTTGAGGTCCTCGCACAGCCACGACACGCAGGAGCCGGCGGCGAGGTCGATGGCCTCGAGTCCGAAGGTGGTGGCGTTGGCGTCGGACCACGCGACGATCGGGAACGTGCCGCCGATGCTGCGGGCCAGCTCGGCCGGACGGGTCGAGCCGAGGAGCATGTCGAACATCGCGCCGGTACCGAAGGTGATCTTTGCCAACCCGGGACGGACGCAGCTCTGGCCGATCAGCGAGCTCTGCTGATCACCGACCACACCCGTGATCATCGGCGCCCCATCGAGCGCCGTCGCCGGTGCGATCACACCCGCGCTCGGCACGATGCGCGGCAGACATGCCGGGGGTAGGCAGAAGAACGCGATGTTCTCGTCGCTCCACACGACGTTGCCCAGGGCGTCGAGGTCGATCAGTCCGGTGACTGCAGCGTTACTCGCTTCGATCACGTGTTCGCGGCCATTGGTGAGTGTCCATATTATCCACGAATCGATGGTGCCGAAGCAGAGATCGCGTTTGCGGTCGGCATCGAAGGAGTCGAAGAGGAACTGCACTTTCGTTGCGCTCTGGTTGGGGGCAATCGACTTCCCGACTGCTCCCGCCATCAGGCACATGCCTGCAGTGCGGAGGTCCTGCCAACCGAGGCCGTTCGCCACCGGCACGCCAGTTGCGCGGTCCCACACGACGGTGCTCGCACGTTGCGTGGTGATGCCGACGCTCACGACCGGACCACCCGAGCGAAGCGTGGCGTTGGCGAGACCAATCACCGTTGCGGCCAACTCGGTCGGGTCGAACTCGACTGCCCCCATGAACGGGTTCACGGCGGGAATGGGCGCCCGGTTCTCGTGGCCGGTCGATCCGTCCGGGTACACGAGCAGGCTGCGCATGTTCGACGTCCCGACGTCGATGACGAGATGGCTCATGACCGCTGGATTCCTCGCATCAACTGTGACGGTAGACGGTTCGTCGGCGGCGTGCACCAGTGGAGGACTCGGGTTGGTCGTCGGCCGCCGGCAATCGACGTTTCCTTGCCCCGGGGACGCACTAGCGTTAGATGCCGTAACGCCAGGGCGGCGTGGCAGAGTGGTCATGCAACGGCCTGCAAAGCCGTGTACCCCAGTTCAATTCTGGGCGCCGCCTCATAGCCCCTGACCGGTATACTTCCAGGTCAGGGGCTCTTTTCGTTGTGCCGCTCGCTACCGACGGACACCGCTCGAAACCCCTGAAAACCGCAGTTTTTGTTCCCGCATGTTCCCACAGTGTTCCCACGGGTCACCTGAGACAGGGGTCCACATGGCATCGATCGAGAAGCGCAGCGGCGGTTACCGAGTGAAGTACCGTGACCCGCTCGGCCGGCAGAAGTCGAAGAGCTTCGTCACCAAAGACGACGCCCGTCGGTTCAGTCGCGAGATCGAGGTCGACAAGACCCGAGGCGCGTGGCTCGATCCGACCGATGCCGACATTCCTCTTGCCGAGTGGGCCGAAACGTTCCTCGGACTCTGCCGTCGCCTGTCGCCGCGAACGCAGGA
>JANLRD010000142.1:0-29716 GCA_031368215.1 Acidimicrobiia bacterium | reverse complement strand
CGTCGACGGAGCGCGTCGTCACGGGTTGTGCTCCATCGACCGTGCAGTCTTCCAGCGCAGAGGAACGCCGCAACCACGGGCCTTCGAGCGGCTGCTCAAAGCGCGATGCGGTACTCCCGCCCAAGGTCCCAGTACGGTGGTTACCGTGAGTGCTGAGCAGGCAGAACAGGCTGGACCGGGGGCCGTCAGCCGTCGACGGGGTCGTCGCCCGGTGTCCGTCGCCGGCGACGAGACCCGCGAGCGGATCGTGCAAGCGGCCATCGACACCCTCGACGCCGAAGGCATCGTCGGAACGAGTGCACGGGCGATCGCCCGTCGCGGAGTGTTCAACCAGGCGTTGATCTTCTACCATTTCGGGTCCGTCGACGGTCTGCTCATCGAGGCGGCCAAGGCCGAGGGGATCAAGCGTGCCGTCCGCTACAGCGAGTCGCTCGCGAAGGTTTCGAGCACCAAGGAACTGATCGCCGTTGCCCACGAGATCCACCGCCACGAACAGAGTTCCGGTTCGGTCAACGTGCTCGCCCAGCTTCTCGCCGGCGCAAACGCCTCACCGGAACTACGCGAAGGCATCCACCTCGGGATGCAGCCGTGGATGGCGCTGGTGCAGGACGCGATCGTTCGCGTGCTCCGAGGCTCGTCGATCACGGCGCTGGTCGATCCGGCCGACGCGACCTATGCGGTTGCTTCACTGTTCATCGGCATGGAGTTGATGGGCCTCCTCGACCCGAGCCGTGACCGCCCCGAGACACTGTTCGCCGCCGTCGCCCGGCTTGCCCCGATGATCGACGCGATGCTTGCCGCCACCGCGGCGACACCGGGCTCTTAGAACTCTCGCCGCACGCCGTCTGCGGCGCCCGATCGGGTCTCGACCGCCTACGATCCAGACGAGTTCACCCCTGAGAGGTCCGCCATGTCCGATCCATCACCGTTGCGCCCGCCCGCGGCCCTCTCGTACGCCAGCGGCACGTCGACGGTGCCGCTCCTCGGCGAGACGATCGGCGCGAACTTCGAGCGCACCGTGGACCGGTTCGGCGAGCGCGAAGCACTGGTCTCCTGCCACCAGGGGCTTCGATTCACCTATTCCCAGCTCAACGACGCGGTCGACGACGTGGCGCGGGGGCTGCTCGCCCGCGGGCTCGAGACCCGCGATCGCGTGGGGATCTGGTCGCCGAACTACGCCGAGTGGACCATCGTGCAGCTGGCCACCGCCAAGATCGGGGGGATCCTGGTGAACATCAACCCGGCCTATCGCACCCACGAGCTCACCTACGCGCTCAACCAATCCGGCTGTCGGCTCCTCATCGCCGCGCCGTCGTTCAAGACGAGTGACTACCGCGCCATGGTGGCATCGGTGCAGGAGGAGCTCGACGTACTGGAGGACACGATCTTCCTGTTCTCCGACGACTGGACGCAGCTCATCGAGCAGGGGCGCACGGTGCCGGTCGAGCGCGTCCGCGAGCGAAGTGCCCAGCTCCAGTTCGACGACCCGATCAACATCCAGTACACGAGCGGAACGACCGGCTTTCCGAAGGGCGCCACCCTCAGCCACCACAACATCTTGAACAACGGCTTCTTCGTGGGTGAAGGCTGCCGCTATACCGAGCACGACCGCATCTGCATTCCCGTGCCGCTATACCACTGCTTCGGCATGGTCATGGGCAACCTCGGTGCCATCACCCACGGGGCATGCATGGTGTACCCGGAGGCCGCGTTCGACCCGGGTGCCACGCTCCGTGCCATCGCCGCCGAGCACTGCACCAGCCTCTACGGGGTGCCGACGATGTTCATCGCCCAACTCGGCCACCCCGACTTCGATGCGACCGTGTTCGACTCGCTGCGCACCGGACTGATGGCAGGCTCGCCCTGCCCGGTCGAGGTCATGAAGCAGGTCACGTCGCGCATGCACATGCCCGAAGTGGGCATCGCCTACGGCATGACCGAGACCTCCCCCGTGTCGACCCAGACCGCCACCGATGACACCCTCGATCGACGGACCGGCACGGTCGGATCCGTCCACCCCCACGTCGAGGTGCAGATCGTCGACCCCGACACCGGCCGGGTCATGCCGCGGGGGGCCACCGGCGAGTTCTGCACCCGCGGCTACTCGGTGATGCTCGGCTACTGGATGGAGCCCGGCAAGACGGCCGATGCCATCGACCGAGCCGGGTGGATGCACACCGGCGACCTCGCCACCATGGACGACGACGGCTACGTCAACATCGTCGGCCGGATCAAGGACATGATCATCCGCGGTGGCGAGAACGTCTACCCGAGAGAGGTCGAGGAGTTCCTGTACTCCCATCCCGACATCGCCGACGTACAGGTGATCGGTATGCCCGACGCCAAATACGGCGAGGAGATCATGGCGTGGGTGACACTCCGGGAAGGAGCGTCGGCGATGTCAGCAGATGATCTGCGCGCGTACTGTCAGGGGAACATCGCGCACTACAAGATCCCGCGCTACGTGAAGATCGCCGAAGCGTTCCCGATGACGGTCACCGGGAAGGTCCGCAAGATCGAAATGCGCGAGATTTCCATCGGCGAGCTCGGCCTCGAAGAGGCGGCGTCGATCAAGAACGCCTGAGAACCGCCGTCAGGACCCGATCGATGCGAGGAGCGGCGTGAGGCGCTCCGAGGTGGCGACGTCGGGGATGCTCTGGCGGCGCCGCCACACCAATGCGCCAACCGCACCGGTGAGGATCGGCAGGAAGAACGTCAGGCCGCGATAGATCGCCAGCGCCGCAACGGCCTCCGGACGCGTGGAGCCGGCAGTGGTCAGTGCGCCGACGAGACCGAGCTCCATCACGCCGATCCCGCCGGGGATCGGCACGAACGAGCTGACGACGCGAACCAGGGCGAACGCCCGCACGACCTCCCATCCGTCGAGTCCGGCACCGGCACCGACGGCATGCAGGGACGCCAACAGGATCAGGGCGAGCAGCAGCTGCGACACGATTGCGCCGCCGAGGATCATCGCGCCGCGACGGCGAAGTACTGACCACGCACTCGCCCGGAACTCCTCCGACACGGTCGGGATCGGCCAGCGGAACAGCGTTCGCCGAACCGCCGGGACCCGTCGCCCAAGCCGATCGGCGAGTCCGGCGAACTGACGAGCCAGCCATGCGGTACAGGTCGGTCGCGACAGCGCGATGCCCCAGAACACCATCGGGGCCACGAGGAAGGCGACGGCGCCGATGCCGATGATCATGTCGACCCGATCAGCTCGACCGGCAACAAGGTCGGGCCAGGTGTGCGCTCCGGCAACGAGCCACATCGCGAACGACGGGCAGAGTGCGGTGACGAACAGCGCGACGCTCGCCCGGAGCGGACCGACACCCCACGACCGCCACATCGCGACACGAAGCGCAGTCCCGATGGCCGATCCGCCGACAACCGCATTCGACGCCCCGAGGTTCGCCTCCGTCGAAACGGCCATGCGCCCGAATCCGACGGTCCCCACGGCGGCCCACTGCTGGGCCACGATGACGAGGCGGTGCACGATGACCAGCGCACCGAGCACAACCCACCACTGCGATGAAATCGATTTGGCCTCGCTCCACGCGTTGAGCATCAGGCTCCGGTGCATGAACGCGCCCGCCGCGCTTGCGCTCAGGAACACACCTGTGGCCCAGGACATCCAGCGCCGGGGGAGATGACGGGTCCGCACGTGGGCCTCCGGCATCATCAGTTCGACGGGGGCGGCGAGCGACATCGCTATCCATCTTCGGCCCATCTGCGCCACTACATGAGTGGCTCACGTTCAGGTTCGCCGCAAATAGGTGTTGGAACTCACTGCGATGGGTCGCGACACCCAACGCGAGACCACGTCGGGCCGGCTACCGCTCGAGGTGGGCGCCGATGATGGTGTTCATGGCCTCGTCCTCGATGAGGAAGGCGTCGTGACCGACGATCGAAGAAACCAGCGCCAACTCCCGCGGCTTGGGGGAGAGGAAGACCAGTTCACGCTGCAGGCGGATCGGGTAGAGCCGATCGTCGTCCAGCCCGACGAACTGCACGTCGGCGGTGATGCGACGCATTGCCGCAGCAACACCGCCGCGGTCACGACCGATGTCGTGGTGGTTCATCGCCTCATTGATGGCGAGGTACGTGTTGGCGTCGAATCGACGCTCGAGGCGCTCGGCGGCGTAGTCCAGGTACGACATCACGGCGTAGTGACCGCGGTCGCGCTCCGCCGACAGGATGCGCTGGTCGCCCTGCGGCCGGTTCCCGAATCGGCGGTGCAGTTCGAGCTCCGTCCGATACGTCATGTGACCGAGGCGGCGCGCCTGTGCCATCCCGGCAACCGGGCCGTCGCCCGACCCGATGTGGTAGTAGTCGCCGCCGTGGAACTCCGGGTCGCTGGTGATGCAGGTCATCTGGATCGTCTGCCAGGCGATCTGCTCAGCCGTGGCCACGGCCCCGCAGCCGATGATCACCGACCGCTGCAGGCGATCAGGAAATCCGACGGCCCACTCGAGAGCACGCTGGCCGCCGAGTGACACGCCGACGACGCCGAACCACACGTCGATACCGAGCACATCGGCCATGGCGGCCTCAGCCGCGACCATGTCACGCGTGGTGATCACCGGCCACCGCGATCCCCACGGCGCTCCGTCCGGGGCCAGCTGACCCGGTCCGGTCGTGCCCTGGCATCCGCCCAGCGTGTTCGGGATGACGACGAAGAACTGATCCGTGTCGATGCCGAGTCCCGGCCCGATGACGCCGTTCCACCAACCCGCTTCGGGATGACCGGGCCCGGCCGGACCGGCGGCGTGGCTGTCGGCGGTGAACCCGTGTAGGACAAGCACCGCATTGGAACGATCGGCATTGAGGGTGCCGACGGTTTCGTAGCAGACGACTGTCTCGGGGAGGACTCCCCCGGCTTCGAGCTTCAACTCGCCGATCGCGGCGAACTGACGACGACCCGGGCCATCGCCCGGGCGCCACACCTTCCGCCACGGTCCGATGGGGTCGCCGTTCTCGTCGACGCCGATCGGCGCATCGCGGTTCGGTTGTCGGAGAGAGCTATCGGACACGGGGTGCTTTCGGAAGCGCCGCGGCGCAACCCGCCCTGGAGGACGGACGGAGTTGCCACGGAAAATGGTGGGCGGGCACTGAGGCCGCCCGGTTCGGGGGCCTCAGCGCTCCACGAGACGTCAGGCCTTCGCGGCAGCGAATCCGGCGTTGAGGTCGGCGAGGAGGTCGTCGAGCGACTCCAGACCGATTGAGAGACGGACCAGGCCGGGGGTGACGCCAGTGGCCGCCTGTTCGGCGGGCGTGAGCTGGCTGTGGGTCGTCGCCGCAGGTTGAATGACGAGCGAACGAAGGTCGCCGACGTTGGCCAGGTGGCTGAACAGGGAGAGGGCGTCGACGAACTTCTTGCCCGCCTCGATGCCGCCCTTCAGTTCGAAGTTGACGATCGCTCCGGCGCCGTTCGGCAGGTACTTCTTCGCCTTGTCATTCCACGGCGAACTGGCGAGGCCGGGATAGCGGACCAGTGCGACGTCGGGGTGCGCCTCGAGGAATTTCGCAACTGCGAGCGCATTCGAGCAGTGTCGATCCATGCGGACGCTCAGCGTCTCGACCCCCTGGATGAGCAGGAACGAGTTGAACGGGGCAATGGCTGCGCCGTAGTCGCGGAGACCCTGCACGCGGGCCTTGATGATGTAGGCGGGCGCGCCGAGCACTTCCCAGTACTTGAGGCCGTGGTAGCTCGGATCGGGCTCGGTCATCATCGGGAACCGTCCGGATGCTCCCCAGTCGAACTTGCCACCGTCGACGATGATGCCGCCGATCGATGTGCCGTGCCCCCCGATGAACTTGGTCAACGAATGCACGACGATGTCGGCACCGTGCTCGAGCGGACGGCACAGATACGGCGTGGCCAGGGTGGCGTCGACGATCAGCGGGACACCCGCCTCGTGGGCGACGCCGGCGACGCCGCTGACGTCGAGGACGTCACCCTTCGGGTTGCCGATCATCTCGCCGTAGAGCGCCTTCGTGTTGGGCTTGATGGCCTTGCGCCAGGCATCAAGGTCGTCGGGATCGTCGACGAAGTCGACCGTGATGCCGAGCTTGGGCAAGTTGTAGTGGAAGAGGTTGTAGGTGCCGCCGTAGAGACTGGCCGACGACACGATGTGGTCGCCGGCTTCGGCGATGTTCAAGATGGCGAGAGTCTCCGCCGCCTGGCCCGACGCCACGGCCAGGGCCGCTACGCCGCCTTCGAGCGACGCGATGCGCTGCTCGAGAACGTCCTGGGTCGGGTTCATGATGCGGGTGTAGATGTTTCCCGCTTCGGCCAGCCCGAACAATGCCGCGGCATGGTCGGTGTCACGGAACACGTAGCTCGTGGTCTGGTAGATCGGGGTGGCGCGGGCGCCGGTGGCGGGGTCGGGTGCGGCGCCGGCGTGGATCTGCCGTGTTTCGAAACCGAAGGACGAAGGGTCGAGGGCCATGGGAACAACTCCTGGAGATTGGGTGCGTCGGCAAAGCGCCGGAACGCGAACGGGAACGGGGTACGGGCAGGGAGGACGAAAGGACGGCGAGGCAGGTCGCTTTGCCGCGACCTGCGGATCGGGTCAGGTGGTACAGCTCACCGGGATTCCTCCTTCATCGTGCGGGCGTTGGCACCTGGCGGTTCTCGCTGGTTGCCGCGACGTCGACGGGCCCGTCCCTCGGTCGCTCTGGATGACGCGAATAGTCAAGCGATCGAAACCCGACCTGTCAAGTCAGTTTTTCCCAACGGTCCGGCCGGGCGATACCCTTCGAGCGTGAGGAACCTGATCTGTTCGGCCACGACGATGGTGCGGGCATGACGAGGAACCCGTGGCTGGAACGTCGACCGCTGCACTACGCGCATCAGGGCGGTGCGCTCGAGGCTCCTTCCACGACCCTCTACGCGATGCGCCGAGCCGTCAACGAGCACGGAGCCCACGCCCTCGAGCTCGATGTGCACCGCACCGCCGACGGTGTCCTGGTGGTTTGTCACGACACGACCGTCGACCGGACGACTCCTGCGACCGGTGCCATCCACGACTTCACCCTGGCCGAGCTTCGTAACCTCGACAATGCGCACTGGTGGGCCCCCGGGCACGACGCCGTCGTCGGGCTGGAGGATGAGGCCTACCTGCTCCGGGGACGCTTTCCCGACGATCCCTCGCTCGGGATCGCCACGTTGGACGACGTGCTCGTCGAGTTCCCGGACGTCTTTCTCAACTTCGACATCAAGGAGATCGGCCCACGCCGCTACGAGGCCGAGCGTGCCGACCGCCTTCGGGCCCACGGCCGTACGACGGATGTCATCGTGGCCTCGTTCCACGACGACGCGCTCCGCGCCTTCAGCGAGTACGCCCCGGATATCCATGTGTCGCTCGGCCCCGAGGACACGTTCGCCTTCTATGACGCGGTGACGAACGGCGCGCCCCACCGCACGTTCGCCTCCTCCCAGGTCGCCCTGCAGGTCCCGGCGTCCTTCGAAGGCATCGAAGTGGTCACACCGGCCTTCGTCGATGCCGCCCACCGCCACGGACTTGCGGTCCACGTCTGGACGATCGACGACGAGCGCGAGATGCGTCATCTGCTCGCCATGGGTGTCGACGCCATCATGACCGATCGTCCGAGCATCCTCGCCGCGGTTCTCGCCCAGGGGGTGTGAGCACCGAGTCCGGGGCTGGGTCCTACGAGCCGGCCGAGAACAGCTGGTCGACCGGGGCGAAGTCGTCGCGCAGGATCGGACTGTCGCCGACCCAACGGCGCAGCTCTGCACCCGTGCGGACGACGGCGTCGAAGCCGCGTTCGTCGATCATGTTCCGGTAGACGTCCACGGGCAACGGCCGGTCGGACGCGACAACGATGAAGTTGGACCCCGCTGGCTCCCGAGCGAACGAGGACTCGGGGGCGAACACGCCAACATGGTCGAACACGGTCGCGATCGTGGCCACCTCCGCTCGGACGAATCGGTGGTTCTTCGCGTCGATCACGTTCAGCGCGTAAATACCGCCCGGACGCAACGCGTCGCGGATCACCCGGGTGAACTCGGCCGTCGTGAGGTGCCACGGCACCGCCTCGGCACCGAACGCATCGCCGAACACGATGTCCGCTCGCCCTCTCGGTTGGCGACCCATCGTGACCCGTCCGTCGCCGATGACCACGTCGACGTCAGGACCCGGCACCCAGCCGAGCTTTCGTTCGGCGAGTTCCGGCAGAGCGGCGTCGACCTCCAAGACGACGCCCTTCGAACCGGGCCGCACCGCGCGGATGTAGCGGGGCATCGTCAGCGCGCCGCCACCGAGGTGGACCGCGTGAATGGGGCCGGGTGGAAGGGCGTCGACGGCGACCCCGAACAGCTGGGTGTAGGCGAAGCGCAGCGCGGCCGGGTCATCGAGGTCGACCTCGGAGTGGTCGAGATTGTCAAGGTGGAGGACGCGCACACTCGGCTCCCCTTCGACGCCGAGCACCGATGCGCAGTAGTACGCACTCTCCATCTCGCACGGGCTGTTGACGGTGACGGTCGCCCCCGCCCCCAGTCCCCCGAAGGCGAGCAGTCCGACTGCGGCAAGCCGCTCCGTCCGCGGGTGCTTGCTCGCAGTGACGGTCAACAGCGCGCCCACGGCGATGAGTGCCGCCCCGACGCAGAGGACCGTCACCGTGACCGGCACCTTGGCGACGAGCAGGAATCCGGTGACGAAGGTGCCGACGATGGCCCCGGTCGTGCCGATGGCACTCATCGAACCGACCGTTGCGCCGCTCGACTCGAGCGATCGCAGCTGCGTCTTGACCAGCATTGGAGAAACGGCGCTGAGCACGATCGACGGAAGCAGAAATCCGGCGATTGTGGCGATGAGCACCACGGTGACGCTGGTCCCGTCGAGCCGTTGCGCGGCGAGCCGGACGATCGGCGGAGCGAGCAGTCCGAGCCCCCCGCCGAGCATCATCGTGGGTCCGACCAGGGAGCGGGGATCGATCCGGTCGGAAAGCCTCCCGCCGAGCCAGCTCCCGAACGCGATGCCGGCCAGCACCACCCCGATGATCGAGGTGTAGGTCTGCAGCGTGACTCCGACGTACGGGGCCAACAGTCGACCGGCGAGGATTTCCAATACCAGCACCGAGGCTGCGGTGAAGAAGGCCAGGGCGCGCGCGACGATTCGGTTCACGGGCGCAGCGTCCTCATCCGGCAGTGTCGGTCTCGGGGGCGAACTCGCTGCGCAGCAGGACGCCGCCGGTCACGTCGTCGATGACGACGACGATGTCGGAGACAACGATGCGGGGGATCGTCGTGACCGGAACGACCGTCGGCAGGTTCTGGCGGATCACGACGGACGACTGGCGTCGGCCCTCGACCCCGGCGAAGCGAACGACCCAAACCGTGCGCAGGTCCCGCTTCACCTGACCGGTTCCACCGGTGACCCGCTCGTTGGTCTCGAGGGCATAGCGGGCGAAGAACACCTCGGGCGTCGGCGCCAGCGTTCCCGTCGGCAATTCCCGCTTGGCCGTGCGCACCACCGACGCCCGCGACCGGATCACCTTGGCCGACGGCTCGACCGGCTCGAAGCGCAGCGCCCCTGCGGCCAGCGTCCGGATCGCGGTGATGCGAAAGCCGGACTTCGCCGTTGTGGCCGACGGCGTGATCGTCGTGGTCGGCGTGATCGTCGTGGTCGGCGTTCGACCGATCGTGGTGATCGTCGTGGGGCGGGCCGTGCTCGGGGACGCCGTAGTTGACGGAGTGACCCTGGTCGACGGACCAGCCGCCGGCACACGGCTCGCGGTGACCCTGGTTGACGGAGTGATCCTGGTCGACGGACCAGCCGGCGGCACACGGCTCGCGGTGACCCTGGTTGACGGAGTGACCCTGGTCGACGGACCAGCCGCCGGCGCACCGCTCGGAGTGACCCTGGTCGACGGACCAGCCCCCGGCGCACCGCTCGGGGTGACCCTGGTTGACGGAGTGGATGGGACCGTCGTGCTCGTTGTCACCGTTGTTCGGGCAACAGTCGATGGCGGCACCCCGGGCGGACCGGCAACAGCGCGGAAGCGCGTGCTGGTAGGTGTCGTCGGTCCGGCCGCGGAGCCCGGTCGGCTCGACGGAGGGGCGGAGTTGACCGATGTCGCCGATGAACGCGTCAAAACGGTCGAGGTCGTCTGCGCGCGAACCGGGCGCACCGCGCCGGCGACAATCAGGGCGACAACGAGAGCGACCGAGGGCGCAACGCCTGTCGCGGCCGACCGCCCCGTTCCCCGTCCGTAGCGCACGGCCATCCAGGCTACGGGGACACGGGCGGGTTGGTCGCCAGCAGCAGTCCGGTCGACCGATCGGACAACGCACGGTGCAGGTGGGAGCATCACTGGCGTGAGCACAACACCCTCCTTCACCGAGATCCGCTACGACGTTGCCGACCGCGTCGCCACCATCACCCTGGATCGACCCGACCGCCTCAACGCCTTCACCGGCCGGATGATGCGCGAGGTGATCGAGGCGATGGACCTCGTCGACGCCGACGACGGCGTCCGCGCCGTGGTCTTCACCGGCGCCGGTCGGGGGTTCTGTGCCGGCGCGGACCTGGCCGCCGGTGGGGCGACCTTCGACGCCACGTCGTCCAAGGGCACGGTCGCCGAAGCGATCGCCGGGACCGTCGACGAACGGATCCGCGACGGCGGCGGCCGGGTCTCGTTGCGATTGTTCGAATCCCGCAAGCCGCTCATCGCCGCGATCAACGGCCCGGCCGTCGGGGTCGGGGTCACGATGACGCTCCCGATGGACATCCGCCTCGCATCGACGAGCGCCAAGTTCGGTTTCGTCTTCGCCCGTCGCGGCATCGTTCCCGAAGCCTGCTCGAGCTGGTTCCTGCCCCGTCTCGTGGGGATCTCGAAGGCGACCGAATGGTGCTTCACCGGCAGGGTTTTCGGTCCCGACGAAGCGCTGGCCGGCGGACTCGTCCGCAGCGTCCACGCACCCGATGACCTCCTTCCGGCGGCCTACGCCCTGGCCGGCGAGATCGCGTCGAACACGTCGGCGGTGAGCGTCGCCGTGACCCGGCAGATGCTGTGGCGCATGCTCGGAGCCGACCATCCGATGGAGGCCCACGTGGTCGACTCCCGGGCGATCTGGGAACTCGGAAAGGGTAAGGACGCCCGCGAGGGTGTCGAATCATTCCTGGAAAAGCGCCCTGCGGCGTTCACGGCCTCGCCGACGACCGACATGCCAGACTTCGTGCCGTGGTGGGAAGACCGACCGTTCCGCGCGCTGCGAGGCTGACTGCCCGAACACCGCTTCCCAGCGCACACCCGAACTCCGTCGCGACCGGCCCCGCCCCCGACACGTTGCATGGCCATGGACTCTCTCGTGCTTGAGCGCGTGCGCTCCGGCGACGCCGGGGCCGGCACCGGTTCCGACGGCGAGATCACGACGATTCACCTCATCGGCCCGGCGCCCAGCCCCGACGAAGTCCTGCGGATTCTCATCGCCGACCATGCCCCGGCGATGTACCGGCTCGCCCGGTCGATCATGGGCGACGGCGCGCTCGCCGAAGATGTCGTACAGGAAAGCCTTCTGCGGGCATGGCAGGCGGCCGGGTCACTACATGATGACTCGGCACTTCGGTCGTGGATCCTGCGGATCACCCACAACACGGCCATTTCCACACTGCGCAAGCGCCGCGAAGAGCTCCGCGACCCGGCGATGCTGCCCGAAACAAGCCAGGGGGCGGGAACGGACCGCCAGGTCGCCGGGCGGCTGATGGTCGACGACCTGATGACGGCCATCGACACCCTTGACCCGCTGACCCGGTCGATCGTCATCCTCCGAGAGCTCGAGGACATGCCCTACGAGGAGATAGCCGACGCGCTCGGGATCGCCCTGCCCACGGTGAAGACCCGGCTGTTCCGGGCCCGCAAGACGCTCGCCCATCGACTGTCGGGGTGGCAGCAGTGAACCCGCTGCAGCGGCTGCGCCTTTCGACGGCACGACTCGAGCGGTTGCTGGAGAACGACCCGGACGGGTTCGAGCGGGTGCTCCGCCGCCACCCGTCGATCGCCGACCGGTTCGAGCGCGGCGACCTCTTTCCGCCCGAAGCCCGGGCCGCGTTGCGCGAAGCCTTCGCACCACCCGATGACCTGACCGAACGGCTCAACGCCCGGCTCAGCGCCGCGCTCGACAGCCCCAATGCGCGAGCGGCCGCCCTGGATCTGCTCGGTCTAGGGTTGGCGACGGTGCGTGAGCTGAGCCGGGACGACCCCGCATGAAGTGGATCTTCGCCCTGGCCGCGCTCGTCGTGGGCGGTATCGCCGGCACCATCGCCTCTTCGGCCGTGCGACGTATCCTGAGCCGACCATCGCAACCGGAGCGGACCCGGCGCCTGGCCCCGGCAGCGGCAAGCGTGGTGTTCTCCGCCGTCCTCGCGTTGGCGGTGGTGACCTCGCTGTCCTTCCTCGACAAGACCGCCGTCGACCGACTCCCGGTCTCCCTCATGAACGCGGTGCCACGCTTCCTCGTGGCGATGGTGTTCGTGTTGCTCGGCAATGCCATTGCGTCGCTCGCCGGCACGGCGGCCGGGTCGGCGGCACTGCGGGCCAGCGGACGGCCGCAACCTCGCGTGGCCGGACTGGCCAAGACGTTGGTGATGGCGGTGTTCGTGCTGCTCGCCATCGCCCAGGTCGGGGTGAACACCAAGGTCGTCGACACCGCGGTCGCCGGGATCGTGGGCTGCGCCGCGCTCTCAGTGGCCCTGCTCACCGGGTTGGGTGGGCGGTCGATGGCGTCGGAGATCGCCGCCGGACGGTACCTGCACCGCATCGTGCGACCCGGCGACATCGTGAGCGGCGACGGATTCGGCGGCGTCATCAAGACCGTGTGGGGGGCCACGGTGGAGCTCGACGTCAACGGCACGATCGTCCACGTGCCCAACTCGAAACTCCTCGGCGGCAACCTCACCATCGAGAGGGCTCCCGTCACCGGGTAGCCGGGCTCGACGCAGCGTCGACGGTGCGCGAGCCTGACCCGATGGCCATCGCGGATGATCTTGTGCATACCGACGTCGTGGTGGTTGGTGGCGGATCGAGTGGCGCTGTTGTAGCGGCCCGACTCGCCGAAGCAGGGATACGGGTGACGCTGCTCGAGGCCGGCCCCGACTACGGACCCTTGACCGAAGGGCCCGGCGACGGATCCCCGACCGCCTGGCCGGCCGACCTCCTCAACGCCCACGCGATCGCGCTGTCCCACGACTGGGGCTACACGTCGGGCCCAGTCTCGGGGCGGGCACCGTGGACGTTCGAGCGCGCCCGGGTCATCGGCGGATGCTCCGCCCACAACGGGGCGATAGCCGCGGTCGGACATGCATCGGACTACGACGGCTGGGGCTTGCCGGAGTGGCGCACCGACGCGTTGAGGCCGGTCTTCGCCACTGTCCTCGGGAAGATGCGCGTTCGTGCGTACCGGGCCGATGAGGCCGGTCCGTTCCATGCCCGCTGCCTGGAAGCCGCGGCGAGCACGGGATGGAAGATCGCATCGGATCTCTGCGATCTCGACGCCAACGAATCGTTCGGGCTCGAGACCGTCAACATCGTCGACGGTGTCCGGTGGAACACGGCGTTCGCGTATCTCGACCCGGTCCGCCATCTGATGAACCTCACCATCGTCGACCGTGCCCTCGTCGACCGGTTCGTCGAGGACCCGTCCGGCGTGACGGTGTACGCGTGGCGCGATGGGAAGTCACTCAGCGTTCGCGCCGAGCGGATCGTGCTGAGTGCCGGCGTGTACGGGACGCCGTCGATCCTCCAGCGATCAGGCGTCGGCGACCCGGGACGCCTTCGCGATGCCGGAGTCGCATGCGTCCTGGACCAACCCGGTGTCGGTGCGAACCTGCACGATCATCCGATGATCCACGCCGACCGGCGCATCGGCCCCCTGCTGCAGACCTGGCTCGACGAGGCAGCGGCGCGAGGCGCCCTGCCCGAGGAGCAGACTCTCGGCAAGGTGTGCTCGTCGTTGGCCACCGATGGCATCTTCGATCTGCACCTCTATCCGGTGTGTGCCTCGACGCAGACGGCGCTCACCGGCGGAAACGCTTTGGTGGAGGTGGCGTGCGTAACTCCTCGCAGCCGCGGGCGCGTCGACATCGTCTCCGCCGATCCGACGGCAGCACCGCAGATCGACCATGCCTACCTGTCCGACGCCGACGGACACGACATTTCCGTACTCCGTGAGGGGCTGGTCATGGCGGAGGAGTTGCTGGACCACCCGGCGTTGGCGTCGGTGCTGGGGCCGCCGGTGACCGACACGAGCACCGACGAGGCAATCCGCCGCGAGGTCGTGCACTACTACCACCCCGTCGGGACGTGTCCGATGGGCCCGGGCGATGCAGGAGTCTGCGACGGCCGGGGCCGGGTGCGCGGTCTGGACCGTGTCACGGTGGCCGACGTGTCGCTGATGGCCCAGATACCCCGGGCGAACACCAACATGCCCGCAGTGATGATCGGCGAACGCGTCGCCTCGTTTCTCCTGCACCGCTGAACCCCCCGACGCCGACCACGACCGGGGCTTCGGGACGTCGTCAGCGGCCGAGGGTCGTGCGCGCGTGATCGGTGAGGCGCTTGTAGTCGACCTTGCCCGACGGAGATCGGCCGATGGTGTCGACGACCACCACGAGTCGCGGCGTCTTGTAGCGGGCGAGACGGGCGGAGACGGAACCGAGGACGGCACCTTCATCGAACTCGCCCTGGGCGAGCGAAAGTGGTGATCGCTGGATCACGGCGCAGATCACCTGTCCGAACCGGTCGTCGGGGATACCGACGCAGACGGCATCCTCGACGAGTTCGTGGACCTTGAGCACCTCCTCCACCTCCTCGGGGAACACCTTCTCCCCTCCGGTGTTGATGCACACCGACCCGCGGCCGAGCAGCAGCAGCGAGCCGTCGGGCTGGACCGTGGCGAAGTCGCCGGGAACCGAGTACCGGACACCGTCGATGACCCGGAACGTCTGAGCCGACTTCTCCGGGTCCTTGTAGTACCCGATCGGCACGTAGCCGCTGATGGCGACGAACCCCTGCTCCTCCGAACCCGGTTCGACCCGTCGGTTGTCGTCGGCGAAGACGTGGACCGTCGGGCCGAGCTGGAACTTCGCGGTGCCGGCCGACTTGCCCTTGGACGATGTGGACGCACCGAGCCCGACCGCTTCCGACGAGCCGTAGGAGTCGACGAGCAGCACCTGGCCCAGATGCTCGAGCAGGCCGTCCTTGGTCTCCTGGCTCCACATCACGCCGGAACTCGTCACCAGCCGAAGGCTGCTCAGATCCCAGCGGCCCGGGTTGGCGTTCAATGCCTGGAGAAGCGGTTTGGCAAAGGCATCACCGACGATCACCGCCCAGTTGATCGACTCCCGTTCGACGAGGTCGAAGAACTCCTCGGAAACGAACGACCGGTTCGTGTTGGTGACGATGCAACCGCCGAGCGCGAGCACGATCAGCGCGGTGAACTGCCCGGTGCCGTGCATCAGCGGGCACGCGGGGATCATCACCGGACCGGGACCCACGGAACGAGCGGCCAGTTCGTCGATCGACGACACCGCCGAGAACCCGAAGAGCGGCTGCCCGCCCTGTCCGAGCACGTTGAACAGGTCGTCCTGGCGCCACATCACGCCTTTCGGCATGCCGGTGGTCCCGCCGGTGTAGAGGAACAGGAGATGGTCGCCGCTGACGCCCCACGGACCTCGCACGTTGGGACCGTCGGGCGTCCAGCCGCTGACCAGGTCCTCATACGGCACGGCCCACGGGGCCGCTGCTGCGCCCGAGCCGGCCGTGGCGCCGGGATCGTCGACCACGTACCACCGCTTGACCTTCGCAAGCTCGGCGCGGACGCCGTTGATCAGGTCGGCGTAGGAG
Source organism: Acidimicrobiia bacterium (assembly GCA_031368215.1). GTDB lineage: Bacteria > Actinomycetota > Acidimicrobiia > Acidimicrobiales > JANYDT01 > JANLQX01. Next base: position 13,846 of record JANLRD010000142.1, on the reverse strand, counting down.
GCGTGGAACACCACCGCTTCGGCGTCGGAGTTGTCGAACAGGTAGCGGATCTCGTCGGGCCCGTAGCGGTAGTTGGTGTTCACCGGTACCAGGCCGGCCTTGAACGCCGCGAGATACACCTCGAGGTACTCCGGTCCGTTGGTGAGGTACGCCGCGACCTTCGACTGCTCGCCGAGACCGGCGGCGAGCAGATCGTCGGCGAGCGCGTTGGCCCGGGCGTTGAACGAGCCCCAGTCGAAACGACGCGAACCGGCGACCTGGGCCGGCGCGTTGGGTATCCGTGCCGCGATCGCTTCGAGCACTTCGGCGAAGTTCCATCCGCTCATGGTTGTCCTTTCGGGGCAGCAGACGTCGTCGTGGCGACACGCCGGAGGGGGGCAGGAGGTAGGTGAACGGATGTCCAGTCGGAAGCGGAAACACCGGCCCGGCACTTTACGGGCACCGGTCGCGCTTCCCCCATTCCACGGACGCGCGACCCTGCGAGGTCAGGCCGGGATCGCGTCGGCGGCTTGCCCAGGGTTCGCCGCCCGCGGCGTTGCGATCGGCAGCGGGGGAAGCCCGACGACAACGGGGGCCGCCGTGGCGGACATGGTCTTGGTGAAGCGCCCCGTTGCCCATCGCAGGCTCGCGCCGATGTCGTCGGCGACCAACTCATACGAGCTGCGCTTCTCCCCTTCGGCCGTTTCCCAGGAACGCTGGTCCAGCCGACCCGTGACGACAACCCGCGAGCCGCGTCGCAGCGTTTCGCACGCATTGACGGCGAGCTGCTGATACGCCACGACGGAGAAATACGAAACCGACTCGACGAATCCCGGTTCATTCCGGGCGGGCACCTTGCGGTTCACCGCGACCGACAGCGTGCATGTGGGCGTGCCGGAGCCGGTCGTGCGGAGGACAGGCTCCTTGGTGATGTTTCCCTGGATGGTGATGGTCGTGGACATGGCGTCGACCTCCTTCGTGGTGCTGCAGGGGCTGCAGCGATTGGTCACCCGGGGAAGAGCTCGTGGTCACCACCCTGCCCGGAGCGGTGTGACAATCGGCGGGCCGGCGGCGAAGCACAGCCAAGTCGGACGGCCCTAGCGTCCTTCGTCGGCAAGACTCGGTCTGTGCTGCACTCGCTCCTTCCACTCCTGCGCTGCCCGTTCTGTGCGGAGGGGCCCGTGAGCGCGAGCCGGATCGTCGGGGGCGACGATGTGCGCATCGACGACGGCACCCTTGCTTGCGCGGCATGCGGGCGGACAACCGAGGTCATCGACCGGGTCTGGCAGGCGATGGGGGACCGCACGTGGTCGAAGACCCTCGCCCAGATCAGCAACGTCACGCCGCCCACTCCTCAGATCTACGAGCGACTCTGGCGTGTCCGCTCCCTGTCGCTGCTGTCGGGTCGGCGCTTCCCCAACGACGAGGAGTTGCTCGAGCTCACCGACGCGCTCCGCCCGGAGGCGGGAAAGGTGTTCGTCGACGTTGCCTGCTCGGAAGGCCTCTACGCACGCGCGTTGGCCACCCGCGGGGCCACCGTCATCGCCATCGACCACAGCCGGCCGTTCCTCCGACGCGTGATCCACCGGGCGGGCGATCTCCCGATCGTCGCCGTGCGGGCGATGGCCCAGCATCTGCCGATCGTCTCGGGAGGTCTCGACGGCGCGGGTATGGGTGCGTCACTGAACGAGATCGGCGACCAGCCGACGGCCGTCGCCGAGATGGCAAGAGTCGTCCGGCCCGGTGGAGCAGTGTTCTCGATGAGCCTGACCACGGCGACCACGTCGTTCGGGAGGCTCGTCCAGCGCGTGCTCGCTCCCGCCGGCATCACGGTGCCGACTGCAGACGCCACGGTCGAGATGTTCGAGCGGGCAGGTCTCCGGGTCGACTCCCGCCGGCTCGACCGGATCGTCCTGCGGGTCGCGGCCACCCGCCCGTGACGCCTCCTGCGGCTACAGCGACGGGTCGGAGTAGTTCGGTGGACGCTTCTCGAACCAGGCGGTGACGGCCTCGACCTGATTCGGCGAGCCGATCAGGGCGCGGATCTCCCGGCGCTCCGCCGCCAGGCCATCGGCCGTGGTCACGTGCGCGGCGTTGTTGAGCAGACGCTTCCCTGCCCGGATGGCGTGCGGGCTCCGCCCGGCGATCTCGTGGGCCGTCTCGAGGGCCAGGGCCCGCGGATCGTCGGCGATCCGGGTCGCCAGGCCGATGCGGACGGCCTCTTCGGCGCCGACCATCCGACCGGTGAAGGTGAGCTCCTTCGCCTTGTCGAGGCCGACAAGCTCGCGCAGCAGTTGCGTTCCGGCCATGTCGGGGATCAGACCCCAGCGGATCTCGAGGATCGACATCTGGACGTCGGGCGAGACGTAGCGGATGTCTGCACCGAGCGCGATCTGGCACCCGCCGCCGAGCGCGGCGCCGTGCACCGCGGCGATCACCGGGACGGGGACCTCCTGCCAGACCCAGACGGCCTGCTGTCCGGCGTGGGTGATCCGGCCCGGAAGCCGGGACGGGTCGTCCGGATCGCCCTCCTGCGGGATCACGTTCTCGCCACGACCACCGGCCATCGCCTGGAAGCTTCCGAAGTCGAGGCCGGCGCAGAAGCTACGTCCTTCGCCGGAGAGCACCACGGCGCGCACGGACGTGTCCACCTTCAGCGCCTCGCCGATCTCGACCAGCCCGGCGAACATGGCGCCATCGATGGCGTTCATCTTCTCAGCCCGGTTCATCCGGACGTCGGCGACGCCCCCGTCGATCACACACGTCACTCGGTCACCCATGTTCCCATCCTCGCCCTCGGCGTGGCGTGGGGCCAAAACGGCTGAGGTTGTCGGCTCGTGGGGTTTGGAACATGAGTAGCGCTCGGAGCTACGCATGTTCCGAAACCTCCTAGCCTCGACTCATGATCTTGGATCGACTCGACATCGACGTCGGCGCGTTCGAAGCAGCGACCGGTTGGCTTATCAAGCCCGAGGGTGCCTGCAAGGGCGACGTGTGCGTGCCGCTCGGCCGTTCGGCCGGATTCGACCTCGTGGCGACCGCTGATCGGCTGGGCATGGCCATCGTCGCCGATGCCGAGGCCGGCCTGTGGTCGGTCGGGCCCGAGAGCCTCGGCGGACGCTCACTCACCACCGCCACAGCACCTGAGCTGTCCCTGCCCGACGTGGTGACGGGCGCCGATGTCAGGCTGTCGTCGTTTCGAGGGCAGAAGGTGGTGCTCGCCGCCTGGGCACCGTATTGAGGCTGCCGCTTCGACCTGCCCGGGTGGCAGGCACTGCGCAACGAGGTACACAGCCAAGGTGTCGAGATCATCACTGTTGGCCTCGAGATGGGTGGCGCGGAGGTACTCCGGCCCATCGTCGAAGCAGCCCGGCCCGAGCACCCGTCACTGCTCGACGCCTCCCACCAGATGGACTCGCTGTTCGGCGTCACCAACATCCCGCAAGTTCTGTGGATCGATGAGAGCGGCACGATCGTACGACCGGCCGAACGCGGTTCTCCCGCGCCGCAGCCGACCGACGACCCGTTCGCGAAGTTCATCTTGGAGCTCATGGCCCGGGGCACGACGGATCCCGAGTGGTATGGCAATCGCGTCCGCGACTGGGCGGAGAAGGGAGCCGAAAGCGAATGGGTGCTGCCGCCCGACGCGGTGATCGCCGCGTCGCACCCGCGCACGCGCGACGTGTCCGAGGCTGCTGCCCACTTCGCACTCGCGCAGCACTTCTGGTCCACGGACGGATTCTCCGCCCCGGCATTGCATCACTTCGAGCGTGCCCACACGCTCCAGCCGGAGAACATCACTTACAAGCGGCAGGCCTACTCGGCATGGAGCTTCGCGAAAACGCACGACGACACCGCCCGATTCGCCCAGTCGCCAAAGCCGGGCGAGGAAGACCAGTGGCCCTTCGTGTCCGAGTTCCTTGCCGACGCGAAGCAGTACCTGGGACTCGACCTGGCGGCACCGTCGTCAACACCAGATCCTTAACCTGACGATCGCGTTACGCGCCGCCGCCAAGGTACTCGTGGGCAACGCTGTCGCTGGCGCCCGGAGGGTCGGCGGACCGGTGTATCGCGCATCCGGCTCGCGTCGGCCGCAGCGGAAGGATCTCGCAGCACGGAGTGGCGGTGATCGCGGCGATGAGCGCGGCGCGCTGGTCCGGGTCGGCGCCGGCGAGCACGGCGACGGTGCCGCCCTGTCCGCCGGCGCCGTTCGCCTTCCATCCGAGCGCGCCGAATCCGTCGGCGAGGGCGCCGACCTGATCGGCAAGCGGCGACACGATCGGCTCGTGGAGGCGACGGGTGGCGTCGTTGTGTAGACGCATGGCCCGCCCGAACGCCGGGAGGTCACGGCGAGAGAGGGCCGCGGCCGCGTTCATGGCGGCGACTCGGAGGTCGTCGAGCGCGGCCCGATGGCCGCCCGCCTCCAGCTCGGCGATCACGTCGCGGTGTACCTCCGAAGAGGAATGCGGTTGGCCGAGGTAGACCGTGAGGAGCCGACCGTCGAACAGCTCGCCGGGATCGTCGACAAGAACGTGCGCGGCCCTGAGCGTGGGGTAGCGAATGTCGTAGCGGCGGGTACCGCCGAACGCCGCGGCGAGCTGATCCTGCACGCCCGACTGGAGACCGAGTGACGTCTCGACACCGTGGGCCGCCGAGGCGAGCGCGACCGGATCGACGACGCGGTCGTCGAATGCCCACACCGCACCGATCACACCGACGCTGACGGCGGCGGAGGTTCCTAAGCCGCTGCCGGGAGGAACGAAGCACCGGAGGCGGATCTCGACCGGTCGGGCCGGTCGGGCAACGGCCACAGCCATCGCCAGGAAGGGGTCGGCGGTCGCCTGCGGGTCGCGCAGATCCACGACGGCGTCGAACCCGAGATCGTCGACGATGATTCGGGCGTGGTCGGCCGGAACGTCGATCGGCCGAACGGTCACCTCGACGCCTGGCTCGACGGCAACGTTGGTGACGGTTCCCCGCACGGCGAACCAGGTGTCGGTCCACCCGCCCACGTCGGCAGTCCGGACCGGTGCGCTCACCGTGACCGATCGGGGTCCCTCGCTCATCGGCAACACGGGACCAGGGAAGTGGGCAGGACTGGCGACACGGCGGTGCAGTCTTACCGGAGCACGCGCCGATTCGAGCGCTCCATCGACGTGAACTCCCCGGTCATCGTCGTCCTCGGCGGAAGCAACCGCCCCGTGGGCGGCCGGCGGTAGCCTGTCTCCGTGCGTTTTCGACTTTCCCGCCGTACCCCGGTCGCCGTAGCCCTTGCCTGCCTTGCCGCGAGCGTGATCGCCGTGCCGGTATCCGCCCAGAAGCTCCCCAAGGATCTCGGTGAGTACATTGCCGAGGCCGACAAGCTCTGCGCTGCGTCGAACGTGAAGCTCTTGACCGAGGCGAAGAAGATCGAGACCGAGAAGGCCCGATCAACGCGACGAGGCCGGCTCAAGAAGGTCAACATCGCCCCGGTCGACGCGGTCGAAAAGTTCACCGCCACGATCGCCGTTCCGGAGCTCGAGAAGCTCAGCGCCAGCCTCCGGGAGATCCCGAGCCCGCGTGGCGAGGAGAAGACCATCACCACCCTCCTCGATCAGTTCGACGCCGGCATCGCCGTCGTCAAGAGGAATCCGAGGTCGGCGAGCTTCAGCGATCCGTTGAAGGACTCGTCGAAAGCATTCAAGGCCATCCGTTTCGGTGAAACCGTGAAGTTCAGCGCCTGCGGCATCCATATCGACCGCGCCGTCGACACGAAGAAGTAACGCCGTGCAGCGAGCGATCTTCAACGACGAGCACGTCATGTTCCGCCACGCGTTCCGACGTTTCGTTGAGAAGGAGATCACCCCGAACTTCCTCGCGTGGGAGCAGGCCGGGATCGTCCCGCGTGAGCTGTTCGCCGCCGCCGGAGCGAACGGCTTCCTCGCCCTGCAAGCACCCGAGGCTTTCGGCGGTGGCGGCACCCACGACTTCCGGTTCAACGCGATCATCGGTGAGGAGCTCATGTACGCCGGCACAGGGGGCGCTGGGCTCGGCATCACCCTGCACAACGACATCACCCTCCCCTACTTCCTGGAGCTGACCACCGAGGAGCAGAAGCAGCGCTGGCTGCCCGGCATCTGCAATGGCTCGCTCGTAACCGCGGTGGCGATGACCGAGCCGGGCATCGGCTCGGACCTGGCGTCGATGTCGACAACGGCGATGCGCGATGGCGATCACTACGTCGTCAACGGCTCGAAAACCTTCATCACCAACGGCATCAATGCCGATCTCGTGATCACCGCGGTGAAGACCGATCCGTCGCAGAAGCACAAAGGCATGACCCTGATGGTGCTCGAACGCGGGATGGACGGGTTCACCCGCGGTCGCAACCTCGACAAGATCGGGATGCATTCGCAGGACACGGCCGAGCTGTTCTTCACCGACGTGCGCGTGCCGGTCGCCAACCGCCTCGGCGACGAAGGACAGGGCTTCGCTCTGCTCGTCCGCAACCTCGCCCAGGAGCGGCTCTCCATCGCTGTCTCCGGCGTTGCTGCGGCGCGTGCGGCGCTCGATTGGACGGTCGACTACACGAAGAACCGCAAGGCTTTCGGTCAGCCCATTGCGTCGTTCCAGAACTCGAAGTTCCGCCTGGCGGAGATCGCCACCGAGGTCGAGATCGGACAGGTCTTCGTCGACCGGTGCATCGAGCAGCTCAACGCCGGTGAGCTCACCGTCGAAGAGGCGGCGATGGCCAAGTGGTGGTGTACCGAACTGCAGAAGCGCACCGTCGACACCTGCGTGCAACTCCACGGTGGGTACGGCTACATGCAGGAGTACCCGATCGGGCGCGCCTACGTCGATGCCCGCATCACCACGATCTATGGCGGCACGACCGAGATCATGAAGGAGATCATCGGCCGCAAGGTCGTCGGCTGAACAAGCAATTGTCCGCGACGCACGCGGACTTCCGCATGCACTCAGTAAGCCTGCGTACTACATCGACGAGAGAACTTCGCGGGCCCAGGCGTAGTCGGCCTTGCCGTTCGCGGCTCGACGTACTTCGCTCACGATGACCGAAGTCCGGGGAAGCTTGTAGTTGGCCAGCCACTGCTTGACGTCGTTGATGACGGCCTCCGAGTCGACCGCGACCACGCTCTCCTGAAGCGACAGCACGGCGGCCACCCGTTCGCCGAACCTCCCGTCGGGTAACCCGACGACAAGACAGTCGGCCACGGCGGGATGGCGCTTCAGCGCCTCTTCGACCTCCTCCGGGAACACCTTCTCCCCCGCTGTGTTGATGCAGTGCGAGCCCCGGCCGAGCAGGACAAGGGTCCCGTCTTCGGCCCACACGGCCCAGTCGCCGGCCATGGTGTGGCGCACGCCCTCGATCTCCACAAAGGTCGCCGCGGACTTCTCCGGGTCGTTGTAGTACCCGAGCGGCACCACCGCGCACGCGGCGATCCGTCCGCGTTCGCCGGAGCCGAGCGGAATGACGGTGCCGTCCTCACCGATGAGCTTCGTCCCGGGGAGCGGGACGAACCGGGCCGTTTCGATCCGCGTTCCTCTGCTCACGATCCGACGGGCCATGGCGCCTTCGGTCGATCCCATCGAATCGACAAGACGGACGTCGAGGTGACGGAGCAGTCCGGTCTGGACCTCGGCACTCCACATGACGCCGCTCGACTGGATGATGCGCAGTGCAGAGAGTTCGTACGGACGTCCTTCGCCGAGGGCCCGATCGAGGGCGTCGAGCATCGGTCGGGCGAACGCGTCGCCGACGATGGTGACTGCATCGGCCCCCGAGGCCGATGCCGTCCGCCAGAGCTCGTCGGCGTCGAAGGAGCGGCTCTCCAGAGTGACCACGCAGCCGCCCATGAGGTGCGCGTAGAAGGCACCGAGCCACATCCCGGTACCGTGCATGAGAGGACACGCCGGGATGCTCACGCGCCGATCCCCGGCGTCTCTGTGCGCACTGATGTGTTCCAGCAGCGTCTCCGCCGTCGGCACGTCCCAACCCCGGTAGAGGTATCCCGTGAGACTGCGCCGCACGAAGTCGCCCATGCGGAACATGACACCCTTGGGCATGCCGGTCGTGCCGCCGGTGTAGAGCATGTACGTGTCGTCGTCCGACCCTCGCAACACCGCCGCCGGATCGTACGTGCGCAGACTGTCAGTCCACGTTGTTTCGCTGCGGAGATCGATAGCTTCGCCATCACTACCGGCGATCACGACCTCTCGCAATGACGGGACACGTGGCCGGATCGTCCGCACGCGGTCCGACAACCCGCTTTCGGTGACGAGCACCGTCATCGCGCTGTCGTTGGCCAGATAGGCCAGTTCGTCGTCGAGGTACCGGTAGTTCACGTTGACCGGCACCGCACGGCGGAGAAACGTTCCGTAGTGCGCGATCAGGTACGTCGGCGAGTTGTGGAGCAGTAGCCCGACCCGGTCACCGGGACCGACACCGACCGAGGCAAGGTGCGAGGCGAAGCGTGCGGCCTCGTCGTGGAACACCGACCATGTCCACGTCGCTCCCCCGTGTTGGAGCGCAGTGTCGTCCCCGAACCGTTCCGCGATCTCGGTGAAAATGTTGGCGAAATGCAGCCGATCGGTCACGAGACGGACAGGGCGGCAGTGGCCACATCCTTGGCCCAGCCGTAGTCGGCCTTGCCGTTGGGGGCGCGCTTGACTTCGTCGACGATGAGCACCTGCTTCGGTGCCTTGTACCCGGCGAGCTCGGACTTCACGTGGGCGATCAGCTCCGACGGATCGACCCCGACGGCCGATGGGTGCACCGATGCAACGGCCACCACCCGCTCGCCGAACTTGTCATCGGGCATGCCGACGACAAGGCAGTCGAACACGGCATCGTGACGCTTCACCGACTCCTCGACTTCTTCGGGGAACACCTTCTCCCCTGCGGTGTTGATGCAGTTCGAGCCGCGCCCCAGAAGCGTCATCGATCCGTCGGCGTTGATGAGCGCCATGTCACCGGGGAACGAGTAGCGCACCCCATCGACCATCTTGAACGTGCGATCGGACTTGGCCTCGTCCTTGTAGTAGCCCATCGGAGTGTTGCCGCCCGAGGCGACCATGCCGACCTCGCCTGAGCCGGGCACCACCGGCCGCATCAGGCCAGTTTCGGCATCCTCGATGAACACCCTAGTGGTCTCGCTCGCGGTGAACTTCGCCGTTTCCGTGGACATCTGGCGGTTGGTCATCGTCATGCCCATCGACGCCTCCGACGAGCCCAGCGCGTCGACCAAAGCGAAGTCGCCGTGCACCAGCAGTTCGGCCTTCATCTCGCTCGACCACATCACGCCGGCCGACATGATCACTTTGAGCGCCGACGTGTCGTAGGGACTGCCTCGTTCTGCGGCGGCGTCGAGAGCCCGGACCATGGGCTTGGCGAACGCGTCGCCGACGATGACGGCCATCGTGATGCTCTCGTCACTGACGGCGCGCCAGAACTCGTCGGCGTCGAAATTGCGGCTTTCGAGCAGCACGCAGGCGGCGCCGAGGTGCGCGGGCAGGAACGCACCGAGCCACACGCCGGTTCCGTGCATCAAGGGGCATGCAGGGGTCGCCTTGGGCAGGGTGCCGCCGACCTTCTCCCGGAACCCCTTGACGAAGGGCGCGATCGCTTCGGCGCTGGGGGGTGGTGGCACCTGGGCGAGGATGGGATAGCCCAGCAGGAGCCCGCCGCAGAATCCGCCCATCTGGTACATGACGCCCTTCGGCATGCCGGTGGTGCCCCCGGTGTAGAGCATGTAGAGGTCGTCCTCGGAGCGGGTGATCCGCGACGCCGGCTCCGTGGTCATCACGACGGACCATGCATGGGAACCCGGAAGCGGGGCCTGGCCGCCTTCGTCGTCGACCTCGATCCACAGCTTGACCTGCGGCGCCTTTTCCTTGACCCGGGCAACACGATCGGCGAGAGACGCGTGGTACACGAGCACCTCCATGTCGGCGTTGTCGATGAGGTAGGCGAGCTCGTTGTCAAGGTAGCGGTAATTGACGTTGATCGGGACGAGGCGCTCTTTGAAGGCGCCGTACTGCGCGATCAGGTACTCGGGCGAGTTGTAGAGGTACATTCCGAGCTTGGCCTGCCCCTGGACCGGGGTGCTGTTCTCCCCACCGATCCCGTGCGACCGGAGGAATCCGGCGAACCGGGCCGCCTGGTCGTCGAAGGCGGTCCAACTGAGCCGACTCGGTCCTTGGATGACAGCATCAGCGTCGCCGATCGCGTCGGCGAGTGATTCCCAGATCGTGGCGAAGTGCATCTCCATACGACCATCGTCGCATGACCGGTAGACTTGTGACCACCGTCACGAATACCGCGTCGAACCCCTTCGGTACGGACGTGTCGGCGAGATCACGGGACCATGAACGGGAATCACCCTCATGAAGTTGTCACGGAGGCCGGTCTACATTCGAAAGATGTCCCGCACTCTCTGGATTCGCCGGTAATGGCCGCCCCCGTCGAGCAGGTCGGCGTGATCGTCGCATGCCCCTTGTGCGGCACCGACGTATTGCAGAAGACGATGATCCCTCTGGGCGTCGTCGACGGCGTGATCTCGTACTCGTGCGTGCCCTGCGCCCGCAAGCTCGTCACCACCGGAACTGCGTCGGGATGAGACGCGTTGCCGCCGTCGTCGGTGTGGCGCTGAGCGGCGTCGTCTTCTCGGCGTGCGCGTCCGAGCAGACAGACAACGCGAACTGGTTGGTGAACACCCAGGAACGGACCTACGTCGAGATCCCGAAGACCTTCAAGCGGTTCACGGCGAACCCGTACCGGGTCGACAAACTCGACCGGAGCGCCGAGCGCATCGGCGGAATCGGACGCAACCCGGCGAACTGGGTCGTGGTCTTCGACAGCGCGAAGAAGCCGAGGATCGAGAACTTCGACGCTGATCGCCCGAACTCGCTGGTCGGGATGGTGGCGGTGTACACGCTGAACAAGGATTGGACACAGACCCCGAGCTTTCGCAACGGCGTGAACTTGACCACGCTGCGCAGCTATCCGTTCGGCGCCACCGCCGGCGTTGATCCGGTGTCGGAGTTCAACGACGGCAATCCCGACGTCGAGTTGGTCTCGTACTCCGAGGAAGCCGGCAAGAACGGCATCCGCGGCATCAAGGTCCGATTCAACCGGCGCATCGGCGAGTCCCGGTGGGTCACCGTCGACCAGCAGGCGTTCACCAATCGCGATACCACGAAGCTCTATGTCCTCACGATGAAGTGCGCCTCCACGTGTTTCAAAGCGAGCTACGACACCGCCCGCAAGATCTCCTCTTCCTTCACCGTCCAGAAATGAGCGAACCCCGATGACCTCCCCCACGTTTCCGACAGTGATCCCCTACACCCCTCCCCCATCGGTGGTGCCCAAGGTACGACGCAAGATGCTGTTCTTCGATCGCGCCAAGTTGCTCGTCGGTCTCACCGTGCTGTTCGGCTTCCTCGTGTCCAAGTACCACGCCGACGTTCCCTACGTGACCTGGAACGGAGCGCTTCAGCACGTACTCAACAACAGCGCGTTCCTCCTGGTCATCGCCGGTGTTGAGGTCGTGCGGCAACTCCACTATCTGGTCTCCGAGAAAACCCCGGGCTACAACCACTTCTGGTCCTACAAGGTGTTCGGCGGCTGGGACCGGTTTTGGTCGCGTCGCAATCCGTGGTTGCGGTTCCGTTCACAGCGCATCGTCAAGACGCTCATGGTCATGGCGGTCATCTTCTGGATCCTCTCGGCCACCTGGAACGTGTCGTTCCTGCAGGCGATCAACGATGCGCCGTCGCGCATCGTGGGCATCATGTTCGGCCAGCAGCAGTCGCTGCCGTTCATTTTCACGATCATGATGACGCTGCTGTTTTCGGTCGGCCAGTTCGCCGCGATCTTCTGGTTCATGAGCCGCGGCGGCACCGACATCCTCCTTCCCGAGGAGGTCGAGACCCGCTTCGCCGACGTGTGGGGCCAGGACAAAGTCCTCGACAAGGTCAAAGAGAACATCGCGATGTTCGACAAGCCCGACGAGATCGAGGCCAAGGGCGGCCACGTTCCCGGAGGCATCCTGCTGTGGGGCCCGCCAGGTACCGGAAAGACCCTCATCGCCAAAGCCATCGCCGGTGAGACCGGCAAGCCCTACGTCTTCGTCGACCCGGGCGCCTTCCAGAACATGTTCATGGGTGTCGGCATCTTGAAGGTCAAGGGTCTCTATCGCAAGCTTCGCAAGCTCGCCCTGCGCCACGGCGGCGTCATCGTGTTCTTTGATGAAGCCGACGTCCTCGGCAACCGCGGCTCGGCCGTCGCCGGACGTCAGCCCACACCGCAAGTCGTCGAGGGCTATCAGTGCCTCGCTGCTCGGACCTACGGCTACGAGATGCACGATCACCATCAGGCCGCAGCTATGGCCGCGCCCGCTGAGGGTCGGCTGGGCCTTCTGCCCGACAAGGTTCGCATCGTTATGGGTGGCATGGGAGGTATGGGAGGCGGCGGCACCCTGCAGTCATTGCTCACCGAGATGAGCGGCCTGGAGAAGCCCCGCGGTTTCATGGCCCGGCGCATCCGCAAGTTCTTGACGATGCCGTCGAAGAAGCCGCCGAAGTACCGGATCCTCACGATCATGGCCACCAACGCCCCGGATGTTCTCGATCCGGCGCTCCTCCGCCCGGGACGTCTCGACCGCATCTTCAAGGTCGACTACCCGACCATGGAAGGCCGCATCCGAACCTACGAGGGCTACTTCAGCAAGGTCAAGCACGTCGTCACCGCAGAGCAGGTGAAGCGACTCGCGTTGATGTCGTCGGCCGCCAGCGGCGCAGTGATCAAAGACATCGTCAACGAATCGCTGATCGTGGCGTTGCGTGACGGGCGCGACACGGTGACCTGGCCCGATGTGCTCGCGGCTCGCGCGCTGAAGGTACACGGCATGCCCGACGAGGTCCACCCGATGGCCCTCGAGCGCCATGCGGTCGCCATCCATGAGGCCGGTCATGCAGTCGCCATGGTGAAGCTCTACAAGCGCTACATCATCGACGTCGCCACGATCGAGCCCCGCGGCAACGTCGGTGGCTTCGTCAGCCCGGTGCCGATGGAGGAGCCCGGTTTTCCGTGGCGGAAAGAGAACGAGAACCGCATCATCGTGTCGCTGGCCTCACTCGCCGCCGAGCGCCACTTCTTCCGGGGTGACAACTCCGTCGGCGTCGGCGGCGACCTCGGAAGCGCCACCGGTACTGCACGGTGGATGGAGGGCCGCTCGGCGATGGGTGACTCGTTCACCAGCTTCACCGAGCTCGTCGCCGGTGAGTCATCGAAGGGTGATTTCGACCAGCGGGTCGAGCGTCGCCTGCAGAACCTCTACGCGCAGGCGCTGTCGCTGGTGCAGGAGAACGAACTGTTCGTGCTGGCCATCGCCCACGCGTTGGAAGAGCACAAGACGATCTCCGGCGAAGACATCGAGGCCATCTTCTCCGGTGCCAAGGGCCCGGCGGTCGACGGCGGTTGGTATCACACACCGGAGTTCCGCTTCGTCTACGACCGCTACCACGACGCGGCGATCAGCGCCCACGAATCGCAGGGCAAGCTCGAGATGCAGCTGCCCAAGCCGGGTTCGCTGGTCGTCGTCGGCGTCGACGGCACGCTGCACCAGTGGGGTGGCGCCGCCGCCCCCGATCACGCCCTTCCCCCGGTCCCGGCCAACAACGAACTCCCCGCCGCCGACTGACGAACGTCAGGAGAGAGGTTGCCCCCGCTCTGAAACGAGCTGCGCCGCTCGCTTCGCTCGACTGCTCGCAACGCCAGCAGACCGACCACGTCAGGAGAGAGGTTGCCCCCACATATGGGGGCAAAACACCTCCGAAGTGCATTGGGAGGTGTTCTCCCGCAAACACC
>JANLRD010000025.1:0-2835 GCA_031368215.1 Acidimicrobiia bacterium | reverse complement strand
ATCGCGAGCTGCTGGCGCTGAGTGGGCGGTACCGGGAGTTGTATGAGCGGCAGCATCACATCGAGACCGATCGGTTCATCAATCCGGGGGAAGATCCGACGGCGGTGAGTGCGGGGAATGGGGTGGGGGCGCGGGGGTAGGCGCGTCGAGATCGAGCATTCCGGCACTCACGAGATGTTGATACGTCTCGTCGAGGACAGCGAGTGGTGGCACGAAGATCACTGCACCATCTCGCCCGCGCGTCAGCAGCACGCGATACGAATTGAGCCGAAGCTGAAACGGATCACGCACCACCGATCCCTTCTTGTACTTGCCGGATAAGTTGTTACTCCAGCGTCCATCAACACGACGGAAGTCTGTTCCCCAAGCGAGCAGCGCTGCGTCGAGCTCGAGGCCCTGAGCGCCAAATTCCGTCACGCAGTCTTCGAGTTGTCGACAGCTTCTGCCCGTGACGGAGTCTTCCGGTTCACCATACCATGGGCCGAACTTCACGCGTTTCGTGGATTGGAAATCGTTCCGAACGCCAAACTGTGTCAGCGCTTTGTCCTTCGATGACGCAACAAGGCCAAACCGTGCCTGCGGATCATCGGCATAGCGTACTCGCAAATAGTCCTTCGCGGTGTCAAGATTTCGCGTCAGCCGGAAATTGTATCCGTCGTCGTTGAGTAGCTCCGCGACTTGGCGAAGGTTCACTTTCGTTTCATTTTCGAGCAGTGCTGCGACGTACGTATGCAATTCCTTGACTTGATGGAATCGCAGCTCCTGCGTCAGATTCAGCGCTGACCGCACCTCAACTGGCACGTTACGTCCCGTCAGTTGACCCGCGACGACTGGTGGCGCGTGGATTGACCAGTGGGTCACCTGACGTGAGTCCGCAACCGCGTCTCTCCACTGACCGATACCCGCTTCTTCACCGACATGGATTTCCTGGCCTGAGCCGACGAGGCCCACGACGACGCACCACTCCGGAATGCGGTCGGCGAATCCGATGAATTCGTGGGGCTCGGACTTCGCGTCCGGGCTGTCGTGTGACTGTCGCATCTTCGTTTCGTCGTAAGCGCGCTGCGCTTCATCGAAGACAAGAACGTGTTCTGGTGGGACGAGTGAACGGCTCGAGGAATACCGTTTCACATACTCCTTCACGCCGCGCACAAAAGTCTTCCCGTCTCCGCCGGCGCTTCGCATTTCGTATTGGAGCACCTCAACCAGCGGGCCATTCCCACTGAGAAATACTGCCGGTGTTGTCGGCTTGTTTCCGTCGCGCGCAACGGCCAAGTCGTCGAGATACTTCGCGTGTACCGTCTGAAGTCCAACCAGCGTCTTACCAGCGCCGGGTACGCCCGTGAGCAGAATGAGATGACGCGACTTCGTGAGCGCGGCCTGATGCACGATCCTGCTGATCTCGTCGATCGCAGGCTGAGTCGCCATGCGAGCCTGATGAATCGTGCGCAGCGTACCGTCGAAAAAGAGTTCGCGCGCGGCCTGTACCAGTGTCGGTAGCGGACAGTACGCGTCATCTGACAGAAACGCCGCGCGATCGATGGATGGCTCTGGCGAATCGGTCGTCAATCGTGCGACGAGATCGTTCAAGCCGTCTGGCCCAGTGACATAGACGCCGTCGATCATCTGCTGATACCCGAGTGAGCGAGTCGGCACAAGAACCGGCACGACATCACGGCCCGCACACTCGCGATGATAATTCCGGAGATCGCGCGCATACGCGGCGACCTGGTCGAAGTCGGCTTGTTGGGGCCAAACCTTTCCCTTCAGTTCGACGACCATCACACGCGACCCGATCAGAAGCAGCACGTCGGGGCGTCGTGATTCCATCGGCAGCATGTATTCAAGAATCGCCGAATATTTGCGCGCGATTGCATCTCGAACGATGGATTTTTCGACCTCGATCTGCAGCGGTGGAATCGAACTCGCCCACGCCCGCTTTTGTTCTGGTGATGCATCGACTACGAATTCCGCGAGGCGCTCGCGAATGACCATCGGCGGCGTTTCCTGGAATTCCTGAAAGTCGGATTGCCAGCCGTAGCGTTCGCCGTCGTCAGTCATGGTGTGCGATAGCTGGTGATTTGGAGCCCGATCGTGAATGTGTGCAGGCGATTGAAAGTCCACCAGGGCCGTAGAGTTACATCATGCAACAATCCAGAGACGCGATGGCCCTTGCTCGCGCCGGCTCGGTGGCACATGACTAGGTGCGCGTGGCGATTTCCAGACTTGACGGGCCGCGCGAGTTTCGCATACCGTCTAAGTCGCTTGTTCACGCCCGCGACTGATGACCTCACTCAGTCCGGGTATTTCTATTTCGACATCTGACGCGTCCGCACTTCCGTCGTCGCACTGCGATCACTCGTCGGAAGACGGGAATGTGACGAACGCGACCCAGCGCATCCCGAGGGCATTGCGCTCTACCAGCGGATGGACCGCATTAGCGCGCTGGCGATTCTGGTCAGGGAGAAGCTCCCGAGTTCGCTGACGTCGTTCCGCGTCGGCGATGTGCCGCTGCCCATGCGCGATGGGGAGGGTTCAGCTCTGTCATTCTGGTGGTTCGGCGCCGTGTCCAACGAGTCAGAGAACAAACGGACCCGGAAGTTCGACGTCCACTATCTGGACCATCGACATGGCGCGCCGACCGGATACGCAACCTTGCGCGCAATTTCGCCGGGCAAACTGTTCACGGGAGGACTACAGGTATCTCCTGGCGAAGTCAGCAGACTCTCAGTTGTCCAAGGCATGATTCTTTGCACCGGCGCAGTGAAGCGTCGTGGTTCGGTCACGCTGTAGCTCCACGACCGCAGAGATCGCGAGAGGCGTGAATGACGCGCA
>JANLRD010000273.1:0-2540 GCA_031368215.1 Acidimicrobiia bacterium | reverse complement strand
GTTTCGTTATGCCGCAGCACACTGTCGTCGTGTTACTGCATGAAAGCTTCCTCTGCTTGGACTATTGCCCAGATGGATGACGCTCTGGATCTCGTGCTGTTCGGCGAGGCCGACCCTGAAATCGTTGCGGTGGAAGCCGAGTTGCGGCGCGCTCAACTCAATGCCGACGTCGGCACGCTGGATCGCTTGCTCGCGGATAACATGTTGTTCACCGGTCCCGATGGTCAGCTCGGAACCAAGGCGCAGGATTTAGCCGCGCATGCGTCCGGCCACGTGCGGTTCCGCCGCCATGACCCCGAAGCGCTCCAAATTCGGCGGGTTGGGAACGACGTGGCAATCACAGCGCTGTGCGCTTGGCTGGTGGTGGACGTTGCGGGGACGGCCGTCCAAGGACGTTATCGGTACACGCGAGTGTGGGCGTGTGAAGGCGATCTGACGTGGCGCGTCGTCGGCGGCCATGTGGCGCTTGTTCCGGGCACACATTTCGAAGCTGCGCCGTAGTCTGCGCAGAGCTTATACGTTCAGCGAAGCGTCGCTATCCGGCTCGTTCGCGCGCTTGCAGCGGCATAACCCGGGTTGCTGCTGACACGGCGACCGGGGTATTGTGATCAGAACGGCCCTTAGTGCGGTCGCCGCGCAGCAGAACCCCGTTTCGTTAGGCGCGAGCGAACCTGTCTCCGAATAGGTGCGATGAATCCATCTGTCCTCCGCGTTCTGTTCGCGATCATTGTCGTGGGCGTGCCGCTACGCGCTCAGGTGATCGATCCCTCCGTGGGCGCGCGCGTGCGCGTGAGTTGGAGCGCTCCATCGCAACCCACGCTGTCACGCACACCGGCGATCGGGACGCTGGTGCGGTCTACGCGAGACTCGGTGGTCGTACGGCCCGCCTTCCGCGCGGAGGAGGTCGCAATTGCACGCGACGCGATCGGTAGCATGGAGATCAGTGGCGGAGTCTCGCGTCAACGAAGCGCTATCTGGCGTGGTGCACTGGGTGCCCTGATATGGGCCGGATTTTCGTACGTCGGCGACCGTGGCGTACCGTCGCCAAAACGCGGCGCGCAGGCGATGGCATGGGGTGCCGCTGGAGCGACTTTCGGTGGCATCTGGGGCTGGCGTAGTCCCGGTGAGCGTTGGCGGCGTGTCACGCCGTAGGCTCGCAGTATTGAGCGCGCGAAGGGCGTCGATCGCATCGGTCGGTGCAGTGCGCCTAACCCGGGTTGCTGCTGACACGGCGACCGGGGTATTGTGATCAGAACGGCCCTTAGTGCGGTCGCCGCGCAGCAGAACCCAGTTTCGTTAGACTCGCAACCGGCATCGCTGAATGATCAAGCGACAGACAACCTTCGTGCTCGGTGCCGGCTGCTCACTCGAATTCGGCTTCCCCACGGGCTTCGGGCTAGTGAGGCAGTTGTCGCTGCAAGACGCTTCGGGCACTCTGTCGCAGCCATTAGCCCAACTGATCGCGCTCGGCTTCGACGATAACACCGTACGCGCGTTCTCGATTGCGCTGTCGCGATCCGGCAGGAGCTCCGTCGATGCGTTTCTTGAGCACCGAACGGACATGCTTGAAATTGGTAAGGCCGCCATCGCGACAGCACTGATCCCGAAAGAGAGTCAAGACTCGCTGTTCAGACCGGATCACGGCAGCCAGTCACTCTACCAGTATCTATGGGAGTGCTTGAACGCTAAGCCGCGAGACTTTTACAAGAATCGAGTGAATTTCATAACTTTCAATTATGATCGGTCGCTAGAGGAGTATCTGAGCGTCGCACTGACCAATGCGTATGGCTTGGCGCCATATGAAGCTGCCGAGATCCTGAGCCAATTGACCGTGAACCATGTTCACGGCAGCCTGGGAAACCACCCAGCGTTCTACCGCACTGAAACTCGCGGGTACGTATCTGATTTCACCGAGTCAGAAGTGCGCCTCGCGGCATCGCAAATCAAGATTATTCATGAGAAGGTCGATGAAACACCTGAACTTCTGCGAGCCCGAGAGGCGCTTCAGCAATCTGATGTCGTAGTCTTCCTGGGGTTCGGATATGACAGCACAAATCTTCGAAGACTGGACGTAAAGCAGATTCCGTTCACGGCGAATATGTTTGGAACAGCGTTCGACCTCACTAAGATCGAACGAAACGCGGTGACAGAGCAATTCCCAGCAGGTTTGATGCTCGGCGGTCGGGCTGAAACCGCGCTGACTTTCTTGCGAGAGCACGTGCCGCTCAGTCTTGACGCCACGTTTGGTTAGGCATCTGGGCACGTTATCCGTGTATCGCGCGAGCGAGTCTAACCCGCGTTGCTGCTGCCACTGCGGCCGCTGGTCGGTGAGCAGGAGTGAGATCGTGAAGCCGCAGTGCAGCAGAACACAGTTTCGTTAGTCGGACTCGTCGGAGGATTTATGCGTACGACAGGCATCTGCCTAGCGGCCATTATTGTTGTGGCCTGTAGCGTCCCAACGGACGTGTGTGGCTGCCCGCCTACGCTTCCCTGGCTGGTGCGCGTGAGCGGGAGCGTAGCGTCAGCAAGTGCAGCCAGCG
>JANLRD010000259.1:0-2121 GCA_031368215.1 Acidimicrobiia bacterium | reverse complement strand
TGGTGAGCGCCCGAAGTCCGTGTCGGAACCCGCAAGGGACCAAGCGGCCGAAGGCGAGCATCATGACTGGGGCGAAGTCGTAACAAGGTAGCCGTAGGGGAACCTGCGGCTGGATCACCTCCTTAACGGAGTCTCGAGTAGATCGCTTCGGCGATCGAAAGAACTCAGTAGTCGCACCACCACGCGCTCATCTCTCGATTGCCATGTATAGCAGGACCCTCGCCCCCGGCGCTCTCACGAGTGTCGGGGGCGTTCTGCTTTTCTCACCGCGCATTCGCACATCCCTGACGCAACGGCGCACCAGCACGACGCGCACGCTGCGTCGCGCAATTCTTCAACGGCTTTGCGTCAAGGCTGTTGCCGAGCGTTGCGACGTTGCGACGTTGCGTTGTGCAGTTCAGAGTGCTGCGCACGACGACTGATGAGTGCAATGAATGCCACTGTCGAGTGCGCATGTGCGCTGTCGAGTGTTCCATCAATGATTGCATCTGTGCGTGAATGTCTGACCGCGTGGTGAGGAAAAGGCCATATGCGGTATGGGCTTCTGGCATGGAAGGCACAGGGCGTGCCTTGTACTGGACTGGTACGACGGGCGTGGGATACCCTCGCGTGCGGTTCACTATCTGGAAGGAGTACACACATCATGACACGTTCACTCAAGGCACTCTCTGCTGTGGCACTGCTCGCCACGTGCGCATTGCCGTTGTCGTCGGCATCGGCGCAGGACAGCGCCGCGGCGAAGATCCGCACCTTTGACGCGACATCGGCCGTGTCACTCACGGGCGTCAGCATCATTCGCGTCGATACGCTCAAGCAGGGTGAGAACTCGTCGGTCAGCGCGCTGTTCGTCAGCGGCGCCGACTCGATCACGGCGATGATTGCGCCGGTCACATTCCTGTCCTCGAATTCGCTCACGCTCGCTGCTGGCGACGTGATCGATATCTCGGGCTCGAAGCTGATGATGGGTGGCAAGCCCATGCTGGTCGCGACCGAGATCAAGAAGGGTGACACGAAGGTGGTGCTGCGTGACAAGGCGACCGGCGCGCCGGCGTGGCCGCAGGGCACGGCGATGATCCGCAAGCCGTAATCGTACGCCTGGCTGGACCGAGCGAAGTCGTCACAGAGCGAAGGAGATTGCGAAGGCGTGCACGAGGGAGTTCGTACCAAGGCGCGTCACGAGTGGGCCTGCCGCGGGTGGGCTGAGCGAGGCACCGGAGTCGATCCGGGATCAGGGCGACGCTGCTCTGGTGTTGCAGTGCGGCTCCGGGAGCCTCGCTCGTTTTGTGCGCGTAGAACGAGCCGTTCTCGCGTTGCGAAATCGGGCTCAGGAGTCTATGTTTTTAGGCTCTTGGGGCCTGTAGCTCAGGTGGTTAGAGCGCACGCCTGATAAGCGTGAGGTCCGAGGTTCAACTCCTCGCAGGCCCATCCCCAGGCGGCGAAGACAGAGGCGGCACCGCGTGAATGCGGGGCCGCCTTTTTCGTCGCCATCGATCGCGACCTACGTCACTTCCACGCCCGCCTACGTCAGTCGACGTATGCCGGCATCCACCGTCACTTGGCATCCTCTTCGTGTCAGCACGGCTCGCCGCTCCGGCGACGCCTGCTCGTGACACACGAGGATGCCAGAACATGGATCGACGCCGTTTCCTCCAACGCAGTACACTGGCCGCCACGGCCGCCACGCTCCCTGCGTGTGCCCGTGCCTTCCGCCTTCCGCTGACGGCAATGGTCGCGCCGGATGCCGGCGTGGGCGCTGCATACGACGCCGAAGGGGCGTGGGCGGCCGCTGTGGCCTACGCGCGCTGGGCACCGTCGCCGCACAACGTCCAGCCCTGGCGCGTGCGCCTGCGTTCGGCGACGGAATGCGACGTGCTTTGCGACCCGGCGCGTATGCTGCCGGTGCTCGACCCGACGACGGCGTTCACGACCATAGGCATGACGATGTTCGTCGAGTATCTGGGCATCGCGCTCGCGCCGCTGGGCTGGCGGATGACGGCGACGTACGTCGACGCGCCGCTCGATCCGCATGCGGCGTCACCGACGCTGTTCGCGCGGCTCGTGATCGAGCGCGCGACCTCCCCGGATGCGGCGATTGATCGTGAGCTGATCATGCGCCGCCGG
>JANLRD010000196.1:0-19707 GCA_031368215.1 Acidimicrobiia bacterium | reverse complement strand
CCTGCTTCGTTCGCTTGTCCACGACCTGGGTCTTGCCGCGGTGATCGTCACGCATGACCTCGGGGTCGCCCGGTTGCTGGCAGATCGTCTGCTGGTGATGCAGGGTGGCGACGTTGTCGAGCAAGGGCTCACGGATCGGGTCCTCGACGATCCTCGCCATGCCTATACCCAACTCCTCGTCTCCTCGGTACTGGTGCCATGAACTCTGCGCTTCTCGTCCATGATCCGTCCGCAATCGGCACTTCGGTTCCGACAAACGTGACCGACTCGACGGCGATCGCCGTGCGCGGTCTGTCGAAGACGTTCACCCTCTACACGCAGGGCGGCGCGCGACTCCATGTGCTGGAGTCCGTCGACCTCGACGTGTCGGCCGGTGAGTGCATCGCGCTTTCCGGTCCGTCCGGTGCGGGGAAGTCGACGCTGCTCCGCTGCCTCGCTGCGAACTACCAACCGACCGCCGGACATGTCTGGATCCGCCACGCCGGCGCATTCACCGACGTCGTCACCGCCGAGCCGTCGGCCATCATCGACATCCGCCGCCACACCGTCGGATGGGTGAGCCAGTTCCTCCGCGTGATCCCACGTGTCCCGGCGATCGACATCGTCGGTGAGCCGATACTCGCGCAGGGGCGAAGCGCCGAGGAGGCTCGAGAGGCTTCGGCTGAGTTGCTTCGTCGGCTGAACGTCCCCGAGCGCCTATGGACTCTCGCCCCGGCGACATTCAGTGGCGGCGAGCAGCAGCGCGTCAACGTCGCTCGGGGTCTTGCCGCACGTCACCCGATCCTTCTCGTCGACGAGCCGACGGCTTCACTCGACGAAGCCAATCGCGACGTCGTGGTTGAACTCCTCGCCGAAGCTCGCCACTCCGGTGCCGCGATCGTCGGGATCTTCCACGACCCGGCCGTGCGCGAGCGGGTCGCCACGCGAGTGTTCACGGTCGACCCGATTCCCGTCAGCGCGGGCCATCCTGTTTCGTCAGTCGACGCCGAGGACGGTGACCGATGAACAGCTTCATCCTCACGAATGTCGACGTCGTGCTGGAGCACGAGATCATCTTCGGGTCGGTTCAGGTCATCGACGGGGTTATCAGCGACATCAGCGAAGGTCGGTCGGGTGTCCCTTCGGCCATCGACGGCATGGGCGACTATCTCCTCGCCGGGCTGATCGAGATTCACACCGATGCCCTCGAATGGCATCTGCGCCCGCGTCCGCAGTCCATCTGGCCGGCGGCTGCGGCCGTGGCCGGACACGACGCGATGCTCGCGGCCAGCGGCATAACGACGGTGCTCGACTCACTGTGCATCGGCGATCTCGGAGGCGACGGATTCCGGTCGGACATCTTGCGGGAGGCGCTCGAGGCGATCACGAGCGCGCAGATGAGCGGGGCGAACCGCATCGATCACAAGCTGCACTATCGCTGCGAGGTCGCCGACGCCCGAACGCCGGGCCTGTTCGAGGACCTCGTCGACAACCCGCTCCTCACGTTGGTGTCCCTGATGGACCACACGCCGGGCGGTCGCCAGTACCGCGACCTCGATCACTATCGGAGTTCCACCAGGCCGTATCGGACCGATTCCGGCGGCGTCGATGTCGACATCGACACCCACATCGAACGACTGCAGGCGCGCCAGGCCGAGCATTCGATGCCGAACTGGGAGCGGATTGCGAAGATGACCACGGAGCGGGGACTCCCGCTCGCGAGCCACGACGATGCAACCCTCGACGACATCGACCTCGCGGTGCGCAGCGGTGTCACGATCTCCGAGTTCCCCACGAGCGAGGTCGCTGCCCGCGGCGCCCGGGTCGCTGGGATGCTCACGGCGGCGGGTGCTCCGAACATCGTCCGTGGTGGTTCACATTCGGGAAACGTCGCCGCCGCCCACCTTGCCGGATCCGGTGTGCTCGACATCGTCACGAGCGACTACGTGCCCTACTCACTCCTGCACGCACCATTCGTGTTGGCCTCGAACGGCGTGCTTCCGCTGGCCGATGCGGTCGGGCTGGTGACAGCTGGACCCGCCCGGGCCGTGCACTTGCACGATCGCGGTCGAATCAGTCCCGGTCTACGCGCCGATCTCGTTCGGGTAGCCCTTCGCGACGGTGTGCCGATGGTCAACAGCGTCTACAGCGCAGGGCGTCGTGTCGGCTGAGCTCGCACCCGAGCGTGTCTACTGATCGAGCACGGCGGCACCGATCTCGTCGGCAAGTTCAGGCGTCGCTGCCACGATTCCGCTCCACCGTTTCATCAGGTCGGTGTCGAACTCGATCGTGCGTCCGTGCACGTCCACGACCACGCCGCCGGCCAGCGGAAGAAGCACCGCCGCGGCCGCCAGGTCGACAAGTCGGTGAGTATCACTGCCGGCGTCGACGAACGCGTCGGTTGATCCCTGCAGGACCAGCATTGCCTCGAGACATGTTGTGCTCAGAATTCGTATGCGCGCTACACGTTCGGTGACGCGCCACCACGCGTCCCGGTTTCGTGGGTGCGGTCGGAGCAACGACACGGCAGCGCCGTCGAGAGTCCGACGACCGGTCGTGGCCCAGCGACCGGGGGACCGGTGCGCGCCCGAGGCATCAGCCGCCCACGTCCGGCCGGTCTCGAGCCAGACGGTTGCCGCAGAGACGAAACGGTGATCGTCGGCCAGAGCTGCGCTGAAGCAGGACAGAGGCACGTCGGCAGCCGCGTTCGCCGACCCGTCCACCGGGTCGACGACGAGCGTGTGTGACGAGCCGCGATCCACGAACCCGATCTCCTCGGACAGCACGTTCACCCCGAAAGGAGCTGTGGCCTCGACGATCGCCGATTCCACCACCCGATCGAGGTGCATCGTCGGCGTACCATCAGCGCCCAGGCCGGTGTCACGTTCGAGTTCAGCGCGGGTCATGGTTGACAAGCAGAGCGAAAGCGCGTCGATGGCCGCGCAGGCGGAAGCGGCGAACACCGGATGCAGGCAGTCGGTTGCGCGGGCTACCCGGGCGTGGCGATCGGAGATCGGCGGCATGACGGTCCTCGTTCTTGTTGATTTCAGTTCCCGCGGGCCGTGTCCGGGCTTCATGGGCAACCCACGTTGGAGCGCCGCCATGACGTGCGGAGAGACCGCGAAGGTCCGTCAAGTGAACGCTCGGCGAACACTCCTCGGGATGTCATTCACACGATGTTGGCCGTGGCGACTGCACGCACCGGCCTGTGATTCACCTGGTCTCGGTATCGTCATCCCTACCTGCAGCCCGATGATCCCGGGAGGATCGAATGACGAACGACCTCGCACCCTATGTTGCCGCTACCGGTCCGGTGGCATGGACGATCGATTCGCTCCTCGACGCTCTCCGCGATGACGTCAAGGAGCACGGTCTTCAGTGCGCGTACGAACTCGCACAGCGCGTTCCCGATGACGTCGAACTACAGGTAGCCGGGTTGGTCCACGACGTCGCGCATCGCGTCACGACGGAAGCGATGCACGGTGTCGTGGGTGCCGAGATCGTTCGGCCGCTGCTCGGTGACCGGGTCGCCGCGCTCGTGAAGCTCCACGTCGATGCGAAGCGCTATCTGGTCACCGTGGACCCGGAGTACCGGTCGACTCTGTCAGCCGAGAGCGTCCACACCCTCGCCTTGCAGGGAGGTGACATGAACGCTACTGAACGCGCAGCGTTCGAAGCAGAACCCGATGCCGATGATGCCCTGGTGCTTCGTCGAGCAGACGAGGCGGCAAAGGTCGACGGACGTGACGTGCCCGGCCTCGACCACTGGGAAGCCATCCTCCGCCGGGTCGCCCTGACCCGCTAGTCGTGACGTTGGGAGAGAGGTTGCCCCCACGTATGGGGGCAGAACACCTCCCAACGTCGCTCGGAGGTGTTCAGCACCTAAGGATTGGGGCAACCTCTCTCCCAGTCTCGGAGCCCACTCATGTTGCGAGCAGTCGAGCGGAGCGAGTAGCGCAGCGCCCAAACAGCAGAGGGGCAGAACACCTCCCAACGTCGCTCGGAGGTGTTCAGCCCCTAAGGATTGGGGCAACCTCTCTCCCAGGGAATGGCCCGGCAAGGACTCTGCGTTTCGGCGCCGGTGCTGCGGAACGATCGGCGAATAAGGCCGTGGTAGCGAGCGTCGGATGGCCGGGCCCTTCGGGCGATACCGTGTCCCGCCATGACGAAGCCACCGCTGACCGCCAGCCTTGAGCGCGGGCAGCACGATGCCTGACGTGAACGGGTATCGGGCAAAGTTCGCCGCGATCGTGCCGTCGACGAACACGGTCGTGGAGCATGACTTCAATATGCTCGCACCGCCAGGTGTCACGATCCATGCCGGGCGGTTCATGATCGATCGCCCGGCGCTGTCGAACGACGAGGAGTTCCTCGATCTGATCAACCAGGTGCTGAACAACGTTGGTGACGCGGTGGCGAGCGTGAAGACCTGTAAACCCGACTACTACGTGATGGGCATGTCCGCCGGAACGTTCTGGAACGGCATTGCCGGCAACCGTGATTTCGAAGCACGGATCGATGGCTACACCGGCGGCGTCCCATGCTCAACGGGTGCGACCGCGTGCCGCGAGGTGCTGACGCGATTCGGAGCCCGCAGGCTCAGCGTGCTCACGCCGTACCAGCCGATCGCCGACAAAGAAGTGGCCAACTTTTTCACGGAGGCCGGCTTCGACGTGGTGAAGAGTCGCGGACTGAAATGCCCGAGCGCAACAGCAATCGCCGAAGTGACCGAAGACGAACTCGTGACCGTACTCAACGACATGAATGTGGCCGACTGCGACGCCATTGTGCAAT
Organism: Acidimicrobiia bacterium; assembly: GCA_031368215.1. Classification (GTDB taxonomy): domain Bacteria; phylum Actinomycetota; class Acidimicrobiia; order Acidimicrobiales; family JANYDT01; genus JANLQX01. The sequence goes on along the minus strand of JANLRD010000196.1, from coordinate 14,934 downwards.
GCGGAACGAACCTCTCGATGGTCCGGCTCGCTGCAGAGGCGGAGAAGTTCTTCCGCAAGCCCGTGATCGCCATCAACGCCGCAACGCTGTGGCACGCCCTGCGGACCTTCGGAGTCGACGACCGGCGCCGCGGCTTCGGCCGACTGCTCGAAGAGTTCTAGTGGTGCAGTGGTGACGAGCGACGTCGACGTTGTCATCGCGGGCGCCGGCCCGGTGGGGTTGAGCGCAGCCCTCGCACTCGGACGGGAGGGGCGATCCGTCGTGCTCGTCACCGACGGACCTGGTCTGTCCACCGAATCCCGGGCGTCGACGTTCCATGCGCCGACGCTCGAGATCCTGGCCGAGCTCGGTCTGGCCGACGAGGTCGTCCGTCATGGCCTGAAGGCGCCGGAGTTCCAGTTCCGCGACCGTGGTGGTGGCGTGGTCGCGTCGTTCGACATGACGGAGCTGGCCGACGTCACGGCGTTCCCGTTCCGCATCCAGCTGCAGCAGTCGCATTACACCCCGCTGGTCGTCGAGGCGCTGCGGGCGTTTCCGAACGTGCAGGTCGTCTTCGACTCGCCGGTCACCTCCGTGCGCCAGAGCGAGGGCGCGGTCTACATCGGCGCGGGTACACATCAGCTGACCGCAGAGTGGCTGATCGGCGCGGACGGCGCCCACTCGGCGGTCCGGCGCGAGCTCGGTGTCGCCTTCGACGGCATCACCTATGAGGACCGCTATCTCGTGGCCTCGACGACGAACGATTTCCGGGAACTCCTTCCGGACCTCGCCCACGTCAACTACATCGCCGACCCTCGGGAGTACCTCGTGCTGCTCAACACCCCTCACGCGTGGCGCGCGCTGTTTCCGATCCGCGACGGTGAGACGGACGCGCAAGCGTGTGAACCGGGTCGCGTGCAAGACCGCCTGCAGGGCATTGCCCCCATCGCAGGCGGCTACGACGTGCTGCACACGACGCTCTACAAGGTCCATCAGCGGGTGGCCGAGACGTATCGGGTCGGACGCGTGCTGCTGGCCGGTGACGCTGCGCACATCAACAACCCGCTCGGCGGAATGGGAATGAATTCAGGAGTGCACGACTCCTGGTTCTTCGCGAAGACCCTTCTGCGCCAGTGGCGTGGCGAGGCGGGTGTCGACGAGCTCGATCGGGTCGCGGCGTGGCGTAGGAGCGTCTCGGTCGATCACGTCAAGGCCACGACCCACGGGAACTACGCGCGACTCTCGGCAACGGACCCCGCTGAGCGGGCGGCCTACCGCGAGGACATGATTGCGACGGCCGGAGAGCCCGAACGCCGTCGTGCCTATCTGTTGCGCACCAGCCTGCTCGAGAGCGTCCGTCACTATGACACCGTGATCGCCTGAGCCTCCCAGTCGACGGGTGGGCCGGATGTCGGAGTCACCCGCAATCACCTTGCCGGGACCTTCTGCCAGACTGCTCGTTCTATGCACGAAGCTGATCTTGCCTTGCTCATGCTCCGCGTCGCCGCCGGGCTCACCATGGCGTACCACGGGCTCAATAAGACGAGGGGACTTGCGGGAACGGCGAAGTGGTTCGAGTCGATGGGCATGCGGCCCGGTGCCGTGCATTCGCGTCTCGCCGCCTTCACCGAGATCGGCGCGGGCCTGGCGCTCACTGCCGGACTGCTGACCCCCGTCGCCGGCGCGGCATTTGTCGGCCTGATGCTCGTGGCCGGGGTCGTGTCCCACCGCAAGAACGGGTTCTTCATCTTCAACAAAGGCGAAGGCTGGGAGTATGTGATGATGCTCGCGGTCATCGGTCTCTTCCTGGCCATGACCGGAGCCGGCCGGTACTCCCTCGACAACGCCCTGGACATCTCGCTCGACGAGTGGGTCGGGACCGTGATCGGTCTTGGCGGCGCGCTCGGCGGGGCAGCGCTCCTTGGCGTGAGCTGGCGACCTGCGAAAGGCTGACAGACGAAATGACAACGCACCGCTCCGCCCCTGCACCGCTTGCCAAGCTCGACGGCCTCCCGGTCTACAAACCGGGGAAGTCAGCCGAGGCGACGATGGCCGAACACGGCCTGACCTATGCCGCCAAGCTCTCGTCGAACGAGAACCCGTTCGGCCCTCTCCCGTCGGTTGTCGCCGCTCTAACCGCTGCCGCGTCCGACATCAACCGATATCCCGACACCAGCGCTTCTGCCCTTCGCCAGGCGCTCGCCGCCTTCCTCGGTGTACCGGTCGAGCGGGTGACAACCGGCGCGGGGTCGACGGGTGTTCTCCTGCAAGCGCTGAACGCCTTTTCGGGTCCTGGTGCCGAGGTGGCCTTCAACTGGCGCTCCTTCGAGGCGTACCCGATCTTCTCCCGATCGGTGGGAGCAACCGATGTCACCGCGCCGCTCAAGGCACACCGCCTCGATCTCACGGCCCTTGCCGAGGTCGTAGGTCCGCATACCAAAGTGGTCCTCATCGCGAACCCGAACAATCCCACCGGCACCGTGGCCACGGACGACGAGCTTCGGACGTTTCTGTCCGTCGTCCGCTCCGACGTGCTCGTCGTGCTGGACGAGGCCTATACCGAGTTCATCGACGAGGGAGCCACCGTGAACGGTGTCACGCTCATCGACGAGTTCCCCAACCTCCTCATCAGCCGGACGATGTCGAAGGCCTACGGGCTCGCCGGACTCCGTGTCGGCTACGCCGTCGGACAGCCATCGGTGATTGCCGCGCTCGACAAGGTCGCAGCGCCGTTCGCCATCACCTCGGTGAGTCAGGCGGCAGCAGTCGCCTCGTTCCAGCCGGCGGCACAGGCCGAGCTCGCGGAACGGGTCGCGGTAATCCGGGCCGAGCGAAGCCGCGTGATACGTGAAGCCCGATTGTTGGGCTTCGAGGTCCCCGACTCCCAGGCGAACCTCGTCTGGCTGCCCGTCGGCGAACGGACCCTCGACGTGTTCACCGCGCTCGAACGCAACGGTGTCGTCAGCCGGGCGTTCCCCGGTGACGGCGTGCGGATCACCGTCGGCTCCCCGCGCGAGAACGACATGGTCCTCGAAGCCCTCCGGACGCTGTCCCCGTCGTAGCGGTCGACAGAGGCCACCGCGCGGATCGGTTGCCGGGCCGGACAGGACGAGCCTCGACACCGCTACCGTGAGGTGATGCCGCAACTGATCAATCCGTCATCGCTCGCCACACCCGTCGCTGCCTACAGCCATGGGGCGGTCATCTCGCCGGGGGAGCGGGTGCTCCACACCGCGGGCACGGTCGCAACGCGACCCGACGGCTCCATCGCCGACACCGTCGGCGAGCAGGCGGCCGACGTCTGGAGCTCACTGGCGGCCATCTGCGCTGAAGCCGGGATGTCGCTGCAGGATACCGTGAGCTACACGACGTACGTGGTGGCCGGCAACGACCTGGGCCCGGTCATGGCGGCGCGTGATGTTGCGCTGGCCGGCCATGCCGCGGCCTCCACGCTCATCGTCGTTCCGACCCTCGCCCGGCCCGAGTGGAAGGTCGAGATCGCTCTCGTCGCCTCGGCGGCGTAGACCCCGACCGGACGATGGCGGCCGACACAGGTCGCCGCCCACTTCGGGCGTGCGCAGTTCGCGACGATCGCTTGCCGGCGCGAGGGCCGCAAACCGTTCTGCAGCCCGACGGCGTCGTCGGTGTGACGCCCTCGCGCCCAGACGGATAGGTTGCAGGACCCACGCGACTCGTGTGAGCGCGCGATGTTCTGAGGAGCACCCATGGCGACGAACGATGACTTCGACCTTTCGTCACTCTTCCAAGGTCCCGGTGCGGTGATATCGGGCGTCCTGGGCGTCGCCGAGAACGCGCGAAAGACGGTGGGCGGCATCATGGAGACGATCGCCTCGCTCCAGCGGGCAGCCGTCGCCGTTGAACAACTCGTCAGCCGGATGAACCGATTGGTCGACGACCTCGAGATGCCGATGCGCGCGCTCATGCCCGAACTGGAGAAGAGCGTCGCTCGGATGCAGCGGCTTTCGGCCGCCATGGAAGGTCCGCTCGACCGCTTGCTACCGAGCCTCGAAGCCGCGGTGGGCACGTTCGACCGGGTCGCCCTCAGTCAGCTTCCCGACTCGGTCGAAGAGGCGCGCCAGCAAATGCAGGCGCTCATCGAGATGTTCGGCGACATCCCGCGTCGTCTCGCCCAGCTCAGTGGCCGGACGGGGCTCGCTGCGCTATTCCCGATGAGTGGGCTCGGCTCGTCGCGGCCGGCGAGCTCACCGCGGGTCGTCACCGTGGCCGCTGCACCCGTCGAGCGGTCACGGCCGAAGGCACCGGCGCCTGCAAAGTCCGCCGCGGCAAAGCGCGATACCGGGAGAAGTGGGGAGTCGACGAAGAAGGCCGCGAAAGCAAAGAAGGCCACTCCGTCGGGGCCCACGAGATCGCGCCGGACATCGGCCTAGTGCACTGAGTCGGAAGTTCCTGTTACATCGATCCTTCGGACAATGCACCGAAGTACAACCAATCAACGCCATTCGATGTCACAGGAACTTCTCCGAACATGCACTAGGCGTAACCGCGGAGGGCAACGCGCTGTCGGTCCGCCCGGGCCGTGATTCGTCAGCTTCCCTGGGCGGCGATTCCCGTCGGGCTCTGCGCCGTAGCGTCAACGTCCTCGGGAAGTGGGCCGAGGTCGAAGAACTTCGACGCTGTGAGGAAGTTCCCGACCGGTGCGACCCCGGAAAGCGTCTTGGCGGTGCGGCTGAGGGTTCCGACGAGGACGACGGGTTGAAGTCCCTCGGTCGTCGGAGTCTTCAACGGGTTGAAGCTGATGGTCACGTCGCGCAGCTGGCCCGAGCGAAGGCTGAGCTCGACATTGGCGGTGCTTCCGAACCGGTCTTTGCTGAGCACGGTGAAGTCCGTGCGCGTAGCGACGCCCTGGAGGCGCGAGGGCGCAATTGTCGACGAAGGTGACTTCGCGGTCGTGGCGGTGCCCTTCGGGGCGGTTGTCGTCATGGCAACCTTTGCCGCCGTCCACGTCGGAACAGTCATCGGGAGCGGGAGCGCGGTCAGGAGCGCAATGGGAATCAGTACTTCATCGGCCACGCCGACACCGCCGTAGGCGCCCTCGCGAATTGTCGTGACGTAGCCGTCGACACCGGACTGCGTCCGAAGGTCGGGAGGGAGGCCGATCTGGATGCGCTGTCCCCGCACCCGGACGTTGAACGGGTCGGCCAGGAGCTTGCCGCTTGCGTCCGGTGCGATGTATCGGAGGTCGGCTCCGCCCGTTTCGAGGTCGACCAGGCCGGCGAGACGGCCGATGGTCTGCTTGCCGACCCGAACGTCAAAGGCAACGATGACCCGGTCGATGAACAGCTGGCCGAGAGCGCGTCGGGCCGAGATCGTCGGCGTGAGGGTGCGCCTTGGCATCGAGATCCGGTCTTCGGACTTGGCCAGGGCCGTGATCGTCGTGCGATCGTCGGGCTTGGATGCAGCAGCGACCGGCGACACCGCTCCGATGGCGCCGGCGAGGATCACGAAACCAGCAGTGACGCAATGCCGACGGAGCCTTGGGGAACGGCCATCGAACGTCTGCATGGTTCCTCCTGTCGGCGAGCTGCCCATAACAACGGTACCGAACCGCAGGCGCAATGAGAACGCGGCCGAAGGTCCCTGCTGCTACAAGCCGTCGATGAAATACCGCTCCGGTAGATCGTTCGCCGATTGCAGTGCCCAGCCCGCCCGGGCGAACAGCGCGTCGACGTCGTCGCCGGGACGGGCAACAGCCATCCCAAGGCGCATGTCGACGACGAACTCGCCGTCACGCCCGGCGAGCGGTTCCTCCAGGCGACCGAGCAGACGGCGGGCCACGATCGGCAGGTCTTCCGCAAAGAGCCAGTTGATCGAGAGCACTGCGAACATGTCCTGATCGACGACACCGGCGATCTCGATGCTGCGGATCGTGGACTCCAAACGTTTGGCGAGGAGGAAGAGGCTGTCGTTCGCCGTTCGACGGCCGAGCGTCTCACGTTGGCGGCGGACACCACCGAGATCGACGAAGGAGACAGCCACCGTCAACGCGTCCGTCCGGATGCGTTCGATCGTGGCCTGCACGTGCTGGGCAAAGAGCGTCCGGTTCGGTAGTCCCGTGACCTTGTCGGTCCCCGGTTCCATCGCGGTGATGACCGGTTGGGTCTCGGCTTCGGCCGGGCGTTCCGTCGAGAGTCTGGCCGGGTCGGTATACCCCTCCACGATCCTCGGGGGACTCCACTGCGACGCGCCTTCCGCTGTGGGCAGGCGATACCGCTCCACCGGCTGGACCGGAGTGGGCGGCTTCGGGGCGAGATGCTTCGCCGCGGACGAGGACGCAGTCGTCGTCGGATAGTCGGACAACGTGCTGATCATGGCGCGTTCGGTGAGGAACGCTACGTAGCCGACAGGGTGCCGATTGGCATCGAGCACCACTCCCGTCGCACAGGTCAGAGCCGTGCCGTTGACGTGATCGAAGTCGACTCGCCATCCGGCACCGGATTGCTTTGCGGCGATCGCTGCCTGACGAAACGCTTCGATGTTCTGGGGGCTGACGATGCGCATCCACCCCTGTCCTTTTGCCGTGTCCGGATCAAGACCGATCACCCGGGCAAGCGGCCCACCGGTGGCGAAACAGTCGCCGCGGGCATCAAGGAAGATGGTCACGAACGGTGAGAACGCCGTAGCGGTCAGAGCCGACGCCAGATCGCCCCGTGTGGCGGTGTCGATGACCCGTCGGGCCGCGGCGTCCTTCAGCGTGACGCCGACGCCGAGCACCGCGCCGTCTTCGATCATCGGCGTGGCTCGCACAGCGAGGCGGAGGGTCTGTCCGTTCGGATGGCTGAGAGAGACGTCGTTCGCCGCGGGCGCGCCCTGCACGAACGCCTGGTGAGCGAGAGCAGAGACCACCGGGCCCCAGCTGGGCGCCAGCTCGGCGGCGCGTCGCCCCTGAACCGCTGCAGCGTCGACGCCTACCAACTGCGTCAGCGCACCGGAGGTGACGGCGATGACCCCGGCGGCGTCGAAGAGCAGTCGTGCCTCGCCGGCCTCGCTGAGAAGGGAGAATACGGCCTCCCAGGCCGGCGATTCCGCCGCGTGCGCGTGGGGCGGTGCGGCCGGAGCGAGGGGTTGGTCAGCAAGTTCTGAACGCACGTCCTGTGTATCGGCACCGCATTGCCCGGGGTTTACGGCTCGTTTTCCCCGCCGCACCACGGGGTCGTCAGCTCACGGTGGGTGATCTTTGCGTCGCGTTCCCGGGACTTGGCGCGGCCGAGCAGAATGCATCCATGGAAAACCTCGCACCGCTGATGATGGTCGGCCTCGGCAAGATGGGGGCGAACATGACTGAGCGGCTGCTCCTCGGGGGTCACCGGGTCATTGCCTTCGACCGGTCCACCGAAGCCGTCGCGGCGAGCGTGGCCAAAGGCGCAGTCGGCGCAACGTCGCTCGAAGACGGTCTGGCGTCGTTGGGCGCCGGACGCAAGATCGTGTGGGTCATGGTGCCGGCCGGGCCGCCGACGCAGAGCACGCTCGATGCGCTCGCCCAGCTCCTGTCGGTCGGCGACATCGTCATCGATGGCGGCAACTCGAACTGGAAGCAGACCCAGGCCCGCGCTGCGGTGCTCGCCGAGCGGGGAATCCTCATGCTCGACGCCGGGACCTCCGGCGGGGTATGGGGCCTCGCCAACGGCTACTGCCTAATGGTCGGCGGGCCGGACGAGGCGTACGCTGCGGCGGAGACGATCTTCGCCACGCTCGCCCCGGAGAACGGCTTGATGCACGTCGACGCAGCGTCGGGCTCGGGTCACTTCACGAAGATGGTCCACAACGGCATCGAGTACGCGATGATGCAGTCCTACGGCGAAGGACTCGAGATCATTGCCAAGAGTCCGTTCAACGTGGACCAGGCGAAGCTGACCGACGTGTGGAATCACGGGTCTGTCGTGCGCTCCTGGCTTCTTGAGCTGTTGGCGTCGGCGTTGGAGCGCGACCCGGAGCTCGATGACCTCAAGGCCTACGTCGACGACTCGGGCGAAGGGCGCTGGACCGTCGACGCTGCGGTCGAGTTCGGCGCACCGGCGTACACCATCGCCTCGTCGCTGTTCGCCCGTTTCGGATCGCGGGAAGACAATGCGTACGGGCTCCGTGTTCTTTCGGCGCTCCGCAACGCGTTCGGTGGGCACGCCGTGAAGAAGGTTGACGGATGAGCGCCGGAATGATGTCTGTTGAGGAAACCCTTCAGGGGACCTCTCCCCAGCTGCGCTCGGCCCGGTCGGTCCGCGGCAAGGTCCTCATTGCCGTGCTCAGCGTGGTCGTAGCCGGTTTCCTGGCTCTCAACGTGTGGGCGGCGCGCACCAATCAATCCGACGCTCGCAAGGCGAAGGAGGCCGCGTTGGTGATGGCCGACCGTTCCCAGGTCGGCCAGGTGTGGAAGGAGACGGCCGATGGCATGACCGCTACCTTCGTCGCCGTCAATCCGGACGACAGCGTACGGGTCTCTTCCATCCGCTCGTACCTCCGCAAACAGCGTGTACAACATCTGCGCGCTGACTACTCCGACGTGCGCTTCGAGGGTCGTGCGCTTCCGGGTCGTCCGGAGCTCGAATACGGCACGGAGAACCTCAAGCTCAACGTTCGCTACCGCGACGTCCCCGGTGGCGGTGAGTTGCGCTTCATCGGCACCGATGGTGATCGCGACATCATGAAGGCGTCGCTGCTCGAATGGTCGGCCGCGGTGCAACGCGGCTGATGGCCGGGTCCTTCGGTTCGATAGGTGGCGCGGGGCCGCCGGCACCGGGTCAGAGCGGCGGGCCGATCGATCTGCTCGAGGGCATCTCGACCACTCGTGCCATCCGTCGCTACACCGACGAGCCGGTGACCGATGCGCAGCTCGCAACCATCCTCCATGCCGCGACCAGGGCACCGACGGGCTCGAACCGGCAGCCGTTTCGTTTCCTGGTGCTTCGCGATGGCTCCACGGCGGTCGAGGCGAAGCGGCTCATCGGCGGGGCGGCGCGGGCGATGTGGAGGGAGAAGCGGGTTCACGACGGCTACGACCGCGGCTCGGGCACGCTCGAAGATTCGCCGAAGGCGCGCATGGAGCGCACCATGGCGCGTTACGTCGACGAGTTCGAACGGGTCCCGGTTCTGGTATTCCCGTGCCTGGTCCGCTACCGCGAGCCATCGGTGTTCGAGGGATCATCCATCTATCCCGCATGCCAGAACCTGCTGTTGGCGGCCCGGGCGATCGGACTCGGCGGTGTCCTGACGGGCTTTCACCACGCGGTCGAGCGCGAGTTGACGGAACTGCTCGGGGTGCCCGGCGATGCGGTGATCCACGCCACCATCACCCTCGGCCATCCTGAGGGCCGTCACGGACCGGTGCGCCGCCGACCGCTCGGCGAGCTGGTCTTCGAAGATTCGTGGGGTGCGTCACCGAGTTGGGCAGTCGATCCGGAGGGCACGGGCTTCACGTCGGCAGGACCGCCGAAGCGGGCTTGACGACCGGAACGGACGTTTCGACGTGACGAGATCACCGGTGGCCGCAGTTGCGTTTCGGCGGCACTCGCTGGCAGCATCTCCTGTCCCTCCCGTTGAAGCCCCGCACCTGCTGTCTTCCCGGACAGAACCCCCGAAAGGATCCGGCGTGAACGTCCGCATCGAGAACGACCGTTGCCAGGGCCACCAAATGTGCGCCATCGCCGCGCCCGAAGTGTTCGGCAGCGACGACTACGGCAACGCAGTGCTGCTCATCGACGGCAACAATGTCCCTGAAGCGCTGCAGGCCAAGACCCGTCGAGCCGCCGGCAACTGCCCCGAGCTCGCCATCATCATCGAGGACTGAGCCAAATGACTGACACCGCAAATCCGTTGACCGACTTCGACATTTTCTCGCCCGACTTCGTCAAGGACCCGTTCTCGACGATGTCGACGATCCGCGAGTCGGAGTGCCCGATCGCCCACAGCGACCGCTGGGGCGGATCGTGGCTGCCGACGCGCTATCAAGACGTCGTCGCCATGGCCCAGGAGCACGAGGTCTTCACGTCGCAGGAGATCATCGTGGTCCCGCCGCCGCCGGGCCAGGTCGAAGGTCCGTACTCGGGCGTGAAAGCCCCGCCCATCACCTCCGATCCGCCGGATCACCACTGGCACCGCCGGGCGATCCTGCCGACCTTTGCTCCGCAGTCCGTCGCTCCCTACGAAGCCACCACTCGCGACTTCTGCAACTCGCTGATCGACCGGTTCATCGACAAGGGTGTTGCCGACGCCGGTACCGACTACGCGCAGCAGATCCCGGTGCGGGTCATCTCACTCATGCTCGGGGTGCCGACCGACATGTCCGACACGTTCACCGGATGGGTTCGCGGCGTTCTCGAAACCGGGCTCACCGATCCCAAGGTTCGCCTCGAGAACCGTCTCAACATCATGAACTTCCTCCGCTCGCAGCTCGACGACCGCAAAGCCAACCCGCGTGAAGGCGACTTCATCACGAGCCTCCTCGCCCACGAGCACGCCGGCGAGGCGGTCGACGAGGACTACGTCATGGGCGTGTGCAACCTCATGCTCGTCGCGGGGATCGACACCACGTGGTCGTCGATCGGCGCATCGCTGTGGCACCTCGCCCAGCATCCCGAGCATCAGCGGCAATTGCGCGACAACCCGGATCTCTGGCCCACAGCGGTGGAAGAACTCCTCCGCGCCTATGCCCCGGTCACGATGGCGCGCATCGTCGCTCACGACACGGAGTTCCAGGGCTGCCCGATGCACGCCGGCGACCGGGTGCTCATGGCATTCCCCGCGGCGAACCGCGATCCGCGTCAGTTCGAGAATCCCGACGAGGTGATCCTCGACCGGGAGAACAACCGCCATGTGGCCTTCGGCGCCGGCATCCATCGCTGTGCCGGCTCGAACCTCGCTCGGCTCGAGCTGCGCGTCGCGCTGCAGACCTGGATGGCGCGAGTCCCCGAGTTCTCACTCGTCGACCCGTCTTCCGTCACCTGGGCCGGCGGTCAGGTCCGCGGGCCCCGCATCTGCATGGTCAAGTTCTGACCTGAGCTTGTGGCGCGGGTGTTGGGTTTTTCCGCGGAGCGACGACGGCACCACTGTCCCAGAGACGCGTCAGGTGATGTTGAGCAGAGCTCGTGTCACGAGTGCCATCGCCGCTACCGGAGCGCGATTCGTTCGCCTGAGGAGGCGAGCTGCCGGCAGACCGCGCACCAGATCAACGGCGAACACCATGCCGTCGATCTGGACCCTCCAGGGAAACGGAACCTCGTCGGGTTCGCCGAACAGTTCAGGTGCGACGATGACACGGCCCGATGTGGTGTGGAAGCGTCGATTCGAGATCACCAGCACGTGTCGGCGTCTCCCCTCATGGAGATCGGCGAGATGAATGTCCCCGGCTTCGATCATTCGATGCCATCGAACGCTGCGTCGACCTCGGCCTCCCGAGCAACAAGCGCGGCTCGCTCGCTCCTGGCGAGCGAGGCGCGCCACTTCGCCGCGGCATCGGCCTGACCCCAGAATCGGTCCGCCTCGAGAGCGTCGAGTGCCTCAACGACGGTCTCCTCGTACGTCTCGCCGCCCAGTGCTCGGATCCGGTCTCGAGTCTCGACGCTGAGCTTGATCGTCGTCGCCTTCATATACCGAGAGTATACCGCCCATCGTCGGCGTCGTCATTGGCGCGCTGCGTGTGTTTCCACGTGCGCAACGCCGATGACGGCCAAATCTGCGCGAGTCATTCTTCGGTCGCGTCGGGCGGAGGCCCAGCCCGAATGGCCGCGCGGGAGCTACCGGCTGGCCAACTCCTTCGCCCAGCGGTAGTCGGCCTTGCCTGATGGCGAGCGTTGGATGGCATCGACGAACACGAATGCCTTGGGCAACTTGTAGCGGGCGACGTGACGTTCAGCCTCGGCGAGCAGGTCGTCTTCACTCGCCGTTGCACCCTCGGTGAGCCGAACGATCGCGACGACTTCGTTGCCCCAGCGTTCACTCGGTCGGCCGGCGACGACGACGTCGTACACCGCAGGGTGCGCGATGAGTGCGGCCTCGACCTCTTCGGCGAAGATCTTCTCGCCACCGGAGTTGATCGTCACCGAGTCGCGTCCGTGCAACTCGACGATCGGCACCCCGAAGGTCGCCTCCGTGCCGACGAGGAGCTTCGCCCGATCGCCCGGAACGGAATAGCGGACGCCGGCGACCGTCGGGAAGGTCGTGGCCGTCTTCGCCGGATCGTTCAGATAGCCGAGGGGGAGACGCCCGGACTTCGCCAGCCAACCGAGTCCGTCGTGGCCCGGCTGGTGTTCGGCCGTGAGGTCCTCGGAGAGCACGTGATTTCCCGGCGCGGCGACAAATGTCCCGGTCGTCGCCTTGGTCGGGTCGCCGGCCGAGATGTTCTGCATCTGGCCACCGGCTTCCGACGACCCGATCCCGTCGATGATGAGCAGTCTGGGAAGCGCGTTGAGGAAGCGCTCTTTGAGCGGTGCGGAGAGGGCGGCGCCACCCGACAGCATGATCCCCAGTGCGCTGAGATCGTACGGAGTCCCTGCAGCGTTGGCCCGCTCGATCTCTTCGATGATGGGGCGGCCGAATGCGTCGCCGACGATCTGGAGGAACTGCACCCCCTCGCGTTGGCACACCGTCAAGATGTCGGCGGGGTCGAGGGCGACCGTGTTGTCCTGAAGGACGACGGTGCCCCCGCGATGCCACGCGGTGAACGCAATCCAGTGCCCGGCGCCATGCATGAACGGTGCCGCAGGCAGGGTGATGAGCGGCGCGGTCTGCGCCAGGCCGGCGGTGAACGACTCCAAGTCGTCGAACTCGGTGCCGGCCGAAACGTTGCGCAGGCTCATCGCTGAAACGGCGATGTCGATCTGACGCCACAGCACGCCCTTCGGCATGCCCGTGGTTCCGCCGGTGTAGAGGATGTAGAGGTCGTCTGCCGACCAGTCGCCTCCCATCACCTGCACCTCCGGACGTTCGGGACTCGACCCGGCGAGGGCTGCTTCGTAGTCGACGGCGCCGTCGAGGAGCGCATTGCCGGAGCCGTCGTCGACCTGGATGAGGATGTCGAGAGACGCGAGCTGATCGCGGATCGCCGCCAGAGTCGGGGCGAACGATCCGCCGTAGACAAGGGCTCTGCAGTTCGCGTCTCTGAGGAGGTACACGAGCTCCTCGGCGACGTAGCGGTAGTTCACGTTGAACGGGGCAACTCGCGCCTTGTACGCACCGAGCATCGATTCGAGGTACTCGTTGCCGTTGTAGAGGTAGATGCCGAGATGGTCCTGCCCGGTCTCATGACCGTCGAGGAACTCACGACCGGTCGGCACCGCGACGCCGCGGGACAGGAGATAGTTGGCGAGTCGTCGGCTGCGATCGGTGACCTCGGACCACGTCCAGGTACGTCCTCGCCACACGATGCAAGGGCGATCGGGGAAGGCAGCAGCTATGGCTTCATGGATGGTGGCTTTGGACGCTTCGATCGGCACGCCTCCAGTCTGGTGGGTGACCGGTGCCACGGCCAGATGAGCTGCGATCAGCCACGATTGCGGCACGGTCGGGCCAGACTGGACCCATGGCTATGAGGTCCTCCGTAGGTTCCGTTTCGCTTCGCTCACGCCGCCGTCGGATTCTGGTCGGCGCGCTCACGACCATCCTTGGCGCGTTGTTCCTCGTCCCTGTTCTCTCAGCCGGAGCAGCCGCGAAGACCCCGCAGATCGTCAAGATCGATGCGGCCGCAGTGCGGTACGAACCGCGCACCATCACGGTGACGGTTGGCCAACCAGTGGTGCTGCGCATCACCAACACCTCGACCATCGATCATGAGGCGCTGCTCGGCGACGACAAGGTGCAGAAGGCGCACGCCGCCGAGATGAAGGACGCGGAAGCGATGGGCCACGACATGGCGAGTCACGGCACGACCACGAAGGCCAAACCCGGCGAGGGGTTCGTGACGATCGCCCCGAAGAAGACCGCCGAGATCCGAACCACGTTCACGAAGGTCGGCCGAACGATCCTCGGCTGTCATCTCAAGGGTCACTATGAGGGCGGCATGCGCCTGACCGTGATCGTCAAGCCCAAGGCCCTCGGCGCAGCCTGACGGGTCTGTGCCGTTCTGCGTCAGGCGAGCAGGCGAAACGCGAAGAACGCCAGGATCTCGTCGCGGATAGCAGCGGTCGGCTCACCGGCTTCGTCGACGAGGGATGTGGTGACGACGCTGTGCGGCACGCCGGTCCAGCCCAGGTCGCCCGCCGACGAGTCGGACAGCACCCGTGAGACGAAACGATCACCGAGCGCCTCCGCGAATGCGTCGAAGCGAGCGGCGGTGCAGTACGGGTCACCGTCGAATCGAACGGCCATCACGGTGAGGTCGTCGGTGTCGAGCCGCGCCCTGACCGCCGCCAGTTCAGTCGTCGTGAGGAAGGTCCCTGCGGGATCGTCGAAAGGGAGGGAAGGCTGCGACATCACCGGGGCGAGCACCGATGGCTCCAGCATCATGGTGAGAGCAAAGTTGCCGGTGAAGCACATGCCGATGGCACCGACGCCCGGACCACCGCAGACCCCATGGGCGTGGGCGGCGAGCTGGCGAAGCCAACGAGCCATCGGGCTCGATTCACCGTTGGCGAATGCCTGGAACTCTCTACGTACACATACCGATCGCAGGGCCTGTCCGGCGAGTTCCATCGTCGGCTCGGCGCCGTCGACGCCGAACAGGCTCGGCATCCAAACCGTGAAACCGGCATCGCGCACCCAGCGTGCGAAGCGGGCGACCGGCGGCGTGATGCCGGGCATCTCGGTCATGACCACGACGGCGGGTCCAGTTCCGGCAACGTAGACGCCCATCGTCTCGTCGTCGAAGGTGAGCTCTTGCGCTTCGAAGTCGAGCAGCGCATCGGTGCCGGGACTGTCTGTGTCGCTCATGCGCCCAGGTTTCCACAGCTGGCATGTTCTTCGTGAAAGGGCGAACTCGCCCGGTTCCTC
>JANLRD010000195.1:0-54590 GCA_031368215.1 Acidimicrobiia bacterium | reverse complement strand
TGTCGTCACGTGCGCGGGTGGGGCGGTGCAGCACGTGTCGTTCCGAAACGTCGCGGCGTACGTGATCGCGCGCGACGTGATGGTGACCACGTCACGGGGCCCGGTGTTCGTCGACGTCAGCTACGGCGGTGCGTTGTATGCATCGGTCCACGCCGACCGTATCGGCCTCACCGTCCACGCCGAGCACTACACCGACCTCATTGCGCTGGGCCGGGAAATCAAGTGGGCGCTCAATGACTCGGAGTGGGCGAAGCACCCGAGCGATGCACGCCTCGACGGCATCTACGGCACGATCATCTTCGACGACCTCGGCCAACACCTGAGCGGCCCGCATCAGCGCAACGTGACCGTCTTCGCCGATGGCGAGGTGGATCGCTCACCGTGCGGTTCAGGCACATCGGCTCGTCTGGCGCTGCTCGCCGACGAAGGTCGAATCCACGCCGACCAGCACCTCCAACACGTGTCCATCGTGGGAAGTGAGTTCACCGGGCGAGTGGTCGAGGAGGTCACCGCCGAGGGCCGGGCCGCCGTGATAACCGAGGTCCGCGGGGCCGCGTACAAGACCGGCACGAGCGTGTTCACCCTCGACCCTCGCGACGCCATCGGCACCGGGTTCGTACTGCGGTGACCGGCTGCCGTGCGGGCGTCTCTAGGTGGCCGGGTTTGCCGTCGGGTCGGTGTTGAGTTCGTTCTGCGTCCGCTCGAATCCGACCGCGACGATTCGCTCAACGGCATCCGCGGCCACCTGCACGGCGATATCGAGTTCGGTCTGCTCGGCCTTGCCCGGTCGCTTCAGGACGTAGTCGCCGCCCTTCGGCGTTCCCGACGGCCGACCGATCCCGATCCGGATCCGTCCGAAGTCTCCGCCGCCGAGATGTTCTTTCAAGGACTTGATGCCGTTGTGCCCGGCCGCGCCGCCGCCCATCTTCAGCTTCACCCGACCGAGCGGCAGGTCGAGTTCGTCGTAGATCACGACAAGCTTCGCCGGGTCGTCGATGCCATGGCGCTTCACCAAGAGACGGACCGAGGCACCGGAGAGGTTCATGTAGGTCTGCGGAAACGCCAACGCAACGAGCTTTCCGTCGATTCGGACCTCAGCGGAGAGCGCCCGTTCTTTTCCGCTCTTCAAGCGCCCTCCGTGTCGCTCGGCGAGCAACGCCACGACCGCAGCCCCTACGTTGTGGCGCGTTCCTGCGTATTCAGCGCCCGGGTTACCGAGGCCGATCACGAGGAGATCGGCCGGCGTGCCCGTCCGTTCGGCGGCGTGTGTGAACAGCTTCATCGGTCCACTGCTCCGAGCGGGTCAGGTGGCGTCGCCGCGGGCAAGCGACAGCATCGAGGCGCGGCCGCACAAACGCGACCAAACAACCTCAGACGCGCATGAAGTCGATGTGCAGCGCGGTGTTGCGGGTCTTGTGGCGCTGGATGTCCTGGAACTTGACCTTGATCGGCTGGCCGTCGAGCACCAGCGTGAGCTGGGCCTCGCGGCTGGCGCGGGTCGGGAACGACACCGAGACGTCGTGATGATCGAGCTCGATGGAGATCGTCTCGGAACCTTGCCCGTAGATGACGCCCGGGATCTTGCCGGTGTGACGGAGCCGGCCAACAGCGCCGGAGCCAGTCGCGGTGCGACGATCGGCGGTCAACGTGATTTCAGACATGGCGAACTCCGTACAGGGTTTCTCTTCGGGTGAGTATGTGCAGGCCGCCTGACCCGCCAGACGCAGGTCAACCGACAAAACAGGACCGCCAATACTACTCCGCCCGCGCACGGTGGAGCTACAGCGGCCCAACGATCACCGATTGTCAGCACCGAACGAAGACTCCTGCGTCGGACAGCCACCTAACGCGGACCTCCGGCATCCCCGGCATTCCTCAGCCGGTGACGTCGACGAACGGCTGACCCAGAACGGACTCGTCAAGGGTGAGGCCGAGGCCGGGGAGGTCGGTCTGGGGAACCAGGAACGAGCCGACGCGAGGACGCGGGCCGGTGACGAAACGTACGGTGACCCAGCTGTCGAAATCGACCGAGTGCACGCGCAGGCGCGCCGGGGTCGATGCGTTCATGTGGGCGAAGGTGGTGTCGGCCAGATCGCACCCGCTGGCGTCTTCGACGGTGACACCGATGCCGAGCTCGACGGCCGCGTCGCGGATCAGCTTCGCCGGGGTGATACCGCCGACGCGCATGAGCTTCACCGTGACTCCGTCGGCAACTCCGAGACGGTTCGCCTCGAGCAGAGCCGCCAACGAGACGATGTTCTCGTCCATGACCATCGGCCCGGTCCACGAATCGCGGAGGCGGGCGCAGTCGAGCAGCGTCGCACAGGGCTGCTCCAGAAAGACGCCGGCCCCGTCGGTACCAAGCGCGCGTACGAACCGTCGTGCTGCCGAGATCGAGAAGCCGCAGTTGGCATCGGCGAAGATGACGACGTCGGGACCGGCCGCCTCTCGCACGGCGAGCACCCGGGCGGCATCGAGAATCGGATCGTCGCCCACTTTCACTTGAAGCCGGTGGTAGCCCTGGGCGATCCGCTCATGGGTCTTCGCGGTGACTGCCTCGACACTGGCACCCTGGACCGGACGATAGAGCGGTGTCGGCTCGGGCCCGTCCCCGCCGAGCCGCTTCCACAGCGGAACCCCGGCGATGCGGGCGGCGAGGTCCCACACAGCAATATCGATCGGTGCCTTGCAGTACGGATGGCCGGTCATGGCTGCGGTCATGCGGCGGTGAACGGACTCCGGGCTGAGCGGATCGGCTCCGAGCACGGCCGAGGCAAGCGTGGTGACACCGGTGATCTGGCCGGGCAGGTTCGCCGAGTCGAACGTGACCCCAACGGTGCCCGACTCGCCGATCCCCCAGGTACCGTCGTCGGCGGTGACCCGCACGACAACGACGTCCTGGCCGGTGGAGATGCGATCTCCCGCCATCCGGTACGGCCCCTCGGCATTCGGAAGATGGATCGACCAGGCTTCGACGCGGGAGATCCTCATGCTCAGAACTGGTTCTCGCCGCCGAAGATGTCGGACACCGAAGCGTCTTCGAACACCGCCGAGATGGCATCGGCGAGCAACGGTGCGATCGACAGCACCTCGATCTTGTCGATCTGCTTCTCCGGGGGTAGCGGGACCGTGTCGGTGATCACGAGCTTGGACAGCGACGAGTTCTTGATGCGGTCGATGGCCGGGCCGGAAAGAATCCCGTGGGTCACCACCGCCAGTACTTCTGCCGCTCCCGCCTTGACGAGGAGGTCGGCTGCGGCACAGATCGTGCCCGCGGTGTCGACCATGTCGTCGACCAGCACGCAGGTGCGGCCGGCCACCTCGCCCATGATGTCGAGCGCCTCGACCGTGTTGACCGAGCTCGTCGAACGTCGCTTGTAGATCGACGCCACATCGGCATCGAGGCGCTTCGCGAACTTCTCCGCCACCTTCACTCGGCCGGTGTCCGGCGACACCATCACGCAACCCGGGCCGACTGCGTACTTGAGGTGCTCGACGAGCACCGGCGTGCCCGTCAGGTGATCGACAGGGATGTCGAAGAACCCCTGGATCTGACCAGAGTGCAGATCGATGCTGACGACACGATCGGCTCCCGCTGCGGTGAGGAGGTCGGCGACGAGCTTCGCCGTTATCGGCTCGCGGCCGTCACTCTTGCGATCCTGGCGGGCGTAGCCGTAGTACGGACACACCGCCGTGATCCGCTTCGCGGACGCCCGCTTGGCGGCGTCGATCATGATCAGCTGCTCCATGAGATGGTCATTCACCGGCGCGCAGTGCGTCTGGAGGATGAACACGTCGGACCCGCGGAGCGACTCACCGAAACGGCACCGGATCTCACCACTCGCGAAATCAACGAGCCCAGGGTTGGTCAGCGTGACCCCGAGGCAGTTTGCGACCTCGGCGAACAGGACCGGATTGGACCGGCCGGCGATCAGCTGCAGACGCTTCGTGGGGGCGACTTGCATGGGTGTGGATCGTCTCCTGGGGGCGACGCCGGAGCGTCGGGAACGAGGTGGACCCCGGACCGATCAGCCGAGGTAGGCGCCCGGGCCGACCCGAACGCCGTCGTGCACGCTAGTCCCCGGCTCGAAGGCCGCATACGGGCCGACCACGACACCGGCGCCGAAGGTCACCCGCTCCGCCGTGCTCGCTTCGATCGTGGAGTCCTCCCCGACAATGCACTCGACGAGCCTGGTGTTCGGGCCGATCTCGCAGCCGCTGCCGATCACCGTGTGCCCCTGGAGAAGCACGCCGGGAAAGAGCGTCACATCGGTGCCGACGATCACCGTCGAGTCCACGTAGGTCCGATCGGGATCGAGCATCGTGACGCCCTGGCGCATCAGCCGGTCGTTGGTCCGGCGGCGGAGCTCGGCCTCGGCCTTCGCCAACTGCACACGGTCGTTGACGCCCTCGGCTTCGGCCCGGTCCTGGACCACATGCGATGCGACCGGATACCCGGCATCGGCCAGGACGGCGACGACGTCGGTCAGGTAGTACTCCCCCTGGCTGTTCTCCGGGCTCAAACGACGCAGCGCGGGGGCGAGCAATGCCCGCTTGAAGACGAACACCGACGTGTTGATCTCGTCGATCGCCCGTTCATCAGCGGTGGCATCGCGGTGCTCGACGATCCGCCGCACCCGTCCGAGCTTGTCCCGCACGATGCGCCCGAGCCCCGTCGGGTCAGGAACGTGGGCGGTGAGGACAGTGACGGCCGCACCGCTCGAACGATGGGTGTGGACGAGGGCTTCGATCGTCGAGGGACGGAAGAGCGGCTGATCGCCCGGCATCACGATGACGTCGGCATCGGCATCGGCATCGAGCTCATCGGACGTGAACGCGGTGAGGGCAACCGAGACGGCATCCCCGGTACCGCGCTGTACGTGTTGAGTGACGAACTCGAGCGTCGTTTCGGCCGGGGCCTCCTCGATGAGGGTTTTCATGACCCGTTCCGCACCGTGGCCGACCACGACGATCGCTCTCGACGCCCCGACGGGAGTAACCGCGTCGAGCACGTGGCTGATCATGGGCTTTCCGCACAGCCGGTGCAGCGGTTTGGGCCTGGCCGATCTCATCCGCGAGCCTTCTCCAGCCGCCATGATGACCACGCTGAGAGTTGGTACTCCCGGAGTGACCCCGGGCTGTTGTTTGGCGATCGACAGGATCGCGTCGATCTCTTCGCGTGCGTTCGCCACAGGGACCTCGTCGTGTTTTCGGGGAAGTGCGGGTCGCGTCGCCAGTGACGCAACGAGTTCTCGGGGAAGGACTCGAACCCTCATTCTCTGGACCAAAACCAGATGTCCTGCCATTGGACGACCCGAGAGGGACTACCAGGATCCAACCTTACCCGAGCGCGCTAGGTCGTCATCGGTACGTTCCCGCTGGGCGCACTCAGCCGGTGGAGGGGAGGAGAGAAAGGTACTGGCTGCGCTGGATCGGGGTCGGGATCGGGCCGTCCGGACCGGGCACCCGGGTCTTGCGGACGCCTCCGACTTCGACGGCCACGGCGCCGAAGGATTTGTTGGGCACGTTCGAGTCGATGGCGTCGAGCAACTGGGCGAGGACCATCGCCTGACGCGCGGCCGCCAGCTCATCGAACGTGGCATTGAACGAAAGTGCGTAACCGTTGCCTTCGTCGCGGAACTCGGGTTCGACGCCACGCACGTCCGAGGTCAGCGTCGGCTCAGAGGGCAGTGGCCCGCTGACGAGCGCCGTGATCAGCTGGTCGGTCCATTCCAGGGGGTCGGAGGCGTCGGTGAGGCCGGTCACCTGGCGCTCCACCGGGACGAGACGTCCGTTCTGCACCAGCAGGACCCGGATGCTGCGCTGGCGGCGATCGAGCGTCGGGCAGAGATCAAGGGTCAGCGACTGGCGTGCGTCGACCAGGGCGCCGTTCGGGTCGCGAACGGTGTTGATCCGAGAGCCCCCGTCAAAGAGTTGGACTGACCGCACCGTCCGGCCGTCGATGAGCGTGTAGAGCATCTGGCAGAGCGGAAACGCGTTCTCGGCGATGTCGCGGCCGGTGGCGACATCGACGGAAAGCGTTCCGTCCGAGAACCGTATTGCCACGAACTTCCAGTCGACCGAGTACTCCGAATCGACCGCGTTTCCGTCATCGGGCAGCGGTCCTCGCTGCAGTTGGCCGAGGAGCGCCTGGGACACCACCAGCGGGCTGTCGGACAGAAGGACCTCACGCGAACGCGGGAACAGGCTGTCTTCGCTGCGGAAGTAGACGTTGCGCTGCTGGACCGGGGTCTGCAGTCGCTCGACCGCCCCGCGATCTCCGAGCTCCCCGGGTCGGTCCGTCGGCGCGACGGCACACGAGGCGAGTATCGCGAAGGCCACGAAGACGGCGACCGTGCGTCGAACGGCCCTCACGGTTCCACCAGCTCCGCGCAGAATCGCGCTCCTCCGCCCGGCCGCTCCTCCACCCAGGCCCGGCCCCCGTGGAGTTGCGCGTGGGCCGCAACCAGAGCGAGACCGAGACCGGTTCCCTTGACGCCCGATCCCCGCTGGTGCGCGGCGCCGCGGCGGAACCGCTCGAACAGCAGCTCGCGATCCTCGGCACCGATGCCCGGTCCCCGGTCCTCGACGGCGATGATGATGCGACGGGACGGCTCCCTCGAATCCTCGCCGGTCGGTGTTTCGGAACCCGATCCCAGGATCGTCGAGGTGCTCACGATCTCGACGGGGAACGATGCGCCGTCGCGAAGCTCGACGCGGACCGCCCCGTTGGCGTAGTTGGCGGCATTCTGCAGGTAGTTGGCGACGATGCGTTCGACGCGTCGCTTGTCTAGCCGGACCTCAGGGTGGTGCAGACCGGAAGCATCCACCTCGGCCGTCGAGCCCTGCAGCGACACCAGTTGCTGCACGAAGGACGGAAGATCGAACACCTCGGCGACGAGTTCGGCGGCATTGGCGTCGAAACGCGATATCTCCAGGAGGTCGAGCACCAGACGGCGGAAGTGCCGGGACTGGTTGCCGAGCACGTCGACGATCTTCTGATTCCGCTCGCTCAGTTCGTCGCGTCCTCCTTCGAGCAGTTCGACGGCTGCAGTGAGTGCCGTGAGGGGAGTCCGCAGTTCATGGCTCACGTCGGATGCGAACCGGGCCTCCCGCTCGATGCGGGTCTGGAGCGACGCCGCCATGTCGTTGAAAGAAATGACGAGGGGATCCAGGTCGGAGTCACCGGTGAGCTCGAGGCGGGTCTCCAACCGGCCGCTGGCGATGTCACCGGCGGCAACGGCCACATGGCGGAGCGGGCGGACCACCCGCCGACTCACCGAACGGCCGACGATCGCGGCTCCGGCCGTCGATGCAAGAGCAGCGAGGGTCAATGCACGTCCAAGGTTGCGAAGCGATCCGTCGAGATCGGCGAGCGAGGAGATCTCGTAGAACGTGGCCGACACGCTCGGCAGACGAATCCCGATCACCAAGCGGGAACCGCTCCCGTCGCGGGCGATCTGCCAACCGCTGGCCGTGTCGTTGCGGGGATTGCGGGACGACCGGTCCATGCGACGCCTCAGCTCGACCGGTACCAACTCGATCGTGACATCGGAGTCGTTGCTCCGATACGTCGCCGAGCCGCTCTGGAGCAGGCTCGCCGAGGAGCTGGGACGGTGCTGGCTGCGCAGGACCGACGACACGCTTCGCCCGGAACGACCGGCAAGCGCCTGCTGAGCCTCAGCCGCGTTGGTGAAGGCGAGTCGTTCGGCGGCACGACGACGCTCCGCGACGAACGACGAACGGGCGACCACGAAGGTGAGCAGCGACACAATGACCGACACGACGAGCGCGCCGAGCGCAAGAGCGATCGTCGTCCGCGAGGCAAGACCGAGGTGTAGGGAGCGCAGGCGATGCGGCAGAAGACGGCGGAAGAACCCCGAATCGACCAGGTCCGTGACATCCTCCACCGGCGGGGTCGGTTCCCGGCGGTCCAGATAGGCGCCGGGAAGGATCGAACCGCCGCGTTGGGCGCCGGCCGGTGCGCCGCGCGCAACGGAAGGCAACGGTGCGTGCGGCGATGGGCGGGAGGGACGAACGTCTGCCCGGCCCCCCTCGCTGGTCGCCGGCGACGACGCCGGCTCGTTGCTCTGTGGGTCAGCCACCGGGCGGGACCAGGCGGTAGCCGAGCCCTCGAACGGTGGCGATGAGGGTCGGTTCGGCAGGATCTTCTTCGACCTTGGTCCGAAGACGGCGGACGTGGGCGTCCACGAGACGGCCGTCGGCAAGGGCGTCGTGATGCCAGACCTCGGCCAGAAGCGCTTCCCGGGAGAACACCTTTCCGGCGTTCTGGGCCAGGAACAGCAGGAATCGGAACTCGGTGCGGGTCAGCTTCAGGTCGACTCCGGCCTTGAGCGCGCGACCTTCGTCTTCCCGGATCTCGACGTCGCCGAACACCAGGGCGCGCGAACTACCGCCGGCCGAGGACCGGGCCGGTTGCGCGCGTCGAAGGTGCGCACGGATGCGGGCCGCCAACTCCTTCGGCTGATACGGCTTGGTCACGTAGTCGTCGGCTCCGGCTTCGAGCCCGGCAACGACATCGAAGCTCGACTCCTGGGCGGTCACGACGATGATCGGCACATCGCTCGTCTGACGGATCGCCCGGCAGATGTCGAACCCGCTCATGTCGGGCAGCTTCAGGTCGACCAGTACGAGCAGCGGCTTGTCGGCAGCAAACGCGGCCAGACCGTCGGCACCATTCGCCGCCTCCGACACGTCGTAACCCTCGTCTTCGAGGTGCAGGCGCAGCGTGAAACGAACGTCGTCGTCGTCTTCGATGGTGAGCAGGCGGGTGCGCACGTGCTCCAGTCTGGTCGCTCCCCGGCGTCACGAAGACGAATAGCGGGAAACCCGATCGCCGAGCACGAGTCCATCGGTCATCGCACGCGCAGACGCCGGGGATCACGAATGACCCCCGGCGCCCGGATTCGCCCTGCGGTGCTCGATCGTTGCCCGAGTCGGGCGCTGCTGCGCTACTTCTTCTTCGCCCTGCGCTGGAAGCGCGTCCTCTTCAGCATCTTCTTGTGCTTCTTCTTACGCATGCGCTTACGGCGCTTCTTGATCAGCGATCCCATGAGGACGAAAAAGTTAGTGCATGCCGCGGGTGGGCACGAACGGGCTCACTTGACCGTGATGCGATCGGTAGCCGGCGGCGACACCGGACCCTTCTTCAGCACCGCTTCGAGGGCATCGAGATCGATGACTCCACCCAAACGGTCCTTCCCCTTCACGAAGGCGAAGAACTTGTCACCGCCATCAGTGACGAAGCTATTGGCCGTGACCCGGTAGCCCGCCTTGGGATCGAGATCCGTCCCGTTGAGCTTGACGTTCGACACCTTCTTCCCCGTCGGTGCGCTGGCGGTCCACGTGTAGGTGAAGCCCTTCGAGACCGACAGAATTCGGTTAGCGCCCGGTCCGGGGTTGTCGAACTGCTGCTCGAGGGCCTCGATGATGTCGGCACCGGTCATGGTGAGCGTGACCAGGTTGTTGCCGAACGGCTGCACCGAGAACGATTCGCCGTAGGTGACCTCGCCGACGGCCTCGCCCCCGCTGATCTGCGAGGCGACCAGGTCGGTGCGGATACCACCGGGGTTCATCATGGCGATCACGGCCTTGCCGTCGCCATCGCCGGCTGTAGCGGCGAGTTGGGAGTCGGCGAGAAGGTTGCCGAGCGCCGACTCACCGGCCGGGTTGTTGGCCTTCACGATGTCGCCGGTGATCTTGCCAATGACCCGGCTCGTCTTGGGCGCCGTGCGGACCTTCAAGCGGCTGATGTACGCGCTCACGTCGACAGCCGGAGGGACGTCCCGGGTCACAATGACGTTGCGAGCCGTGGAACCGACCACTCTGCCGCTCGCCTTGTTGATCGTCAGGTCGAGCTTGGTGATCAGCCGTCCGAAAGAAGCAGCGCTCGTCACCGGCTTGCCGTTGATGCTGCAGATGTAGGCCTGGTGGGTGTGGCCCGTCACGAATGCGTCGACGTCCGAGGTGGTCTTCTTGACGATGTCGATGATCGGTCCGGTGATGCCATTACAGCCGTTCGGATCACCGTCGGCCGGTGTGACTCCCTCATGGATGAGGGCGACGATGACGGTGACGCCGTAGCTCTCCTTGAGGAGCTTCGCCGTCGAGTTGATCGCCGCTGCCTCGGGAAGGAACTTCAAACCCTTGACCCCGGCGGGAGCCACGATGGTCGGCGTCGACTCCAAGGTGACCCCGATGAAGCCGATGCGGACGCCGTCGACCACCCGGATGTCCCACGACGGAAGCACCGAATTGCCCGATTTCTCCTCGACGACGTTGGCGGCGAGCACCGGAAAGGTTGTGCCGGCATAGGTGCCGTCGAAGCACCCTTCCACAGGATGGCATCCACCACCGGCGATGCGTTTGAGCTCCACGATGCCCTTGTCGAACTCGTGGTTGCCGACGCCGAGAACGTCGAGGCCGATCATGCGCATCACCTCGATCGTCGGCTCGTCCTTGAAGATCGCCGAGAGCAGCGGCGAGGCGCCGATGAGGTCGCCGGCATGCACCACGAGGGTGCGAGGGTTCTGATCCCTGAGGCGGCGGATGTGTGTCGCCAGATACTCGGCTCCGCCGGCGATTGTCGTGCCGATGCGTCCGCTCGAACCCGCCGGGGGCTCGATGTTGCCATGGAAGTCGTTCAGGCCGAGAATCTGCACGGTCATCGTGTCGGAAGGCGCGGTCTGCGCGTCGACGGGAGCGATGGACGCGAAGAGCGCGGCGACGGCGGCGCCAGCGGTGGCGAGACCGATGAGTCGGGAACGGGTACGTGACATGGGCAGACCTCCGCAGGTGGTGAAGGCGATAACTGTACGGAGAATTTGACGCCCGATGACCCTCCCAAGTGAGAATTAGTGCCGGGGGATGGCGGAAACAACCACGAATCCTTCGCCGGGAAAGGTCCCTTCGACGAACCACGTCGAACCGCTCCCCGCCAGGACCGGAACCCGGCCCGTGTGCTCGCGCAGCCGATCGCGCCACAGCGCCAGCCGCGGTTCGACGACGAGCGCGGCGGGCTCCAGGTCGTTCGGACCGTC
Organism: Acidimicrobiia bacterium; assembly: GCA_031368215.1. Taxonomy (GTDB): domain Bacteria; phylum Actinomycetota; class Acidimicrobiia; order Acidimicrobiales; family JANYDT01; genus JANLQX01. Next base: position 43,530 of record JANLRD010000195.1, on the reverse strand, counting down.
CGCCCGCGGTCCGCCGAGGGCGTCCCACGCCCGGTAGACGGCAGGGGTAGAGACGCCGATGGGAGGGGTGCAAAGGGTGAACGTCCGGTCTCGATGGGCGAGTGGCTCGCAGATCTCTCCGATGCCGCTGACCCGGGCCCGACCGCCGTGGATGCAGAACGACACATCGGCCCCGAGCCGCGACGCCTCTCGGACATCCCGCTCCGTTGTGCGTCCGGCCCAGCGGAACACCGCCGCGGCATCGGACGACCCTCCACCGAGCCCACCGCCTGCCGGAATCCGCTTTGTCAGCGTCACGGCGGCAGTCCGGCCGACATGTCGGAGGGCCCGGCGGACGAGGTTGTCGTCATCGGCGTGCACCGCAAGCGCCCCGGATGCAGTCGCTTCCGTCGCGATCGAAAGCGAGTCGCCTTCAACGAATACAAGCGTGTCGGCGAGATCGAGCGACACCATCTCGGCGTCGATCAGGTGATAGCCATCGGGTCGAACGCCGGTCATCCGTAGCGAGATCGTCAGCTTGGCCGGTGCGAGCTCGGTGTGAGCCACATTCGGTCGTGCGATGGAGCTCATGGCACGGGCGCCTGTTCGGCGCGGCAGCGGGCTTCAACGGCGGAGGCGAGACGGATCCACGCATGCACGTCGAGCTCCTCGGCCCGGGCGGTCGACGCCACACCGGCGGCGGCAAAGTCCGACTCCACCACCGTCCCGGCAAGGTTGCCGCGCAGCATCTTGCGCCGTTGCGAGAAGCCGGCCTTGACCAGGCCGAAGATCGTCTGCGCGCGTACGATGTCTTCAGGGACGATCGACCCACCGGGATGGCGGTCGATACGGACGAGTCCGGAGTCGACGTTCGGCCGGGGCAGGAAGACGGTGGGCGGGACAACGCCGACCATGCGGGCGACGGCCCAGTAGGCAACCTTGACACTGACCGCGCCGTAGGCGGCCGTCCTTGGCGCTGCCGCGAACCGCTCGGCGACTTCCTTCTGCACCATGACGAGCATCACGGTGATCTGCGGCACGAAGTCGAGCAAGTCCGCGATCAGCGGCGTGGCGATGTTGTACGGCAGGTTGGCGACGAGGGTGTACGGACCCTCGTCAGCCGGGAGGACCTCGTCCCAGTCGAGCGCCATTGCGTCCGCGTGGAGCACCGTGACATTGCTCAGAGCGCGGGTGTTCTCGCGCAGACCGTCGATCACGTGCCGGTCGATCTCCACCGCGAGGACCGACGCTCCCGTCTCGGCGAGCGCGAGGGTGAGCGATCCGAGCCCGGCCCCGATCTCCACCACTTTCGTGGTCGCGTCGACATCGGCGAGGCGGACGATCCTGCGCACGGTGTTGGGATCCACGACGAAGTTCTGTCCGAGCGAACGGCTCGGATGTCCGCCCGTCTGATCGAACCAGGCCTGCACCTGCTGTCGCGAAAGTGTCATGCCCGGTCCAGCCGGAACGCTCGCGTGGTGTTGGCGAACGTGGCAGCGGCCAGCTCGGCCGCTGACATGCCCCGTGCCGCGGCCACGGCCTCGCCGACGTACGACACCCAGGCAGGTCGGTTCGCCTTGCCCCGGAACGGCATAGGCGCCAGGTACGGCGTGTCGGTTTCCACCAGCAGCCGGTCGAGCGGAGTCAGCACCGCTGCTTCTCGCAGCTCGGTCGCCGTCTTGAAGCTGACGATGCCGGAGAAGCTGAGGTGGACCTCATCGTGAATGGCGAGGCATCGCTCCGCTTCTGCAGGGCCACCGGAGAAGCAGTGGAAGATCGTCGCCTGCGGCGTTCCCTCGTGGGCGAGGATCGCGAACGTGTCGTCCCATGCCTCGCGCGTATGGATCACGAGCGGCAGGTCAAACGCGAAAGCGAGCCGGATCTGCGCGGCGAACTCGGCCCGCTGCACCTCCCGCGGCGAATGGTCGTAGTGGTAGTCGAGCCCGCACTCCCCGACGCCGACGACGCGTGCGGCCGAGGCATCGGCGAGAAGCATCGGCATCCACGACGAACCCTGCGTGGCGTCGTGCGGGTGCAGGCCGACGGTCGCCCAAACGTCGTCGTGCTCGGCCGCCAGAGCAATTGCCGCCCGCGACGTGGTTTCGTCACAGCCGACGTCGACGAACCTGGAGACTCCGGCCCGGCGCGCCTCATCGAGCGCAGCGGCCGCGTCGATACGGGCATCGTGCACGTGGCAGTGCGAGTCGAACCACTCGACCGCAGTTGTCATGCTTCGATCGCACGGGCGAAAGGGCGAGTGTTCGGACAAGGGAGCACCTGACTACGTTAGGTGGGATGACCTCGGCCGACGGCGAAGCCGCCCCTCCCCCACTGGGGCACGAAGCGCCGGCACCGTCCGAACCGAGCCACGAGGGGGCACGCGGGATCGCCAGGCGCATCGACCATCTCGGGCGCATCGTCATCCCATCGGAATACCGCAAAGTGTTCGGAATCGAAACGGGCGACCTGCTCGACATGACCATCGAAGGAGACGCGGTGCTCGTCCGACGGTTGGAGCGCTCGTGCGTGTTCTGCCACTCCCTCGATGACCTCGGCATGTTCAAGGGCAAGCTGGTATGCCACTCGTGCCACACCGCATTGCGTCAACGGCTGAGCTGAGGGTTCGTCGTCACACCGCCCGGCGGCGCGACGGCCAGCGCGTAGACATGACGCCGGGGAAGCCCAGTGGCCGAAGCAATTGCGTCGACGGCCTCTTTCGTCCGGGCGCCGCGTTCCCGTTCGACTGCCAGCATGGCCCGGATCGCGGCGTCATCAACGGGCAGCGAACCCTCGGCCGCCCCGCGCCCGGCGAGCACGATCACGTATTCACCGCGTGGTTCGGCCGCGCCCTCGGCGAGGAGAGCGTGAAGCACTTCCCCCAATGAGCCTCGCCGGGTCTCCTCGAACCGCTTCGTCAGCTCTCGGCTGACGCTGATCTTGCGGTCCGGTCCGCAACATCCGACCAGATCCGCAAGCGTACGGATCAATCGATGGGGGGCCTCGAAGAGGATGACAGTTTCGGCGGCCGCCGCGACAGCGCCGAGTCGGTCCTGCCGTTCCGAGCCCTTCACCGGAAGGAACCCCTCGAAGACGAAACGGGCGGTGGGCAGGCCGCTGATCGCCAGCGCCGTGAGCGCCGCGCTCGGACCGGGCACACACGTAACCGCGAAGCCGGCGGCAACGACTGCGGCCACCACCCGCTCTCCAGGGTCGGAGATGGCCGGCATGCCGGCATCGGTGACGAGCGCCACGCACTGCCCGCGGGCGAGCAGTTCGACGATGCCGTTCGCCGCGTTGTGCTCGTTGTGCTCGTGAACGGCCAGCATCCGCTTCCCGTCGATCGCCGCGGCCGAGAGCAGCTTGCGGGTGTGGCGGGTGTCCTCGCAGGCGATTGCATCGGCACGGCGCAGGACCTCGACAGCTCGCGGCGACAGATCTCCGAGGTTTCCGATCGGGGTCGCCACGAGGATCAACTCGCCGGGGCCTGAGCCGGACTGATTGGTGTCGGGGTGATTGGGATCGGTCACGGCTCGACCCGCACCTGATTGCCCACCCGGAGATTCCAGCGACCCAGGGCTCCTGCTTCCGCCTCGAGAACATGCCGCGCACGAAGCACAGGGGCGCCGAGGCGCTGCGGCGGCATCGTACGTACACGTAGAACTCGCATCGACGAATCGAGGTGGGCGACATCGATGGCGAATCGCATTCCGAGGGTGTGCACGCTTCGGCACTTCGTGATCAACAGCGCTCCACCGTCCACCGAGGTCCGTCCGAGGAGTCCCCGGCGGCGAGCGGAGCGCGTCTCGGCCACTTGCAGCACGATGCGGCGTCCGTCCTCAAGCACGAGAGCCGCCATCGGTTGCCTCGCGACTCGCTTCGTGTGGACTACTTGGAGACGTTGAACTTGAAATCGACGACGTCGCCGTCCTGCATCTCGTAGTCCTTGCCCTAGAGACGCAGTTTGCCGACATCACGTGCCTTGGCCATCGAACCGCACTCCAGCAGCACATCCCATTGGATGGTCTCCACCTTGATGAAGCCCCGCTGGATGTCGGAGTGGATCTCGCCGGCACACTCCGGGGCCTTCGCTCCGGCCCGGAAGGTCCATGCCCGGGTCTCCTTCTCGCCCGTCGTGAGGAAGGTCCGGCGTCCCAGCATGTCGTAGGCGGATTTCATGAGACGGGGCAGCGCACCATCGCCGAGCCCGAACCCGTCGAGCATCTCGCGGCGCTCGGCCTCGTCCATGGTGGCGGCCTCGGCCTCGAGCTGCACGCACATGCCGAGTACCTCGCCATACGGACCGAAGAGTTCACGCACCGGGGCGGCCTTGGCGTCGATGTCGTCGAGATCGTCGTCGCCGACGTTCACGACGGCGAGCACCGGCTTGTTGGTCAGGAGGAAGAACTCCCTCAGCAGACCCCGTTCGTCGGCCGACATGGGCGTGCGATAGAGCGGTGTCCCATCGGCAAGGAGGGTCTGCGCGTGTTCCAGGGCAGCGACGGCCGGGAGCAGGGTCTTGTCGAGCTTGGCCGCCTTCGCCCGTTTGCCGACCTGGTTCTCGACCGTCTGCAGGTCGGCAAGGGCGAGTTCGATCTCGACGGTGGCGAGGTGATCGAGCGGGTCGGAGGAACCGGGGACTTCGTCGCCGGTCGATCCCTTCTCGAAGGCCCGAAGCACGAACACGATGGCGTCGACCTCGCGGATGTTGGCGAGGAACTTGTTGCCGAGACCTTCGCCCTTGCTCGCTCCTTCGACCAGTCCGCCGATGTCGACGAACTCACTCGTGGCGTGAACGATCGTCTTGGTCTTGGACATCTCGGCCAGGGCGAGGAGGCGGGCGTCGGGCACCTTGGCACGGCCGATGTTCGGCTCCTTGGTGGCGAAGGGATAGGGGGCCGCCAGAGCACCGCCGCCGGCCAGGGCATTGAACAGCGACGACTTCCCTGCATTCGGCAGACCGACAAACCCAAACCGCTCCATAGGGGCGTCGAGGCTACAGGCCAACGGGTCGCGGCAGCTTCCGGCGAGGATCCAGCAGGGCATCGAGGCTACAGGCGAACGGGTCGCGGCAGCTTCCGGGCCGTCACGACCACTCAGCCGGGACCTGGTTCCGGAGACGATGCTCCTCGATCAGCGTGAGCCGTGTCAGGACGCCGGCATCGAAGGTCTGCCACAGCCGGGTGCGGTAGTCGTCCGTGGCGAGCGTGATGATCTCCACGATCTCCCGGCCCGGGTTCGACTTCCAGTGGTAGGGGAACACGGTGATCCGGCCCTCCACGAGATAGGAGATGCCGTGGAAGTCCGGGTCGTCGAACGTCACTGTGTCGCCGGTGATCCGGGCCCGGAAGTCGATCACTTCGGGATCGTGGCCCTCACGCGAGTAGACGATCCGCTCGAACCAGTCCGTGCCCCGCAGCCGGGTTTCCTGACGGGACCCGAAGCGCTCGATCAACTCGCCCGACGGCTGAAGGTGGGTGTAGGTGCCCTCCCAGACACCGGCGATGCCGGCGAGTAGCTCGGAGAACCGGGTGTACTGGTCGAGGTCGTGGCGGGCCATGCGACACCCTAAACCTCGTCGGTTTGGGCCGTCGTTCCGGGGCCACGGCCGACGCGGCTATCGTTGATCCCCTTATGCCGTCGAAAAAGCGCAACAAGAAGAAGACCAACGCCCGACGCAAGAAGGCGAACCACGGCGTCAAGCCGAACATGGGTCGCTGAGCTTCGCTCGCACCCCCGCTGCTCTCGTAGTTCTGTCGATCGGTCAGCCCGCGAGGCTGGCCGATTTTCGCGTCCGGACTTCAGGGCACCGAAAAGCACCCTGACGGACCGTTTCGACAAGACTCTGCCCAATGTGGCTCCACGACCTCGCGCTCTTCGGGCGGATCGCTCTGGCCGGGTTGCTCGGTTTCGTCGTCGGGTGGGAGCGAGAAGTACGCGGGCACCCCGCAGGCGCCCGGACCTTCGCCCTCGTTTCGGCCGGGTCGGCGGCTCTGACCACGATCGCGTCCGATGCGTTCCCGTCGACGGCGGAGAAACTCATCGCCGGTATCGTCACCGGGATCGGGTTCATCGGCGCCGGTGTCGTGCTCCAAGATCCGCATGGTCATGTCCATGGGTTGACAACGGCGGCGGCGATCTGGGCGATGGCTGCCGTCGGTGTCATGGCCGGAAGCGCAAGGTTCGTGCTGGCGGCGGCGACCGCGGTGCTCTTCGTGGTGCTGCTGGAGCTCCGCTCGCTGCCGTTGGTGGGTCATCTCGATCCTCGGCGCTGGGCCCATCTCTTCAAGAGCGAGACCGATATCCCACCGGACTGACCCGGGGTCAACGGCGGGTTGGACAGTATCGGCCGAAGGAGACGTTTCGCGAGAGCGGGCCGTCGGAGTCCGAAGCGTCTTCAAAGGGCGACCGGGCTCGTCTGAGGACCCCGAGCGTGACGAACACGCGGCGGGGCTCGTTGTTTCAGATCGTGGTCACTCCGACACCACGAATGTGGGAGAGGGCGTGACAACACGTTCACGATCAGCCGTCGTGTCGGCTCGCAAGGCGACGGCGAGGCCGGCGCCCCAGCCCGGCGCCAGACAACCATCGGGTGGATGGATACCGGCGACGTCGATCCCACCGCGAGACAACACCCAGGCGATCACGCTGTTGGAGTTCCACATCTCTCCGACATCGAACGAATCACGACCCCACACCGGAGTCGGAACCGCCGGTACTGCCGCGAGAACTCGTCGGACGGTGGCGATGTCTGTCGACAGTCGCACCGGTCCCGCAACAGCCGCATCGGCATCTGGAATGACCCCACCGAGCCAACGACGGATCTCGTAGCGGAAGATTCGCAAGCGTCCCGCCGCACGCATTCCGACGGCGCCTCCAGCGACGACGCCGCGACAAGCACCTTCGCCGTCGGTTTCCGGAGTCTGTTCGATCACGTATCGGCCTTCGGGCGCGTGGAGCACGAGCGCCGAATGGACCAGGGTGCATCGGGGGCGCCGCTGAACGAACGCCAACACCGCATCGATGATCACGCCACTCATTCGCACGACGCGTGTGCCGGCACCAAGCGGAATCCAAAGGAGGTCGACACTCACGACCCCATCGTTCGGCCATGCCAACGTGCCAGATGCCGGAGTCCCCGGGATCACGGGGACGGCATTGCCTGCCGCGTATGACGACGTTGTGCTCACGCGTTGAGCATGCGTGACCGGATGGTCACCGAGAAGGGCCAACGGTCCCTCTCGCAACAGGCTGTTCGGGGGAGTCGCTGTTCCAGTCCACGGTCGCCCACTGCCTGTGCCCGTAGGTGCCGGTCGGGACAGTCGGCCCGGTTCGGCGTTCGAACGGTCTGCACGGACGGCCCAGACGCGGCGAGCGCGGCGACAACCGATGACGGTTCGGGGAGTGCCGAACGGGCGGGGCGGGCGGGACCAAGGACCCCTGCGGAACCGGCCGGATCTCCGTCAGCGTGGATGCATGGACACGAACCATGCCGCGAAGCACCTGGACGGCGCGTTCTCCGCATCCCGCGCGAGCCGGGCGGTACCTCGATGAGCGCCGGACGGAGTGCGGCCGGCTTCTGGACGGCGATGCCTTTGGAAGAGTGCCTCGGTCTGTTGAGCACCCATCACGTCGGACGGCTGTGCGTCGTCGAGAACGGATTCCCCGTGGCGTTCCCGGTCAACTACCGGATCGTTCCCAATGTCGACGGTGGTGCAGCCGTCGTCATCCGGGCGAGGGCGGGGAGTGTGCTCGATCAGGACGAGGTGCCGGTCGGATTCGAGATCGACGGAGTCGATGAACAGACGGAAACGGGATGGAGCGTCGTCCTGCGAGGCACGCTGCACCGAGCCGATGCGAGCACGACGCCTCCGTGGCTTCACAGCTGGGATCCGCGTCCATGGATCGGACCGCGGGACACGTGGCTGTACATCACTCCGATCGAGATCACCGGTCGACGGCTCGTCGCGTCCGTCCTCGAGTGGGCGGTCTCGTTCCGCGGCTACCTCTGAGGGGACACGACGTCGGCGTGGTGAGATTGAACATCGTCGCCCGCCGCTCCCGACTTCACCGAACATGACCACCCCGAGCCCCACGGTCGGCCTCACGACCGACGCGGCACATCGTCAGCTGGCCGAGTCCGGTCCCAACGAACTGCCCCCGCAACCTCGGCCGTGGTTTCTTGTTGAGGTCGGGCGTCGTTGCGCAGAACCGCTCAACGCCATCCTGCTCGTTGCCGCCGTTCTGACCGTGACCGTTCTCGACGAATCAGCGCAGGGAGTCGGGATCGGCTTCGTCGCGCTTGGGAATGCTCTGATGAGCGCCCTGCTCGAGCGTCGAGCCGACGATGCTTCGAGACAGCTCGCCGGCCTGGCGTCCCCGCGGGCGCGCGTCGAGCGGGATGGCCGGATCCAGATCATCGACGTCCGCGACGTGGTGCTCGGCGACCTCGTCCTCCTCGCCGGAGGTGACCGTGTTCCTGCCGATCTCGCGATCCTCGAATCGAACCAGCTGCTGGTCGACGAATCGATGCTGACCGGCGAGTCGCTTCCGGTAGGCAAGTCGAGGGGCGACCCGACCCGACGATCGGACAGTTCACCGGTCGACGACGAACAGGTCTTCTCCGGCACCCTGGTGACCGCCGGCACCGCCCGAGCCCTCGTGACGGCCACAGGAACACGGACGCGGCTCGGCGCCATCGCCCGCATGCTCGAGACGCCCGCCGAGCCGACCCCGCTCGAACGGTCGCTCCAGAGCCTGACACGGCGCCTCGGCATCGGATCGGTGCTCCTCGGTATCGGCGCCGCGGCGATGACGTACGTCCGAGAGCACGACGCAGTCCATCGCTTCGGCGATGCCGTTCTGTTCGGTGTCGCACTTGCGGTTGCCGCCGTGCCCGAAGGGCTGCCCACGGCGGTGACCACGTCGCTGGCGTTCGCCGCCGTTCGCCTCGCGCGCCACGGCGCCATCGTGCGGAGCCTGGCGGCCCTCGAAGGGCTCGGGCGGGCCTCGGTGCTCTGTACCGACAAGACCGGCACGCTCACCACAGGCCATCTCGAAGTCGTCAGCGTGGTGGCCGAGGACCCCGCCGCTCTCTGGCGGTGCGCGCTTCGTTGCAACGACGCCGACGCCACCGCCGATGCCGTCGACACCGCGCTGCGAGACGCCGCGCCATCGGAGATCACGACGGGCAACGGCGGGCTCGGGGAGCGGGTGTCCACCATCCCGTTCGATCCCATTCACGGCATGATGCGGACGGTGCACCGGGTGTCGCCTTCATCCCGTGAACACGTCGAGAGCATCAAGGGCGCCCCCGAGCGGATCCTTGATCTCTGCGTCGAGGGTTCGACCCGTGCCCGACTGACAACCGCGGCACATCGCCTCACCGACGATGGCCTCCGTGTCCTTGCCTTCGCCGAACGGTCGTCGTCAGAGCAATCGGGACCGGACGGCTCGACGACCGAGTTGTTCACACCGCTCGGTCTCGTGGCGTTCGGCGATCCGCTGCGACCGAGCGCCGCGTCGGCTGTTGCGGCCGCGCTCGGTGCCGGGATTCGTGTCGTGATGGTGACGGGTGACCATGCGGGCACGGCCCGTGCCATCGCCGCCCAGGCGGGGATTCCGATCGATCCGCTGGTTTCCGGCGAGGACCTCGCTGCGGCCGATGCGGAAACGAGGCGCTCGCTTCTCGCCTCGGCCGCGGTGGTCGCTCGAGTCGACCCGCGTATCAAGCTCGAGCTCATCGACGCGCTGCACCACGGCGGCGCGGTGGTCGCGATGACGGGTGACGGGGTGAACGACGCACCTGCGCTCCGTCGTGCCGACATCGGCATCGCGGTCGGAGGACCGGAGGCGACGGACGTGGCGCGTGCCGCCGCCGCTGTTGTCCTCGGTGATGGCGAACTGGGCACCGTGGTGATGGCTTTGGAGCAGGGACGGCGTATTCATCGAAACCTCCAGGCCACCATTGCCTATCTCCTGGCCGGCAACGCCTCGGAGATTCTCGTCATCGTCGGCTCGCTGCTCGTCCTCCCCCATCTCGCCACCCCTCTCCTGGCTGTCCACCTCCTGTGGGTCAACCTGGTGACCGACACGGTTCCTGCGCTGGCGCTCGGCATCGATGCCAGCCCGCTCCCCGGGCAGACGCGACCATCGGCGGCCGACGATTTCCTGGGCCGTCGGGCGATCGCGGTCCTGTCCGCCCGCGCTCTTCTCCTCGCCTCGATGGTGCTCCTCTCGACGGCCGGTCTCCACGGGACGCAATCCGCGACCCGAACGCAGATGTTGGCTTCGCTCGTCAGCTGCCACCTGCTGCTTGCATTCGTCGCCCGCGGCGACGGGGTCGCGTGGGCGCGGGGATGGAGGAGAAGCCGTCCGCTTCTGGCCGCAGTCGTCGGGGGGCTCCTTCTCCAAGTCGGGGTTGCCGCGGTACCGGCGACTCGTTCCGCTCTGAAGATCACGCCGATCTCGATCGAGACGACCCTTCGAGCGACCCTTGCGGTCATCTTGTTCGTCGTCGCGAGTGCACTCACCGCACGACTCGGTCTGTGTTCCACTCCGACGCGCGTTCAATCGCCTGGAGCGGACGGAACTTCTCACGCCTGAGCGATGGCGGACCATCGGACCAACGCGTCAGGACCTGGTCGCCTCGAGGAGCATCCGCCGCTCCGCCGCCGCGAGCATGTGGTGGGTGGCGGCGGCCGCACTCGGATCGACCGACACCGACGTGATGCCGAAGCGGACCAGATGCTCGGCGAAGGCCGGGCGATTTGACGGTGCCTGACCGCACAGCGACGACGTGAGTCCGTGGGCCCGGGCCTCGGTGATGATGTGGTCGATCGTCGCCAGCACCGCCGCGTCCTCCTCGTCGAAGAGTTCGGCGCAGACCTCGGAGTCGCGATCGACACCGAGGACGAGTTGGGTGAGGTCGTTCGAACCGATCGACACGCCGTCGATGCCCAGGGCTGCGTAGTCACCAATGCGGTACGCCACGGACGGCACCTCCGCCATGACCCACCGCTTCAGACCACGTTGGCGTCCGAGCGAGCTCGCGTCGATCATGTCAAGACACGCCTCGAGCTCCCAGAGCGTTCGCACGAACGGAATCATCACGTGCACGTTCGGTGTCTGCTCCCGCACCCGGGCGAGCATCTCCAACTCCAGCTTGAACAACTCGGGGTCCTTGACGTACCGGAAGCAGCCCCGGTACCCGATCATCGGATTGTGCTCCTCCGGCTCGAACCGGTCACCGCCCTCGAGGCCCCGGAACTCGTTCGTCCGGAAGTCATAGGAGCGGTAGATGACCGGTCGGGGAAAGAACGCGGAGCTGATGCGCAACAGGGACTCGGACATCTTGGAGATGAAGTCCTCCTGACGATGCTCCGCGAGGAGTTGATTTGGGTGGACTCCCCCGAGCGCTTCGGTGAGCATGAACTCGGCTCGCAGGAGGCCGACCCCATCGACGTCGAGCGCCGCCGCGGCCTCCGCCTGTTCGGGAAGCGCGACATTGACGTAAAGCAGGGTTCCCGTCGCCTCGGGGCGGGTGAACGCGGACGAAGGTGATGCCGGCGCGGCAGTGGCCGACGCCGATGCGGCAGTGGCGGCGGGGCGGGTATCGCCGGCGGTGATCGTGCCATGGCGTCCGTCGACCGTCACCAGCTGTCCGGTGGTCAGCAGGTGCGTCGCGTCACGCACTCCGACGATGCAGGGCACGCCGAGCTCGCGGCTGAGGATCGCGGCGTGGCACGTGGCGCCACCGGACTCGGTGACGACGGCACCGGCACGGTGCATGGAAGGTCCCCAGTCCGGGTTGGTGGCCGGGGCAACGAGAATCTCTCCGACGAGAAGCGATGCACCTTCGGCCGGCGACTGGAGCACTCTCACGACACCCGTCGCCAGTCCGGGCGAGACACCGAGACCGCGTAGCAGCACGGTCGCCGGACCAGCCGCGGCGACGGCACCGGATCGCGCAGGAATGGTGGGAGCAGACGTCGGCGCGAGCGCGGTGACGGGCCGGGCCTGGAGCAACCACAGATGGCCGGCGGCGTAGGCCCACTCGATGTCCATCGGGATGGCGTAGTGGTCCTCGACCACTTGGATCAGCCTGGCGACTTCGAGGACCTCGTCGTCGGTGAGGACACGATGGTCGGCGTCGATGTCGCTCACGGCGAGGGTCCGGTCGTGGCCGTCGGGTCCTCGCACGATCTTGCGCGTCTTGTGTCCGACGCGCACGTCGTCGATCCGAGGACCGTCCTTTGCGACGGTGTAGGTGTCGGGTTCGACTTCGCCGCTCACGACGATCTCGCCTTGACCGAAGGACGCCTCCACCATGATCCGCGTGCGGTCTCCACTCACCGGATCGACGGAGAATCCGATCCCGGCTCGCTCGGACTCGACCATCACCTGGACGACGACGGCGATGGCCGGTTCGTCGAGCAGATGCTGGGAGTGCCGATAGTCGAGGGCGCGTGGTCCGTAGGCCGAGGCCCAGCACTCGCGCACACTGTCGATCACTTCGGTGGCGGTGCGCTGGTTCATGAAGCTCTTGTGCATCCCGGCGAACGAGGTCGCTGCGGTGTCCTCACCGGGAGCGGACGAGCGCACGGCAACGAATGGAGCCGCCTGACCAATACGATCACCGAGCTTGGCGTAGGCATCGCCGATCGCCGAACTGAGCCACGAAGGAACTTCCAGAGACGACACGATCGCCTGCAGCTTGGCGGACACCTCGTCGAGATCACCGGGACTCTCCGAGCCACCCGACGCGAGCGTGCCATCGGAGTCCAGGATCGGACGGACGAGGGACAGGATCTGCGAACGCACACCCGCCTCGTCGAGCACCCGGAGGAAGACCTCGGCACTGATCACGAAGCCGGGAGGCACCGGAAGGCCGACACCGGTCAACTCACCGAGCCCGGCACCCTTGCCACCGACGGACGCGACATCGCCCCGACCCAAATCATCGAACCAACGGATCGATTCCATGTCTGCCCCACTTCCGCCGCGGCCTGAACCTGCCGTGGCGAGATCAGCGTGACCGTGTCGGGTCGACACATCCAGAGCCGAAGGTCCGTTCCGCCCGGGCCGGATGCCGCCGCGCCAGGGGCCAACGGTAGAACGGCGCGGGAAACCATGGCTCACTCCATCCCCATCGGCATCCCTCCGGCCGGCGGTGGGTTGTCCTCCCGATCGACGAGGGTCACGTCGGCGAGGAGCAACGTCCCGGCGACTTCCACCGCGCTCTCCAGCGCCAAGCGCACGACCTTGACGGGATCGATGATGCCCCGCACGTCGAGTTCCGCGAACTCCCGCGTGTGGGCATCGAACCCGAAGAAGCCGACACCCGCCCGAACCTTCTCGACCACCGGCCCCTCATCCACTCCGGCGTTGCGGGCGATCTGCCGAGCGGGAACCTCAAGGGCCAGTCGCACCACGTGCACCCCCGCGCGCTCGGCGGCTTCGCACTCCTGCTCGGCCGCTTCGACGGCGTCGATGGCCCGCAGCAGCGCTGCTCCGCCGCCGGGGACGATGCCCTCAGCGACCGCAGCCCGGGTCGAGGAGATCGCGTCGTCGAACGCGTCCTTCAGGCGTTTCAGCTCCGCCTCGGAAATCGCGCCGACCCGGATCAGCGCAACGCCTCCCGAGAGCTTGGCGAGGCGCTCCTGGAGCTTCTCCTCGTCCCAATCGGATGTGGTGTCGGCGATCTGGCGGCGAAGCTCTTGACAACGGGAAGCGACCGCCGCAGCAGCCCCGCCGCCGCCGATGATCGTGGTCGTATCCTTGTCACACACGACGCGATCGGCCTGTCCGAGGTCGGCCATCGTGACGGAGTCGAGCTTGATGCCGAGATCCTCCGAGATCATCTTCGCCCCAACCAGGATCGCCATGTCCTCGAGCATGGCCTTGCGCCGGTCCCCGAAACCGGGGGCCTTCACCGCACAGGTCGCCAAGGTGCCGCGAAGGCGGTTGACTACCAGGGTGGCGAGCGCCTCGCCCTCCACGCTCTCGGCGACGATCAGCAGTGAACGCCCTGCCTTCAGCACCTCTTCAAGCAGCGGCAGCAGATCGGTCATCGAGGAGATCTTCCGATCGATGAGCAGGATGAGCGGATGGTCGAGCACGGCCTCCATCGCCTCGCCTTCGGTGACGAAGTACGGCGACAGGAAGCCCTTGTCGAACTGCATGCCTTCCACCACTTCGAGGGTCGTCTCCGTGCCACGCGCCTCTTCGACCTCGACGACGCCCTCCGTCCCTACCTTCGCCACAGCCTCGGCAACCAGCGCGCCGATCGTCGCGTCACCATGTGCACTTACGGTCGCGACATGCGCAGTGTCGGCCTGGTCCTTGACCGGCCTGGCCATCGCCCGCAGCGCCTCGACAGCGGCAACCGAACCCCGCTTCATTCCCTTGCGCAGCTCGACGGCGCTGACGCCGACCAGAACACTGCGAAGGCCTTCGGCGAACATCGCATGAGCAAGGAGGGTCGACGTGGTGGTGCCGTCGCCAACCGCATCGTTGGTCTGGACGGATGCCTCCTTCAACAGTTGCGCGCCGAGGTTCTCGAAACGGTCCTTCAGCGTGATCTGTTTCGCGATCGTCACACCGTCGTCGCAGACGAGAGGTGCACCGAACTTCCGCTCGATGATCACCGAGCGCGCTTCAGGTCCGAGTGTCCCTCGGACCGCATCGGCCAACGTGGTCGCGCCGCGGAGCAGCTTCACGCGCGCCTCGTCGTGGAACAGGAGTTCGCTGTAGTTGGTCATGAGACCAGCGAAGCCTCTCCTCGAGCGACCAACCAGAGTCCTTCGTCATTCTCAGACTGTTCGAGTGGCCCGAGTGTCGTCGAGAATGGCGCGCTTTGACTTGGCGTGGTCTGCTTCATTGCCACAGACGGACGAACGGCTCGATCCGGAACCGACGATCGCCTCTTCCGTTGGAGTGCGTGGATCTGTCAGAACGAGAGTCGTCCAACTGAGCCAGGGAGGTTCACATGTCAACAACACTGATTTCCGCCCCCGACCTCCGCACGCCGAAGATCTTCCGAGACGAGTGGCCGTTCGGTCGCCTGTTCGAGGGTTTCCGAGAAGTGGAGCCGACCATCCGAGTCGAGGAAACGCTCGACAAGGACACCTTGGTCATCAAGGCCGAGGCCCCCGGTATCGATCCGGAAAAGGATGTCGAGGTCTCGATGGCCAACGGCAAACTCTTCATCAGCGTCGAACGCCGTGAGAGTTCCGACAGCGAGAAGAACGGAGCGACACGCAGCGAGTTCCGCTACGGATCGTTCACCCGCACCATCGCTCTGCCGGAAGGCACCCCGGTCACTGACGTCAAGGCAAGCTACAAGGACGGAATCCTCGAGGTCCGGGTACCGATGCCGCCGACGAAGGCTGCGGCGACGAAGGTCCCCGTCAAGCGAGCCTGACCTGAAACCCGGCGGCCCCCAAAGCCGCTGGGCGGCAGTACTCGACGGGAGCGATCCTCGCGGGAACCGACGAGGATCGGTATGCACGCAGAGGATCGGTGATCGGGTCATGTTCAACAAGCACGGTCGGCATTCGGTGTTTGCCAACCGAGTCGCAGCCGGTCGGCGATTGGCGGCGAAGCTCGAGCACTTGCGAGAGGAGGAGCTCGTGGTGCTCGGGCTTCCGCGCGGAGGCGTCCCCGTAGCGTTCGAAGTTGCGAGCGCTCTCGCTGCGCCCCTCGACGTGATCGTCGTCCGCAAGCTCGGCGTGCCGTTCCAGCCCGAGGTCGCCATGGGGGCGATCGGTGAGGACGGAGCGAAGGTCCTCAACCACGACCTGATCAACGGGGCCGGAATCACGCTCCGGGACGTGGCGCTCGTCGAGCAGCGCGAGCGAGCCGAGCTCGAACGTCGGGCGGAGCGTTTTCGTCGCAACCGACCGCGACTCGACCTTCGAGACCGAACTGCGCTCATCATCGACGACGGCATCGCCACCGGGGCAACAGCGATGGCGGCATGCCAGGTAGCACGCGCCCACGGCGCACGGCGGGTCGTTCTGGCCGTACCCGTCGCCCCGCAGGACTGGACGCTGCGGCTGGCCGATGCCGCCGACGAGTTCGTCTCCGTGGAGACGCCCGAGCACTTCCGTGCTGTCGGCGAGTTCTACACCGACTTCTCACCGACCACTGATGAAGAGGTCATCGACTGTCTCGACCGGGCCGCAAACCCGAACGCCAACCCTCCCGGGTTCGGGTGATTTGTTGCTGCCAGAGCAACAACTATTCCGAACAGGACCGCGAAAGAACTGGAGATGAGATGACACACGCAGCGCCGATGTCGAACGGAAGCCCCGTGTCGACGTCGAAGAAGAAGGCGAGACTCCCACCGCGCTGGTTCATCCGGCTGTTCTGGTCCGCCCACCGCCGGCTGTACCTGGTGAGTCGCGGTCATGTCGGACTCACGAAGCCGAAGCCGCAGTCGAACAAGTACGGCATCGCCCGCCTGACCACGCTCGGGCGACGGACCGGTATCGACCGCAGCGTCATGTTCGGTTACTTCGAGGACGGTCCGAACCTCGTCACGATGGCGATGAACGGCTGGGGCGAAGGCGAGCCTGCATGGTGGCTGAACCTGCAAGCCCACCCCGACGCCCGGGTCGAGCTCGCCGAAGGGTCACGTCTGGTCAGGGGCCGCGCCGCACATGGCGAGGAACGGGAACGACTGTGGGCGCGCTGGGGTGAGATCGACAAGAACCTCGACGCCTACGCGGCACGCCGATCGGGCGAGACCGCCGTGGTGATCCTCCAGCCGAGGACTTGACTCGATGTCCGGCGTGCACACCGCCATTTGCCGACCGCGGTAGAGCCCAACGGCCCTGTTGGACGAACGACTTCGGGGTGCAGGGTCGAGGTGGGCCAGGGTTCCAAGAGTCACCGGTGCCAGGAGGAACGAGATGATCGAGAAGAAGCTCCGCACGCTTATCGTCGGCACCGTCAGCGGCGTCCTCACCGTCACGACGATAAGACAGATGGTCGACCACGCAGAGGGGGCCGATCTCGCCGACCGAGTACGGACAGAGCTCGGACCACTGGTGAAGGAACTCGACCTGCCGCGCATACACGTCATGGCTGAGGGAACCGTCGTTCTCCTTCACGGTGATGTGGGATCGGTCGAGCAGGCCGAACGGATCGAGGACGCGGTGGCCCGGCTACCCGGGGTGAGTGTGGTCGAGTCGCACCTGCACGTCGGCCTCCTCCCCGGCGACTCCCGTCCGTCGGAGGGGCACGCACACGCGCCGCGATCGGAGATGCTCACTGCGCTGCTCGGAACCGCCGAGTCCATCGGCATCACCGGGGAACCGGCCGCCGCCGCCGTTCGCGGAACGCTGAACGCGGTGATGAACCAGATCCCGCCGGACGAGCGGGCGCAGCTCGAGGGCCACTTCCCGAAAGACGTTCGGGCGTTCACCAACGCGCGTCGCCTGATTGGCGAAAACGCGAAGCACTGGAAAACCGAACTGGGCCTCGATGCTGCGGCGTCGCTACGCGGTGGTATCACGGTCGACGATGCCGAGGTCCTGGTACCCGCGGTGATCGGTGTCGTTCGCCGCTTCGTCCCGGAAGAGGACGCCGATGTCGAAGCGACACTCCATCGCCGAATCCGGGAGCTGTGGGACGTGTCGGTCGACCCGAACGCCGAGGACCCCGACGCGGAAACGTCGGGCTGAGAGGCACCGGCGACCGTCCCGACGTCGGGGCTCCAAAGCCTTGACGAACCACCACCTCATCGAAGCACTCCCGTCACGGAGAACATCATGGAAACACTTTCCCTCCACACCCTCCACACCCTCCTCGACGCCCCCGAGCAACCGTGCGTCTCCATCGTCGTGCCAGCGGCGCGGGGTGCCTATGACCAACGGCAGGCTCGCCTCGATCTGAAGAACCTTGTCGCCCAGGCGCGTGGTGAGGTCGCGAAGCAGCTACGCCCTCACCAGACCGATGCGTTGCTCGCGCCAGCGGAGAAGCTGATCGACGACGCGTCACCATGGCCCCAGGGTGGAGGCGGCATCGGCCTGTACCTCGCCCCGGGTCGGTCGACGGTCGTGCATGTGCCGAACGTCCCCGCTCCCCGGGTGATGGTGGGAGAGCGCTTCGACGTCGTACCGCTACTCCCGGTTCTCCTACCCGACGCCGAGTTCCACGTGCTCGCGATGAGTCGCAATCACCTGAAGCTCTACCGGGCGACGAGGCACAGTATGGAGCAGCTCCACCTGCCGGACCTGCCGAAGAACCTTCAGGACGCGCTCTGGTACGAGCGACGCGAGAACGTCGGCGCGACCCCCGTTGGCTACGGCGGGCCGTCGTCGCCGGACGAGCGCAGGGACATGTACCCGAGGTACTTCCAGCACATCGACCGGGTGCTCGAGCCGGCGCTCTTCGCCTCCGGCGCCCCGCTGGTCCTCGCTGCGGTCGAACGTGAGATCAGCGGCTACCGGGCGGTCAGCCGCCATCCCCGGCTGGGCAAGGAGGCCGTCGTCGGCAGCCCGGATCTCCTCACCGACTCAGCGCTCCATGATCGTGCGTGGGAGGCTGTGCAAGCCGACCTTCAGCACGGGACGGACAAGGTGATCGACCGCTTCAACGAGTTGACCGGCACGGCGCGTCGATCGGTGGACGTCAACGAGATCCTTACGGCGGCGTCGGCCGGCCGTGTCGAAACGCTGCTGCTCCCGGCGACGGTCGGCTCGGGGCCGCATCCGCAGCCGTTCGTCGCCGGCGATGCCGATGATCTGGTGAACCGTGCCGCGATCGACACGCTGACCCATCGTGGCGACATCGCCCTCGTGCCGCCGTCGGCGATGCCCGACGGCGCGGCCATGGCCGTGATCCTCCGCTGGGGCGAAGACGTGTGAACCAATCGCCATCGACTTCTTCGGCCTCAAAGGGTTCGGGCGAGCCGCAATCCGGCACGCCCGACCCACGACCGCCGACCCCTCCGGTCCGGTCGACGTTCACGCGCTGGATCCCGTTCATCGCGATGATCTTCCTGGTCAACCTCTTCCTGGCCTCGCTGCTGCCGGCGAAAGAGCCCTCCCGGATCACCCTTCCGTACTCGTCGTTCTCCGATGAGGTGACACGCGGCAACGTGTTGTCGGTGTCGTCGAAGGGCGCCACCCTCGAAGGAGAGTTGCGCAAGGCCGTCACCTATCGACCACCGGAGACCGGCGCGAAGTCTGCGACCGGTATCCGGTTCCGAACCGAACGGCCCACGTTCGCGACCGACGACCTCCTTGCGCTGCTCCGGGCCAACAGGGTCACGGTCGGGGCAAAGCCCGAGAAGGTCGACCAGCCCCTGTGGATCCTCCTCCTCACCGGGGTGGGCCCCACGCTGCTCCTCATCGGCGTGATGTACCTCATCTTCCGCCGCTCCGCCGCGGCCATGGGCGGACTGGGTGACATCGGCCGATCGAAGGCGGACCTCTACGTCGCCGGCACCACGCACACCACCTTCGATGATGTCGCCGGCATCGACGAGGTCGTGGACGAGATGCGCGAGATCGTCGACTTCCTTCGCGACCCGCAGCGGTATCGGAACCTCGGTGGCACCATCCCCAAAGGGGTGCTGCTCACCGGCCCACCGGGGACCGGCAAGACCCTCCTGGCCCGGGCACTCGCCGGCGAAGCCGCAGTGCCGTTCTTCTCCATGGCAGCGTCGGAGTTCATCGAGATGATCGTCGGTGTCGGCGCCAGCCGCGTCCGGGACCTCTTCGACAAGGCGCGGGCCGCGGCGCCGTCGATCATCTTCATCGACGAGCTCGACGCGGTCGGCCGCGCTCGGGGAGGCTCGGTCTCGTTCGGGGGTCACGACGAACGCGAGCAGACACTGAACCAGATCCTCACCGAGATGGACGGCTTCACCGGCGCCGAGGGCGTGATCGTCGTGGCGGCGACAAACCGTGCCGAGATCCTCGACCCTGCGCTGCTCCGCCCCGGACGCTTCGACCGCCATGTCGTCGTCAACCCACCCGACGTGGTGGGCCGAGAAGCCATCCTGCGGGTGCACACGAGAAGCGTGCCACTGGCGCCGGACGTCGACCTCGGAGTGCTCGCCGCGGCGACACCCGGAATGGTGGGTGCCGATCTCCGCAACCTGGTGAACGAAGGTGCACTGCTCGCCGCGCGTAGGCGCCACGAGTTGGTCAGCTCGAGCGACCTGTCCGAGGCGCTCGAGCGGATCCAGCTCGGTGCAGCACGCCACCTCGTGCTCACCCTGGAGGACCGCACCCGCACTGCGGTGCACGAGTCGGGCCACGCGCTGCTCGGCATGCTGCAGCCCGGTGCCGACCCCGTGCGCAAGATTTCCATCATCCCCCGGGGCCGGGCGCTCGGAGTGACCTTCCAGAGCCCCGAACGGGACCGGTACTCCTACACCGAGGGTTATCTGCGCGGACGCATCATCGGAATCCTCGGCGGCCGCGTCGCCGAGGACCTGAAGTACGGCGACATCACCACGGGCGCGGAGGACGACCTCCAGGTGGCCACCGCCCTGGCCCGCCGGATGGTGGGACGTTGGGGGATGTCCGATGCCATCGGGCCGGTCAGCGTGATGTCCGAGGACGACGTGGTCGACTTCGGCCAGCCGAGTGGCAACGCCGCCGTGTCCGAGGAGACGAGGCAGCTGATCGACAGCGAGGTACGCAAGCTCATCGAGGAATGCGAGGAGGCAGCAAGGACGATGCTGCGGGCCGAGGAAGCCCGACTCGACCGCCTTGTTGCCGAGCTCGTCCGACTCGAGACGCTCGATACCGCGCAGGCCTACGAGGCCGCCGGTCTCCCCCGTCAGGACAACCACCGGAACATGCCCCATCCGGCGCCGACGAGCTGACCGAGCTGAACCCGTACCCGACCCTGGGACCACCGGCCACCAGTGACCGGGCCCTTCGGCTCTACCCCAGGGGGTATCTCTTCTGCACGCTGGAAGTGGAAAGGGAGTCCATCATGTCCAGACGAATCGTCATCCTCGGCGGAGGCACCGGCGGTACCCTCACGGCCAATCGGCTCCGCCGTCATTTCGGCGCGCACGACGTTTCGATCACCGTCGTCGATCGAGACAATCATCACGTGTACCAGCCGGGACTCCTGTTCGTGCCGTTCGACCTCGCGCAAGCTGAGGAGATCGTCAGGCCGCGACACCGCCAACTCAAGCGTGGGATCGAGTTCGTCGAGCACGCAGTCGATCATGTGGACCTCTCGCGAGATGTCGTCGTGCTCGACGACGGGACCATGCTCTCCTACGACGTCCTGGTGATCGCCACCGGCGCATCGCTGGCGACGAGCGAGACCGAGGGCCTGGAGGAGATCGGCTGGGACGGAAAGGTGTTCACGTTCTATGACCTCCCGGGAGCGACAAAGCTGGCCGAGGCCCTCGACAAGTTCGACGGCGGACGCCTCGTCGTCAACGTCGTCGACATGCCGATCAAGTGCCCGGTCGCCCCGCTCGAGTTCTGCTTCCTCGCCGATTGGTACTTCACCCAGAAGGGGATCCGGGACAAGGTGCAGCTCACCTACGTCACGCCCCTCGATGGTGCCTTCACCAAACCGGTCGCAGCGGCCACGCTGAAGAACCTGCTGGCGGACAAAGGCGTCGATCTCGTCACCGAGTTCAACACCAGCGAGGTCAAGGGACCCGCGGGGATCCTGGTCGGCTACGACGGCCGCGAGATCCCGTTCGATCTGGCCGTCGTCATTCCGCTCCACAGCGGGGCTGACTTCGTCGGGCGCTCGGACGGCCTCGGCGATGAGCTCAACTTCGTCCCCACCGACCCGGCGACGCTGCAGTCCAAGGCGAAACCCAACGTGTTCGCCATCGGCGACGCCACCAACGTGCCCGCCTCGAAGGCCGGTTCGGTCACCCACTTCGAAGGTGAGGTGCTGGTCGAGAACATCATCCGCTTCCTCGAAGGCAAGGAGCTCGACGCCACCTACGACGGCCATGCCAACTGCTTCATCGAAACCGGCTTCGGCAAGGCGCTGCTCATCGACTTCAACTACGAGACCGAGCCGCTTCCCGGCCACTTCCCGTCACCGGTCGGCATGCCGCTGCTCAAGGAAAGCCACATCAACCATCTCGGCAAGCTCATGTTCCAGTGGTTCTACTGGCACGGCCTGCTACCGGGACATGACATCCCCGGAATCGGCGCCGACATGCCCACCAGCGGCAAACGACGTCCCGAGCCCACCACCAAAGAGGAGATATCAGCATGACCACCGCGACGTACGCAGGAACGACCGTCGACCTCAACGATGAGGGCTTCTTCGTCGATCCCAGCCAATGGACAAGAGAGATCGCCGCCGAACTCGCCCGGAACGAAGGCATCGACCAACTGACCCCCCGGCACTGGCAGGTCATCGACTTCATGCGCAAGGAATTCACCGAGAAGGGCACCGGACCGACCGTCCGGGTCCTCGGCAAGACCTCGGGCGTGAGCGTCAAGGAGCTCTATCTCCTGTTCCCCAAGGGTCCTGCCAAGGTGGCCGCGCGCATTGCCGGAATCCCCAAGCCGAAAGGGTGCATCTGACATGAACGTCTGTGCTTGCCTCCTGCATCTGTCATCGAAAGGTTTGGATATGACATGAACACAGACAAGATCACCAAGGTTTCGATCGTCGTGTCGAAGGGATCGCTGGAAGGCATCTACCCGGCGCTGATCATGGCGAACGGCGCCCGCGCCGAAGGCATGGAGGCGAACCTGTTCTTCACCTTCTTCGGACTCGATGCCGTCCACAAGAAGCGCATCGAGCACATCAAGGTGTCGACCGTGGGAAACCCCGGCATGCACATCCCGACGATGATCGGCGGACTCCCGGGCATGTCCGCGTTGGCGACGCACATGATGACGAAGAAGATGAGCGAGCTCGACATTCCTCCGATCGACGAGTTCATCGAGATGATCGGTGACACCGGCGCCGGAATGTATGCGTGCAAAGCATCCGTCGACATGTTCGATCTGACGAAGGACGACTTCGTCGAGCAGATCCAGGACATCATCACGGTCGGCGAGTTCTACGACAAGGCCGCCGGCGGCCAGATCATCTTCACGTAGCCGGCAACGACGCGTCCCTCGCGAGCGCATCGATCTCCTTCTGCCCAACCTCGAAACGACAACGACATGACCGAAACACTCGATGGCGGCGAAGCCGTCGCCCGAACGGCATACCGGCTCTCCGAAGTCATCCCCATCTACCCCATCACGCCGGCGTCGGCCATGGCCGAGTGGTGCGACCAATGGGCCTCCGAAGGTCGGCCCAACCTCTGGGGAGTCGTGCCGGATGTCATCGAGATGCAGTCCGAGGCGGGCGCCGCCGGAACACTGCACGGCGCGACTACCCGGGGGGCTCTGGCCACGACGTTCACCGCGTCGCAGGGCCTGCTCCTCATGCTGCCGAACATGTTCAAGCTTGCTGGTGAGCTCACCCCGGCGGTGATCCACGTGGCCGCCCGAGCGGTGGCGACCCATGCACTTTCCATCTTCGGCGACCACAGCGACGTGATGGCCGTACGTTCGGCCGGTTGGGCGATGCTCTCGGCCGGTTCGGTGCAGGAGGCAGCCGACTTCGCCGCAGTGGCGCACGCGGCCACGTTGACCACTCGGGTCCCGTTCCTCCACTTCTTCGACGGTTTCCGAACCTCGCACGAAGTGGCCACCGTGGAGATCCCGTCGGATGACGATCTGCGCGCACTCCTCGACGACGGTGCGATTGCCGCGCTGCGTTCACGCGGCCTCGACCCCGACCACCCGACGCTGCGGGGCAGTGCCCAGAACCCGGACGTCTTCTTCCAGGCGCGCGAAGCCATCAACCCGTTCATCGACGCCGTTCCGACGGCCGTGCAGACGGTCTTCGACGAGTTCGCCCAGCGCACCGGCCGGCACTACGAGCTCGTCGGATACACGGGTGCCGTCGACGCCGACCGGGTGATCGTGGTCATGGGCTCGGGCATGGGAGCAATCACCGAGACGGTCGAGGCATTGACCGCGCGGGGCGAGCGGGTGGGTGTGCTCCAGGTCCGCCTGTACCGGCCGTTCCCGGTCAGCGCGTTCCTTGCCGCGCTTCCACGGACGGTGACCCGTGTGGCCGTCCTCGACCGGACCAAGGAGCCCGGCGCGACCGGTGATCCCCTCCTCCTCGATGTGATCGGTGCGCTTACGATGTCGGACGAAAGGTCGATGCCTCTCGTGACGGGTGGCCGATACGGTCTCGCGTCGAAGGAGTTCACGCCGGCGATGGCGAAGGCGGTCTTCGACGATCTCGCCTCGTCGACACCACGGCGGCACTTCACGGTCGGCATCATCGACGACGTGTCACACACCAGCCTCCCCGTGGACATATCGTTCTCCACCGACGACGCCGACCTCCGGGCGGTGTTCTTCGGTCTCGGATCCGACGGAACCGTCGGCGCGAACAAGTCGACGGCGAAGATCGTCGGCGAGCTGGGCGGGATCGCCGCGCAGGGCTACTTCGTCTACGACTCGAAGAAGTCGGGTTCGATGACGGTCTCGCATCTCCGGTTCTCGCATCGGCCGATTCGCTCCACGTATCTCGTGGCCGACGCACACGTCGTGGCGTGCCATCAGGTGGGTCTGCTGGGTCGCGTCGACGTTCTCGCCATGGCCCACCCCGGGGGCGTGTTCCTGCTCAACAGCCCCTACGCGCCCGAACGCACGTGGGACCGGCTTCCCGCAGACGTGCAGCGCCACATCATCGACAAGAAGCTACGCGTACACATCATCGACGGCCACCGAGTGGCCAGCGAGGTCGGGCTGCCCGGTCTGATCAGCACCGTGATGCAGGCGGCATTCTTCCTCCTCACCGATCTGCTCGCACCCGATGTCGCTCTCGACGCTCTACGAGCATCCATCCGGAAGGCCTACGCACTACTCGGCCCTCGCATCGTCGAAGCGAACCTCGCGGCGGTCGACCTCGCAGCAGAGAGGCTCGTCGAACTCGAGATACCCGGCACCGTGTCCGGACCGGCCCGACGGCCGCTCGTCACGGCCGACGCGACCGAGTTCGTCCAGCGGGTCACCGCCCGCATCCTGGCGGGCGAGGGCGACCTCCTGCCGGTCAGCGCGATGCCCGTCGACGGGACCTTCCCGACCGGAACAGCCCGTGTGGAGAAGCGCCGCCTCGCCACCGAGATCCCGGTGTGGGATACCGAGGTCTGCATCGATTGCGGCCGCTGCACGCTCGTGTGCCCGCACGCCGCGATCCGCATGAAGGTGCACGAGAACGCGTCGCCTCCGGATGCGCCGGACGGCCTGCTCACGAAGCCGTTCCGTTCCCATGACCACCCGGGACTGCATCTCACCATCCAGGTGGCCCCGGAGGACTGTACGGGTTGCGGCGTCTGCGTCGACGTGTGCCCGGCCCACTCGAAGTCACAGGTGAAGCACAAGGCTCTCAACATGGAGCCGATCGACGGGCGTCTCGAGGCGGAGGTCCGCAACTGGTCGTTCTTCCTCGACATGGAATCGGTGGAGCCCGGACTGCTCGACCCGAGCACGGTGAAGGGTGCCCAGTCCCGCGAGCCGCTGTTCGAGTTCTCCGGCGCATGTTCCGGCTGTGGCGAAACGCCTTATCTGAAGCTGCTCACCCAACTCTTCGGCGATCGCAGCATCGTGGCGAATGCCACGGGCTGCTCGTCGATCTACGGCGCGAACCTTCCGACCACACCGTGGTCGAAGAATCGCGACGGCCGCGGCCCGGCCTGGTCGAACTCCCTCTTCGAGGACAACGCCGAGTTCGGCCTCGGGATGCGCGTCGCTCTCGACCGCCAGCACGAGGTTGCGCAACACGCCCTGCGCCGTCTGGCGGAGATCGCTCCCCAGCTGTCACCCGCGGTTGCCGAACCGCTGCTGGCCATCGACCCGCGTCAGCCCGCCGACGACGCCACCACGGCCCAGCAGCGGGGCTTCCAAGCGGAGCTCGATCTGCTGCTCGTAGCGCTCGGCTCCCGAACAGACGAGGCTGGCGAGCTGGCACGGCGCCTTGCCCCACTGACCGGCTCGCTGCTCCGCCGCAACGTATGGATCGTCGGTGGGGACGGATGGGCCTATGACATCGGGTCGGGCGGGCTCGACCACGTGCTCGGGTCCGGCCGCGACGTCAACGTGCTCGTCCTCGACACCGAGGTGTACTCCAACACCGGAGGGCAGGCTTCCAAGGCCACCCCGCGCGGAGCCGTCGCCAAGTTCGCTGCAGGCGGCAAGCGCACGGCGAAGAAGGACCTCGGTGTCGAGGCACGCCGCTACGGGAACGTCTACGTCGCCCAGATCGCCATCGGGGCGAACGACGTCCAGGCGGTGAAGGCGTTCGCCGAAGCGGAGGCCTGGCCGGGACCGTCGCTGATCATCGCCTACTCGACGTGCATCGCCCACGGCATCGACATGCGCACGTCGATGTCGCATCAGAAGGACGCGGTGAAGTCGGGCTACTGGCCGCTCTATCGCTACCAGCCCGGCTTGCTCGAGCACCTCACGCCGTTCCACCTCGACAGCAAGGCGCCGACCATTCCCGTTCAGGTGTTCATGGATGCCGAGACCCGATTTGCCACGCTGCGCCGTTCCGATCCGGCTGCCGCCGCCGAACTCGCTTCGCTCGCCCAATCCGACATCGACGAACGCTGGCGGTACTACGAGCAACTCGCCCGGATCGAGCGCTCGGTGCCCGGCACGTTCACCGACGACACTGCCCATGAGGAGACACCGAAATGAGCGTCGACCTGTCGACCACCTACCTCGGCCTCCGTCTCGCCCACCCCGTCGTGGCCTCGTCGAGCCCGCTGACCGGATCGGTGGACACCTTGCATGCCCTCGAAGAGGGCGGCGCGGCAGCGGTGGTTCTCCCCTCGCTCTTCGAGGAGGACGCGGAGCGGGAGACCTCGTTCATCCTCGCCGCCAGCGGCCTCGGCTCGCTCGTCCACGCCGAGTCCGTACCGCACGCACCGATGCCGCTCGATTCGCTCGACGTCGCCCAGCGACACGTCCGACTCGTGAGCGACGCCAAGGCGGCGCTGCGAATTCCGGTGGTCGCCAGCGTGAACGGCACGACCCCGTCGGGCTGGATCCGACATGCCTCGGAACTGGGTGCCGCCGGCGCCGACGCCCTAGAGCTGAACGTGTACCGAGTGGCCGCCGACCTGGCCGACACCGCCGAGTCCGTCGAGGAATCGATCCTCACTCTCGTCGGAGCGGTTCGGGCACGGGTGACGGTTCCCCTAGCGGTGAAGATCGGGCCGTACTTCAGCGCACTGCCGGCATTCGTGCGCCGCCTCGTCGACGTGGGAGCGAACGGGCTGGTGCTCTTCAACCGCTTTTATCAGCCCGACATCGACCTGGAAACGCTCTCGGTGCGGCCGAGTCTCGATCTGTCCAGCTCGGCGGACCTCCGGCTGCCGCTGCGCTGGACGGCTCTGCTCAGCGGAAACGTCGACGCCGATCTGGCCGTGTCGGGCGGCGTCCACGAACCAGGCGACGTGGTGAAATCACTTCTCGTCGGCGCAACCGCGGTGATGACCACCTCGTCGCTGCTGCGCAACGGTCCGAGCCACATCGCCAGCCTCAGGGACGGACTCCAGTCGTGGATGGCGGACAACGAGTACGAGTCGGTCACCCAGCTCCGCGGATCAATGGCCGTCGCAAACGTGCCCGATCCTGATGCGTACGAACGCGCCAACTACGTCCGCGTGATCCAGCAGGCGAGCCGCACGTACGGTGGCCGCCACAGCTGAAGTTCGGGCTATTTGTTGCTTCCAGAGCAACAAATCCCCCGAACTCGATCCTCGAATTGAAGCTCGGCGTCAGGCAGCGTCGGGGTAGCGGACCCAGCGGCCCGTTGTGAAGTCGAAGAGCTTGCAGTCCCGAGTGGCGCGAAGGTAGTCGCGCAGATGAAACGGGCGTTCGGTCACGATGCCGGGGAATGCCGCATCGATGGCTTTCGCCGCATTCGACAGCTCGTAGCAGGGGATGCGGACGTCGACGTGGTGCGGAACGTGGATGAAGATGTGGTGCAGGGCAACGTCGACGAGCAAAGGTGCGCGCATGACGGTCGTTCCGACGAGCTGGGCCTTCGACCGCGTCCACTCCTTGCCTTCGTACCACTGCAGGTCGCTCTGCACATGGTGGATGTGCACCGTCGCCCCGATCACCCAGGAAAACACCAGGAACGGGATCACCAGAACCCTCGCCCACATCCACAGCGCGCTGACGATGGTCGGATCCTGCCGCCATCCGAGCGCCAGGGTGGCGGCGGTGGCAGCGGCGAAGAATCCCAAGACGATCCGGCGGTCGCGAGGGACACCGGGAGCAGACTTCTCCGGCGGCGTGAAGCGGACCATCTTCGACCACCAGACGTGGCGGAGGTAGTACACCCCGGCCCCGGCCCACGACCATTCGAGGCGATGCATGAGGCGCCGCGCCCGCGACATCGCGGCGAACTCCTCCGGTGTCGACGGGTGCCACACGAAGTCCATGCCGCGACGAACGGTGAATCCGTGATGTACCCGGTTGTGTCCGAACACCCATCCGTCGCGGACGTGCAGCGAGGGCAGCATCAGGACCAGGGCGACGATCCGGTTCAGGCGCTTGCTCGGGAGGAGGGCGTCGTGGGCGGCGTCGTGGCCGAGCACGAACAGCGCGCTGACCACCAGCCCGATGACCACCGCCATCACCGCACCGACCACCCACGACGTGGTCCGAACTGCCACCGCGAGTGCGGCGGCGTAGACCATCAGGTCGACAACGACGAGAGCGAGCCCGTGGCCCATCCGTCGCTCGTAGCACCGCTCCGGAACGGCCCGCCGCACGTCTTCCAGCGACGGGAGATCAACCGGTCGGGTGTCGCGGTCGGCCAGGGCTGCGGTGGCATTCATCAGAACGAGTGTGCCGACCGGAGGTCCACGTTCACCAGGGCCGCGATCCCGTCCGCGAAGGGACCAAAGTCCCGACGTCAGATGCTGGCGCCCGTCGCCAAGTCGAAGAAATGCAGCCGCATGGTGTCGACGGCGATGCGTGCCCGCTCTCCGGCAAGCACTTGGGTGCGCGGGTTGAACGTCCCGACGAACGTCATCCCACTCTGACCGGCCACGGCGAGGTCCGGCCGTTCCTCGGCATTCACGGCAACCGCGTTCACGCCGAAGTGCACGAGCGTCTGCGAGCCGAGTTCTTCGACGAGTTCGATCGTGGACTCCAAACAGCGCTCCGTCGGAGCGCTCACGAGCCCTGCGTCCTCCAGGTCCTCCGGTCGCACCCCGAACACCACCTTGGCCCCCTTCCCGACGGCGGCCTCCAGGGCCGGGTGCGCAGCAAGAACGGACTGGTCGAGCAGCAGTTGCTGATCACCGAGACGCAGCCACGTGCATCCATCGGAGTCCCGGTCGAGCGTGGCTTCGGCAAGGTTCATCGACGGCGAGCCGATGAACCCGGCGATGAACGCGTTCAACGGCCGGTTGTAGATCTCCTTCGGGGTTCCCACCTGGAGCAGTGCGCCATCTCGCATCACGGCCACGCGCGTTCCCATCGTCATGGCCTCCACCTGGTCGTGGGTGACGTAGAGCATCGTGGTCTTCAACCGACGCTGGAGCCGGAGGATCTCGCTGCGCATGTGCACGCGGAGCTTGGCGTCGAGGTTCGACAGTGGCTCGTCCATCAAGAACACCTTCGGCTCGCGCACGATCGCCCGACCCATCGCCACGCGCTGCCGCTGACCGCCCGAGAGCGCCTTGGGGCGGCGGTCGAGGAGCTCGTCGAGACCGAGGAGTTCCGAAGCCAGGGCGAGCCGGCGGTGCACCTCCTCATCGCTCAGGTGGTGGAGCTTGAGTCCGAACTCGATGTTCTCCCGCACCGTCATATGCGGATACAGCGCGTAGCTCTGGAACACCATGGCGATGTCCCGTGCCTGCGGTGGCCTCGAGCTGACGTCGCGACCGTCGATGCGAACTTCGCCCAGCGTCGGGTCCTCCAACCCGGCCAGGATGCGCAGCGCCGTCGACTTCCCACAGCCGGAAGGCCCGACGAGGACCATGAGCTCCCCATCGAGCAGGCTCAGGGAGAAGTCGTCCACCGCGACGAATCCGTTCTCGAACTTCTTGGTGACATGGACGAACTCGACGATTGCCATCTCTGCGCTCCTCCTGCGAGTGACCACATCGGCCACGACCCCACGGTGCTCGAACGTCCGGCGTCACGTGAGGGTCGATGGTCACAAGTCGGTTGCCCGTTCAGCCCTCGCCCGCGCCGTGACGATCGCACTCAGCGCCTGGAGAGTCCCGTGCCCCCGGCCTCGAAGCGCCGCTGATCGGCGGTGCACCTTCGAGCCGTCGGCCGGGCGACGAGACGCTCCTCGTCGATGGGCTGTCCGCAGTCCATGCACCGACCGTACGTGCCGGCGTCGAGCCGAGCGAGCGCAGCTGTGACCGCGGCGAGTTCCGCGTCGAGATGGTCGAGCTCGTCGAGCACCTCACGACGACCGGAGAACTGCTCACCGATCTCCGCCGGATCCTGGGGTGACGCGTCGTCGGCATCGATCGTTCGCCGTCCGTCGACAGAAGTGCCCTGTTCTTCTTCGAGCACCTTCTGGGCGGTGAGGAGCCGTACCCTGTCGTTGGTCAGCTGTGTTCGGTAGCGGTTGAGATCCATGGTCGGCCTCCTCGGTCGGTGGTGGAAGGGGTGGGGTCGTCAAGACGACGGGGCGCGGGTCAAGGTGGCGTCAGGGCCGTTCCGGGCCGGGCGACGTCTCCCGTAGACGGACCTTAACGTCAACGGCACAAACCCCTTGCGGCGTTGCGATCAGCGGGTTGATGTCGAGCGTCACCAACTCGGGCACGAGCTCGGCGAGCTCACCCAGCCGGACGAGGACGTCGGCGATCAGGTCGCCGTCCACGGCGGGGCTGCCCCGGAAGCCACCCAGGAGGGGAGCGACGCGCAGCGATCTCAGTTGTCGCATCGCCTCGTCATGATGCAAGGGTGGCACCCGCACGGCCCGGTCGTGGCGGATCTCCGCCAGCCGACCGCCCTCCCCCACGACGACGACCGGCCCGAGCTCGCGATGGCTCACGATGCCGACGAGCAACTCCAACCCGGGGGTGGACTGCGCCTGCACGAGCACCCCGCCCATCGCCGCGCCGAAGTGCCGGCGCATCGCTTCGAAGGTGGAAGCAACCTCGAATTCGCTGTCCAGGTCGAGCTTGACCCCGCCCTGGTCACTCTTGTGCGGGATGTCGGGAGCCGCGACCTTGAGCGCCACGGGATACCCGATGGACTTCGCGGCGTCGCATGCGGCATCCGCGGTGTCAGCGTGGCGAGGGGCGACAACGTCGATACCCGCCAACTCGACCAACCGGAACGCGTCAGCAGCGGCCAGCCAACCACCAGCTGGCGATGCCGCCATGCACGATTCCACGAGGCGCCGGATCGGCTCCGGGTCGCCGATGCGGGGCTCGTGGTGTGCGTCCGGATACTCCGCCAGCCACTCCGTTCGCTCGACCAGGCGGGCCAGCGTCCGGACAGCCCTTTCCGGATACGAGAACGTTGCCAGCGATGGCGCCAGTTTCATGTTGGACGCCGGGACGAACGTGCACAGCACCGGCTTGCCCGGCTTCGTCGACTGCACACGCTCGATGGCCTCGACGAACGGTGCGGCGTCGGCCCCGGAGACGTCGGCAAAGACGACCAGCACGGCGTCGGTGCCCGGATCGTCGATGACCGCTTCGAGCACCGTCGTCATCGCCTGTGGCGAAGCATCGGCGCGAAGGTCGAGCGGACCGCGTTCCCCGGGCCGGCGTTGCGTCGATCTCCCGAGCGCAGCCTCGAGCGCCGCGATAGTCCCGGCGCTGAAGGACGAAGGCGTCAGTCCGGCGCTCACGCACGCATCCGACGCGAGAACCCCGGGCCCCCCGGCGTTGGTGACGATGGCGACGTTGCGGCCCCTCGGCAGCGGCTGCGAGTTCAGCGCGACGCAGAGGTCGAGCAACTCCTCGACGTCGTCGACGCGCAACACACCGGATTGTCGGAGCAGTGCGCTGACGGTGTCGTCGGGCAGGGCCAGGGCCGCCGTGTGCGACGTTGCCGCGCCGGCGGCGACCTCGCTCCGTCCCGACTTGATAGCCAGAACGGGCTTCACGAGGGCCGTCTGCGGGGCGATGCGAGCGAACGCCCGAGGGTTGCCGAACGACTCCAGGTACAGCACGATCTGACGCGTGGCCGGGTCCTGTTCCCAGTAGGTGAGCAGATCGTTGCCGCTCACATCGGCCTTGTTACCGACGGACGCGAACGACGACACACCGAGTCCCCGAGCTCGCAGTCCGTCGACCACCGCGATGCCGATGGCGCCCGACTGCGTCATGACAGCGACCGAGCCGGCCGGAAGTTCAGCGGATGCGAACGTGGCGTTCATCCGGATGTCCGGTGCCATGTTGGCAATGCCCAAGCAGTTCGGACCGACGAGGCGCATCCCCGCGCTGCGGGCGAGCGCGACCACCCGACGCTGACGCTCGGCGCCCTCGGCGCCCACCTCGGCGAATCCGGCCGAGAGGATGACGAGCGCACCGACACCCGCTGCAGCGCACTCCGCGACGGCATGCTCCACCGCGTCGGCGGGGACGACCATGACGGCGAGGTCCACCGGATAGGGCGCGTCGCCGATGGCAGGAACCGCCGGAAGACCGCACACGTATTCAGCGTGAGGGTTGACCGGCAGGACCGGCCCACGGAAGTCGGAGCGGACGAGGTTGGCAACCAGCTGATGCCCAGGCGTTCCCGGGTGCTCCCCCGCGCCGATCACTGCGATCGACTCCGGCTCGAAGAGCCGCTTCATCGAGGCAACGGTCGCCGCCCGGTCTGGGTTCGTCAAGACGGTCATGGTGAGACTCCTTCGGGTTTCGACGGGCGCCGACCCAGCAGCACAAGTTCATCGTCGCTCGGAACGATCGCCCGCCATCCGAGACGGTCGTGGATCGCGTCGGCGAGCGCGGCAGAGGCGCCAGGTTCCCCATGGACGACGAAGCACGTTCGCGGCGGGCCGGGGGCTGTGGCCAACCACCCGACGAGCTCGGCCTGATCGGCATGGACGCTGAACCCCTCGAGCGGAACGATCTCGGCGCGCACGTCGACGTATTCGCCGAAGATCTTCACTTGGCGCGCACCGGTGGCCAGTTGCCAGCCACGGGTGCCGGCCACCTGGAAGCCCGGGAGGACCACGGTGTCGCGCGAATCGGGCAGATGGTCGACGAGGTGGTGGAGCACCCGCCCACCGGTGGCCATACCCGATGCCGAGATGATGATCGACGGGTACCGGAGCTTGGCGATCGCCTTCGATTCCTCGACCGTCCGGCACTCGCGCAGCTGTCCAGTGTCGAACGGATCATCGGCGACGAAGGCCTCGGGCCTGATCTCCGGCCAGCGTTCGTCGATCGCCCGACGATATGCGCGCAGAGCTTCCAGAGCCATCGGTGAGTCGACGAACACCGGGAGCTCAGGGATCACGCCGGCCCGCATCAGCTGGCGAAGCTTCATGAGGAGCACTTCGGTGCGGTCGACCGCGAAGCTCGGGATGATGATCGACCCCCCACGTGCCGCAGTGCGCGTCACGGCGTCGGCCAGTTGCTGCGCAGAATCGTCGACATCGTGCAGGCGGTCACCGTAGGTGGACTCGACGAGCACGGTCTCGACTGCCACCAGCGGTTCCGGCGGGAGCAGCAGCGGATGGTGGGCCCGGCCGAGATCGCCGCTCACCGCGATCACCCCGAACCCGTCGACCTCGATCAGCACCCAGGACGAACCGAGGATGTGGCCGCTCCTGCGGAACGTGACGGTCACGTCGGCCGCAACCTGCACCGGCACGCCGAACGGTGTGGCCACGATCGACTCCAGCGAGCGCAGCGCATCTTCTTCCGTGAAGAGCGGATTCGCCGGATGGTGGCGGCTCGAACCGACGCGATTGGCGTGCTCTGCGTCTTCTTCCTGCAGCCGACCGGCGTCGGGCAGGACCACCGCGGCCAACGCCTGCGACCCGGGCGTCATGTGGACCGATGCACGCAGTCCGGCGCGGGTGAGTGCGGGCAGGTAGCCGAGATGATCGATGTGTGCGTGTGTGACCACGACGCCGTCGAGCAATTCCACGTCGAAGGGTAGGTCCGTCCGGTTTCGCAGTCGCAACTCCTTGTGACCCTGGAAGAGCCCACAGTCGATCAGGACGGTCGACCCCGCCGTCGTCAGAAGGAACTTGCTGCCGGTGACGGTTCCGACGCCGCCGAGGAACCTGAGCGACGGACGTCGGCCGGTCCGAACAGCGCTCGCGCCATATGCGGCAACTGGCTGTGTTGCGACCGGGGTCATGCCTGGACACTGGCATAAGCGATGGTGCGGTGCCCCGGTCGAAGGCCGGTGCCACTCGTGACCAAAGTCCCGACATTCGGGGATGCTCGCCCCTCGCTCTCCCCCGGCGCACGCCGCAATCTGGGAGCTCACGCAGTGCGTGGAACGAGAGGAGCGTCATGGAAACGATCGTGGTAGGTCTCGACGGGTCCGAAGGAAGCATCGAGGCGTTGCGTTGGGCCGTCAACGAGGCCGCGTTGCGCGGAGCGAAGCTTCGGGCGGTCACCGTATGGGAGTACTCCTACGCCTACGGGGGCATCGAGCCGGCGTTCGTGATCCCGCCGCAGACCCTCGAGGAGGAAGCCCGGGCGACGTTGGAGGCAGCGATCGCAGCGGGCGTCCCCGACCCCAAGGTTGCCGGGTCCATCGAACGCGTCGTGACGTCGGGCAGCCCGTCGAAGGCGATGATCGAGGAATCCGAACATGCCGACCTCCTCGTCGTGGGCGCCCGCGGCCACGGCGGTTTCATCGGTCTGCTCCTCGGCTCCACGTCGGACCAGGTCGTGAAGCACGCGTCGTGTCCGGTCGTGGTCGTCCGTGACCCAACCAGCCCGTGAGGAATCTCGGAACGATCTCAGCCAAGCCGATGACTAGACCAAAGGACGAGCAATGATGATCCGTTCGGACCCCGCTCCCACGACGTTCGTCGGGTACATCCGCCCAGCGGGATTGGGCAGGGTGAGCACATGGAATCGATAAGCGAAACCAGGTCCCCGGCAGTGGGTGTGTCCTTCGACCGGATCATCGTGCCGGTGAGCTTCTACCCGCCCAACAACCGATCGATCCGGGTGGCCGAGTATCTCGCCGCGCAGTTCGGATGCAGCATCGAGCTCACCTCGATGCTCTATGACCGGGCCAACGAGGCCGACCGTCGACGGCTGCTCGACGAGCTCGCCTCAGGTATCCAGCACCGAACCGTTCGGGTCACGCTCGACCACGGCACCGATCCCTCGCCGTTCATCCTCGATCTGATCAACACGCCGGATTCACTTGTGGTCCTGGCCGGCGGCACCACCGTGCTCGGCATCCCCGGATCGATCACGTCCGATGTGCTGCGGTTCGCGTCGCGTCCGGCGGTCATCGTCGGCCCCAAGGTGTCCACCGACTGGCATGGCCCCGTGAGGAACCTCGTCGTCCCTCTCGACGCATCCCATGCGGCGGAGACGGTGCTGGAGACGGCGTCGTTGTGGGCTGCAGCAACCGGGGCGACACTCGACCTCGTACAGGTCCTCACTCCGAAGGAGGCCGCCGCGGTGAGCGAACTGGGCGAGGACGTCGAGGAGGCCGCCTACCTCGAGCAGATGAGTGATTCGCTGGAGCACACATCGTCGGCGCGCATCACGTGGGACGTGCTCCACGGCACCTCCCTGCACAAGGCCACGGTCATCTGCGACCGCGCCAAGGAGCATCCCGCCTCCATGATCTGCATGGCCACCCATGGATCGCGCCACACCCACTCGATGATCGCCTCGACGACCATGCGGGTCATTCACCATTCGACCGTGCCGGTGATGGTGGTGCGCTCGTAGGAGAACCTCCGAGAGGGCCTGCTCGTCGATGTCAGCTCGACAGCGGAAGGCTCCAGACGATGCGGGTGCCGCTGCCCGGCGCGGTCAACAATTCGCAGGTCCCGCCGAGGCTCTCGGCCCGCTCCCTGAGGTTGCGGAGTCCCTGCCCGGAGATGACGCTGCTCTCCGCGAAGCCGACACCGTCGTCGTTGATGTGCACCATGATGTGACCGTCCTCGACGTCGACGGTCAGGGCCACGATTCGCGCTGACGCATGCTTTGCGACGTTGGTCAAC
Organism: Acidimicrobiia bacterium; assembly: GCA_031368215.1. Lineage (GTDB taxonomy): Bacteria > Actinomycetota > Acidimicrobiia > Acidimicrobiales > JANYDT01 > JANLQX01. The sequence goes on along the minus strand of JANLRD010000195.1, from coordinate 7,359 downwards.
GACTCCCTCACCACCGCCACGAGGTCGCCCCGGAGCCTCGGGGGTACGTGACGGTCGACCTCGGGCGATATGTCGACGAGCAACGGGCAATCGAGGATCCGGCGGGCCTCTTCGGCAGTCGTCCGGATGGAATCCGCCACGCCCATGTCCACCACCGGCTGACGAAGGGTGAAGATCGACGTCCGCAGGTCACGGATGGCTTCGTCGATGCCGATGACGGCCCGCTCGATCCGCTCACGCACGTCACTTCGCTCCGCCGCGCCCTGCAGGCCGAGCCCTGTTGCGAACAGACGTTGGATGACGGTGTCGTGGAGGTCGCGCGCGATCCGGTCGTGTTCATCGGCGACTGCCACACGGGCCTGCGCATTCGACAACGTTTGGGCGGCAGCGAGGTCGGCAGTGAGGTCGTGGAACACGGCGACGAATGTCGGGCGCTCGGTCGCGGAGCCCATCCGTGCCAGCGTCAGCGCCGCCGGGAACTTCGCACCGCGTCGGTGGCGGAGCGTCACATCGATTCGGCCGGGACCGATCAATGAACGCGCCTGCAACTCGTCGATGTCGGGCTTGGCCAGCCACGTGCCCGACGCGCCGTCGGAGAGGATCTCCTCGCGCGAGTAGCCGACCATTTCGCAAAAGCGGTCGTTCACGAGTAACACCGAGCCGCTGCCCAGGTCGACTTCGATGAGACCGTCACCGAGCGCGTCGACGATCGTCGCCAGATGATCACGTTGGGCGCCGAGCTCCTCGATCAGACCTTGGCGCTCCGTGACATCCCGGATCACGGCCACCACGAATTCGTGGGCTTCGCCGAAGACCGGCGCAAGGCTGATCTCGACGGGGATCTCGTGGCCGTCGCGGTGCAAGGCGGTGAGAGCGAGCCCGGCACCCATCGGTCGGCTCGCCGGTTCGGCGAGGAACTCGTTCCGATCGTCGACATGCGCCGTCCGAAGTCGATCCGGAACGAGCATCTCCACCGGCTGGCCGAGCAGCTCCTCGCGTCGGTAGCCGAGCATCGTTTCGGCCGTGGCGTTGGCGTGGCGGATGATCCCCGCACCGTCGCAGACGATCATCGCATCAGGCGCCTGCTCGAGCGCTTGCCAGACGATCGCCGCGCTCAGACGCGGGTCGATGTCGGCTTCGTCCGCCAGTTGCTGTGGGCTGAGTTCTGTGCTGCCCATTCCTTGCCCCCGATCTCCGCCAGTGGACGACCTTAGTGGTCTGGTCAGAACGAGGCGAAGAGAGCTCTCGCAACACGCGACAACCCGCGCGATGGACAAGTCCCGAACGGGTCCAATCCCGCACGATTGCCGAGCCGAATGGTCAGTGATCAGCCTCGGCGGCCCGCTTGTCGGCAAGGCGGGCCGCGAACACCGCTGCTTCCGTTCGACGCTCCATCCCCAGCTTCGCCAGCACCGAGGACACGTAGTTCTTCACGGTCTTCTCCGAGAGGAACAGCCGTTCGCCGATCTGGCGATTGGTCAATCCTTCGGCGATCAGCGTGAGGATCTGTCGTTCCTGCGGTGAAAGCGACTCGAGTGGATCCGGTTCCGACTTCGGGGGAGTCCGAAGCCGGTCGAGCACCCGCGACGTCACCGCCGGATCGAGCAGCTGCTCGCCTCGGGCGACCCGACGGATCGAGTCGACCAGGTCGTTGCCGCGGATCTGCTTGAGGACGTAGCCGCGGGCGCCGGCCATGATCGCGGAAAACAGGGCGTCATCGTCGGAGAACGCCGTGAGCATCAGGCTGGCGACGTTCGGATGCAGATCGCGGATCTCCCGGCACACCTCCACCCCGTTGCCGTCCGGCAGCTGGTAGTCGAGGACAGCTACATCGGGCGAGGTGGCGGCGATGCGGTGCAGGGCCTCGTCGACACGGCCCGCCTCCCCGCACACGACCATGTCGTCTTCGGAGTTGATGAGCTCGGCCAGACCACGGCGAACGATCTCGTGGTCATCGAGGAGGAACACCTTGATCGTCACCCCTCCAGTCTGGCCCGCTGCCCGAAGTTCTGCCGTTCCCCTTGGTCCCGACCTCGTCGGGACCAAGGTCTCCTTCTGACGGGCAAGAGGCCTTCAACCGTGACCGGGAACGGCTCCGCACGGTCGATCGGGCCGGTCCCTGCCGGAACCGATACCTTGCTCACATGACGTTCGATCTCTCGCAGGTGGACCATCTCCTCACGACGACCCGGGCTGTCCGCAAGCGACTCGATCTCACCCGACCCGTTCCCCGGGAACTCCTGGTGGACTGCATTCGCATCGCCACCCAGGCCCCCGCCGGAGGCAACTACCAGAAATGGCGGTGGCTCATTGTCGACGATGCGGACAAGCGGGCCGCGATCGCGGATGCCTATCAGCGGGCCTACGCGCCGTACATCGAGAAGCAACGCCACGCGGTTGCGACGCGTACGCCCGACAACACGACCTCCGGTCGCATCATGAGCTCGAGCGACTACCTGGCGCAACACCTCGCCGAGGTTCCCGTGCACGTGATCCCGTGCGCCCTTGGGCGCTCCCGGTGACGACGGCTTCGGTACCGGAGCCGGCTGGTGGGGTTCGGCCCTCCCGGCCGTGTGGAGCTTCATGCTCGCCGCTCGCGCCCGGGGTCTCGGCACCGCGTGGACGACGCTGCATCTACGTCACGAACGCGAGGTCGGCAAGCTCCTCGGGATCCCCGAAACGGTCACGCAGCTCTGCCTCATCCCGACGGCTTTCTACACGGGAGACGACTTCCGCGCCGCCGACCGGAGGCCGGCCGAAGAAGTGACCTACTGGAACACTTGGAAGCACCTGGGCTGACCGCAGATCCGAACCTTCTTCGCTCGGACCATCCCACCTGCGGGGAGGGCGCATCCCAGATGCCCCGCTGACGGCGCGAAACCGGCGGTTTTCGGCCGATGTGGGATGCCCGCGTCAGCGATGTGGGATGTCGCGCGCCAGTCGGTCGCACGTCGCCCGGACGTAGGAGAACCTGGGTTGCTACCGTCGCATACATGCCTCGCCTGCTCTCGCTCACGGTCTCCGATGCGCCCGGCACCTGGGCCGGACTCGGCTTCACGCTCGACGGGATTGCCGCGCGCATCGGGGCCACGGCCGTTCTGTGCTCGGGAGACGAGGCAGGCGGTGCGTCACCGAACGAGCGCGGCATCACCGATTGGATGCTGACGGCCGACGACGGTCCGCTCCCCGAGCGGATCGACGGCCTGCTCACCGGATCCATGACGCTCGGCGATGCCGCACCAGTTGCGCCACCCACGGCCCCGCATCACGTGAACGGCGTCGTCGCGATCGATCACCTCGTGGTGATGTCCCCCGATGTCGACCGGACGGTCTCCGCTCTCGAGGACCTCGGCATCGAGTGCCGACGGCGACGGCAGGCAGCGGCGTACGGGAGCACGGCGATGCGACAGGCCTTCTTCTGGCTCGGCAACCCCGACGGCGCCCACGAGCGAGTGATCCTCGAAGTCGTCGGTCCCGAGATCATCGACCCGGCGAAGGCGAAGGATCCGGCGAAGTTCTTCGGCATCGCACTGACCTGCCGGGACCTCGACGAGACCGCAGCGTTCTTCGGCGACCTGATGAAGCCGCCTGTCGATGCCGTGCAGTCAGGCCGGCGGATCGCCACGCTCAGCTCACGGGCGGGTTCGCAGGTGGCGATCGCGTTCATGAGCCCGCACGTTTCCTAGTACCAGGCGACCGGCACCGCGTCTCAGGCAGTCCGCCCGGAAACCGAGGGGCGCACGACCCGTAACGCTCGAACGAAGACGACCGGCCGGGCCCATTCCCCCATGCGCGCGTCAACCTCGTCGACCTGCTCGGGAGTGATCGACTTCCACTGCCCCAGCGACTCCCACCAGATCATCACGACGATCAACTCCGGGTCGTCGTCGGCTATCCAGACCTGCTTGTCCACGAATCCGTCGCAGGTCCGCAAGAACCCCGTCCACACCTCGGTCTCCTTCGCCAGAAAGGCGTCCTGTTCGCCCGGAACGACGCGGAAGTGGAGCTCTTCGATGACCATCGCCCGAGTCTGGTCCGTTTGATTGTCCCTGCGGGACGAACCCGGGCGACTGCCAACACGTTGCTCACACCCCCTCATCACCGCCTCACAGTGTCGGCGAGCGCCGTTCACACCGGTCCGGTCAAGTAGGAGACGCCAACTCGCCGGGTGCCGTTTGAAGCGCTGACCGCCGGGTATAGGACACCAACGACGACCGAGGAGCCAGCGATGTTCGACACCACCCAATCCATCACCCACCCGAGTGCCGCGATGGTCCAGATCTCGGGCGCCGTCCTCGTTCCCACGGCGATCCCGCAACGGGCTGCAGTGCACGCCCCAGCGCCGGCTCGCGCGGTCGCCACCTCCGACACCGACGGCACCACCTGGTACGAGCTCGAACGCCTCATGGCGGCCCGGGCGGCGGCGATGGCCGCGCACCCGACGGCCCGGCCGATGCCCCTGCAACTCGCCTCCTGAGCCGCCCTTTGGTCGGTGGCGCGGAAGGGCCGGTAACGTTCTCCGGCTGTTACCCGCACTCAGGAGAATCCCGTGGCTGATCTGTCGTTCGAAAACCGTGTTGCCGTCATCACCGGAGCCGGGGGTGGACTCGGCCGTGAGCACGCCCTTCTCCTCGCGTCCCGCGGTGCCCAGATCGTCGTGAACGACCTCGGAGGAGCGGTCGACGGCAGCGGTGGCGACCTCGGACCCGCCGCGAAGACCGCCCAGGAGATCAACGACCTCGGCGGCGTGGCCGTTGCCGATGGCAACTCCGTATCGACCATGGAGGGCGGAGCGGGGATCATCAAGACGGCGGTCGATGCCTTCGGACGCGTCGACATCGTGATCAACAACGCCGGCATCCTGCGCGACAAGTCGTTCCACAACATGGACGAGGCCATGATCGACGCGGTGCTCGCCGTGCACCTCAAGGGAGCGTTCAACGTGACGAAGGCTGCGTGGCCGGTCATGCGTGAGCAGAGCTACGGCCGAATCGTCAACACCTCCTCGAACTCCGGCATCCTCGGCAACTTCGGCCAGGCCAACTATGGCGCCGCGAAGATGGGCCTCGTCGGCCTCACCCGTGAGCTCGCTGCCGAAGGAGCCAAGGCCAACATCAAGGTCAACGCGCTCGCCCCGATCGCCCGCACCCGCATGACCGAGGAACTCCTCGGCGGGCTCGCCGAGAAGCTCGACCCGAAGCTCGTCTCGCCTATCGTCGCCTGGCTCGTCCACGAGGACTGCCCGGTCACCGGCGAGATCTACTCCGCCGCCGGAGGACGCATCGCCCGCTTCTTCATCGGTCTCACCGAGGGCTATTACAACCCCGAGCTGACCCTCGAGGATGTGCGCGACCACTTCGCCGAAATCCGGAACGAAGAGGGCTACATCGTGCCGGCCGGCCCCGGTGACGAGCTCAAGGCCTTGCTCAAGCACCTCGCCGGCTGAGTCGCCGACCGCGGCTGCGCGCCATGGCGATCATTCCGCTCATCATCGACACGGACGGCGGCATCGATGATGCCGTCGCCCTGTGGTGGGCCCTCACCAACCCCGACGTCGACGTCCGGGCAATCACCACGGTGCACGGCAACGTCGATCTGGACCGCGTCGTCGCCAACATCGCCATCGTCCTGCACGCGGTCGGGCGCACCGACATCCCCGTCGGCGTCGGCGAAGCGCACGCAGTGGGTCCGGCCCCCGAGCTTCTTCGTGCCAGCTTCATCCACGGCTTCGACGGACTCGGCGACTGTGGGCACGGTCCGGACCTTCCCGTCGGAGACATCCCAGCGGCGCTCGGCGTCAACGTGTCGACCGCAGCTTCGCTCTTCGAGCGCTTCGCTGACGACGCAACGGTCGTCACGCTCGGTCCGCTGTCGACCGTCGCTGCGGTGCTCAAACGCAACCCGGCGATCGCATCACGGGCCCGACGTCTCGTCGTGATGGGAGGAGCGTTCGCCTCGCCCGGGAACGCCTACCCGGCGTCCGAAGCCAACATCGCCCACGACCCGATTGCGGCACAACAGGTTCTCTCCGCTGCATGGAACGAGCCGCCGCTGCTTGTCGGCCTTGACGTCACGCATGAGGCGACAATGACGGCAACCGAGGTGGCCTTGGTTGCTGAACATCGAAGCGCCGCCGCGGTGTTCTGCGACGGTCCGCTCAAAACATATGCGCGCTTCGGTGGTGCCTTCTGCGACGCGGGTGAGTTCCCCTGCCACGACCTGCTCGCCACGATGGCTGCGGTGCTCGATGACGTTGTCACCGGACCGCTGCTGCCCGTCAGCGTGCAGACATCGCCCGGCCCGGCATGGGGAATGACGGTCGCTGATTTCCGCCAACCGTTCTTCGAGCGGGCCGGGAGCTCGCAAGCTGCGCCGGAAGGCTTCGTGGCTTGCCGGGTCGCCCTTGAGCTCAATCATGCGACGTGGCAGCGAGAGGTTCACCGCTTGTTCGGAGACTGAGTGCAACAGCGTGCAGGTCGCTTCCGGCTACTTCGCAAACGGGTCGGCCGTTGTCGAGGTAGGGCCCTTGATAAGCGCGCTTGCTCTTCGCGCTCGCGCGGTGTCCGCGACGCGGTGGTGCTCACTGCCCCGTCCTTGGCGGTCGAGCAGGCTGACGCGCCGAAGGACAACAAGACGAGACCCATAAGCAGGTGACATCTTGCGTGCAGGAGCACGGGATTCTCAGTTCCGCACGAGACGGAAGACCGATATCACCCGCCCGGTTGTTGCGGCAGCAGCCGCATACTGCAAGAACTGCGGCGGGGTCGAGGCTTGCTGCTGCCGCACGACCTGGCACGGTTGGACCAGCACGGTAACGGGTCGATAGGGGTATCGGCTCACGGTGCTCTGCAGCCCAAGCGGTGCGGATCGGCCCAACCGGTCGAGAGAGCTCAGATCCCGAGAATGGCTCGGAGCCCCTCGTCGATGTCGTCGATCAAGACCCTGGGGAGGCGGCCGGCTCGCTCGCCGAGCAACGATCGGTCGATTAGTTCCAGACCGAGGGGAACCGCGACGGAGTCGCTCGGCAACCCGCTCGCGTTGGCCGAGAGGAAGACATTGCCGGCGATGCCCGCTCGGGCCACATTTGACGTCACGGGCACCACGTGGGTCTGCCAGACATTCACTCCGAGCACTTCCTCGGAGGACACGACAACGCACGGTCTGCGTTTGTCGAGGTCGATCCAGTGAACCGAGCCCCTCGCTACCACGGCGCGGAACGCTCCATCCGTTCCATCGCCTGCAACGACTCCGCTGCGGTCGGGGGTGTGACTCCCGCCAACTCGGCGTCGGGCCGCCATTGGTGGGCGAGTACCACCGCGGGGTGGGGGGGGGGGTGTTGGGGGAGCTGAGTTGGCAACC
>JANLRD010000173.1:0-9844 GCA_031368215.1 Acidimicrobiia bacterium | reverse complement strand
GACAAGCAGGCTCTGCTGTTCGGCATCTTCTCGGCCATTGCCGTGTTCGCGCTTCTCGTCGGCTTCATCGGGCGTCGTCGCCCAGCACTCGCCATCGCCGGATTCGGACTGTTCGGCGTGGTCGGTGCAACCGCCGCCGTGACGGGACGAACGGGTACCGCGAGTGACGCGGTGCCGAGCTTGGTCGCCATCGCTGCGGCCATCGCGGTGTTCCTGCTCTTGCGCCGTTCGATCCTCGGCCAGCCGATGCGGCCTCGACGTTCGGATGGCGGACCGGTTCCTCAAGCAACGGCGGGTACGGGAGAAGGCGTCATTGCCGGAGGCGGATCCCGTCGACAGTTCCTCGTTCTCGCCGGCGGTGCCGCAGTGGCCGCAGCCGGCATCGGCACCGTCGGTCGCTGGCTCCAGAACAGCGCCGGCGCCATTGCCCGTCGACTCGCGGTCGTCCTCCCGAAGGCGAAGCAGCCGCTCGCCGTGCTTCCGACATCCGTCGGTGTCACTGAGCTCGCAACGGCCAATCCGTTCTTCACCCCGAACAGGGACTTCTATCGGATCGACACCGCACTCGTGGTTCCGAAGATCGACGTCGACTCGTGGACGCTTCGCTTCAAAGGAATGGTCGGCCTCGAACGTACGTACACCTATGAAGATCTCCTGTCACGCGACCTCGTGGAGCGCGACATCACGCTCACCTGTGTGTCGAACGAAGTAGGAGGGATCCTCATGGGCAATGCCCGTTGGCTCGGCGTCCCACTTCGTGAGCTCCTGGCGGAGGCGGAGGTCGACCCGAAGGCGACGCAGGTGGTCGGCCGGTCCGTCGACGGTTGGACCTCGGGCTTCCCGATGTCAGCCGTCACCGACGGTCGTGACACCCTCGTCGCGGTAGCGATGAACGGCGAGCCGCTGCCGTTCCAGCACGGGTTTCCGGCCCGCCTCATCGTCCCTGGCCTCTACGGCTACGTGTCGGCAACGAAGTGGCTCACCGAGATCGAGGCCACGACCATGGAGGCGTTCGACGCGTACTGGGTTCCCCGCGGCTACGCGAAGCAAGCGCCGATCAAGCTGGCGTCGCGCATCGATGTGCCACGCGGACTCTCGACGATCCCTCCGGGACGCACTGCCGTAGCCGGCGTGGCATGGGCGCAGCGTCGGGGCATCTCCAAGGTCGAGGTCAACATCGACAGCGCCGGGTGGCAGGAGGCCGAGCTCGCCGATGATGTGAGCACCGACACGTGGCGCCAGTGGCGCTTCGCGTGGGACGCCACACCGGGCAGTCACGACATCGCCGTTCGCGCCTATGACCACAAGGGCACCCTGCAGACCGAGGAACGCGTTGCGCCGCTGCCGAACGGGGCCACCGGTTGGCATTCGGTGATCGTGCTGGTGTCGGACAAGTGATCCAGCAGAAGCGGAACAGCAGCTTCGAGCGACGTTGATCAACGCGGCGCGTCTCGCGCCCCCACAGGCCCCCCGGATCGGGCGCCCGTTCTTCGTGAACGGGCGCCCGATGTGCGTGCGAAGGAGCGACGGGTGTCACTCGACAGAAATCTCGTCGCTTTGATCCAAGCGCGATACGGCTGCGAACACCCATCGTCCTCCACCGAAACCTTCGGCGGAATCCCCCCAACCAGGAGAGAACGATGAACACCAAGCACGCTTACGGAATCGGCCGCGGCCTCGGAATCACGGGCGTCAGTGTCGCCCATGTCCTCGGCCTCGCCGTTGCGCCATCCAACGCCGCATCGAAGGTTACGACGCCTGTCGCTGCACAGAAGGATGCCCTGAAGGTCGGCATTCCCGCTACCGGCAAGGGCAGCCTGAAGGGCATGGCCCAGGATCCTGCCGCCACCGCGGCTTCAAATAATCCGCAGCTCACCACGCTGGTTGCCGCCGTCAAGGCTGCCGGCCTGGTCGACACGCTCAATGGTCCCGGTCCGTTCACCATCTTCGCCCCGGCCAACTCGGCCTTCGCCAAGCTTCCCGCCGGCACGGTCGAGTCGCTCGTCAAGCCGGAAAACAAGGGCACGCTCACCTCGATCCTCACCTTCCACGTTGTTGCCGGGAAGAAGCTGTCGTCGAAAGACCTTGCGAAGAACCCGACCCTCAAGACCGTGAACGGCGACAGCATCAAGATCACGACGAAAGGAAAGAACATCTCGGTCAACGGTTCGACCAAAGTCGTCCTCGGTGACGTTCAGGTCGCCAACGGCACCGTGTTCATCATCGACAGCGTCCTCATGCCGGCCGCCAAAGGCGATGCCATGTCCGGCGGGATGATGGCCAGCGAGGCTGACGCGACCGCCGTCGGCATTCCGGAAACGGGCAAGGGCAGCCTGAAGGGCATGGCCCAGGATCCTGCCGCCACCGCTGCGTCGAACAACCCGCAGCTCACCACGCTGGTCGCTGCCGTGAAGGCTGCTGGCCTGGTCGACACGCTCAATGGTCCCGGTCCGTTCACCATCTTCGCCCCGGTCAACTCGGCCTTCGCCAAGCTTCCGGCCGGTACGGTCGAGTCGCTGGTGAAGCCGGAGAACAAGGCCACCCTCACCTCGATCCTCACCTACCACGTGATTGCCGGAAAGAAGCTCTCCAGCGCCGACCTGGCCAAGATGACCACGCTCGACACCGTCAACGGCGCCAAGCTGCAGGTCTCCGTCTCCGGCAAGACCATCACCATCAATGGCACGACCAAGACGATCCTCGCCGACGTGCAGGTTGCGAATGGCACGGTGTTCCTGATCGACAGCGTGCTGATGCCGGCCTAGTCGATTGATTGAGCAGAGCACGGTGTTCTTGATCGACAGCGTGCTGATGCCCGCCTGACCCCTTGTCTCCTGACCGGAGTCGGGCAACGACGCACAAAGCGATGCCGGGCCGACGTCACGCGTCGGTCCGGCATCTTCGCGTGGCGCCGCTGCCGATCAGCCGCTGCGGGCCAAGCCGGGCAACACGTCGTCGCCCAGCACCACTTCCATGTATTCGCGTGGATAGGTTTCGGCCGGGCGCAGGTGATCACCCAGCGCCATGACGCGTTCGCGGTAGCCGTCCCACCCGATCAGTTCGTGATAGTCGGCCAACTCTCGGAAGAACCGCATGTTGGTGAAGTGGGTGGGATCGGCCATGCTCCGGAGCAGACGGCGTCCGACATACCCGGGGTGGAGTCCGACGAAAGACTCCAACTCCCGGCAGCCGGCGATGTACGCATCGGCGTGCTCTTCTGCGTCCAGCGACCATACCTGGCTCACAACAACGATCACAACGGTTCCTCCTGCGCGGCTGTGAAAATATATCTCGCGTCTGCCGTAAGTTCACCGGATGGTCCGACGCGACGTTGATCCTGACCGCTTCCCGAGTGCCTACGCGTCGCCTCGCGGGTTCCGTCAGGCATACGTTCGACGCGGCGAGGGCGGCCATCCGCTGCTCTGCGTCCATGGGTGGCCGGAGTCGAAGCGGATCTTCTGGCGCGTGATCGAACCACTCGCCGAAGCCGGGTTCGACGTCATCGTTCCCGATCTTCGAGGTTTCGGGGACAGCGATCTCGGACCCGACGGCTTCCACGACGTCGCATCGCACAGCCGCGACCTTCAGGCCCTCATGGCGTCGCTCGGGCACGAACGTTTCGTGGTGCTGGGCGGCGATCTCGGTGGGCCGGTGATCCAGGATCTCGCGCTGCGATTCCCCGAGGCAGTCGAGCGGATGGTGCTGTTCAACTCTCCGTTGCCATTCCTCCGTGAACAGATGAGTGGTCTGCGAACGCGTCCACCTCGTGAGTCGAGCGACTACTTCATCCGCCAGGGGACCGAGCCTGATGTCCTTGCATCCGAGTTGCGCACGGCCGAGGAACGCATCCGCTACATCGCCACCTTCTACACCAGCCGATTCTGGGCGCACCCTGGCGCTTTCGACACCGACCACGTCGCGTTTCACTCAGCGCCCTTCGCAGACGCAGCGAAGCTGCGGGCGAGCTTCGGAGGATACGAGTCGTCGTTTTCCGCCTCGGCGAGGTCGGAACCGACGATGCTGCGACAGAACGAAAAGATACGCGCACTTATCTTATTCGGCGCGAGCGATCACGTGATCTATCCCGACTTCGACCGGATGGCGGCGATCGTGTTCCCCGATCACGTCGGCCCCTACCTGCTACGCGACTGCGGTCACTTCGTGCCGTGGGAGGCAGCGCATGCACTCGTGAGCGGCACGTCAGCCTTGTGCTCTGACCTTCTTCTCGGACCTCGGTAGGCATTCCGACGAAGCGGGAAGAACGAAGCGGAGGAAATCCGCACGCAATTCATCAGGATCGATGACGGCAGTTTGCAGGGAGATCTTTAGGGTTTCGTTCCGTGCCGATGACGACTGCAGACGCCGCACACCTTCTCCGCCGAACGGGTTGGGCAGAGCCTCTGGCCACGGTCGAAGGGCTTGCCGCGCTCGACCGATCGGCGCTGGTGGACCGAATCCTCGACTTCACGCCCAACCCTGCTCCGGCGTTCAACGTCGCTGCGCTCCCGACCGAATGGGAGAACATCCAGGCCCTGCGCGAATGGTGGCTCGACCGGATGGCCACCGCGCCTCGACCGCTCGAGGAACGGCTGTCGCTCTTCTGGCACAACCACTTCGCCACGTCGATGTCGAAGATCTTCGATGACCGTCACCTGTATCGGCAGAATGCGATCTTCCGCAGTCTCGGTTCGGGCGACATAAACGTGTTGTTCAAGGCGGTGTCAAAGGATCCCGCGATGCTGATCTGGCTCGACGGGGCCTACAGCGGCAAGTGGGGACCGAACGAGAACTTCGGTCGGGAGCTGCAGGAGCTCTTCATGTTCGGTGTCGACAACGGCTACACCGAAGCCGACGTGAAGGCGATGGCCCGGGCGTGGACGGGACACAGCATCGACTCGAACAACAACGATCAGTACATCTACCGTCCGACATGGCACGACACCAACCCGAAGACGCTCTACGGCGTCACCGCGAATTGGGACGGACCAGACGTCCTCGACGCGATCTTCGTCGCCGGTGGATCGTTGAACACGATGCGTCTGCGCGCTGCACAGCATCTGGCGGCCAAGCTCTGGAGCTGGTTCGCCTATCCGATCAAACGAACCGATGCGCTGGCCATCGACCTCGGCAACAGCCTTGCGTCAGATCCGGCCATGAACGTCAAAGCCTTCCTGCGCATCATGTTCAACCGCGACGAGTTCTTCTCCGACATCGCTAAGCAGGGACTGGTCCGTCATCCCATCGACTGGGCTGTCGCCATGATGCGAACGACCGGCGTCGTTGCTTCTCGCGTGAGCATGGTGTCCCAGCTCGAAGACCTCGGCATGGGCCCGCTCGCGCCGCCGAACGTGTCGGGCTGGCGGCAGAACCGGGCGTGGATGAGCGTCTCGGCCTACTGGCGCCGCGCCGAGATCGCGAGCTCGCTGTTTGGTGTTGCCATCGCCGACGCGACGTCCGGGGGAACTTCGTTCCTCAACACCATCGATGCCATGACGCCAACCGACGCAGTGAACTTCGCACTCCGCCAGCTCGGCGACGATCGAATAGCTCCCGGGTCCCCGACGCACACGGCGCTGGTGAACCTGGTCATCGCCGAACGGGCGGCGAACACCGCGGCCAACCAACGTCGCAACCTCGCCCGCACCATCGCCATCTCACCCGAGTACTCGCTCGCCTGACCACCTGAGGATCAACGTCACGATGAGCACTGCATCACGCCCCGAAAAACTCCTCGAAGACCTCGGAAAGGGCAAGCGGCTGTCACGTCGGCAGTTCATGACGCTTCTCGGCGCCGTCGCCGCAGGGGAGTTTGTCGCCGCCCAGCTGGGTCCACTTCGCCGGGTGCTCGCTTCGGGTACCGCGGGCGGGAGCGCCGACGGTGTCACCGTGTTCCTCTACCTCGGCGGTGGCAACGACGGCATCAACACGGTGGTTCCTCTGGCGACAGCCGAGTACAACCGTTACGTGTCCATACGGACGAAGACGATCGATGGAGTGACCTCGTCGATTGCCTACCCGATGCCGGGAACACCCAATCGTGCCGACTCGCTGCTGGTCGGTGATTCGAACATCGGCTTCAACCCGGGGATGACCAACATTGCCAGTTGGTATCGCAGCGGCAGGGTCGCCGTCGTGCAGGGCATTGGCTACAGCAACGCGAACTTCAGTCACTTCGAGTCACAGGAACACTGGTGGGGCGGCTCGGGTGCCGCCGGTTCCGCCGTCAGCTACAAGCCGCCGAGCGGGTGGCTCGGCCGTTTCGCCGACACCGTCGGACTCACGTCGATCGGGGCGATCTCGGTCAACTCCGGCGGTTCACTGAACCCATCGCTGCGAAGCCTCTCGTCGGACGCGCTGGCGATTTCGCCGTGGCAGGGGAGCCGACTCGGGGCGTCGACGTCGGGTCGTGACCAGCGTGCTGCGGTTGCCGTTCGGGCGATGACGCAGCAAACGACCCTCGGAGCTTTGGGCAACGACTGGTCGAAGCTCGGCGGCACAGCGCTCGACCTCGCTCCGGTGGTCAGCAATGCCTACACCGGAATCGTCTCGGGCTCCTCCGGTCTCAAGCGTCAGCTCACGATGGCCGCGAACCTGATCGGAGCGAACCTCGGGACTCGGGTGATCCACACCGACACCGGCGGCTTCGACACCCATGAGAACCAGCGCAAAGCCAACAGCAGCGGCGTCGAATGGCACACCGGGCTCTGGATGGACATCGACGATTCGCTGAATCAGTTCTTCTCCGTGCTTTCGCCGACGAACCGCCGTCGGGTCACCGTGGTGATCTACTCCGAGTTCGGCCGTCGGGCCGAGATGAACGGTACCTTCGGCACAGATCACGGAGCGGGAAGCGTTGCGCTCGTGATCGGCGACAACGTCAAGGGCGGTGCTTATGGCGAGTACCCCTCCTTGCTCGACCTCCGTGACCCGGAGGCCGGCGGAGGCGGCAACCTGAAATCGTCGGTCGATTTCCGTCAGCTGTACGCGACCCTTCTCCAGGGATGGCTCGGAGTGGATCCGGTCCCGATCATCGGTGCGCAGCATCAGGTACTGCCGATGTTCGCGGCGGCGCCCGGCGACGTGCCCGGACAGACCACGACGACCTCCACATCGGCTTCGACTTCGACTTCGACGAGCACGACCACCATCGCGGCAACCACGACCACCATCGCCGCAACCACGACGACTCTTGCGCCGACCACGACGACGGCGACCCCGACGACCATTGCGAACCCAACGACATCCATCGTCACCACCACCACCGTTGCATCGACCACACCCACGACCGCGGCCCCGACCTCGACGGTCGCGACCACGTCCACAGTCGCGCCGACCACAGTCGCGCCGGCCACGGTCGCGCCGACGACGGTCACGCTGACGACCGTGCCAACTACGGTGGCAACTACGACGACGATGCCGACGACGACCTCCACAACGTCGATGCCGGCGACGACTGTTGTGGCGACCACGACAACCCGACCGTCCACTACGACGACCCGACCGTCCACCACGACGACCGCGCAGGACCGCCGTCCCGTGCCGCCCGACCCGAAGACCACGCCGAGTCCCGGGAGCCCGGACTCCGTCAACACCGTCGTCGAGACGGTGGTGCCGCCGGCGCCACCGCCCGCCGGCGCGGGCAGCGGGTCGAGCACGTCCACGACCTCGACACCCCGACCGTCGACGACGATGGAGCCGTCCGTCTCCACGACGATGCCGCAGCCGACGACGACCACGTCGACGCCCGACGTTGACGCGACGACGACCACGCGTCCGAGCCCACGGAAGCGCCCGCCGAAGACGACCCGCAAACCTCCTTCTCGTCTGGCCCTCACCGCGCCGGAGAAGAAGGCCAAGACCGTCCGATCTGCACCGAAGGAGCGCACGAAGACGACTACCTCGGTTGTCAGCCGTCTCCGCAGGCGCTGAGCGCCCTTCGGACCGACGTGTCGATCACCGTTCGTCTGCTGAACGGCTAATCACTAAGCGCGCATATAGTCAATGGCGCTCAGGCCATGAGGGCCTTGCCCGTCGCCGAGAAGGCTGTGCATCGCGACAGTGGCTAGGGTTGGTCGTGGCCAACTGCGGCGGTCGCAAGGTACGCAAGCGCCTCCGCCTCCGAGTAGACCTCCGCATACTTCTGCTGAAGGTCGAAGAGGTTCGCCTCGTGCACCGTCGCCGAGCGATCGCCACACGCGTCACGTACGACGATCGGAACGAAACCATGCTGGCAGGCGTCGAGGGCGGTGGCGCGGACGCAGCCACTGGTCGACACGCCCGTGACGAGGAGGGTGTCGACGCGCAGCGCCGTGAGCGTGGAGGCCAACGACGTGGCAAAGAACGAGGACGCGTATTGCTTGATCACCACGACGTCGTCCGGGGTCGGGATGATCGGTTCGACGAACTCGCCGAGGCGATTGCCCTCCTCGAAACAACTCAGCGCGCCGACCTTGCGGAAGAACACCCCGCCGTCGGCACCACCGCGCTGATAGCGCACGGCGGTGAAGATCACCGGGACGTGATCGGCCCGAGCGGCCCGGATGAGCCGGGCCACGGACTGCTTGACCGATGAGGCGACCGGTTCCCCGAGGTACAGGGGTGCATCCGACTCGAAGTAGGCCTTCGCCATGTCGATGACGATGAGCGCCGGGCTGCTTCCGGGTGTGAGACCCTGGCCGAAGCCGGCTCGGGCGTAGTCGGCATGGATGTCCGGGGCCGAAGTCATGATGCAATCATTGCCTGTCTCCGCGCGATGCGCAGAACACGTTCCGCGCATCGGCCGCCGGGTTCGTCAGGCGAGGACGGCTCGCGCGACGAGGTCCGTTCCGAACGCCGTGAGGATGGCCAGGTAGAGCATGCCGGTTGCGGCCATGACCGCCGAGTAGAACCGTTCGCGCAACACGATGCGCGTGGTGAACGCGAGGCCGCCAGTCATAAGCGCGCATCCGATCCAGAACCAGCCGAGCATGCCTCCGTAGGAGTCGCTGATCGAGCCGTTGATCACGGAAATCATGCCGGTCGGTACCAGGAGAAGAGCTACCTCGACGGGCCAGAGCCTCAGGAGCCAGTCGTTGATCTCGCCGATCGGTTTGCGGGAGAGGCCGGGCTGCACGAGGTACCAGTGCCCGAGCAGCATGGCGTCGGACACCGCTCCGAGGAACAGCGCGCCCACGATGGTGCGGGCGATGCTGAGCGCACCATCGCCCCCACCGTTCGGTGCCGCCGCCCATCCGCCGGCGATGAGCCCGATGAGCCCGATCGCCGGTGCGACCAGATCGAGGATCGGCGGGAACTCCGGGCCATCGGCGACGTCACGTTCGACGGTCTCCGAGGCACGACCGAACTGATCGCGCATCTGCATCGCCGCGGTGGCCGGACCGCCGTCGGCCGCCATGTCGGCGGTGGCGACGTTGCCCGCCCCGGTCATGGCGGCCACGCGTTCCTGCTTGCGGGTCGCCTCCTCGCGCTGGCGCTGCACGCCGGCCTTGCGTCGTCGGAACGACACGGCGAAGGCACCGAGAGCAGCGACGGCGACCGCTGCTGACGCAACGTCCCGGACGATCACCCGCTCGGTGAACCACGACGCCGCCACCGCACCCGCGGCAAAGATCGCATACGTCCAACGCAACAGCCATCCGTAGCCGAGACCGACGAGGCGGTGTCGAGTGGTGACCCACAGGAAGAAGAGTCCGCCGGTCGACCATTGGAGGAGCACGAGTGCGCCGTCGAGCTTGATCATGGTTGTGGTCCGGTTGGTGTTGCGAGCACTGGAGCGCAGCGGAGGGGCGCAGTGCCGGGAAGCGCAGCGCCGTCGAGCTTGATCATGGTTGTGGTCCGGTTGGTG
>JANLRD010000166.1:0-25923 GCA_031368215.1 Acidimicrobiia bacterium | reverse complement strand
AGACGCACCAGCCGGGTCAGACGCACCAGCCGGGTCAGACGCACCAGCCGGGTCAGACGCACCAGCCGGGTCAGACGCACCAGCCGGGTCAGACGCACCAGCCGGGTCAGACATACCAGCCGGGTCAGACGCACCAGCCGGGTCAGAACAGCATGTCCCGCTTGTTCACGACGTCCGGCAGTGGTTGGCGCCGAAGGCGGTGGTGGGCGATGAGCGCACCGGGAGGGCCGGCGAGGGTGAGGAGGGCGAAGCGGGTCGACCACGTCATGGCGCGGAAGATGTCGAGGATCATTACGCCGAACGCGATGCAGATCATCCCGTGGAAGTACGCGACGACCCGCAGCATCAGGTAGTTCGCGTCGCCGCGGTCGTCGAGGACGTATTTGCGGAACATGAAGATCAGCAGGAGTATGTAGCTCACGCATTCGACGATGGCGAAGGCCTTGGTGAAGCGGATCTTGCGTGCAAGTCGCGAACGCGGCGACATGCTCTCGACGACGGAACCGACGGGCGTCTCGCTCACATCGTCGACGCTACCGGCCCCCGCTCGGCTCGCGAGCCGGACCTGTCGCGCGGGGTCGCTCCTGGAGCGACTGGGCGCGACAACTCCGCAGAAATTCCGCTGTCGAGGCCGACGGCCGTTCCGCGTAGCATCGGACTCCTATGGCGAACCCGATGAAGATCCGTTCCACCGACGTCACCGAAGGTCCGAAGAAGGCTCCGGCCCGAGCGATGCTGCGCGCCGTCGGCATGGGCGACGGTGACTGGGACAAGCCCCAGGTTGGCGTGGCGTCGAGCTGGAACGAAGTCACGCCGTGCAACATGCCGCTCGACCGTCTGGCCGACCGGGCCAAGGACGGTGTGCGGGCCGCCGGAGGCTTCCCGATGGAGTTCTGCACCATCGCCATGAGCGACGGTATCTCGATGGGCCACGAAGGCATGCGCGCATCGCTGGTGTCCCGGGAGGTCATCGCCGACTCCGTCGAAGTCATGATGCATGCCGAACGCCTCGACGCCCTCGTCGCCCTCGCCGGCTGCGACAAGAGCCTGCCCGGCATGATGATGGCGGCTGCACGACTCAATCTCCCCGCAGTGTTCCTCTACGGCGGCACCATCCTTCCCGGCCGCGGTGCGCACGGCGAGGCGCTCGACATCACCAGCGTGTTCGAAGCGGTCGGCTCTCACGCCGTCGGCAAGTTGACCGACGAGGAACTGTCGCTCATCGAGCACAACGCGTGTCCCACCGAGGGCAGCTGTGCCGGGATGTTCACGGCGAACACTATGGCGGCGGTTGGCGAAGCTCTGGGTCTCTCGCTTCCAGGAAGCGCGTGCGCTCCGGCCGTCGATCGCCGCCGCGATGAGTACGCGATCGCCTCGGGCAAGGCCGTCATCAATCTGCTCGAGAAGAACATCCGGGCGCGTGACATCCTCACCAAGGAGGCGTTCGAGAACGCCATCATGGTGACGCTCGCCCTCGGTGGCTCGACCAACGCGGTGCTCCACCTGCTTGCCATCGCCAACGAGGCCCGCGTCGACCTGACGCTCGCCGACTTCAACAGGGTGGGCGCAAACATCCCGCACATCGCCGACATGAAGCCCGGCGGCAAGTTCCACATGACCGATCTCGATGCCATCGGCGGTGTTCCCGTCGTGATGAAGCATCTGCTCGATGCGGGTCTGCTCCACGGTGAATGCATGACGGTCACCGGCCGGACCATGCGGGAGAACCTCGAGCTGCTCAACCCGCCCGCTCCCGACGGCCACGTCGTCCATACCCTCGCAGACCCGATCCATGCCGATGCCGGGATCGTCGTGCTCACTGGCTCGCTTGCCCCCAAGGGCAGCGTTGTGAAGGTTGCCGGGCTGACGAAGGAGCAGTTGCTGTTCGAGGGACCGGCCCGGGTATTCGAGGGCGAGGACCCCGCGATGGACGCGATCCTCGCAGGCAAGATCGAACCCGGCTCTGTTCTCGTGATCCGCTACGAAGGACCGAAGGGCGGGCCCGGGATGCGCGAGATGCTCGCAATCACCGGTGCGCTGAAGGGAGCCGGTCGTGGCTCGGACTGCGCGCTGATCACCGACGGACGCTTCTCCGGCGGCACCTGGGGCTTCTGCATCGGCCATGTCGCACCGGAAGCGGTCGACAACGGCCCGATCGCGGCGGTTCGCGACGGCGACATCATCAAGGTCGATGTCGCCAACCGGAGCCTCGACCTGCTCGTCGACCCTGCAGTTATCGCTGAACGGATGGCCGACGTGAAGCACCCCGAGCCCCTCTATACCCACGGCGTGCTGGCGAAGTTCGTCAAGCTCGTCCAGGGAGCCGATCTGGGCGCCATCACGCTGCCCTGAACCGGCGGCGGCGAGGCGCGCCTACCGGTTCACGCCGGCGGCGCGGGCGATCACGCTGGCGTCGACGGGAGCGAACCAGCTGAGGATCAGCCGGTCGACCCCGTCGGCCTCGAGTTCCACCCGCAGCGGATGAGAAGGATCGAGCAGGGCATCGTCCCAGCTGCACCACACCGAGGTCGTCCACGGACGAGGGTTCGCGTTCTTCGCTTCGTGCGCGGCGGCGATCACCTCGCGGCGGTCGCTGTTGTGCGCCCGCACGTTCACGCCGTTCGTCCGCTGGCCGGCGATCGTGGCCAGACGTGTGGAGTTGACGCCGAGGATGACCGGCGGAGCCGGGTCCGGTAGCGCGAAGCCCAGCCACTTCTCGGGGTCGCGTGCGGGCGACCACATCTCCTCCAGCAGGTCCAGCGTGTCGCAGAGATGCCGGTGGCGGTCCGCCATCCGGGGCGCGATCGAGATGCCGAGGACGTTCTGCTCGCGGGCGAATCGACTCGTCGGGCTGGTCCCGGCTCCGAGACCGAGCACGAACCGGCCGCCCGAGATGCTCTGCACGCTCGCCGCTGCGGTGGCGAGCATCCCGGGGTGGCGGTTGGCTGCGTTGACCACGAGTGAGCCGAGACCGATCGTCGTGGTTGCGGCAGCCATTGCGCCGAGCACGGTGAAGCACTCGAGCATCGTGCGTCCGTCGAACGACACGCCGGAGAGGTGATCGAGCGCCCACACCGTGTTGAAGCCCGCCTCTTGCGCGGCAACCACGCCTTCGAGGTATTGCGCCCAGGTCGAGTTGGCCTGGCTCAGCTGAACGTCGATGATCACCGTCCGGAGGATAACCACCGCGGACCCCTCGCGGTCACGGGTGACGTGCTCCAGGGAATCCACTTCGCCGATTCCTGCGATGTTGCGTACGCTCGTCGGCGATGACTGCCGCGACCGGGGAGATGGCGACCCCGCAGTCGATGTGGGAACCGATGCAGCACATCGGGTTTCGGCGCTTCTTCGCGGCCGCGGTCGTTTCCAACGCCGGTTCGTGGATGCAGTCGGTTGCGGTCCCGTTCACGGTGTTCGAGATCACGAACTCGAAGACCTGGCTCGGTATCAGCGCGTTCACCGCCATGTTCGTCGGCATGCTCGCCAACGCGCCGGGAGGCATGCTGGCCGATCGCTACGCCCGGCGCAAGGTGCTGATCGTGACGCAGACCATCCAGATGTTCTCGGCGGTGTCGCTGCTCCTGCTGTGGTCCTTCGGGCAGCCGACGATCGCTGCCCTCATGCCCCTGCTGGTGATCGGCTCGATCGGCGGCGGCCTGAACATGCCGGTGTGGCAGAGCTTCATCCCGAGCCTGGTCCCGAGGGCCGAGGTGCCCGCGGCCATCCGCCTCAACTCGATGCAGTTCGCTGTCGCCCGTGCCGTCGGTCCCGTTCTGGGTGCTGTCACCCTCAAGTCGTTCGGAGCGTCAGCGTGCTTCGCGGTGAATGCGTTGTCGTTTCTCGTGATCATCGCCGTGTTGCTCGTCGTTCCCGAAGGCGAGATTCCGATGGCGCCGCGCCTGCCGTTGATGCTCTCTCGCGTGTTCGCCGACATCGGTGACGGCTGGCGATACATGGTGGCGCGTCCGGGGCTGCGCTATGCCCCGATCGCGGTGTTCGTGAACGCCGCCTTCGGTTTCGGTCTCACCACGCTCGCTCCCGCGATCGCCCGCGATCAGCTGGGCCGGGCGGCGGACGACAACGGTGTGCTCGTTGGGGCCTTTGGACTCGGTGGAGCGATCGGAGTGGTGCTGATCGGAATGGCGGCGCGCCGTTCGCGGCACTCGCACCAGGTGCGGCTCGCTCTTCTCTGCTGGGTCGTTGCCGACATCGTGCTCCTGGCAACCGGGAGCTTCTGGATCGGACTGGCGTCGTTCGCCGTTGCCGGGTTCGCGAACTCGGTCGGCGCTACGGCGTTGAACACCTCGGTGCAACTGCAGGTGGACGATGCGTTCCGTGGGCGGGTCATGGGGGTCTACATGCAGATGTTCTTCCTCGGCTCGGCGGTCGGATCGCTGGTGCTCGGCGTCGTTGCCGATCTCACCTCGCTGCGAGCGGCCGCCGGCCTGTCGGCTGCAGTCTTCGTCGTCTTCCACGTGTGGTCGGTCGTGCGATTCGACGGGCTGAAGGTGCTTGACTCCCCTTCGTGACGTTCCGGTCGCGGTCTCAGACCATTGGCCAGGGATAGGCGTAGTCCGATTTCGGGTGGGGGAAGAACGGTCGCTCGAAGACGCGACGCGCCCGCTCGAGCATCGTCGCGATCTCATCGTCGGTGAGTAACTCGTCGAGAGGGCCGAGGGTGCCCGGCTGCATCGAGGCCACCCGTTCGACGTCGGCGCGCAGATGCTTCGGGATCTTCTCCCCGGCGAAGTCCCACAGCACCGTGCGAAGCTTTGGCTCGACGTTGAAGCACAGGCCCTGATCGATCCCCCAGACGGTGTCGTCCTCGGGTCGCAGCAGCAGATGGCCGCCTTTGCGATCGGCGTTGTTCGCGATGAGGTCGAAGGTGGCCATCGTCCGGAAGCGATGATGCACGGATGGCCGCGATTCCATCATCGTGAAGTAGTGCTCGCTGAAGTCGGCCTCGACGAAGGTCTGGACCGACCCGATACCGAACGGACCTTCGCGCAGCACTGTGCGCGGGATGATGTCCCAGCCGAGCAGGACCGCGAGCTCGTATGCCGCGACCTCTCGGCGGTAGAGCCCGGCGGGGAAGTCCCACAGGGGACGTTCGCCCTTGTAGGGCTTGTAGATGGCCTTCACGGACGTGCCGGCGTCCTTCCCGTCACTCGCGTGGTCCGAGCCGTCCTCCGATGTCTCATCGGACAGGCGCAGATGCACGAGGAAGGTCGCGTTGGAACTCCATGGCATACGTCCTTCGATTTCCATCTCACCGTCGAGAAGGACATCAGCGCGGTCTGGCTCGTTCATGAGCTACTCAGTTGAAGCAGGTGCACGAGTAGCCGGTCGTCTCGATCGTGGAGCCGCACAAGGGACACAGGGGTCGGCCTGCGGCGAGAAGCATCGGCACGTTTGCGAGCACTGATGCAGCCTGCGCCCGGCTGAGCTGGAATCGGGCGCGGCCGACATCGAGCGCATCGAGATCGACCGTTTCCGGATCGACGCCTTCGTCGAGTTCGACGACCTCTTGGAGGAATACGACGACGCGATCCTCGGCCTGTTCATAGCCGAGCTGGATCGTGCCGACCGTCCATTCGGGCAGCACGGGGTAGGTCAGCGACTCCCACGATGCTGACTCCGAACTGAGGCCGAGAGGAAAATCACCGAGCAGCTTGCCCATCGCTTCGGCCAGCAGCGCCGCCTGGACTTTCTCGCACTTGAACGTCACCGTTCCCGTTCGGCCGTCGATGAGTCCGCGTGCCTGGAAGAAGAACGTGCGGTTCCCCGGCTCGCCGACGGTGCCGACCACGAACGAGTCGACGTGGTCCATATCGATGCGACTGCTCATGACTGGAAGTGGCGCACGGATGTCATGCCATCGGTCATGACGGTGCGAGTGAGGAGAGGTCGCCGACGGAGTTCACGCACAGCACGTTCGGTCCGCTCGGGCCGTAGGCGATTGCGCTCACCGAACACGTGGAGATCGAGATCCTCTGGAACAGGTCGAGGTGGGTCCCCAGAGCATCGGCGATGACGGCTTTGATCGGGTCGGCATGGCTCACGCAGGCGATCACCCCGCCGACATGGTCAGCGGCGAGGCGTTGCACGGTCGACGACATACGCGTCTGCATCTCGGCGAACGACTCGCCACCGGGAAAACGGAACCCCGACGGGTAGCGCTGCACCGTCGCCCACTCCGGCTTCTTCATCAGGTCCTTCAACTCTGCCCCGGTCCACTCCCCGAACTCGCATTCGAGAAGGCCGCGATCGATCCTCACCGACATCGAACGGGCTTTGGCGAGCGGCGCGGCCGTTTCGCGTGCCCGTTCGAGCGGTGACGCATAGATCGCGTCGAGACGTTTGAGTACCGCGAGTCGCTCGGCCACGTTTCGCGCCTGGCTGTGTCCGGAATCGGCGAGGTGCAGACCCTTGGCCCGGCCGGGCAAGGTCTTGCCGGTCGTCGGCGTTTGACCATGGCGGATCAACAGCACCAGTGTGGAGGTCGGGGTCGGGTGCTTGGATGAAGTCCCCGCCTTCTGGCGGGACGAGACGCTTGACATACGCCGCCGTCAGTCGTCGTTGTTGTCGGTCGGGGCCGAGATGTCGTCGAGCGTCTCGTCGGGTCGTAGCCATTGGCCACCGCCCCGTTCGCGTCGATCTCGGGAATCGGCGGAGAACGATCGGGGCGCACGATCTCGGTTGCCCCAGTTTCCGCCCTCACGAGACGATCGTTCACTGTTGCCCTTCACCAGCACATCGACTCGATGTGCCACCACCCGCAACTCGTCGTATTCCTCGCCGTCCTCTGTCCAGATGCGGAGTTCGATGCGTCCACGAATACCGATCAGATCGCCCTGCCACAGGCGCATTGCGCGTTCGGCGACTGCACCGAAGCAGTGCAGTTCGATCCGGTCGGACTTCGACGGGTTCTCACCGTCGACGTCGAGCTTCACGACGACGCGATCGCCGTTCCCCGGACGAAAGGGTCGGTCGGCGACACGACCGGCAAGCACGACGACGTTCACGACAACCCTCTTCCTCCGACCGGAACTCCCGGCCACCTCGCTACGAAAAGTCTTACATGACCCGGTAGGTTGACGGTCACGACCGAGAACGACTCTCGACACGGTCCGGTGTCTCTCCTGGTCGTGCTCCCGCCTTCACCGACAGGACCCACCATGGCCCGAACTGTTGCTTCCCTCAGACATGGCTGATTCACTCGAACGACTCGCTGACGACATCGCTGCGTGCCGCCGATGCCCCCGCCTCGTGGATTGGCGCGAGCAGGTTGCGACCGACAAGCGTGCCGCGTACCGAGACGAAACGTATTGGGGCCGCGGGGTTCCGGGGTTCGGTGACCCCGACGCACGCGTGCTCGTGCTCGGCCTCGCGCCGGCAGCCCACGGAGCGAATCGAACCGGTCGGGTCTTCACGGGTGACCGATCCGGGGATTGGCTGTTCCGGTCGCTGCACCGCGCCGGTGCGGCGAACCAGCCGTCATCCAGAGCGGTCGGCGACGGTCTTGAACTTTCAGGGGTGTGGATCGCAGCGGCCGTTCGCTGCGCACCCCCGGCCAACAAACCCGAACCAGCCGAACAGCAGGCGTGTCTGGCGTTTCTTCACCGCGAACTCGCCCTGCTCGGCCGTCTCCGCTCGATCCTCGTTCTCGGACATTTTGCGTACGACGTCGTGAGGAGGGATCTGGCGACAGCCGTTGGGGGGTCGTCGGGCGGTTCTCGGGTCGGAGTCCGGTTCCCCAAGTTCGGTCACGGAGTGGAAGCGGAGACGGTCTTGGTCGACGGCCGGTCCGTCGCCGTGGTCTGCTCGTTTCACCCCAGTCAGCAGAACACCTTCACCGGCAAGCTGACACAGCCGATGTTCGATGCCGTCGTG
This sequence comes from Acidimicrobiia bacterium, assembly GCA_031368215.1. Lineage (GTDB taxonomy): Bacteria > Actinomycetota > Acidimicrobiia > Acidimicrobiales > JANYDT01 > JANLQX01. The sequence goes on along the minus strand of JANLRD010000166.1, from coordinate 18,030 downwards.
TCCCGGGTACTCACGATGTCCGAGCGTTGACACCCGGTGTCCGACGTCGTTCGTGACATCTGGCACGCAATTTCGGGCTTTCATTGGACTCTTATGTCAGATTCGGCACAGTGATCAGTATGGAACATGAACCTATTCCTTCGGAACCAGACCCGTCTCCGGCTGCTGTCGCCGCAACACCCGGGGTCGTCGAACAGTCGCCCGCCGCTCAGCCGAACGCAGTCTCGTCGGCGCGTACCCCGTGGGCGAAGGCGGCCTTCGCCGGCGGCCTCGTCGGGGCCCTGTTCACCTCAGCGGCCCTTGGCGGGGTCATCATCGCCACCCGCGACTCGAACGGGTCGAAAGCGCCAGCTCCGGCCGCGCAATCCGTCGACGCCAAAGGGACCCTGAAGCCGACGCTCAGTTTCGCTGGGGCAACGCTTTCGGTCTCCGATGTTCTGAAGGCAGTCGAGCCGGCCGTCGTCGCGCTCAGCACCCAGCAGCAGATCGATCCGAACTCGTTCTTGGGCGTCGAACCGTCGCAGGGCGCGGGCACCGGCATCGTCCTGACCGCTGATGGGTACATCCTCACCAATGCCCACGTCATCGAGGGCGCCGCAACCATCAAGGTGACGTTCAACGACCGCAAAGTCCGGTCCGCAACCGTTGTCGGCCGTGACCGCGAACGCGATATTGCGCTGGTCAAGGTCGACGGTGCGAAGAACCTCCCGACTGCCCGGCTCGGAAGTTCGAAGGCGAGCTCGGTTGGCGACCAGGTACTGGCTATCGGCAACGCGTTGGCGCTGCCGGGGGGGCCGACGGTGACTACCGGCATCGTCTCGGCAATCGATCGCAACATCGAAGCCGACAACGGGACGCTGCAAGGACTAATCCAGACGGACGCGGCGATCAACCCGGGGAACTCCGGAGGCCCGCTGGTCAACGCTCGCGGCGAAGTGATCGGCATGAACACAGCGATTCTCCGCAATACCAACAACATCGGCTTCTCCATCGCTATCGATCGCATAAAACCGATCGTGGAGAAACTGCGGAAGGGTGAAAAGGATAACGGCCCGCGAACGTTCCTCGGCGTCAAGACTCAGACGATGGACGAGACGATTCGTCAGCAGTACAACCTCTCGGTCTCGAAGGGAGCCCTGGTCGTCGAGGTCACGGTCGGTTCACCGGCCGACAATCTCGGCCTTCGTCCCGGTGATGTGATCACCAAGTTCGGTGGCGAGAAGATCGAGAAGTCCGAGCGCTTGGGTGAACTCGTCCGGGGGAACAAGCCGGGCAAGGCGGTCAGCGTCGAGTGGGTCAGGGACGCCCGGACGCAGAGTGGCACCGTCGCACTCGGCTCGGCACGCCTCGAGGTTTGACCGCCTGGTCGGTTCGGTGCCCACGCGTCGACAACTCGGAGACCCGTCCGAGTTCCCGATCGATGTCGGTCGAGGATCAGGTCCCCGAGGGGAGCCGGACCGTGACCACGGCACCGCCCAGCGGTCCGCCGTTCGCCGCTGACACCGAACCGCCCGCGGCATCGGTCAGCGCGCGCACAATGGCGAGGCCGAGTCCGGTTCCCGAGCCGGTGCGGCTTGCCGAGCCCACGACGAACCGCTCGAAGGCCCGGTCGAGGACGTCTGCTGAGAACCCGGGACCATCGTCGGCGACCGTGATGACGGTCAGCGGTCCGTCCGTTCCGAGCGCGACCTGCACCGTCGACGACGCGGCTCGGGCGGCGTTCGTCACGAGGTTGGTGAGGATCCGTTCGAGTTCGCCTGGCCGAATGGCTGCCGGCGGTCCGCCGCCTTCCGCTGCCTGGGAGCGCTCGACTAGGAGGTCGGACCGCAGTTGCGGTCGAAGCCGAAGGAGCAGCGAGTCCGTCACCGCACCGGCGTCGATCACACTGCGCGGCGAACGGTCGACGCCAGCGCGGGCAAGAACGAGGAGGTCCTCGGCGAGCGCGCCCAATCGGGTCACCTGCTGGAGCGACGACTGCAACGTCGCCCGAGTCTCCTCCGCGTCACCGGGATGCATCAGCGCGAGTTCCAGCTCGCCGCGCACGATCGCCAGCGGCGTTCGCAACTCGTGGCTTGCGTCATCGACGAACGCCCGCTCCCGGCGAAACGAGTCGTCGAGTCGACCCAACATGTCGTCGAGCCTGCTCGCGAGATGTGCAAGCTCCGCCGGCATCGCCGCGCCCCGCTCGTCAGCATCGGGTGGACCGAGGACGCGCTGGCCGAGATCGGCGGCCGAGATCTCCGCAGCCTGGTCGGCCATTCGCCGAACCGGGCGGAGAGCGGCCCCGGCGAGGAGCCACCCGCCCAGCCCGAGGAGGGTGATGAGCGCGACTCCTGCGAACACCAGGGTCGTCACCAGCCGTCGCGTCGCCGCCGACGCCTGATCGCGGGGGGCGCCGACGATGATGATGTATGCCGATCCCGATGCCACTCTGCTCTCGGCGAGAAGCGTCGAGCGGCCGCCGAGCGCACGGATCTGCTTGTCGATCCGCAGGCGGCCCTGTTCGGCGACGAAGTTCAGCTGACCGATGGTGAGGAGCAGCTCGTCTTTGCCGATGGCGGGAGAGAGGTCCTTGACGCGGCCGAATCGATCGACGACCTGGGCATAGCTTTCCGTCAGAGGCAGCTTGCTCGCGGGGTTGGTCGCCAACGCGTCGACGATGTTGTCGATGCGGCGGCGCAGGCTCTTCTCCAAGGCGTCCTCGGCACCGCGGTTCTGGAGCGCGACGATCAGGAAGCCGGCGCCGAGCACGAGGACCGACAGCGCGAGGACGAAGAGAGCGGTGAGCCGTCCCCGCAACGTTCGCCGCCTCCCACGACGGGACCTGCGCGATAGCCGGTCAGGCCGACGCCCACGTTCGCCGAGCGTGTCGAGCGATCGATCGGTCACGAATGCGTGAGGCCCGGTGTCGCCGATGGAGCAAGAAGTTCCTCGGCGTCATCGTCAGCTGCCTGATCGTCGCCTGTCCGTCCGACGTCGTTTTCCGGGGAACGCAGCACGTAACCGGCGCCGCGGACGGTTTCGATGCTGCTGCGGCCAAAGGGGCGATCGATCTTCTCGCGGAGATAGCGCACGTACACGTCAACCACGTTGGACGTGCCGTCGTAGGCGAAGTCCCAGACGTGTTCGAGGATGTTCGAGCGCGACAACACCCGATCGGGGTGGCGCAGGAAGTGCTCGAGCAGGCTGTACTCCGTGGGGGACAGGTCTACGACCGTGTCGTTTCGTCGCACCACGCGGCTGGCCGGATCGAGGCTGATGTCGCCGACGCACAGGATCGCTGGTCGGGCAACTGGCTCGCGACGCGTGATGGACCGAACGCGCGCAAAGAGTTCCGGGAACGCGAAAGGCTTCACGAGGTAGTCGTCGGCTCCGGCATCGAGACCCCGAACGCGATCGTCCACCGCGTCGCGGGCTGTCAGGAGAAGGACCGGCGTCCATCGGTCACGGCGTCGGAGTTCGCGGCAGACGGCGAGGCCGTCGGGGGCCGGGATCATCACGTCGAGCACGATCGCGTCGTACTCGACTTCGGTGGCCGACCAAAGTGCGTCTTCTCCGTTCACGGCTACGTCGACGGCGTATCCCTCCCGCTGAAGACCACGCTTCAGAAGGTCAGCCATGTTCGGTTCATCCTCGACCACGAGCAGTCGCATGGACAAACGGTACTGATCGGGGACTGAGCGCGAGATGAGAACGGCGAAAACGGTAGTTCGCGGGGCTCTCGTCGGGCAGATGTCAAGGTTTCGCGCTCATCCCACGGCTGACGATCCGCGCCGCAGTCCGGAGGACCGGGGTGTCGCCCCGGCGGATCGAGTCGCGCACGTAGGCAGGGTAGATCCTCACTCGTCGCCTTGTGCTGAACCCCGTCGTGCGGTGAGCAAAGTCGACGACCAGGAGGCGCACGGCCATCGTGCGTCGGCTGGCAGGTTGACCGCGGACCCAAGCGGTGAGGTGGTCGAGCGAGTGAACCTCGGCCGCGGCCAGCTGTGTGCTGACCGCCGTCGGGACTGCGACATCGAGTTCGTCGGAAAGCCACTGCAGCGCCACGCGCGCCCCGATAACCACCCGGGCCCGTTGGCATTCGTCGACGAAAAGGTCCCAGTCGATGGGATCGTTGGGTGTTGCCTTCTCGATGAGCAAGGCGGCATCAGCGACCCAGCGACACGGGTGGAACTCGTTGTCCGCACACCCATGAAGAAACGTGTGCACGAGATGGTCCGTTCGGCACAGGGTGGTCGTGGCGACATCGGCGATCCTCGCGGGAACCCGACGGTCCCACATGCGGTCCTGCAGTTCGGCGTCCCCCTGCCAGTGGTTGATCTTCCAGTGGACGTCGATGCCGTCGTGCCTGCCCCGAAAGTAGTTCGCGCCGGCGTAGGCAGCTTCGGAGTCGGGTCCGAACTCGGTTTTCGACGGCGTTGAGTAACCGAGCGCCTTGAGATGGGTGATGACCGCAACGGACTGGTTGCGGTGGAACAGAACATCGACGTCGCTGATCGGGCGCCTGGCCACCTCACCGCCATACGCCGCGTCGAACAACCCGGTGCCCTTCAACAGGCAGGTCTCGATGCCCTGGGACTGCAGTTGCGCGATGACGGCGCTCACCTGACGCAGCTTCATCTGCGTGTCAACCCAGGTTGCCCGGACTACCTGCTTGGCGAAGGCGCGGCTCTCCGGATCGAGGCGATCGGCCGCGGCCGCGTAGACCAGCGGGACGAGTCGTCGGATGCTCGGGTCCTGCGCGTCGGCTTTCAGCCCACCGAGTTCACCGGCGCCCCGGCCCAAACCCGCCCGCAACCACCGCGCCTGGATGGCCGAAGGAAGCCACGAGGGCATCAGGTTGGTTTCAGACCGGCCTGCTCGAACGCACTCCGGGAGCGGCGGCCTCGACGCCCTCCTCGAGGTCGACGTCGGTGACTTCGGGTGATTCGTAGGCTTCCTCGCTCATCACGCCGACCTTACTTTGCGCGGTGGAACTCTCCGTGGCGTCAGGCGGGCCGGCTGCTGGAGATGTTTGGCATGGTTGCCTCGAAGCCCTCGGCGAGTTCGACGTCGGTGATTTCCGGTGATTCGTAGGCGGTCTCGTTCATGACGTCCAACCTAGCCGGGCCCCGTTCACGTCTGCGGTTCGACCGTGGCGAGGACCGTGGCCAACGACTCGTGGACGCGGTCGAGATCGTCCGGGAACCGGGCCACGAACGATCGGCCGGAGGTGAGCCCGACGAGCGATGCGGCAAGACCCGGCCCGACGAAGCCGGGTACATGCGTCATCCGGTGACCGGAGATCGCGCGAACCGCGGCGGCCGTTGAGCAGGAAGTGATCGTCAGATCGTCGGTTCGCGTGCCCAGCATGACCACTGCGCGCAGTGGTCGTGGCGCAATGGGGACCGGGCCCTCGTCGAGGCCGACGACCACCCGACGCACGGTGCCGTCCGGGCCGGTCAACCGCCGCCGCGCCCCCGCCAGTCCCGGGAAGCAGAGCCAGCCCCCGGGCTCGTCGGGGATTCTGATCATTCGCACACCGTCGTCTGACAGCAGGCGATGTCCGAGATCGAGCGCAGCGTTGGCGATCGTGGACTTGCCGGCCATCGACGGTCCGGCCAGTAGCACCACACCCAGGTGGTCGCCGGGAATTGATGATCGGACGTCGATCGCGCACGCGTGGAGGACCAACTCGCCGAACAGACCGAGCGTCTGCGGTACAACCGACGAGAGGAGCACGTGCTCCCAGTCGAGGCGGGAAAGCGAAGGCACCGAACGGTGGCGTACCGTCGCCGAACGCGGCCCGGTGAGTTCCACGACGGCCGAGCCGAGCTGTGGGTAGGAGAGGCCGAGGCACGGTCCGAAAACGCCGTGCCAGGTGTGGCGACCGGCCAGCTCATCACCCGAGGCAACGGCCTCGTCGGGAACCCGAAGTTCGCGCTCATCGGTCACCGAGACGAGCGTGAACGTGTGCGTCTCCTCACCGCTCGCCGGGAACGCCCGCGCAAGTGGCTCCTCGCTGATCAGCCGGACGCCGTTCGACGCACTTCTCGTCTGCGTCACCGGCGAATGAGTTCAACCAAAGCGCGGTGAGAACCTGCACCCTCTAGTTGCCCACGTACGACCCAGGCATGGTTCCTTCGATACCCGACTCTAGGTCGACGTCGGTGATCAACGGGGGCTCATAGGTCGTGTCTTCCATGCGTGTGAACGCTAGCAGCGGACACTCGGGCCGTCACCGCCAAGATGCGGTTGTGGATGCTCGCCGCGTGTCGAACGTGGACGTGCGTTCAGCGCAACAGCGAACCTATCTTGGGGGCGTGTCCTCTGCGCCGCTGCTCTCCACCGACTCGTTCATGCGGTCGCCGATGGCGTCGGGATCGGCGGTCGACGGCGAGTTTCTCGTGCTGCGGGCCGACACCGGTGCCGTCGTGACCCTGAACGCCACCGGAGCGTTCCTCTGGGAAGCGACGGGCGACCGCACGACGGTGGCGGCGCTGGCTGACGCCCTGCGCAAGCGTTTCGGCATCGACGAGGCGCGCAGCATGGCCGATGGGACAGCGTTCGCGCAGGCCATGCTCGATCGTGGCCTCCTCCTTCCGACCGAGGCGGGTTAGTTCCCCTCAGGTCGGCGTCGCAGCACTCTCGTCGACGACACGGACGAGCGCACCGGCCGCCTCGAGTCGACGAACGGTCCGGAGGAGGTCGTCGATCAGTTTCTGCCGGCTCGCCGTCGGGAACCGGCTGCCGAGGTCGTCGACGACCCGGCCGAGGGCACGTCCGTCCAGCAACGAGACCATAGCTGCGGCGCTGGGATTGAGCCGGTGCACGGTGTCGGAGCCGAGCACCCGCACGGAGACCTGCTGATCGGTTGAGATCACTCGGATCGGTCCGTGCACATAGCATCGACGGAGAGCCCTTAGGCGCATCGGCTCGGCGTTGTGACGGCCTCCCGTCGGCTCCCCGTCCGGCCGTGCGCGCTGCACGCCGGCGGGCAGACGGCTGATCGCCACGGGCACCGGGGAGGCGGCATCGGGGCCCTCCGCCATCGGTGGACGCGGACTGTCGGCGATGGGTACGACCGGATCGCGATAGGGGACCACGTCGTGCTCGGCGTCGAAATCGGGGTCCCACGTCTCTCGGAGCCTCCTCCAACTCGCGGCGACCCCCTCCGTCGGAGCGTGGCCGAAGCTTGCCGCGCTGGTCGAGTCGGTGCGGACGAAGCCATCGCTCTGCACCAGGAACGAACGCGGAGACACGCGTTGGGGACGCTGACGTGCCCGACGTCCCTCTTCGGATCTCCCGACGATCACAACGGCCATGTCGGCATGGGTTGTTCGGAACCGCTCGACCATGGCCTCCACGACCGACCGTTCGACGTGCCATGCCCCGGCATCGGTTCCCCGCGTCGCTGCTCCGGTCTCGATCGCGATCGCGAGGCGTACGCCTTTCACCCCGAACGCATGCAGTTCCTCGAGGAGCGACGGTACGCCGTCGATGTTCGCCGGGGTCACCACCGACACGACACGGAGCGCTGCGCCAGCGACGAGGAGGTGGTCGATTGCTTGAACGGCACGGTCCCACGAGCCCTTCACGCCTCGCGCCGCGTCGTGGGCGGCGGCGGTATGGCCGTCGAGCGAGAGGTTCACTCTGACCCCCCGGATCGTTGCCAGCTCTGCGGCAAGCTCGGCATCGACGAACCAGCCGTTGGTGTTGACGATCACATTGATGTTGGCGTCGGTCAGGCGCCGGATCATGGCCAGCGCGAGGGGCTTGCGGAGGAATGGTTCGCCGCCGGTCACCACGGCCTCCATCACGCCGAGGGTGATGCACTGCTCGGCGATGTCGAGCCATCCCTCGTCGGTGATCTCGTCCTCGCCCATGCGCGTGCGATACGGCGAGTCGGTGTAGCAGAACGAACACAGCAGGTTGCACCGTCCGGTGATCTCCAACTTCGCTCCGACCGGAACGGCGGGAATTGCCGACCTCCCGGCAGACGGACGGAATCGTCGACGGAGTGCGTCTTCGATGGGCTCTGGCACGAGGCGACGGGCGGTGCTCATGAGGAGAGTCGACACACCCTCAGTATGGGCGATCCGTGCGGGTGGGCGGGAATGCACCGGGCCCGGTGCCTTACGGCAACCGGGCCCGGGTATTCGGGTGGCCGGAGAACTCGGCGGTAGTTCTCCGGCCGACGCTTTCGCGCCCTTCTCGACCGAAGTCGAGGCGCACATCCTCGGCGGAAGGATGCGCAACGCACAGGGTAGACGTTCCGGCCCGAATGTCCAACTTTCAAGTACTGGGCCGTCGCGGGGAATCGACCGGGGTGCCGGCGACCTTCGGCTTGGGCGTTGGGCGTTGGCGGAGGGAATGCTGTGCGTCGGTATTCAGGCGGGCGGTGCTTCCGCCTTCGGCTTTGGCGGTGGGATACCGCGCCGAGGCGAGGTGAAATTGAGCGTCTGCGGCCACCGCCGTCGGCTCACGATGGACAGCTTGCGCATCAACTCGATCGCACCGGGATCGTCGTCGCCGGGGCGGCCTTCGATCACGCCAGCTTCGAGCATTTCGATCATGAGCTTGCGGCCGAGATCGGTGCGCACGATCGTCAGGGTCCAGTCGTTGAAGGCGCCGATGCCTCCCGTGGAGATGTCGGCATGCTCGGCGGCGAAGTCGGGGCAGGTCATGCAACCCGATCGCGTCCAGGCGTGGCACTCCTTGAGGTTGACCTCGTGGTAGCTGCCGTCCTTCATCCAGATCTGGAAGACGCCCTTGATGTTCATCTTCACCATGTCGGCCTTCTTCAGGCCGTACTTCGCCTCGAAGAGCTCTTCGAAGATGGCGTCGTCGAACGTCTTGGAGCAGAGCAAGCCGATGTTGAGAGCAAACTTCTTGGCGATCTTGCCGGCTTTGCGGGCGCCCATCACCGGGGGAACCGAGCTCATGCAACTCATGCCGACGAGGGCCACCTTCTCCAGGCCCATCTCGAGCGCCTGCGGGTACGCCATGGTGTTGGCCGAGTAGGTGTAGCGGCTGCCGGCGGCGGCGATCACCTCGTCGCGGGTGCGGGCGACGCCGGGTATCGCCTTCCACGTGGACCCGTCACCTTCGAGGTAGCTGACAAGGGCGCCGTCGATGTAGCCCTTCTCGAGGGCGAAGATGAGCATGGCGCTGACGAGCCCACCGTCTTGGCCCTGGTCGAGCACATACTTCTCGGTGGCCCTTGCGAGGATGATGTCCTTCGACACGCCCTCGACCTCTTCGTCGGCGCGGTCACGCTTGAATAGGAAGCCGTCGACCTCGGTCTCCCAGGATCGGAACCGCGGGCACGCCCGGGTGCAGCTCGTGCAGCCACGGTCACCGTGACCGCATCCGCCGGGGCCGTCCTCAGCCTCGAGGTGGAACGGACGGTACACGCCGTTCGTGTCGTCATAGCTGAGGACGTCGTGGGGACAGGCGATCACGCAGCCGGCGCAGCCGGTGCACAGGCCCGAGGTGATGACTTCGTCCCAGAGGTGGGCCCAATGGGCCTTGTCCGGTCGGGCCTTGGCGGTGGGTGGTGCGTCGGTGGGTGCGTCGAGGAGCGACATGGCCTCGACTCTACGGGCGCGGCCGACTTCTGTGACAACCATCGTCGGTTGCGCCGCGGTGCGGTCAAACACCTCCCAGCGGCGTTGGGAGGTGTTTTGCCCCCATATATGGGGGCAACCTCTCTCCTAACGCGGTGGGCTACCTGTGTTGCGAGCAGTCGAGCGAAGCGAGCGGCGCAGCGCCGGACGACAGAGGGGGCAACCTCTCTCCTACTGTGGCGGGCTACTGGTCGAGGACGAGGTGGACGGGTTCGCCGAGGAGTTCGACGGTCCAGGTAGAGCGGTCGGTCATCGGCTTGTAGTTGCCGAGCCCATCCTTGGAGGGGATGTACTTGATCTTCCACCAGCCGCCGTTGGGCAGAGTGGCCAGTTCGACGCAGGTTGCGGTGATCGTCGGGTCGCATCCATAGGTGCTCGGCACGTTGACTTTGATGTTGACCAGGCGGTCGTTGAACTTGCCGCGGGTCGCGTCGTACGGCCCGTTGCGGCTGTCGTAGATCTCCTGCGGAACCGCCGATGCACAGATTGCCGGCGGCGTGAGGTTGTTCTTCTCGATGCCGTTGCGGTCACCGGCGATCGGGAGCGAGAACACGTCCGGCTGGCCCTTGTTGTCACACACGTCGCCGAGCGCCCTCCCGCTGTCCTTCAACGCCTTCGTTGCGTCGGCGTATTCGTTGATGCCGGTCTGTCCGATGGCCCAGCTGATCTTCTGCGTGCAGTAGTCGAGGATCGTCGATGTGTCGGGGTTGACCCAGGTTCCGTAGTCACAGGTCTCCAGCCCGGACTTCGGTCGGAGAACCTGGAGGCTGCTGCCGCCCTCTCCGGCGTCCCACAGGCGGACCATCACCGTTTTGCCTCGGTAGATGGACGCCGGAGCAAGCTTGGCCAGGTAGAACTCCTTGATCGCCGGAGCCGTGGCGAACACGCTCATCGAGGAGTCGCCCGATACCGACGCACAGGCCAGCACCGGAACGGCGCTGCACGCCTGCCAGTTCGACGAGGCGGGAACGTCGAAGAAGCTCCGGATGGCAAAGGAGTTGGAGCCGAAGCTGTCAACGGAAGTGAGCGTCCGAACGTTGATCCGGAAGCGGCCACGCTGGGCCAGCGCACCGGACGAGACCCGGGCGATCGTGACCCAACGGCCCGCCGCGGTGGCGCACTGCGGATCGGGGTTCACGTCCTGGCTGTCGACCGCGCCGGCGTACGTCGGAGGGGTGTCGTAGGCGAGGACGCACGACCCGTAGTCCTGTTCAGAGATCTTGACCGGTTCGTCGTCGGAGTAGTCGAGCGGCGTGAGGTCGGGGCCGTAGACCGAGAAGCGCGTGGTGACGCGCACACTGTCGGGCCGGGGGTTGCCGGCTCCCGTGTCGACGATGCAGCCGGCGGGCGTGGCGGCGGCGCACGGGGTCGGTTGGGGCGGTAGGTCGTCGGGAATGCCGTACAGGTCGGGGTTGGCCGCCGTCGGGGCGGAATCGGCCAGCCACGACTGGACCGACTTCGGGTTGAACACCGGGTCGTACACCTGGATGACGAGTTCCTTGCCGGCGGTGCTCGCATCGTTGCCGAACTGCTGATCGGGACCGTCACACGGAGGAGGCGGCGGGCTGGTCGGATCAACAGCGTTTCGGCACGGTACATCGACGATGTAGTTGTAGCCCTCCGGATCCCAGTCACGGTTGAGGGACAACGCGGGGAAGTGGCCGGCCGAGAGGGCGTTTCGATTGTCGCGGGCCTTGCCGATGTGGTCGCGCAACCGGGAGAGGTAGCTCGTCTGGGTCTCTGCCACCGTGGGCTTGTTCAGGGCGACCGGTTCGAGGGGATACGGAGCGCGGGCGGGATCGCTTTCGCTCTTGTTGTAGTCACAGATCATGGCGTTGTTGCGGGCCGCGTCCGTGGTCGCGTCGAACCTTCCTCGGCGTACGCCAGTGCCGTCGTATCGGGAGGCGATCTGGTCACCGGCCTCCTTCGGGGCACACGGACCGGAGATGGCGAGCCAGAAGCCCTGCGCAGGACCGGAGTCCGCGAGGGTCCCGGTGCCGATGGCGTTCTCCTTCGACCCGAGCGGGATGTTCGACACGTACTCGGCGACCGACGTCTTCTGGATCTTCCAGTTCTTCAGCAGCGTGGTGCCGAAGAACAGCGGCGTCGACTTGTCGACGATGGTCACGCGCAGGCGCTTGTTGGTGTCCGGGGGCGGGGCGACCGTCACGGTCACGCCCTTCACGCCATTTTGGTAGCCGTTGCGTTTGGCGATGTCGATGGCGAGTCGCTGCGCGTCGACGGTCCGCGGCATACGGGTCACGCCGGCGAGGGCGGCGGCGTCAGCGGTGCGCTGCACCTGGACGCTCTTGAAGAAGAACATGCTGACGTCGACGACAAAAGCGACACACATGATGAGCAGCGGGAACATCAAGGCGGTGATGACCATGACGATGCCGGATTCCCGGTGTCGTCGCGGTCCTCGGCGGCTACGCATACGAGGGTCATCGACACGTTCGGCCGCCGGGTTGAACGCCGTGCCGCGTCGTGCGGGGAGGGGACTCCTTCGACGCATCGCTATGACCGCACCGTGAAGGCTTCGATGACGCCCACGTACGTGTGGGCGATCTTGCGGCCCTTGATGAGCGAGGTCATCGAGGTGTAGCGGGACTGCACGTAGACGCCCGCGTAGTCCTGGCGCGCCGCAATGGTGTCGTTGCGGTACGTCGCCGGCCAGAACCTGTCGAGACTCAAGGGACTTCCGGTGGAGTTGTACTGGAAGCGGCTCTCCGGCTGGGTCAGTGCGCCGAGCCGGTAGACGTTGCACGCCACGGTCGGCCGCGCCTTCGTCCAGTCGAACCCGGCCATCGCCGTTTGGTCGCTCCCGGTCGTCATGGTGAGCCCGCTGTCGGCCCGTTTGAAGTAGCCGACGGGTTCACTTGCCGGAAGGTTGGCGGCGATGGCGGCGTTCGCTGCGGCGACGCACTCCTGAGGGACCTTGTCGTAGAGGTCCTTGGCCCGGAACACGATCACGTAATCGAGACGATTGCCGACTGGCACGAGCGGCGTTGCCATGGCCTTGAGGATGCTGTAGTCGGCGGTGCTGGTCTGCCCGGCGACGGTTGCCATGCGAGCGCCTTCCTGGGCGGAGTGCTTCGTCGAGGACCAGAGCATGAAGAGCGGTCCGGTCTCGATGATCATGAAGATCAGGAAGAAGAGGAATGGCGCGATGAGGGCGGTTTCCACGACGACGGCGCCGCGTTCACTGCGCGGTCGGCGGGGCGCAATGAGGGCGGTTTCCACGACGACGGCGCCGCGTTCACTGCGCGGTCGGCGTGGTGCGATGGGCGCGGTTCGAGCGGCGTCGATCTCGACGAATCCGCCTTGGCGGTGTCGTCGAGCTCGAGTCGCCCGAAGGATCGAGGTGCGTCGAGTCTCGATCATGTGCCGCCGAAGGCCTTGGTGGTCGATACGGCGATCGTGGTGGTCGTCGTTGTGACGATCGGGTTGATGGCATCGTCGTCGGTGGCGGTGTTCTCCGAGCCGGCCGACGTGGTGTCACGGTCGGCCGGACTGGAGAGCGTTGCGGTGACGGTGTTGATGAGGCGACCCGATGCGCTCATCGAGACTGTTCCGGTCACGACGAAGTTGATCTGGGCGTTCGCCGCCAGGCTGATCGTCGTGGCGATGCTGCCGGTTCCGGTGGTGCTCGTGCAGCTGCCGGTTCCGGTCATCACGCTGCAGCTCCAGTTCACGCTGCCGGCGTTGAACTTGGTCGACATGACGTCGGAGATGGCGATGTTGTTGGCCGGGCCGGGTCCCTTGTTCTTGACCGTGATCGTGTACGTGGTCGACGAGCCGACCGTCACCGCCGTCACTCCGTTGCCCTTGGTGACAACCACGTCGGGAAGCGTGATGAGATCGATGTCATCGGAGGTGTTGTTGGCGAGAGCGGAATCGTCGGTGTAGCTCGGCACCGCCACGGTCGCCGTGTTCGTCACCGTTCCCGTTGCCGTGTTCTTCACCGTCGCCGAGAGGATGAACGTCACCGAGGAGCCGACCGGCAGGTTGACCGCCGAAGTGCTGATGGAGCCGGATCCGCTCGCCGGGCAGGTGCCGCCACCAGAACCGCTGCAGGTCCACGTGGCCGACTGCAGTTCTGCCGGGATCGCGTCGGCGACGGTGGCGCCGGTGACCGGCACGGATCCGGCGTTCGACACGACGATCGAGTACGAGTAAGAGCGGCCAGGCCACACTTCCGCGAGTCCGTCGTTCTTGTCGATCGACAGGTTCGCCTTCGTGCTGGTGTTGATGTCGGTCTGGGAGTCATTCGAGCTCGTCGGGTCGGTGAACCCGGTCGGCGGCGCGATCGACGCTGTGTTCATGATGGTTCCGAAGAAGCTGTCGGCCACCGTGTAGTTCACCGTGAAGGTCGCCGTGGCGTTCACCGGCAGGTTGACCAACGATGCATTGATCGAGCCGGTACCCGAAGCCGTGCAGGAGGCACCCGAAGAGGCCGCGCAGGTCCAGGTGACACCGGTGAGGCCGGCCGGGATCGTGTCGGTGACCTTGGCCCCGGTGATCGGCCCGGGTCCGAAGTTCTTCGCCACGATGGTGTATGCACCGGAGTACCGGGGGTACACGATCGAGACGCCGTCGGTCTTCGTGATGCCGAGGTCCGGGTGGACGACGGGGTCCGTGTCGTCGTCGGTGTTGTTCGACGCGTTCGGGTCAGTGGCCGACGTGATCGTGGCCATGTTCGCAAGATTGCCGGCGGGTGCCGTCGACGAGACCGTTGCGTTCATCGAGTACACGACGGTGGCTCCGGCAGGCAGCGTGGGAAGTGTGACGCTCAGGTTGCGGCCCGAGCCCGCGGACACGCAGCTTGCGCCGGAGCAACTCCACGGGCTCGACCCGGTGATCAGCAACGCTGGCGGCGTGTCCGTCACCCCGATGTTCGAGGCGGTCGTGGCGCCGAGGTTGCGGACCGTCACGGTGTAGGTGACGGCCTGGCCGGGAATCAGCTCGGTCTGGCCGTTGTCCTTGATCACGGAGATGTCGGGCTGCGTGATCGGATCGTTCTTCGAATCCTGGTTGTTGACGGTGTTCGGTTCGACGATGCTCTGGCCCGACGGGGGATCGACGCGCGCCGTGTTGCTGACGCTCCCTGTTGCCGACGTCGGGATCGAGCCGTTGAAGGTGATGGTGATCGTCGATCCGCTCGGCATGAGGCCCGTCGTGAGACCAGCCGCCAGGGCAGCAGCGGTGTTCGGCGATGCGGGCGGACACACTGCGGAGCCGGTCGACGCACAGGTCCACGTGGTGCCGGTGAAGTTCGTCATGGTGGCGTCGGTGATGACGGCACCGGTGACCGAACCCGGCCCGGCGTTCGTCACGAGCAGGGTGTAGGCGAATGCCTGGCCCGGCACGAAGCTCGACGGTGCGCGATTCTTCGCCATCTGGAGATCGGGAGACGAAATCGTGAACGAAGCGGTCGACGAGTTACTGGTCGCGCTGGTGTCACGATCGAGGCTGGCGGTGATGTTGGCGGTGTTGTTCACGGTGCCCGACGACGCGGTCGGACCGACCAAGCCGGTCACCGTGTAGACCACGGTCCCGCCAGAAGGAAGGTTGGAGATCGTCTGGGAGAGCGTTCCTCCGGTAGCGAGAGGGCTCGTCACCGCGGGACACACGGCACCGCCGGCCGCTGCGCAGCTGACCGTCGGGGTGAGGATCTGGCCCGGCATGGCGTCGGTAAGGGTGACCGTGCCGACCGGCCCGGGTCCGTTGTTGCCGACGGTGACGGTGTAGGTCTGGCTCTGGCCACGGCCCCGGGTGGCGCTGGTCCGCGCTTTCGTGACGTAGGGGTCGGGGAGCAGCACATTGTCGATGTCGGTCGCCGTGTTGTTGGCGATTGTTCCGGCCGGCTCGGTACCCGACGAGTGGTTGAAGGTTGCGGTCTGGGTGATCGTTCCGGTTGCGCCGGCCGCCACCGTGGCGTTGACCGAGTACGTGACGCTCTGTCCGGAAAGGAGGTTGACGTTGGTGATCGCGATGGTGCTACCGCTGAGGACGCCAGTTGTCGGGCACGTGGCGCCCACCGTCGATGTGCACTGGTAGGTGACACCGGTCAGCGAAGCCGGCACGACGTCGTTGAACTTCGCGTTCGTCACGGGTCCGGGTCCGTTGTTGCTCAGTACGATCGTGTACGTCAGCGCCTGACCCGGCCCGACGTTGATCTGGCCGTCGGTCTTGGTCACCGCGAGGTCGGACAGCACGATGGTGTCGGTGTCGGCGGAGGTGTTGTTCCCCGGCGTCGGGTCGGTATACCCGGTGGGCTGGGCCACACCGGCGGTCTGCACGATGGTGCCGGTGGTCAGCGCGGGGTCCACGGTGCCGGTGAAGCGGTAGGTGATCGATCCGCCGGCCGGAATCGTCGCGGTCACGCTGAGATTGCGGCCGGTCCCCGGATTGGGGCAGCTCGCCCCACCGGTGGTCCCGTTGCACGTCCACGGGGTGGAGCCGGTGAGGATCGACGCAGGCGGGGTGTCGGTGATGGCGGCGCCGACCACGGGTCCGGGTCCGGCGTTCGAGACGGTGATGTTGTAGGTGAGGGTCTGGCCTCCGGCGACGTTGGTCACGCCGTCGCTCTTGGTGATGCTCAGGTCACTGACAAGGATCGTGTTGGTGTCTGTCGCGGTGTTGTTGCCCGAGGTTCCCGGCGGCTCGACGGTTCCTCCGGGATGGTTGAGCTGCACGTTCTGGATGATCGAACCGCTGGCGAGCGGACCGACGGTGCCGGTGATGTTGTAGGTCACCTGGCCGGTCGCCGGAAGGCTGGGGATGATCGAGGTGAGCGTCGTGCCACCGGGAATCGAACCGGATGCCGGTGATGGACACGTTGCGCCGTTCAGCGGAAGCGTGCAGGTCCACGTGACGCTCGTGAGCGCAGCAGGTGGGGTGTCGGTGAGGATTGCGTTGGTGACCGGTCCGGGTCCGTTGTTCTTGGCGACGATCACGTAGGTGAGTTGCTGGCCGGCGGCCACGTTGGTCTGGGAATCGGTCTTGGTGACGCTCAGGTCGGGGATCACGATGGCGTCGGTGTCGGTGATCGAGTTCTCCGAACCGACCGACGACGTGTCGCGGTCCGGCACGGCCGGGTTGGCCGTGATCGTTGCGGTGTTGACGAGGTTGCCGGTGGCCGAACCCGTCACTGTGCCGTTGAGGGTGAAGGTGAGCAGGCCGTTGGCCGGCAGGTTCACCGTTGCGTTGAGCGAGGTGGTCGGGGTGGTCGGGCAGGTTGCGCCGCCGCTGGCCGCACAGGTCCAGCTCGTGACGGTCAGCTTCGAGGTGTCGACGGTGTCGGCGATGGTGACACCGGTGACCGGGCCCGGACCCTTGTTCTGGAACGTGATGGTGTAGGAGTTGGTCTGGTTCGGGCTGATCTGGACGACGCCGTCGGTCTTCGTGACCACGAGGTCGGGCAGCTGGATGGTCGTGGTGACCGTGCTGGTGTTGTTGCCGGAGACCGGGTCCACCAGGCCGTTGGTCGTGGCAACGTTTGCCGTGTTCGACACGCTCGTTCTTGCGGCGTCGAGGACCTTGACACTGACGGAGTAGATAACGGTGGCGTTCACCGCGATGTCGCCGGACACTTCGTTGATGTTGCCGGACCCCGACGCCGCCGCGCATCCCGAACCGGCGCAGGTCCAGGTGATGGTCCCGAGCTTCGTGGCGTCGAAGGTGTCCGTCGTCCGGATCGCTGTCGCGACACCGGGGCCGAGGTTGGTCGTGGTGATCGTGTAGGTGAAGGTCTGACCGGGGCCGACGTTCGCCGCCGAAGCGGTCTTCACGACCCGGACGTCCGGGTGGGCGATGGTGTGGGCGACCGACGCCGAGTTCGGCGTCGAGCCGGACTCGGCCATCCCGGTCGGCGGCACGACGGTCCCGACGGTCGTCATCGTGCCGACGGCGGGCACGTCCTTCAAGGTGCCGGTCACCGTGTAGACGAGGCTCTGGCCGGGGGCAAGGGTCGACGTTGTCGTCTCGTTGATCCCGCCGGAACCGCTGGCATTCGGGCATGTCGCTCCCCCGACGCCCGCGCACGTCCAGGTGAACGTCTGCATCTGCGACGGCATGGGGAGCGTCACACCGACACCGGCGGGAGCGGTTCCCGCTGCGGCAACGGTGTTGCCCACGGTGAGCGTGTAGGTCACGACCGACTTCGGGCCGACATTCGAACCGCTGGCAGGGTTCGCGGTGAGGGTGGCGAAGAGGTCGGGCGACACGACGACGTTGGAGATCGTGCCCGTGTTGTTTCCGCTGACGGTGTCGGGTGTGGCTGCGTTTGCGGTGGCGACAGCGGTGTTGGTGACCGTGCCGGTGGCGCTGTTGGCGATCTTGGCGGTGACGGAGTATGTAAGTTCCCCGCCTTCCGGGATGGTCTGCACGGTCGAGATGGCGCCTGGGCCGGTGGCCGGGC
>JANLRD010000101.1:0-8369 GCA_031368215.1 Acidimicrobiia bacterium | reverse complement strand
CGGCGCGTTGCCACCGAGTTCCATCGAGCAGTTCACGACCCGACGCGCCGCCTGGGTCAGCAGGAGCTTCCCCACCGGGGTCGAACCGGTGAACGACAGCTTGCGCACCGACGGGTGGGCGAGCATCGCCTCGACCGCGGGGCCGGGAGGGTGGGGCACCACGAGGTTCACCACACCAGCGGGGACACCGGCGCGGTTGAGCAACTCGACGAGGTAGAGCGCGGTGAGTGGGGTCTCCGCCGCGGGCTTGAGCACCGCCGCGCAACCGGCGGCAAGGGCCGGCCCGATCTTGCGGGTGAGCATTGCCGCCGGGAAATTCCACGGCGACAGCAGCAGGGCAACCCCGACCGGTTGGCGGGCGACGGCGATCCAGTTGGCGCCGCCGGGCGCCCGTCGGAGATCGCCGTCGAGGCGCACCGCCTCCTCGGAGAACCAGCGGAAGAACTCGGCGGCGTAGGTCACCTCATTGCGGGCGTCGGCGAGGGTCTTGCCGTTCTCGCGGACGATCAGCGTGGCGATCGTCTCGGCCTCGGCGATCATCAGGTCGAAGGCCCGTCGGAGGATCTCGGCGCGCGCCCGCGGCGCCGTTTCCCGCCACGTCGGGAACGCGGCAGCCGCGGCGTCGACGGCACGAAGGCACATGGCGACGTCAGCGCTGGCGATCTCGGCGATCAACTCTCCGTTCCCGGGATCGTCAACGGGCAGCCGGTCGGTCCCCTCGACCCATTCGCCGCCGATCCAACTCTGGGTGGGGGGCAGGTCCGACGACATGGCCGCTCACACTACCGAGCCCACGTCTGCGGCTCCGCCCTCGCCCAACCCGGTTGTCCCTCCACCGCTGGGAGAGAGGTTGCCCCAAGCGCTAGGGGCAGAACACCTCCGAGTGACGTTGGGAGGTGTTTAACCCCCATATATGGGGGCAACCTCTCTCCCAACGCGTCAGGCCACTGGTGTTGCGAGCAGTCGAGCGGAGCGAGCGGCGTAGCGCCGAGGGACAGAGCGGGCAGCCTCTCTCCCAATGATCAGTGGGCGGCGACGAGTTCTCTTGGGAAGTGGCAGGCGACGTAGTGGTTGGGGCCGACTTCGGCGAGCTGGGGTTCTTCGGCGGCACACTTTTCCTGGGCCGCCGGGCAGCGGGTACGGAACCGGCAACCGCTGGGCGGGAACACCGGCGACGGGAGGTCGCCTTCGAGCGCATCGGTCGAATCCGGACGGATCGTCGGGTCGGGCTCCGGGATCGAATCGATCAGCGCCTTGGTGTAGTGATGGCGCGGTTCGGCATAGAGGTCGTCGGGCGCCGCGACTTCACAGATCTTGCCGAGGTACATGACGACGACGCGATCACTCACGTTCTTGACCACGGCAAGATCGTGGGCGATGAAGATGAGCGTGAGCCCGTATTCCTTCTTCATCTCCTCGAGCAAGTTGAGGATCTGCGCCTGCACGGAAACGTCGAGCGCGGAGACGGGCTCGTCGCAGATGATGACCTTCGGGTCCATGACCACGGAACGGGCGATGCAGATGCGCTGACACTGGCCGCCGGAGAACTCGTGGGGCTTGCGGGTGCCGGCCTGATCCGCGTCGATGCCGACGGTGTCGAGCACCTTGCGGACCCGCACTTCGCGCTCTTCCTTGGTGCCGATCTTCCAGATGCCGAGCGGCTCGGCGACGATGTCGAGCACCTTGCGGCGCGGGTTCAGCGAGCTGATCGGGTCCTGGAAGATCATCTGCATCCGCGGCCGGAGCTTGCGGAGCTCCTCGCCGTGGAGCTTGGTCAGCTCCGTTCCCTCGAGCACCACAGAGCCCGAAGTCGGACGAGGGATCTGCATGATCGCCTTACCGGTGGTGGATTTCCCGCAGCCCGACTCGCCGACGAGTCCGACGGTCTCGCCCTCCATCACGTCGAGCGAGATCCCCGACACCGCATTGACTTTCAGTCCTTTGCGTCCCACCGGGAACTCGACGACGAGATCCTCGATCGTGAGCAGCGCCGTACCCTGCGGACGCAGATGCGCCTTGCCGGTGCCGGCCATGTCAGTTTCCTTCCGGTGCCGCGGCGGACACGAGCTTGTGGGTGTTGATCGATACCGGATGCCAGCATCGGAACAAGTGGTCGGGCTCGCCCGGCACAGGAGTGAGCGGCGGAAGCTCGGCATGGCACTTCGCGTCGGCATAGATGCAACGCGGCGCGAACCGACATCCGACAGGAGGACTGATCAGGTTCGGCGGACGGCCCGGGATTGATTCGAGCCTGGTGTGGCTTGGATCGGCGAGCTTCGGGATGCTCCGGAACAGGGCCTCGGTGTAGGGGTGCTTCATGTCGGTGAAGAGCTTGTCGGTCGGCGCCATCTCGACGGCCTGTCCGGCGTACATCACCATGATCTCGTCGGTCCGGCCGGCGACGACGCCGAGGTCGTGGGTGACCAACACCATGGCCATCTGTCGTTCCCGCTGCTGTTGGGCGAGCAGGTTCAGAATGGTCTTCTGCACCGTCACGTCGAGCGCCGTGGTCGGCTCATCGGCGAAGAGCAGCTTCGGACCGCAGGCGAGAGCGATGGCGATCACGATGCGCTGGCGCATGCCGCCCGACATCTCGAAGGGGTATTGGTTCAGGCGCTTCGCCGGCTCGGGGATGCCGACCGACCGCAGGAGCTCCTCGGCCGTCTCCATGGCGAACTTCCGGTCGACGCCGAAGTGCAGCTGCAGGCCCTCGGTGAGCTGGCGGCCGATCTTCACCACCGGGTTGAGCGAGGTCATCGGGTCCTGGAAGATCATCGCCATGCCAACGCCGTAGAGCTTGCGGGAGTCCTTGGCATCGAGCTTGGAGGTCTCCCGTCCATCGAAGATCACCTCGCCCTGGCGGATCACGCCGCGTTTGGGCAGAAGGTTCATGATCGAGCGCGACAAAACGGACTTTCCCGAGCCGGACTCGCCGACCACACCGAGGGTGCGTCCTTCGCCCAGGGTGAATGACACCCCGTTGACGGCCTGAACGATGCCGCGGTCGGTGCGGAAGTGGGTGACGAGATCGCGGATCTCGAGAAGCGGCTTGCTGCCGTCGGCGCTGCCTGGAGACGTCATGAACGGGGACCTGTTGTGGTGAGCGGGAGAGTGCTTCGGGCAGGACGAAGAGGCGGAACGAGCCGAGCTGACGACGCTGGCGGCACCATCAGATGTTGCCCTGCTTCACTTCGAGACGCTCACGGAACTTGTCGCCGATGAAGTTGAGCGACACGACCGTCAGGAAGAGCACGAGCGCCGGAATCAGCGCGATGTTCGGGGCATTCCGAAGGTCCTGGGCGCTCGCTCCCTCCTGGATCATCTTCCCCCACGCCGACGTGCCGGTTCCGGCGCCGACGCCGATGCCGAGGAACGACAGCGAGCCCTCGATCACCATGACCCCGCCGGCCGACACGAGGCCGAAGGCGAGGAGCGGCTTGGCCACGTTGGGCAGGATCTCCCGGACGAGCACGCGTGCGGGCTTCGCCCCCATGGTTCGTGCCGCGGTCACGAACTCGCGTTGCGCGTATTGGATCGTGCTGGCGCGGACAACGCGGAACAGCGATGGCGTTGCGAGCACGGCGAGCGCGAGCGACACCTTCATCACGCTCGACTGCAGGCCCTGTTCGATGCCGAACTGGCCCCCACCACTCGCGCTAAGGACAGAAATGAGCAGGATGATGAACAGAAGGGGCGGAAGGCTCAGGAGCGCCGTGGTGAAGAACGACAGGACGGCGTCGACCTTGCCGCGGAAGTATCCGGCGGCCATCCCGAGCGCTCCACCGATGACGAAGCCGAGCAGCACGGTGGTAAAGGCGATGATGAGGGAGTTCTTGGCGCCGGTCGTGAGCTCCCAGAGGGTGTCGTTGCCCGCCCCGTCGACGCCGAGCGCATGATGCCACGAGAGCGTCTTCGTCCAGTTCCCCGAGGCGACATCGCCGCCAGCGAGGAAGTCGACAGGTTTCTTCCAGTGATTGAGCGTCACGACGGTGGTGCTGAGGATGACCCCGGTGATCCACGTGACGGCGAGCCAGAAGGGAATTCCCATCGGCCGTTTGACCTTCTTCGGGGCGATCCGGTCAAGAGCCGCGGCAACGGGCAGGGCTTCAATGGAAGTGGTGGCGACCGCGCTCATGAGGCTGACCTTGCGAAACGGACACGGGGATCGATCACCGCGTAGAGGAGATCGACCACGGTGGCGAGAAGGACGAAGATGAAGGTGATCATGGCGACACCGCCAAGGATCATCGGATAGTCCTTGCTGAAGACGGACCGGGCGATCGTGCTACCGACGCCGTTGAGCCCGAAGAGCGACTCGACGATCAGGGCGTTGCCGAGCAGGGTGCCGAGGCTCACGCCGGCCACGGTGAGCAGGGTGAAGCTCGAGGGCCGGAAGGCGTGGCGGAACAGTATGTACCTGTCGCTCAGTCCCTTCGCCTTGGCCATGAGGACGTAGTCGTCCTGCAGCGTCGAGGCCATGTCGGTCCGAAGGATGCGGGTGTAGGTGGCGATCTGACCGATGGCAATGGTGAGTGCCGGAAGAAACAGCGAGCGGATGCTCTGGAGCGGGTTCTCGGTGAACGGGACGAATCCGCCGGCCGGGAACCAGTAGACGGACCCTGTCTTGAGACGGAGCGCGACGATGAAGATGAGCAGGATGCCGATGATGAAGCCGGGCGAAGCCAGCGTGGCGAAGCTAAACACGCTGATGAGCCGGTCGAGGCGCGTGCCGGCCCGGTAGGCCGAGATCATGCCGAGCGGAATGGAGATCAGCAGCGACATCACGATCCCCATGATCACCAGCTGGATCGACACCGGCATGGCCCGCTTGAGGGCCGAGTTCACCTTCTCGCCGGTGTAGTACGAGTTGCCGAGGTCACCGCGAACGGTGTGCCCTAGCCAGGTGACGTAGCGGACCGGGAAGGGCTTGTCGAGACCGAGTTCCTTGCGGACTTTCGCCCCGTTCTCCTCCGTATACGACGTTCCCAGGATGACCTTCGCCGGATCGCCCTTGATGAGCGACAGCATGGAGAAGGTCACCAGGGTGACGAACAGGAGAAGCGGGATCGTCAGCAGGAGACGACGGGTGAGATAGTTCACGTTCTCTCGACAGCCCTTCCCGGATCAGTGTGCCTTGGCTACTTGCCGGTCAGGTTGGTGAGGCCGGTAATGCCACCGAAGTTGGACATCGGCTTCGAGCCGTCCGGGAGTCTGGTGTCGGTGAAGCCCGAGCAGGTGTTGCACGCTGCGAGCTGGTACTTCGACGGCCAGTTCCAGATGGCGTAGACCTGGTCGGCGAAGGTGGTGTTGATGATCTCGGCGGCACGCTTCTTCACGACCGGATCCGAGCTGGCCCGGATCTGGTCGAGCGCAGCGTCGATGTTGTTGTCCTTGACCCGGCCGAAGTTGAGGGCGATGCCCGGAGCGGCGATGGCGGTCTCCGACGCCCACCAGATGCGCTCGGTGTCCGGATCCGCACCACCGTGGTTGCGCCACGTCTGCCACTGGAACGATCCGACGAGAGCCGCGGGGATGTAGCTGTCCTGGGGGATCTCGACCGTCTTGATGGCGAAGCCGGCCCGCTCCACCATCTGCTTCTTGATGTTGCGGGTCTCGATGGCCTCGGGGCTGGTCGTGGTCGCCATCGTGAACGCGGTGTTCTGTGGTCCGCCGGCCTTGCACTTCTCGAAGCTCGCCTTGGCGGCATCGAGGTTGAACTTCGGGTAGCCGTTGTCGGCGAGATAGCCGACCGATCCCTTGGCGAACGGACCGGTGGCGACATCGAACCCGGGAGCGCGGAGCTTGACGAGGGTTTCCATATCGAGCGCCTGGGCGGCGGCGAGACGGCAGTCACGGTTGTTGAACGGCGGAAGCGCGGTGTTCAACAGGTCGTAGTTGATGGCCGTGGGGCCGTCGTTCAGGTACAGCTTGATCTTCTTGTCGTTGGCCAACTTCACCAGTTGCTCGTAGGCCGCGGCGGTCGGGGTCTGGTCGTAGTCGATCTGGCCGCTCTGGAGCTGGGCGATGCGGGCGTCGTCGGAGAGAATGACCCGGAACTCGATCTCGTCGGCCTTCGGCAATCCCTTCTGCCAGTAATCCGGGTTCTTCGTGGCGACGAACTTCACGTTCGGCACCCACTCCTTGAACTTGAACGGACCGGTACCGATCGGTGATTTGGCGTCGTTGGCCTTGATCTGGGCCGGGGCGACAATGGCGCCAGCTGAACCCGCGAAGTAAAACGGCAGGGAAACCCAGGGCTTCTTGGTGTAACAAGTGAGCACGAACTCGCTTTCCACGGCACAGGCACCTGGCTTGCCATCGGGCGTCTCTTTGGCCAAATTCAAGAACACGTTGGCGGTGATGAACCCGGCACGAACGGAATTGATGTTGGCAAGAACGGCGTCGGCGTTGAGCGGTTCACCGTTGTGGAACTTGATGCCAGGACGAACGGTCATCTTCCATGAGGTGTACGTGCCGTTCGGGACCATCGACTCGAGAAGCCACGGCTTCCAGTCGCCGTCTGCGCCAATGGCGGTCAGGCGCTCGATCACGGAGACCGAAACCTGGCCGCCTTCGATGGACCAGTTCTGGGTGGCGGGAAGCCAGCCATTGCTCTCGGCGCCGATGGCGAAGATGACCTTGCCGCCCGACTTTGCCTCCGCCGCGGGTGCCGCAGCGGCTGGAGCCTGGGTGGCGACCGGAGCGGTCGTCGGCTTGGTGGTGGCCTTCGCGGTCGTCTTGGCCTTTGCCTTCTTCTTGGTGGTCTTGGTTGCGGCGCCAGCGGCTGGCGCGAGAACGGCAGCGGCAAGGCCGACTGCGAGGAATGCGGCGAGCCGCTTGCGATAAATCATTCGTTTCCCCCTCGGGAATCGGGACGTATGGGACAGCTTCGATCGGTGACGCTGCGTGGTCACAATGTGACCACCGACACCTCTCTGCCTTGCACGGTAGTAGCGGTTTGTGAGTGACGTCAATCACGGAAGAGAACTTCCGACGACTGAACGGCGGAAACCACGGCGCATTGCTGCGCCAATCCCGGGCGACGGCTGATGAGCGTTGCTCAACCCAACCGTCGCCTGGGCCGGTCAGATCTGGTCGACGAGTGCGCGCATCCGCTCGACGGTGGCCATCTTCGTCTCGAGGGAACCCGACAGGCCCATCTGGAGGTGGGTGACGCCGGCCTGCTTGTAGGCCGCCAGCTTCTCCTTCACGTAGCCCTCCGGACCGACCAGTGAACCGGCCTCGAGGTACTCGCGCGGCACTTCGGCGGCGGCCTCGGCCTTCTTGCCGTCGAGGTAGAGGTCCTGGATGGTCTTGGCCGCGCCTTCCCAGCCGTAGGAGCTCATGATGTCGTTGTAGAAGTTCTTGCCCCGGGCGCCCATGCCGCCGACGTAGAGCGCCGTGGTCGGGCGGGCGGCGTCGAGCATCTTGGTGATGCGGTCCTCGTCCTCGGTGATGAGCACCGAGCCACCGGCCAAGATCTGCAGCGGTCCGAGCTCCGGTGCGCGCTTGGCCATGCCGAGTTGCAGGGCGTCGCCCCACACGAGGTCGGCCTTCTCCGGGATGTAGAAGATCGGGATCCAGCCGTTGGCCAACTCGGCCGTGGCCTCGACGCTCTTGCCCTTGAGCGATGCCCACCACAGCGGGATGTCGGCGCGCTGGGGATGGTTGATCAGCTTGAGCGGCTTGCCCAGACCGGTGCCTTTGCCTTCCGGGAGCGGGATGTCGACGGTCTGGCCGTGGTAGTTGATGACCTCGCGCCGCCATGTGGCCCGGCACACCTCCATGTATTCCTTGATGCGCTGCATCGGCTTCTCGTACGCAACGCCATGGAAGCCCTCGACCACCTGGGGGCCGGACGCGCCGAGCCCGCAGTTGATACGGCCGTTCGACACGTAGTCGAGTCCGGCGAAGGTCATGGCCATGAGCGTGGCGGTGCGCGAGTACACGTTGACGATGGCCGAGCCGATCTCGACGCGCTCGGTACGGCCGGCGAGGTATCCCATCATCGAGATGGCGTCGAAGCTGTAGGCCTCGGCGACCCAGACGCAGTCGAGGCCGGCCTTCTCGAGGGCCGAGACTTCGTCGGCCGTCCCCTTGATATCGCCGGCGTAGTTGAGCATCACGCTGAGCTTCATGAACGTCCCTTTCGGAGGTGGAGGAGCGAGACGCTACGTCCGCCGACGGGTCGACACCCAGTCCACCGTCGGGCCGCCCTCCCCCGGCGCGACGGGGGTCGGCGGGCGCGGGCCGCTGGCCAACAATATCGGGCCGGAGCGGGTCGAGGCGGTGCGTGTGGCTTTGGGGCTCAGCGCGGGCGACGCGGCGTTCTTCGTGGCGGGCGATCCCGACAAGTTCGTGAAATTCGC
>JANLRD010000073.1:0-3197 GCA_031368215.1 Acidimicrobiia bacterium | reverse complement strand
GGAACTCCACCGAACGCTGAACATGGGCATCGGAATGATCGTCATCTGCGCTCGCCGCGACCTGGACGACGTGCGGGCCGCACTGGACGAGGAAACGTGGGTCATCGGTTCCGTGGTTGCGGCACATGCCGGCGTGGTGGCGCTCACATGAGGCTGGCGGTACTCGCGTCGGGCAGCGGATCGAACCTACAGGCGATCCTCGACGCATGCGCTTCGCAAGCGCTCGACGCGTCGGTGGTGGCTGTCGTCTCTGATCGTCCGGAGGCGCAGGCTCTGGTACGTGCCCGCGACGCAGGTGTGCCCGTGGTGGCAGCGCATCCTCGTGGTCCTCGGGAAGGCTTCGACCGCCGGGAGTGGGACACCTCGCTGGCCGACATCGTGTCCTCGACCTCGCCCGACTGGGTGGTCATGGCCGGATTCATGCGCGTTCTCACCAGTGCCTTCCTCGACTGTTTCCCGGGCCGCGTGATCAACCTGCATCCGGCCCGTCCGGGTGAGTTGGCGGGCACCAACGCCATAGCCCGCGCTCTCGACGAATTCCATGCCGGGCGACGCACGTCGACCGGGGTGATGGTCCACCTGGTGCCCGACGAAGGAGTCGACGACGGACCGGTCCTGGCCGTCGAGGATGTTCCGATCTTCGCGTCCGACACGGTCGGCACGCTCGCCGCCCGTATGCACGCGGTCGAACACCGGCTGCTCATCAGCACGCTCACCCACCTGCCCAGGGAGGTTCATTCATGAACGACAGGGTCCACGCTGTACCTACTGGCGCTGCGCTGCTCCGCTCCGCTCCGCTGCTCACAACACCGGAGGTCCCTCTACGCGACGGTCTGTCCGTGGAGCACACGCAACCGCGGCCGACCGGCGACGAGCTCTTCGATCGATTCACCGCATTGACCTTCGACGATGTCGTCGTCGTGCCGGGGTACAGCGAAGTGCTCCCGGCCGATGTCGACACGTCGGCCACGCTTGCCCGCGGCATCCGTCTCCACGTTCCGATCGTCTCGGCGGCGATGGATCGGGTTACGGAGTCGCGCATGGCGGTTGCCATGGCACGCGAAGGTGGGATCGGGGTCATCCACCGCAACCTCGACCCCGAGGATCAGGCTGCCGAGGTGCGACGGGTGAAGCGCAGCCAGTCGGGCATGATCACCGATCCGGTGACCGTCGGACCGTTCGCCACCGTCGCGGAAGCCGAAGGGCTGATGGCGCGTTTCCGGTTCAGTGGCGTGCCGGTCGTCGGGCCCGACGGCCTGCTGATCGGGATCATCACCAACCGCGACATCCGCTTCCTCGAATCAGGTGACGAGCAGCGGCCCGTCACGGACTTCATGACGTCGGCAGGGTTGATCACCGCAGCAACGGGCACAACCCTTGATGAGGCGAAGGCATTGCTGCGCCGTCACCGCATCGAGAAGCTGCCGCTCGTTGACGACCGCGGCCATCTGACCGGCCTCATCACGGTGAAGGACCTCTCCAAGCATCGTGACCATCCGCACGCATCTCTTGACGGGCGTGGCCGCCTTCGGGTCGCGGCGGCCGTCGGGGTCGGCGCCGACGTCGAGAAGCGCGTCGACGCGCTCGTGCAGGTCGGCGTCGACGCCGTTGCGCTCGACACGGCACACGGGCACTCCAAGGGCGTGATCGACACGATCGCCATGATCCGCGGGTCATGGCCCGACCTCGCGATCCTGGCCGGGAACGTGGTCACCTCGGAAGGCGTCGAGGCTCTCGTCCGTGCCGGCGCCGATGCCGTGAAGGTCGGTGTGGGTGCGGGTTCGATCTGCACGACCCGCGTCGTGGCCGGAGCCGGCATGCCGCAGCTCTCGGCCATTCACGAGGCGGCGTTGGCTGCGCGCCGCCTCGGTATCCCGCTGATCGCCGATGGCGGCATCACGTACTCAGGCGATGTGGTGAAGGCGATCGCCGCCGGTGCGAACCTCGTCATGCTCGGAAGCGTGCTGGCCGGAACCGACGAGTCGCCGGGCGAGTTCGAGCTCTACGAGGGCCGCCGCTTCAAGAGCTATCGGGGCATGGGCAGTCTCGGTGCGTTGAGCGGTCGGGCGAACGACCGCTACGCGACCGGCCAGGGCCGCGGCGAGACCGATACCGGCAAGCTCGTGCCCGAGGGCATCGAGGGGCGAGTGCCGTATTCGGGGTCGCTGGGTGACGTGATGCACCAGATGGTGGGCGGCCTGCGGGCCGGCATGGGGTACGCCGGTGCTGCGAATCTCGATGAACTGCGCCGAGCGCGGCTGATGCGGGTGACCGCAGCCGGACGTGCCGAGAGCCATCCGCACGATGTGCAGATCACCAAGGAAGCGCCGAACTACAGCCGTGGCGGCCTGTGAGTTCGAATGCGCACCCGCTGGTCGGGGTCGTGATGGGTTCGATCTCCGACTGGTCGGTGATGGAGCACACTGCGCGGACCCTCGATGAGCTCGGCATCGCGCACGAGCGCAAGGTAGTAAGTGCACATCGTATGCCGATCGAGATGGCCGACTATGCGACAAGCGCATCGGGTCGTGGACTTCGGGTGATCATCGCCGGTGCCGGGGGTGCCGCGCATCTGCCGGGCATGCTGGCCGCGCACACGCTCGTCCCTGTCCTCGGCGTACCGATCCCGGCAACCGCGCTGCAGGGGATGGATGCGCTGTTGTCGATCGTCCAGATGCCGGCCGGGGTTCCGGTTGCGACCTTCGCGATCGGCAAAGCCGGCGCAATCAACGCGGCGCTGTTCGCCGCCGCGTTGCTTGCCGCTGACGACGCCGACGTCGCGAGTCGTCTCGCGGTGCGGCGGGCGCAATCGCACGACGACGCCGTTGCTTCACAGGGGCAGCTCCCGTGAGCTCTCGGCGCCGCTCGTTGGGCTGAACGTGGCCGGCAAGCCGAACCCGCGCACGCTTGGTGTTGTCGGCGGCGGTCAACTCGGCCGAATGCTCGCGCTCGATGCCCGCGCCAACAGCCTTCGTTGCGTGGTGCGCACCGATGAGCAGCCGGGTGGCCCGGCCGCCCAAGTGGCCGACGAGGAATTCGTCGGGTCCTATGACGACGCCGCGCTGAACGCGGCGTTCGCCGACGCGTGCGACGCCGTCACGGTCGAGTTCGAGAACCTCCCGGCAGCGTTGCTCGATGCCATCGCCGAACGCGTTCCCGTCAGGCCCGGTTCATCCTCGGTGGCGGTGTGCCAGCAC
>JANLRD010000115.1:0-7125 GCA_031368215.1 Acidimicrobiia bacterium | reverse complement strand
AAGGGTTGTGCACGCCGTCGCGGAAGAGCAGTCATGACCAACGAACACGAAGAGAACGGGGCGGGTACGACCACCCTTCCGCGCGCTCGGGACCGGGCCTCGCAGATCGACTTCCTGCGTGAACTGTCCGTCGCTCGACGCGGCGGCCCATTGCCGAACGGACGCCAACCTGCGGCCGACGATTCCACGGACACCGTTGCCTCCGGCCCGGGAGGTCCCTCCGAAGTGTTGGACGAGGCCCCGTGGACGGTGGCGTTCGTCCCAACCGATTCGGAGACAGCTATCGAACCGCAGTCGCCGGCCGACGACTGGGCGACGGACGATTCCGACGGCGATGGGTGGAACTCCTTTCCGACGGAGGCGGCCCTGCTCCCCTCGAGCTGGTTCGACCACTCCCGCAGTGAATCCTCGATCGAACCTGTCGCGCCGGTGATCGGGCTGTTCGACATTCTCCCGGTGGCCACCTGGCCGGATCCCGCTGCGTCCGACACCGCCGAGCTGTCCGAATCCGACATCGGCCAAGCCATCGAGTCGTCGAGACCCGGTGAAGTGAGTTCAGTCGGCGACGAAAGCGGTGCGGCGGAAGGCCTGTTCGACCTCCTGCCGGCTACGACCTGGCCGCGTGTCGTTCCCCACGAGCCCTCGTCTTCGGGTACCTCGGCTGATGTGGAGGAGCTTTTGGCGACCGGCTCGTGGGTACTCGATCGATCCGAGCCGATCACCGGCGTCGAGTCGGTCGGAGCGTCAACGACGGCTCACCGGGCGATCGTCGAGACGAACCACGTAACCGAGCACTCCCAGGCTGCACCGACTCCTGCACCGGTCACCGTCGCAGAACGTGTCGCTATCGCGCCGACAGCGACCCCGGGAAACCGCCCGCCCACGATCACCGCCTCCACGCCCGTCGTTGCGCGGTGCTCCGGCGTCGTCGCCTCACGGATCGCTCGCGGCCGGCGTCACACCGTCCTCTCCGGCGTCGACCTCACGGTCCGTAGCGGCGAGGTTGTCGTGATTACCGGCCGCTCAGGTTCCGGCAAGACGACATTGCTGGAATGCCTCGTCGGGCTGTACCGCGTCGACGCCGGGACCATCACCATCGGTGAGACAGTGCTCGGCGAAGCCACCGAGGAGCAGATTGCCGACTTGCGGGCCACCTCCATCGGCTACGTCGCCCAGGAGCCTCAACTCCTCGCCGACCTCAGCGCGATCGAGAACATCGAGTTGCCGCTCCTGCTCAGTGGGTGGGACCCGGCCGACGCCCGGACGGAGGCCGATGCAGCCGTCTCCCTTGTTCGACTGCAGCAACCGACGTTCCGGGCGTCGGAGCTTTCCTCCGGGGAACGCCGTCGCGTGGCGATTGCTCGCGCACTCGTCGGGGAGCCGTCGATCCTCTGGCTCGACGATGCAAACGCGGCGATCGACCCCGAGACGATGGCGGAGATCTACGAGCTGATCTTCGAGCTCTGCCAAGACGGTATGACCGTCGTCGCAGTGACCCACGACCCGGTGCTGCTGGCGTGCGCGACCTCGACCTACGAACTCCGCGACGGATCACTTCATCCCGTCGGGGAGTGACCCGGAGCGTCAGCCCGGACACGCATGAACCGTCGATCCGAAAAGCCTGAGGAGCACCCCTCCGCGCCAATCGCGATCGCTGAGTCCGGCGCCGGGGCCGACTTCCGCTCGAGCCTGCTGCTCGTGCTCACGGGCGATCTCGTCGTTCTGCTCTTCTGGCTGGCCTGGTCGCGTCGCTCCTCGGCGGCAGCCGGACTCGCCCTTGCAGCCATCATCGCCCCTCTCCTCGTCGTGCTGACCACGCGGCCGACTCTGCGCCGCGTCGTGACGATGCTCGCTCGCTCGGAGACGAATCGCCGTTACGTGATCGTGCCGATCGCGGCGTGTGTCGTGTTTGCGTCGCTCTCGCTCGAACTCGGCAACCGTGGCGAACGTGTCGTCACTGCCTCCGCGGCGCGTCATCTCGGTCCGATCGACGAGCTGATCGTCTCTCCCACCGCCGATGCCCGTAATCAGGCGCTCGACGCGCTCACTCGGGCCCGCGTCAACGATGTTCGGATGAGCAGTTCGATCGACGATCTCCTTCCCTCGGTGATCGTCGACGGATCGCTGCAGATCGGCGAGCGCCACCTCGCGGTGACCGTCATGGAATTGGACGTGGCCGCTGCCGAGGGTTTCGGTGGCGTCGCTTCGGAGACCGGCCTCGTCGGAGAGGCGCCACTCGGTGTCGGTGATGTGGGGATCGACCGTGCACTTGTCGATGCGCGGGCGCCCGCGGCCGCCAACAAACTCTCGATCGGCGGGGTCGCTCGTGACGTTCGGGTGTTGCCTATCGGGCGGGGTGCCGGTTTCGCTTCTGCCGACCTGCTCGGCCTTGCCGATCCGTCGTTCGGACGTCCGGCGGAGCAGCCGGTCGTGTTCGTGGCACCGGGGACGATCTCTATCGCGGTGGATGCGTTGGCCGACCTCGGTCGTTCGGCGAACGCCCGCTTCGTCGTCCTCGTATCGAATCAGGGTGACGCGGTTTCCGGTCTTCGCCGGTCCAGCGCTAACGTCACCCTTCTCGAAGAGCTCCTCGCGAATCCGTCCATCGGACCGGTCGCACTTCCCGCCGACGACCCGCTCGGACTGGGTGGCTCGACGGTGAGCGTCGCCGCACCAATCGAGGCCACGGTGATCGCAGTCAAGGCGGCGCACGCCGAGCGGCTCCGAGCGGTACTCGACGAATCCGCCCTCTCCCGCCGGTTGGCCCGCGCCGCGCTGTACACCGCGGCCTTCGCGTGCGGGGCCCTCGTCTTCGTCGTCCGGCGGCGCCGTCATGACGTTCAGCGTGCCGTCCTGCGCTCTCTCGGGCTCGGCAACCGGCCGTCCCTCGCCGTCGAATGGGCGTTCCTCGGGTTCACCACACTGATTGGGCTGACCGTCGGTGTTCTTTCCACGGTGTTGGTCCGAGCGGTGATCGGCTCCTATCTGCCGATGGATCCATCGTTCGTCGGCGATGCCGACACCCTGGCGCAGGCGCTCACCCTGGCGGGCGGACTGGCGTTCGCTCCATTGCTGTTCCGGCCGGTCGGGGGGATGTTCCCGATGCCTGTCCGGCGACTGGTTCAGCGAGTCGTGAGCGCACGCGTTCCGAGCGCACTCGTCGTCGTGTCGGGTGTCGTCCTCGCTGGCGCAAGCGTGCTGCTGATGCGTCGCCGCTCGACGGTGTGGACGTCTGCGGCCGGGTTCGTCGCACTGATCGTCGGTGTGGGCTTCGCTCTGGGCGCAACGGTGCTCCCGCGGGCGCCGTTCGGCCGCCGAACATCGGCGCGCCCGATTCGCCGTCTTCGCGCCCGCAGCTTCGCTGGCGTCGCCGCCGCGACGGGTCTCGTCGTCCTGCCGGTTGTTGCGTCGCAGAGCCTGTCGGCGTCGGCGGTGGCCGAGTCTCCTTGGCGTTCGGTCGCGCTCCTCAGCGACGAACCCGATGCTGCCGGGTTGGCCGGGCAGCTCGTCCGCAACGTCGGCGGTCGCGTGTTGCACGTCAGCACGATCCTCGTCGAGGGCGGGGGAATCGATGCTCCCGGCTCACCGTCGGTCGCCCTCGCTGCCGCCGATGGCTTCGGAGACAATTGGATCCCACGGCGCCGCACGCCGGTGGCGGCTTCGGCTTCGGCCGATCTCCCCGCCGGATCGGTCGTGGTGAGTCAACGGTTGGCTGCTATCCGCGGCGCGACGCTGCGGGCCGGTGATCGCCTCGTGCTCCGAGACCCGGAGACGACGCGGTCGGTGACGGTCGTTGTCCATGACGTCGTGGCATTCCCGCATTGGGCCGGTGACCTTGCTCTGTCGAGCGAGGTGTTCACGAGTCTCCTCACACCTGAACGCGTGAGTGCGTCCCGGCGCGCGATAGCGGTTTCTCCGATGGAGCGCTCGGTCGCCGCGCGAACCCTGACCGCGCTCGCTCCGAATTCCACCGCCTCTGTCGGCGACATCGGCGATGGACCTCCGACGGTGAACGCAGCCCTCGTCGGCTGGCTGCGCCGTGCCGCGCTCGTCACACTCTGCATCGGTTTGCTGTTGGCGATGGTGTTCCGATCGCATGCGTGGCGCCCGATCCACTGGACGGTGGTTGTCGCCGCGGTCGTGTTCGGCTGGCTCGCCGGCGCGACGGTCGGTGGCCCGCCGACCCGTTCCCCCGTTGGTCCGCTCGCGGTCGCCGTGGTGCTTGCCCTGCTGTGCTGCGTCTGCGCCCTTCGGGTGCTCACGCCCGACCTGCGAATCCGTGACGTGATGCGCCACCTGCCTTCGCGGCCGAAGCGGACCGGCGAGTTCGACTGACGCGTACAGGGACCGGCTCCGCTGGCAACCGTAGGTCCGGTGCCAGCCGTCACTCGGGGTCCCGGTTGGTACCGCACCGCGGGGTTTCAGTTGGAGGCGGCAGGCCCGAGCGCGTCCTCGATTGCGCCCAGCAGGCGCGCAGTGCAACCCGACATCTCGACCGGCGGAAGTACATCGGTGGCGATACGTTCGGCGAGCGCGGCGAACGCGAGCCCCACGATCGAGTCCGGATCGGCCAGCGCCGCTGGCTCACCGATGTCGCCACCGGACGACACTGCGGGCGCGATGGGAAGCTTCGCGAGCAATGGCGCGCCGGTCTCCTCGGCCAGACGGGCGCCGCCGCCCTCGCCGAACAGATGATGCTCGACCCCGACGGAGTCGGTGAACGCACTCATGTTCTCCACGACGCCGGCGATCTTGAGGTAGCTCCGGCGGGCCATGTCGGCGACGCGGACTGCAACCTTCTGCGCGGCGAGGTTCGGGGTCGTGACGATCAGGAGCTCGGTGCGCGGAAGGAGCCTCCCGAGCGCCATCTGCACATCGCCGGTCCCCGGCGGCATGTCGATGAGGAGATAGTCGATCTTGCCCCACCGGACCTTGGTGAGGAACTCCTCGACGGCCTTCGCCAGCATGAGGCCGCGCCACATGATCGCCTTGTCCTCGTCGTCGACGACGAGGCCCATCGACACCGCCCGGATTTCTCCGGTGCCGACCGAACGGCTCGACGGTTCGATCTTTCCGTCAGCGCCGCCGAGGCGTCCTTCGAGCCCGAGCATGCGGGGCACCGAGAAGCCCCAGATGTCAGCGTCGAGCACGCCTACGACGAAGCCACGGGCGGCGAGCGAAGCCGCCAGGTTGACGGTGACGGACGACTTGCCGACCCCACCCTTGCCGGAAGCCACCGCGAGCACTCGTGTGGTCGCCGGCACTTCTGTCGTGGGTGCGTTCTCCCTGGCCTTCCATCGGGCGCGCTGCATGACCTGGCTGCGCTGCTCGGCGCTGAGCTCTCCGAAGCTGATCACGACGTCATGCACGCCCTCGAGCCCGCGGATCTTCGACCGGGCGTCGTCTCGGATCTGGGTCCGCAGCGGGCAGCCCGCGATGGTCAGCGCGATGACGACCTCGACCGTTGCGTCGGGTAGCACGTCGATACGCTCGACCATGCCGAGCTCGACGATGTCCGCATTGAGCTCGGGGTCCATGACCCCACGAAGCACCTGGCGGACGTCGTCAACCGAGGGGCCGAGTGCTCGGCCTGTCGTCGGAGGAGTCGATGCGACGTGTTCGCCGGCCTCGTCTGGGGAAGTGACGCGGGGCATGGCTGCAATTGTACCGGTGGGGGTACACTTGACTTCCGTGCGGTCGATGTGACCGTACACACCTGTCCGGGTTCCCCTCCCGGGTACCGCAACGAGGAGCTTCCCATGAGCGTGCAAGACGCCCCCACCGCTGTGAAGATCGGTCTCAGCCGCAAGTCCGACACGATCATCGTCACCGCCGCAGCCGCAGCGAAGGTCGCCGCGCTCCTCCAAGCCGAAGGCGACACGTCGCTTGCGCTACGCGTCGCTGTGCGCCCCGGCGGATGCTCGGGCTTTTCCTACGAGATGTTTTTCGACGGAGAGGTGGCCGACGACGACCTCGTGAAGGAATACGGCACGATCCGCGTGGTCACCGACGCCACGAGCGCCGGGATGCTCAAGGGCGCCACGCTCGACTACAAGGACAGCCTCCAGGGTGGCGGCTTCGCCATCGACAACCCCAACGCCACACGTTCGTGCGGCTGCGGCAACTCGTTCAGCTGACCCGTTGCACATTTGGTTCCGCCCAAAGGCGAGTGGTTCGTACCCATTTCGATCGGAATGTCGGTGGTTTCGACGGTTTCAGCATGTTTTGGGTACGAAATCGGTCGAAACGGGATGTGAAGCGTCTCCATAGTCGGCCGCGCTAGGTTCGGTCCTGTGTCGAAACCTGTTGGCCCGTATTCGCCCGTTCTCCGCGCCGGTGACCTCGTGATCCTCTCGGGTCAACTCGGGCTCGCCGACGGAGCGATCGTCGAGGGCGGCGTCGACGCCCAGACACGCCAGATCTTCCGCAACGCAGAGGGTCTGCTTGCGTCCGCCGGTGCATCGCTCACCGACGTCGTCAAGTGCACGGTCTTCCTCGCCACGATGGACGATTTCGCGACGATGAACGCGGCGTACTCGGAGTGCTTCGCCGGGCACCGCCCGACCCGCTCAACGGTGGGCAACGTCACGATGGCGCTCGGGGCCATCGTCGAGATCGAGTTCCTGGCCTACACCGGCCCGGCCGGTATCACGACCCCCTGATCCGGCCGGAGGGAGAGAAACAATGCTCGGCGCCATTGCGCTCATCGTGTTCATGGTGGCGGTCTTCCCGGTTGGCTTCTTCCTCACCGGCGCGATCGCCTCAGCGCTCCACGGCGTGTTGTTGTCCAACGACGCCGACGAGCGTCACGAGGGCAGCGAACTCATTTCCCTGAACTCCTGACGCCGCGAGAACCGCCCGGGCTGACCGGTCAGCTGCCCCAGCGGCCGGTACCGAAGCGGTAGCCGACGGACCGCACGGTGTGGATCAGGTTGTGCTCGTCGCCGAGCTTGGCCCGCAGGCGACGGATGTGGACGTCGACTGTGCGCGCTCCGCCGTAGTACTCGTAGCCCCACACCCGTGACAGGAGAGTCTCCCGGGTGAACACCTTCCCGGGATGAGTGGCGAGGAACTAGAGGAGCTCGTACTCCATGTAGGTGAGATCGAGCGGCCGCTTCTCGATCA
>JANLRD010000027.1:0-19467 GCA_031368215.1 Acidimicrobiia bacterium | reverse complement strand
CCCCAGTCGCGGGCGTTGGCGAGCCAGTTGCCGAACACGCCGTCGCGCACGTGCTCGGGCACCCACGTGATCTGCTGGTTGAGCTCGACCATGCGGTCGCGGAACTTCGTGACCTCGACGAACCAGCTCGAAAGCGCGCGATAGATCAGCGGCGCGTTGCAGCGCCAGCAGTGCGGGACGGAGTGGTCGTAGGAGTCATGCCGGACAAGGCGGCCGTGGCTGCGGAGGTCCTTGATGATGACCGGGTTGGCGTCATGGACGAGTTGGCCTTCGTACGTCGGCACCTCTGCGGTGAACCGGCCGCTCGGGCCCACGGGGTTGACGACCTCGATGCCGAGTGCATCGGTGACCACCTTGTCCTCCTCGCCGAAGGCCGGAGCGATGTGGACGATGCCGGTGCCGTCTTCGGTGGTCACGTAGTCGGCCGCCGCTACCTGGAACGCATTGGTATGTGTGCTGAAGAAGTCGTAGAGCGGACGGTAGTGACGACCGACGAGGTCTGAACCCGGGACCGTGCCCACCGACGTCGCACTGCTCAGCTCCTTCGCATACGCCTCGACGCGTGCTGTCGCGAGGATGTAGGTCTTCCCGTCGGAGGCGTCGAGCATCTTCGTGTACTCGATCTCCGGTCCGACCGCGCACGCAAGGTTCGACGGGAGCGTCCACGGCGTGGTGGTCCAGGCGAGGAGCACCTCGCCTGTGTCGTGGCCGGCGTCGTCGACGAGCGGGAACGTGACGGTGACCGCCGGGTCCTGGCGATTCTTGTAGACGTCGTCCATCTTCAGCTCGGTGTTGCTGAGCGGGGTCTCGCAGCGCCAGCAGTAGGGCATGACCTTGTAGCCCTCGTAGATGAGCCCCTTGTCGTGGAGCGTCTTGAAGGCCCACATGACCGACTCCATGTAGGGCAGGTCGAGGGTCTTGTAGTCGTTCGCGAAGTCGACCCAGCGGGCGGCGCGGTTGATGTACGCCTCCCACTCGTGGGTGTAGCGCAGCACGCTCGTGCGGCACGCGTCGTTGAACCGGTCGATACCGAAGGCCTTGATCTCGTTGTGGCCGCTGACACCGAGCTCGTTCTCCGCGTGCACTTCGGCGGGCATGCCGTGGGTGTCCCACCCGAAACGACGCTCCACCCGCCGACCCCGCATGGTTCGATAGCGGGGGATGACGTCCTTGACGTAGCTCGTCAGGAGGTGGCCGTAGTGGGGGAGGCCGTTGGCAAATGGCGGGCCGTCGTAGAACACGTACTCGTTGGCGCCGTCGAGCCCGGCGGCGCGCTGCTCCACCGAGCGTTCGAACGTCTTGTCGTCGTGCCACTGCGCGATGATCCGCTCTTCGAGCTTGGGGAACGACGGCGACGGATCGACCGTCGGATACGGCTTGGCAGGGTTCGTGGTGTCGTTCATGGTCGTCCTCGTTCGGTCGTGTTGCAGTTGACCGGGGACGACGGATGCGTTTGTCGACGCACACACCGCGGTACCACCCCGCTTGCCCACCCCTGTCGGGCGTGCCACTTCGTTGGGCACTGACGCGGGCCCGAATTTGCGTCCGGTTCTAGTGAGCCTGCCAAGGCGGGCCGTTCTTCCGGCGACTCCGGGGTGATGACCCCATCAACGTCGTTGTAGTGAACAGGCTACTGCGTGTAATTCGCTCGGACGGGGTGTTTCTCGGCGCACGTACACGGCCACATCGCATCCCACATATGGCGCAATCGAATCCCACATAGCGGGAATCCGGCAGTTTTCCTGCTCGAAATCCCCGATGTGGGATGGGTATCCAGCGATGTGGGATGCCGCGGCCGCGTCGACGGACGCTCCCATCACAGGGCAGAATCGGATATGCCTGCTGATCCGAAGCGTGTTGTCGACGACCTACTCGAGCTCCGCCGCCTGACCTCGGTCGAAGTCGACGGGATTCCCCAGACGGTCGGTGGTGAGCCGAACACCGGGCCGACCGTGGCCAGCGGACGCCTGGCCTGGACCGACACCTGGGTGCAGGCGAGGGCGTGGTTCGCCGGGACTTTCGAGGGGATCCCGGTCGAGAAGTCCGTCGACGCCGCCGGGAACCTCTGGGTCACCCTGCCCGGCGAGCGGCCGGAGCGGATCGTCCTCGGGAGCCATCTCGACTCGGTCCCCAACGGTGGGTGGCTCGACGGCGCCCTCGGTGTCGTCGCTGGCGCCGAGGTGATCCGCGGTCTGCACCGCGACGGCGTGAAGCTGCCGGTCGGGGTGAGCGTGGTCGACTGGGCCGACGAGGAGGGCGCCCGATTCGGCCGAAGTCTTTTCGGCTCGGGCGCGGTTTCGGGGACGCTGGAGATCGACAAGGTCGCCGAGTTGAAGGACAACACGGGTGCCCGCCTGGTCGATGTCGTGCGCGCCCATGGCGTCGATCTCGAGACGATCCTGACCGCGGGCGATGTCCGGAGTCTGCTGGTCGGGAGCGCCGAGCTGCACATCGAACAGGGCCCGTTGCTCGAAGCCGCGGGGATCAGGCTCGCCGCCCTCCACGGAATCCTCGGAGTCGAGCGCCGACTCGTAAAGGTCCAAGGCCAAGCGTGCCATGCCGGGGCGACGCCGATTTCCCTCCGCCATGACCCGACTATGGCGGCGAGTCGGATGGCGTTGGCGATCCGGGAGATGGCCGTGGAGATGGATGCGTTTGCCACCGTCGGTGTCTGGCGCGTGCATCCCGGCGTGCCGACTGCCGTGAACGGTCGCACGGAGTTCTCCGTGGACATGCGCCACATCGACCGTGCTGTGCTCGACGCGATGGTCAAGGGCCTCGACGACCTTGTTCACCGGATCGCAGAAAGCGAGAAGGTCGAGGCGGAGATCGAGATGCTCTGGTCGATCGACCCGATTGTGTTCCATCCCGACCTGGTCGACTTTGCCGCCGATGCCGTGGAGTCCCGCAGCGGGCTCCGTCATCTGATGCCGTCGGGCCCGATGCACGACTCGGCGGAGATGGCCCGGTGCGGGATTCCGACGGTGATGATGTTCACGCCATCGCTCTACGGGCTCTCGCACACCCACATCGAGGACACCAACTTTGCCGACCTGGAACTGGGTGTCGAGGCGTTCGACGACCTCGTCCGCCGCATGCTGCCGTGGGCCGAGTCCCGGTTGAGCTAAGCGCGCTGATCAACTCGTGAGCGCGCTCTTCGATCCTGTACGGTCCGTCGAGGTTCCGAAGGTCGTGCTCCACGACCATCTCGACGGCGGGCTCCGTCCGCCGACGATTCTGGAGCTGGCCGACGAGATCGGGTGGACGCCGCGTCTGCCGTCGACCGACCCGGCCGAGTTGCACCGGTGGTTCGTGCGTGGTGCCGAGACGAAGGACCTGCTGCAGTACCTCGCCACCTTCGAGCACACCGGCGCGGTCATGCAGCGCTCCGACGATCTCGTGAGAATCGCCCGCGAAGCTGCCGTCGACCTTGCCGCGGACGGCGTCGTCTACGCGGAGGTGCGCTTCGCGCCCGAACTCCACGTGCACAAGGGCCTGTCGCTCGAAGCGATCGTCGAGGCGGTGCAGGAGGGATTCCGTTCGGGCATCGCCGAGGCTGCGGCCGCCGGCCGGACGATCGTCGTGAACACGATCATCTGCGCGATGCGCACCGAGCAGCGCTCACTCGAGGTTGCGCAGCTGGCGGTTCGGATGCGCGAACGCGACGCCCGGATCGTGGCCTTCGACATCGCCGGCGCCGAGACAGGTTGGCCGCCATCACTGCACGCAGACGCCTTCACCTTCGCGCGGGCCAACCAGATGCACATCACGATCCACGCTTCGGAGCCGCCCGATCTCGAGCTGATCTCCGACGCGCTCGTCCACGGAGCAGAACGCATCGGCCATGGGGTCCGGCTGCAGGCCGATGTCGATCTCGCGACCGGGCAGATGGGCCGCCTCGCCCAGGCGGTTCTCGAACGCCAGATCTGCCTGGAGATGGCGCCGACCTGCAACACCCAGATCGGTGCCGTGGCCTCGGTCGCCGACCACCCGATCGGACCGTTCTTGCGGATGGGGTTCCGCGTCGGCATCAACACCGATAATCGGCTGATGTCGAACGTGTCGATGAGCTCGGAACTCGCTTCGGTCGCCTCGGCGCACCACCTGACAAACGCCGAGGCGGGTCGTCTCGCCGTGAACTCGATGGATGCGTCGTTCTCCTCGTGGGCGGAGCGTCGTCACCTCATCGACCGCGTCATCGTGCCGGCGTACGCCGCGCTCGACGTCTCGGCCTGACCTTGTGGGTCGGCTCACGTCGTTGGGTCGGGATTCACGCGAAAGGACAACGCGAAAAGTGCACAGATCCCGACCCGGTGCGCAGATCCCGACCCAACCCTGTGAGCTGACCCAGGACGCGGGCTTCGCTCACTAGGGTCGTCGGGGTGAATCATTTCGACCTGGTCATCGTCGGTACGGGTTCGGGGAACTCCATCGTCTCGCCCGCCCTCGACCACTGGCGGATCGCCATCGTCGAAGAGGCGGTGTTCGGGGGCACCTGTCTGAACCGTGGGTGCATCCCGACGAAAATGTTCGTCCACGCCGCCGATGCGGCGGAAACGATCCGTCACTCGGGGCACTTGGGCATCGACGGCACCGTCGACGCCGTGCGCTGGACGGACATCCGGGACCGGGTGTTCGACCGCATCGACCCGATCGCCGCAGGCGGCGAGGACTACCGGACGCATCGATGCCCCAATGTCACGGTGTTCAAAGGCCGGGGCGTGTTCTCGGGAATGAAGGAACTGGTCGTGACGGCGCCAGACGGCACGACGACAACCATGACGGGGTCGCGGTTCGTGCTCGCCGCCGGAGCGCGGCCGATGCTGCCGGCCATCGACGGGCTCGACGGCGTCACGATTCACACGTCCGATTCCGTGATGCGTCTGGAGTCGCTCCCGAAGCGGATGGTGATCGTGGGCGGCGGGTTCATTGCCGTCGAACTCGCGCACGTGTTCGCCGCCTACGGGGTCGACGTCACGATCGTGCACCGCAGCGCGCTGCTCCTTCGCCACTTCGAACACGAGGTCGCGCAGGTCGTCACTTCCGCCCTTCGGAAGCGTACGAACCTTCAACTGAACCGGCACCCCGTTGCCGTGTCCGAAGATGCAGACGGGGTGATTTCTATGACCCTGGACGACGGGACGGTGGTCGAGTCGGACGTGCTGCTCATCACCACGGGCCGCATACCGAACAGCGACGTGCTCAATGTCGATGCCACCGGCGTGACGACGCATCCTGATGGACGGGTCGTCGTCGACGATACCCAGGCGACTGTCGTGCCCGGGATCTGGGCGCTCGGTGACCTGAGTTCGCCCCACATGCTCAAGCACGTCGCCAACCACGAAGCGAAGATCGTGGCCCACAACCTGGTGCATCCCGAGAGCCCGAAGCGCACCGACCACCGCTTCGTCCCGGCAGCCGTGTTCACCCGGCCACAGGTGGCCACCGTCGGGTTGACCGAGGCGCAGGCGAAGGCCGCCGGTGTCGACGTCGTCTGCAAGATCCAGGCCTACGGCGACGTCGCCTACGGCTGGGCGATGGAGGACCGCGACAGCTTCGTCAAGCTCATCGCCGACCGCTCGACGAGACAGCTCGTCGGCGCGCACATCGTCGGACCCCAGTCCTCGACGCTCATCCAGCAGCTGATCACTGCGATGCGCTTTGCCATCCCCGCAGATGCGCTCGCGGCGGATCAGTATTGGATCCACCCCGCTCTTCCCGAAGTCATCGAGAACGCTCTTCTCGGTCTCGACTTCTCTGCGCCGCACAAGGCCCACTGATGACCACCGTCCTCGCTTCCCTGGCAGCCTCGTCGCCCGAAGCCGTTGCCGTCGGCCGCTCGCGCACGAAGATCGTCGCCACGATCGGACCGGCGTCGTCGTCGGACGAGGGAATCGCCGGACTGCTCACCGCCGGAGTCGACGTGTTCCGGCTGAACCTCAGCCACGGCGACGTCTCGGCGCACCTCGCGACCTTCCGGCTGATACGCGAAGTGTCCGAGCGCGTCGGCATCCCCGTCGGCATCCTCTGCGACCTGCCCGGACCGAAGGTCCGCGCGGCCTCCTTTCCGGACGGCGGCATCCGCCTTCACGAAGGGGACGTGGTCGAGTTGTCGTATGGCCGCGAGGGTTCGTCGGGTGCCCGTATCGAGGTCAACGACGAATCGGTGTCGGAGTTGCAGGAGGGCGACAAGGTGGCTCTGGGCGACGGCGCGGTCACCCTCACCGTCACGGAGAGCGATGGGAAGCGCTCGCTCGCGACCGTCATTGCCGGAGGCCTGGTGCAGGGGCGTCCGGGTGTCCACATCCCGTCGACGCGGCTCAAAATGACCACGCCAACCGCTCAGGACTTCGAGCTCATCGAGCATCTGAAGGGCGTCGACCCCGATTTCGTGGCGCTGTCGTTCGTGAGGTCCGCCGCCGACCTCGACCGCGCCCGCGCGGCGCTCGGGCCCGGACCGATGCTCGTCGCCAAGATCGAGACAACCGCAGCCCTCGACGATCTCGACGCGATCGTCGAGACCGCCGACGCGCTCATGGTTGCGCGTGGCGATCTCGGGTTCGAGTGCGCGTTCGAAGACGTTCCCCACGTGCAGAACCGGATCATCCGACTGTGCGTGGCACGGGGCGTCCCGGTGATCACGGCCACGCAGATGCTCGAATCGATGATCACCTCCCCGCAGCCGACCCGGGCCGAGGTCACCGATGTGGCGAACGCCGTGTTCGACGGTACCGACGCGGTGATGCTCTCGGGGGAAACGGCGATCGGCCGGGACCCGGCACATGTGGTGCGGACGATGCGCCGCATCGCCAAACGCGCCGAAGAATCGGCGAACTACGCCCAGTGGGGAGCTCGACTCGGCCGCCTGCAGCGCCGAGGACGTGCGGAGGGGGCGATCACGATCACCGATGCGATGTCGCATGCCGCGTGGCAGGCCGCCGACGATGCCCATGTGGCTGCCATCCTCTGCTGTACGCGCAGCGGCATGACGGCCCGGTCACTCGGTCGGTTCCGCCCGCAGACCCTCCTCGTGGCGATCACTCCGTCATTGCGTACGTCGCGTCAGCTGCTCCTGTCGTGGGGCGTGCAGTGTCTCGTGGTTGACGAGCGGGACACGATCGACGAGATCGTCTGGTTCGCCGTCGAGTCCTCCGAGAAGGCCGGCATCGTGCGTCAGGGCGACGTCGTCGCCGTGCTCGCCGGCGCACCTGACACGGGTGAGGCGGTCACCGACGTGCTGCGGCTTGTCCGGGTGCGCTGAACCTACGCTCAGCTGAGCCCTCCGCCGCAGATCAGGCATCGTTCGCCGCACATCGACCGGGAATCGCCCGGAACGATGCGATTTCAGCCG
Organism: Acidimicrobiia bacterium; assembly: GCA_031368215.1. Taxonomy (GTDB): domain Bacteria; phylum Actinomycetota; class Acidimicrobiia; order Acidimicrobiales; family JANYDT01; genus JANLQX01. The sequence continues at coordinate 12,116 of JANLRD010000027.1, read as the reverse complement.
ATGTGCGGCAGCGAGGGTCCGATGTGCGGTGGGAACCGACGGATCTGCGGCGGGAACCGACGCCTAGCTGAGCGCGCGGCGGCCGCCGAGGTTGGCGAGGAGGTCGAACTCGCGCCCGCGGACGACACGAAGGCCGAGCCAGAGTCCGGCCCGCCAGACGGCGAGCGACCACAGTGTGGAGATGACGATCGCCACGACCATCAGCGCCGGAATCGACGGGGTGGACCAGGCCAGGCCGACGACGGCCATGACCGGCAACGCCGACACGCCGAGTGAACAGATGCCGACGACGGCCATCACGCTGACAAGTCCGCCGCGGCCGGCTGAGGCACGGCGATTGGCATGGGGGTTGCCGACGTCGGGTTGGCTGAACGGCGCGATCACCGAGACCACCGAGCCGATGCCGAGCGGCAGGCCCCAGCAGGTCAGCGAAAGCACCACGATGAGGAAGAACGCGCGCGTGCCGCCGTTGAGGATCGCGAGGACACCGGCGGCCAGGACGGTCGGGACGATCAGGTTGGGCGTGGCCGCGACACCGCGGGCGATGAGCTGTTGGCGCAAGGTGATGCCGGCGCCCTGATCGATCCAGAGCGATGCCGCGTCCGTGCCGAGGAGGTTGTTGGTGGCGTGCACGCCGAAGAGCACAGCGATCGGTGCGCCGAGGACCGCCAGCTCGGTCCCGCCGGCGTAGCGCATGGATTGCAGAAGGGCGAACACCGTGCCGATCACGACGGTGACGATTAGCGACGATCGCCGTTGCGGCGACCGCGCAAGGTACCTCAGGTCTTTCGACGCCATCACGACAATCGGGTGGTCCGACCACCGGCGGAGGACGCGGGGCACCAGGGCGAGCGGGGACGGGTCGCCGGAAGCGCGAACGTGGACGACCCGCTCTCCGTCGACCAGCAGTCGGTCGAGACCGGTGAGCCACAGGCGGATCAGGACGATCGCCACCGCCAGCCAGGGAAGCGTCCGGAGCAATGCGATATCGATCCGGCCCGTCTGCAGCTCGGCCACAGCGACGCCGAGCTGGCCGGACGGGAGAATCCTCAGCCATCGGATGATGTGGTTGCGCGTCGAGGCATCGAAGAAACGCACGGCCTGGGTGCCGAGGAAGAGTGCAGCTGCCCCGAGTGACGCGAGGAGCATGGCCAGGTCCTTGCCGCGACGCGAACGGCTCGCATAGGCAAGCGCGACAGCAAGCGCTCGCGAGGCACCGAGACACAGCAGAAGAAGCGTTATCGCGATAACAAGCGCGCAGATGAGTTGAACCGGTCGCGCAGGCTGGCCGATGATCATTCCGGAAAGGGCGATCAGGGTGCCCAGCGGCAGTGTTCCGATCAGTGATCCGGCCACCAGTCCTCGGCGCATTTCCCGGGGTGTGAGGGGGAGCAGGGCGAGCCGGGTGGGGTCGAGCGACTCGTCGACACCACCGATGAGGAGCGGGCCGAAGACCCAAATGGCGAAGAGCACGGTCGTCGTGACGACGACGTTTCCGAGTGATGCCGACGTAGCGATGGCCTGCTTCGGAACGGCGCGTATCGATTTCGCCATGTTGGCGGCGGTGTAGATCGATCCGGCAAGTGAGGCGACGAGGAACGCAATCGAACCGGCGGTCTTCCAACGCGACGTGAACATGGCGTTGCGAAGGAGAGTGAGCTTGAGGCTCACCAGGAGACGGGCGGTGCTCACCCGCGTCTTGCCTTGGCGAGACCGGTCGATTCGAGGGCATCGAAGCCGGAGGAACCGACGTCGAGCAGCCAGGAGAGATCGTCCTCCTGCCGGACACCTCCGACGGCCTCGATGAACCGGTCCTCCAGCCGCATTCCCGTCGTTACGAGATCGATGTCGCCGGCTGCGAGCACCTCGCCGCGATGGAGGATGGCCACGTGGGAGCACAGCTTCTCCACGGTGTCCATCACATGACTCGACAACACGACCGTCCCCCCGGCCCGTTGATACGCGCGCAGAACATTGAGCAGGGATCGCACCGAGATCGGATCGACCGACTCGAAAGGCTCGTCGAGGATCAGCACACCGGGCGCGTGGATCATCGCTGCGGCGAGGCCGATCTTCTTGCGCATGCCAGTCGAGTAGTCGGCCACCAGTTCATCGGCGTTCGCGCCGAAGCCGAGGATTTCGAGGAGATGGCCCGCGCGCCGCTGCACCTCTGCCGGCGGGATCCGGCGGATCAGGCCGCAGTACCCGAGCAGCTCACGTCCGGATAGACGCTCGAGCAGGCGGAGGTCGTCGGGGAGTGAACCGGTGATCGGTCGGATGGCCGTAGGGTCGGGCCACACGCTCCGACCGAGGATCTCGATCGCTCCGCTGTCGGGCGAGGCAATGCCGGTGACGGCGCGGAGCAGCGTCGTCTTTCCGGCTCCGTTCGGGCCGACGAGGCCGAAGAAGACGCCCTTGGGCACATCGAAGGTCGCCTCCGACAGGGCGACCCGGGACCCGAAGGACTTCGTAACTCCCTGCACCGACACTGCGGTCATGAACCGGTTCTCGCTGGTCTCGGCGTGTTCCACGGGGCGGTGATGAGGATCGACCCACCGAACCGTGCAGTGACGCGGGAGCGCCCGTGGAGCGTTCGAGCGAACGGGGCGGGCACGCGGTGAGGCTGGGACTGCGCCACGGGTATGGCCTTTCGACAGACTGCTGGTCCCAGTGCTTCGGCTTTCCGGGCCCTCAGGTTGAGCGGCGGGCGGGCGTCGCTCAAGGCGGCGCCGTGTCGGCACGTGGTGCAGGAGGCCTCCGTCCCTCCTGTGGACCACCCGATTCAGCCAGGCGGTCGACGCGCCGCCCGGAGGTCGTCGAAAAGCCGCTCGGCGCCAGCGTTGGGCAACGCCTCGGCCCGGCGGATCGCAACGATGCCCCGTTCGGTGAGGGGGCCGCCGGGAAGACGGGTCAGCGGGCTGGCTCCCGTCTCCGCGACGTCCTCTGGGAGTGCGCACCACCCGACGCCGAGGCGGACCATCTGGCGGAGCACGTCGGGGTTCGACGACTCGGCGACGACCTCCATGGAGACGCCCCGACGGGCCAGGGCGGCGACGATCAGCTCACGACTCTGGGACCCGCTCGGGTAGGCGACCCACGGACCCCAGCGCGAGGGCGGCACCCGTTTGGGGGATCGTCCCGTGGGGTCGACGGCGGGGTAGACGTAGATGCCTTCGTCGAACAGTGGCGTCAGTTCGAGCCGCCGCCCGAGTCGCGCGGTGACCGGGTTCGGCCCGACCACCACGGCCAGGTCGAGTTCGCCCGCCGCCACCCGCTCCGATAGTGACATCGATGCTTCGACCACGATCGTGACGTTCACGTCAGGGAATCTCGCCCGGAAGGAGGCGACCGCAGGGGCCAATGGCCCGAGCGCCGCCGTGTCGATCATCCCGAGACGCACGGTGCCACGCTCGCCGGAGTGCAATTCGTGCAGGCGACGGTCGAGGTCACCGATGCCGCTCAGGATCTGCTCGGCCACCGTCAGCACCTCGCGGAGTTGCGGCGTCGGTGTCCGCAGCCGGGCACGCCGATCGAACAGCTTGACGCCGAGCCGCCGCTCGACCTCGGCGACGCCCTGGGAGAGGGCCGGCTGGGTGACCCCGAGACGGCGGGCCGCCTCCGACCAGCTCTCCGCCCGGGCTGCCTCGCGGACATAGAGCAGTTGATGGACGGAGAGGTTGGGGAGCTCACGCACGGCGTCAGTCTCTCAAAGGAATGCTTATGTTCTTGTCGTTTGCCTGAGTAGATCCTTTGGTCAAGGCTGTCCGTCATGACTCCTGCCACCATCGCTCCCGCCACCGGCCGGCTCGGCATCCTCACCCCGGGCATGGGCGCCGTCGCCACGACGCTCTACGCCGGTGTGCTCGCCGCCCGGCAGGGACTCAACAAGCCGATCGGCTCGCTGACCCAGATGGCCCACATCCGCCTCGGCAAGCGCGAAGAGAACCGCAACCCGATGATTAAGGAGTTCGTTCCGCTTGCCGGGCTCGACGACATCGTCTTCGGTGGCTGGGATCCGATCTCGTCCAATGCCCTCGAAGCGGCCCGCACGGCCGGGGTCCTCTCGGGTGAAGATCTCGCGCCGCTGTCGCGCGAGCTCGAGGGCATCGTTGCCATGGACGCCGTGTTCGACCAGCGGTGGGTGTCGCGACTCGACGGCAAGCGCGTGAAGACGGGCGACTCGAAGTTCGACCTCGCCATGCAGCTGATGGCCGACATGGAACGGTTCAAGACGGAGAACAACTGCGACCGACTGGTCATCGTCTGGTGCGGTTCGACCGAGGCGTACCAGGAGCCGACCGCGGTGCACGACACGATCGAGTCGTTCGAGGCGGGCCTCAAGGCCAGCGACCCGAACATCTCGCCGTCACAGATCTACGCCTATGCCGCATTGATGTCGGGCGTGCCCTATGCCAACGGCGCGCCGAACCTCACGGTCGATCTGCCCTGCATCGTGGCCCTCGCCGAGCGACAGGGCGTGCCGATCTGCGGCAAGGACTTCAAGACCGGCCAGACGCTGATGAAGACAATCCTCGCTCCGGGATTCAAGGCCCGCATGCTCGGCCTGCGCGGGTGGTACTCGACCAACATTCTCGGCAACCGCGACGGCGAGGTGCTCGACGACCCCGAGAACTTCAAGTCGAAGGAAGTGTCGAAGCTCGGTGTGCTCGACACCATCTTCCAGCCCGAGGTCTACCCCGACCTCTACGGCAACGTCGATCACGTCGTTCGCATCAACTACTACCCGCCGCGTGGTGACAACAAAGAAGGCTGGGACGCCATCGACATCTTCGGGTGGATGGGCTACGAGATGCAGATCAAGGTCAACTTCCTCTGCCGCGACTCGATCCTCGCCGCGCCTATCGTGCTCGACCTCGCCCTCTTCATGGACCTGGCCATGCGTGCCGGCAAGGGCGGGCTGCAGGAGTGGCTCAGCTTCTACTTCAAGGCCCCGCAGTCGGAGAACCCGGCAGGTCCCGAGCACGACATCTTCATCCAGCAGATCAAGCTGAAGAACACCCTGCGGGAGTGGATGGGCGAGCAGCCCGTCACCCACACCGAAGCCTGACCCCGATCCGATCGGCGCGGGGTTCGGGGACTGCGTGGCCTTGTGAGAGCAACGCAGACCCCGAACTCCTCCGTCGGCTTCGCTTGGCTTGCCGCGGCGACTGCGGCGCTCTACCTCGGTGTCGGAATCACGATCCCCACCCTTCCGCGTTTCGCTGAACGTTCATTCGGTGCCTCAGGCACCGATCTCGGCCTGCTCGCCGTCGCGTACACGATCGGTGCCCTGACGTGCCGTCCGCTTGTGGCTGTGTTGGCGCAGAAGATTCGTCAGTCGACGAGCGCGGTGCTGGGAATGGGTGTTGCCGCTGCGTCGTTCGTCGCCCAGAGCGGTGCGCACTCGCTGGTGCTCCTCGCCCTCGCCCGTTCGGCATTCGCCGTCGGTGAGACCTTGGCGTTTCTCGGGATCACCAATCTGGTGACAACCCACGCGCCGGAGGGCCGTCAGACGGAGGCGACCTCGCATAACTCGGCCGCGCTCTTTGCCGGCCTCGGGCTCGGTCCGGTGATCGGGGATCGTCTGAGTCGATCGGGGTCCTTCGTGGCAGCCTTCGGCGTGGCCGCGGTCTGCGCGCTGGTGTCGGTTGGCTGTGTCCGGTTGGCCCGACGCCATGTGCATGACCCGCCGCTCGTGGCTCGGCGAGCCGATGGTGAGGCCGTTCCCCGCTTGCGCCGCATCGGGCTTCATCGCGGCGGGGTGCGTCCCGGGATGGTTCTCGCATGCGTGGTAATCGCCCAAGGGACGTGGTCGCTGTTCCTGACGCCCTACGCAGACTCGGTCGGGGTCGCAGAAGTTGGTGCGCTCTTCTTCGCGTCAAGCATGGTCATTCTGCTCCTGCGCATCGTGGCGGCGAAGGTTCCAGCCCGAGTCGGCCTGCAACGGGCTGCAGCGTTCTCGGTCTGTGGCGTGGCCGCCGGGCTCATCGCTCTCGGAGTGGTGCAGGGCCGCGTCGGTCTCTGGCTTTCCGTGGCGCTCGTGTCCCTCGGCATGGCTCAGATGTTTCCGGCGCTCGTCGGCATCACCTTCGAACGCGTCGGTGTCGTGGATCGACCCCTCGCGCTGTCCACGTTCGTGATGTTCTTCGAGGTCGGGAGTGCGCTCGGTGGCGCCAGCGGCAGGTTGGTCGACGAACGCGGCTACCCGTCGACCTTCGTCGCTGCGGGATGCGTGGGCTTCCTCGGACTCATATTCCTCCGGTCCGGCCATCGCACGGGGCCGACTTCTTCAGCGTCCGCAGCGTCGTCGCCCGCAGCAAGGTAGCGTTGTCCGTAGTTCGAGAACTCTATCTCAGAATGTGAGACACTGGATGTGGATCTTCGTAACGTTGGGTGCCGTCGTGTTCCAGGCGACCCGCACGTCGATGCAGCAGAAGCTCCGCGCCCAGCTTTCGATCACGGCGGCGGGGTTTGTCCGGTACTTCTACGGCGCGCCGATCGCCCTGGGCGCGGTGGCCGTTGCCGTGGTCGCCTTCGGCCAGACACTCGATGCCCCTCCCGTAGGGTTCTGGGTAACGGTGACGGCGGCGGGCATCGCCCAGATCGTCGGGACCGTCGCCCTCATCGCGGCATTTGATCGGCGGGGATTCGCCGTGGGGACGGTGTACTCCAAGACCGAAGTGCTCCAGGTTGCGGTGTTCTCGGCCGTCGTGCTGCACGAGCCGTTGCGGATCTGGGGATGGCTTGGCGCAGTCGTTTGTGTGGTCGGCGTCGGCTGGTTGGCGTTGACCCGTCGACCGGACAGCGCATCGGATGCCCGGGGGATCTTCCGATTGGATGCCGCTCTGGCGCTCGGCCTTCTCGCCGGGGCCGGCTTTGCTCTTGCTTCGGTCTGGATCCGGGCATCGTCGAAATCCCTCGGTGATCACCCCGCCGTGTTCCGCGCCCTCGTGACGCTGGCGGCGATGAACACCATCCAGGTGCTGATCAATGGGGCCCAGATGCTTGTCACGAAACCCGACGATGTCCTCGCCGTCGCCCGAACCTGGCGGAGCTCGGCCGTCGTTGGTGTGCTGTCCGTGTGCGGATCGGCCGGATGGGCGATCGCGGTGACGTTGGAGAACGCCGCCAAGGTGCGGGCGCTCGGCCAGGTCGAGCTCCTCCTCACCTTCGCCATCTCCCACCGGTTCCTCGGCGAACGCCATCGTCGCAGCGAGTTCGCGGCGAGCGCCCTCACCGTCGCCGGAGTGGCCGCGGTGCTCGCGTTCGGCTGACGGGCTGACCCGTCCTCGTGGCGGTGGACCGTTCTGGCCGAATCGCCCCGCGGGCTCGTTCGGCGCGACGATGCAAGGGTGGATAACGACACCCAGGAGACCCTCATGCCCCTCGAATCACTGCCCGCCGAGTTCCTCTTCACCATGACGGCCAACATCGCCGACAAAGCGCCGGCGATGGTCGGCGCCGTGAACGGCGGAACACGGATGGTCTTCACCGCGATGAGCGGCACCTTCGAGGGACCGAAGCTTCGCGGAGTCATCGCCGACGTCGCCGGCGGCGACTGGGTCATGATCCGTGCCGACCGGGTCGCCGATCTCAACGTGCGACTCTGCCTGCAGACCGAAGACGGGGCGACGATCTTCCTGCAGTACACCGGTATGAACATCAAGGGAGTCATCCGGGTGGCGATCCGCTTCGAGGCGGGTGACGAGCGCTACACGTGGTTGAACAGCGTCCAGGCCGTCGGTCTCGGAAGGAGCGGACCGGGAGTCGTCAGCTACGACGTCTACTCGCTCACGTACTGACCTCGCGGTGGAGAGGGGCTCCCGTCGGATCGCCCCTCTTCTCCTGGGTATCGCTCTCGTTGCGTCCGGCGCGGCCGGGCCGTGGTCGGGCGTGGCGGCGGCACCGAAGCAGTGGATTCCGGCGCCGAAGGATCGATGGGTCTACGAGATCGGGCGCGCCGCGCCGCGCCTCGGGCTGTGTGCGAAGCCGTGGTCGGGCGGGCGCTGCGTGAAGCCGACGGTGTGGGTCCTCGATCTCTATGCCGCCGATGGGGTCACGCCGAACACGCAAGCGGTCCGAGCGATTCACCGCGCTCGGTCCCGTGCCGTCTGCTACGTCTCTGCGGGCAGCGTCGAGGAGTGGCGGCCCGATGCCGCGGCGTTCCCCGAGTCGGTCACGGGGCAACCGCTGGCGCTATGGCCGGGCGAACGCTGGATCGACATCCGTCAACGCGATCTGCTCCGGCCGATCCTCACGGCGCGGGCCGACCGGTGTGCCCGCGCCGGGTTCGACGCCATCGACTGGGACAACGTCGACGGTTACACCCAGAACACCGGGTTTCCTCTGCGCGCAGATGATCAGCTCGCCTACAACCGCATGCTCGCATCAATTGCGCATGAGCGCGGGATGTCCGTCGGCCTCAAGAACGATCTGGCACAGATCCCGGCACTCGTGGGCTCGTTCGACTTCGCGGTGAACGAGCAGTGTGCGGAGTTCGAGGAGTGTGACCGACTGCTTCCGTTCTCCGGTGCCGGAAAGGCCGTGGTGCAGATCGAGTACACCGCGAAGCCCTCCGTGTTCTGCGCCACGGCGAACACGCGTCGCTGGTCGGCGATGCTCGCCGACCGCGACCTCGATGGCAACGTCTGGCAACCGTGCCGCTGACGCGGCGGCGTGCCCGGGTGTCAGTCCTTGAGTTGCGCGTATTCGATCACGCGTTCCACGACGGCCTGGGACGACTTTGCCAGCGAACCGCTGTCGAAGGGCGGCTGCGGGTCGTATTCGATGGCGAGCTGCATTGCCTTGGCCGCGGTTTCGTCCACCAGGAGCTCCGCCAAACGGAGGGCCATGTCGATGCCCGAGGAGACCCCCGCTGCGGTGATGATCCGGTGGTCGAGGTGCTCGACCACTCGCTGCGAGGTGGGGGTCGCACCCAGGGCCTCGAGAGCGTTCAGCACCGACCAGTGCGTCGTCGCTGTCAGACCGTTGAGCAGACCGGCGGCGCCGAGCACGAGCGAGCCCGTGCACACGGACGTGGTGTACCGGGTGGTCGGGTGGACCGCGCGGAGCCAGTCGAGGACCACCTGGTCGCCCATCAGCGCTCGGGTGCCGACGCCGCCGGGGACGATGACCACATCGGGGCGCATCACGTCGTCGAAGGCTGCGTCGACCGTGAGACCGAGGAACCCGTTCTCGGTGCGGATCTCGCCGCGTCGGTGCCCCACGAATGTGACGGTCGCGCCCGGAAGTCGCTGGAGCACTTCGTAGGGTCCGATCAGGTCGAGCGCGGTGAGACGGGGGAAGAGAACTGCGGCGATCTGCATTGGTGGTTCCTCGGTTCGTAGGTGTACGCAGGGAGTTGGAAGCTCAGGTGGTTCGGAGCGTGAAGCGGGTGCGGTAGTCGCTGGGAGTGATTCCCTTTGTTCGCAGGAACGTGCGGCGCATCGTTTCGGCGGTGCCGAAGCCCGATGCTTTCGCGATCACGTCGACGCCGACGTCGGTGGTCTCGAGCGCTCGGCAGGCGGCGTCGACGCGGACGGACTCGACGAACTTCGCGGGGGTCACGCCGATCTCGCGGACGAACACCCGCAGGAAGTTCCGTTCGCTCATGGCGGCCGCGGCGGCGAGGTGAGGAAGATGGTGGTCCCCTCCGGGGTCGGCCTCGACGCGGTCGCACTGTCCTCTGATGGACTCTCGGCCGCTGACGCCGCGCCACGCCGGTGCGGCGAACTGCGACTGACCGCCCGGGCGCCGATAGAACATCACCAGCCAACGAGAGACCGTCTGCGCGAGCTCAGGGCCGTGGTCCTCGGCCACGAGCGCGAGGGCGAGGTCGACGCCGGCGGTCACGCCGGCCGATGTCCAGATCTTCCCGTCGCAGCGATAGAGCGAGTCGCGGTCGAGGTCGACGTTGGGGAAGCGCTTCTCGAACCGATCGGCGCGGGCCCAGTGGGTGCATGCCGTGCGCCCGTCGAGGAGCCCCGACGCAGCGAGGACGAAGGCTCCGGTGCAGACGCTGGTGACGCGACGCGCCGATCGGGCAAGGCGCCGGACCTCGCTGATGAGTTGATCGTCGCGGCTCGCTGTGTTCGTCCCTCGGCCGCCGACGACGACCACGGTATCGACCCTGCCCCGCACGGATCCGAGTGCGTGGGTGGCCACGATGCTGAGTCCGCTGTCCGACGTCACCGCTCCTGTGCTCGCAGCGGCAATCAGCGGGCGGTACCGCGGCCCACCTCGTTGCTCGGCGTCGAGGAGGTCGTTGGCGCCGGCGAACACCTCGAGGGGTCCGGTGAGATCGAGACTCTGAAAGCCGGAGAACACCACGAACACCACGGTCCGTTCACGTTCGTCCCTTGCCACGCATCGATGGTGCTTCGTCGGTGGCCTGGCGTCAATGCCATTGTGCCAACGTTTTACGCCACGGCGCAGAGTGCACGCGTCGACCTGTTCAGTTCCAGGCGGCGTTTTGGGTGATGGGGAGTTGGGGGTTGGGTGGTCGGCTGCGGTGGGTGATGCCTTCGGGCCCGGTGAAGTGGAGATCGCCGTTGGGGTTGCCGGTGACGTTCCATCGGCCTTTGTGGATCAGGGTGTGGTGTCTTCGACACAACAGGCAGCAGTTCTCCCGGTTGGTTGGTCCGCCGCGGGTCCGGTGCCAGATGTGGTGGACGTCGGTGAACCATGCGGGCATGTCGCAGCCCGGGAACCGGCAGGTGCGGTCGCGAACCGTGACGGCTTTGCGGAGCTGTGGTGACACGACCCGGGTTTCGCGGCCGATGTCGAGGGTGAGTGACGCTCCGGCGGTGAGGATCCGGGTGACCGACGCGTCACAGCAGGTTTGCAACACGGCCGCCATATCCAGGCCACTCACCGTGTAGGGGGACTCGGCGTTCCCGGTGAGATGGGCGGTGGTGAGCTGGTCGAGATTCACGACCACGTTGACGTGGGCCCGGTTGATCGACGCGCTGCCGTCTTGGGTTGCGCGGTCGTGGTGGTCGAGGAAGAACTGGGCGATGAGTACCAGGGCGTCGGCGCGTTGCTGCGCCGGGGACCGTGGGTCTGCGGGCGCCTTTGGGCCGGTCGAGCCGTCTTCGAGGGCCTCGTCATCACCGCTCTCAGTCGGTTTGCCGAGGCGTTGCGCGGCCGCCAACGCGGTACGCACGACAACGGCGTCGGATGCGTTGAGGACACCTTCGATGACGGTGTCACCGTCGAGGATCTCCCCGACCCGGAGCTCGGACACGGTCGGCTCGACCGGCGGCGGAACAGCATCACCGTCGGCAAGGGCTTCAGCGTCGACCCGGGCGGCCCAGTGCATAGCCACGATGCGGCATTGCGCAACGGGCATGGTGGAGATGTGGTCGATGAGCATGTCGACGTCACGAGCTACGTACGCAGCCCGCACCGCGGTGAAGACGTGGAGGAGTTGGTCGGCCTGGTCGAACGACAGCTCACCGGCCAGCAGTGCAGTACGGACCGCCGGGGCATCGCGCAACCCGCGGGCTTGTTTGAGGAGCACGACCGAGTGAGCATGCGAAACACGGAACCGATGCCGCAGCCACGCCGTCGGGGTGCGGGCGCCGTCGAGCACATGGGCATCGGCCCGGTCCCAGCAGGTGATGGCGTCGAGGAGGTTCACCCGGACGATCTGCAGTGAATGCCACATCTCCTGGACCGCGTCGCGGTGATCGGCCGGCCGGAACTCAGCGGCGGGGTCGAGGCCCGACTCGAGCATGTCGATATCGGCAGCGGTGAGCAACCAGTCGGTTTCATCGCAGACATCGAACGGGTACATGTCACCAGTATAGCAAACATATGTTTGTACTCCACACAACGCAACGGATGAGAAGGGTTTCGGCGTTCCTGAGCGCGCCGGTTCATCGAGCGGTGATTGGTGTATTGTTGGTGTATGTCTCGCACCAACATCGATCTCGACGACACGGCGTGCCAGGCGGTGATGGACCGCTACCACTTGAGTTCCAAGAGAGATGCCGTCAACCTCGCCCTGCGCAGGCTCGCCGCCGAGCCGCTCGATCTCGATGACGCCCGGCGCCTACGCGGCTCGGGATGGGACGGCGACCTCGATCAGATGCGAGTGAGTCGCGCCGGATGAT
>JANLRD010000244.1:0-6548 GCA_031368215.1 Acidimicrobiia bacterium | reverse complement strand
GAGCGGATCGGGGGCGCCGAAGATGGCGTTGCCGGCGACGAATGCACGCGCTCCCGCCCATGCGCACGCCGGCGCCGTCTTCGTCGAGATGCCGCCGTCGACCTGGAGCACCGTTGCCGCTTCGAGGCGTTCGATCTCCGCCGCAGTCTCGGCGATCTTCTCGACGACCTCGGGCATGAACGACTGACCCCCGAATCCCGGGAACACCGTCATGAGGAGCATGGTGTCGATCTCGCCGAGGAACCCGGCGAATGACGAGAACGGCGCATCAGGATTGGCCACGAGGCCGACACGCATCCCGAGGTCGCGGCACTGTGCGATGAGATCGCGGGAGTGGCCGAGCTCGACGTGCACCGAGCACTGGTCAGCACCGGCCTTGGCAAAGTCGGGAAGGTAGGTCTTCGGGTCGGTGATCATCAGATGACAGTCAAGGAACAGATCCGTATGCGCGCGTAGTGACTTGACGACCGGCGCCCCGATGGTGAGGTTGGGCACGAAGTGGCCGTCCATCACGTCGACGTGCAGCCAGTCGGTCTCCGGGCGGACCCGGTCGACGTCGTCGGCCAGCCGCGCGAAGTCGGCGGAAAGGATCGAGGGGCAGATGAGGACCTGTCCGACAGCAAGCACGGAAACGAACGTAGTCGGCTCTCGGAGAGGGAAATGGTCCTCCTCCCCCAGTGCCACGCCGCTACGGTGCTGATGTGCCGAGGCGTCTCCGAGTGGGTGAGCTCCGAATCGCGACGGAGGGTCTTGCCATCTTCCGGGCGTTCATGAGCGGCGACGATGCCGACGTCCACGCGCGAATCGACGGGATACGAGCGTCGCTGCGGGCGCTCGACGACGGAACCGATGACGACATCGAGCGGCTCGCGGTGGACGTCCGCGAGCTCGAAGCGGTCGAGGGGTACGCCCGCTGGGCCGCGAGCTACGACGAACCGGGGAACCCGCTCATCGACATCGAGGGCGCCGTGATGCGTCGGCTCGTCGGCCCCCCGCCGTGGGGTGATGTGCTCGACGCCTGCACCGGCACCGGCCGTCACCTCCGCTGGTTGGCCGCAGAGGCGTCGTCGGCGACCGGTCTCGATCAATCAGCGGACATGCTCGCCCGGGCGAAGACCGCGGTACCGTCCGCGTCGTTCCTGTGCGCCGACCTGCTCGGTGATCACGACGGCGACCTTCCCGACGCCTCGTTCGATCTCATCGTCTGTTCCCTCGCCCTCACCCATTTCGCATCGCTCGACGAACCCGTCGCCACCTTCGCGCGGCTCGTCCGGCCGGGAGGCCGCATCGTGATCACCGACGCCCATCCCGTCATGGCACTGCTCGACGGCCAGGCGTTCTTCTTCGAGGCGGACGGATCGACGCCGTTCGTCCGGAACCACGTGCACCAGATCTCCGCCTATCTCCGGGCGTTCCGGGCAGCCGGCTTGATCGTCGACGATTGCCACGAGTTCGTCCTCGGCCCGACCGACGGACCGGCCGGGAACGGCGTGGTTGCGCTCGTCGCCCCGGAAGCAAGCCGCGCCGCCTTCGTCGGCATGCCGTTCGTGCTCGGCTGGTCCCTGCGCCGGCCGATCGACTGAACGTTCCGAACGTCGGCGCTGCAGACCCGTGCTGCGGATGCAGCTGGCGCTCGAAGGGCGTGAATTCACCGTTGCCGGTGGGCGCTCAGGGCGACGACGCCAGTTCGGATCGGAACGCCTGGATTTGGGCGTGGGCGTACCGGACGGCTTCGGCGGTGTCCATGGCGGCTCCCATGGCGAGGCAGCGGTCGAAGGTGTCGGTGTCGAGGGTGTTTCGAACATGCTCGACCGCAGCTGCAAAGCTTTTGCTCGTGATGGTGGCGGGGTGGCGGCGGGTGGTGCTGCCGTAGAGGGTGACGGCAATCTCGGGCCGGTTGACTCGGGAGAAGAACTCTGTCAGGCCTGCGAGCGTGACCGCCAACATGGTTGTTTCGCCGGCTTGGTGGAACGAGTCGACGCTCGCAGCGAACAGGCTGAGAGCCTGATCGACGTCACCGTGAACCGCTTCGAGCCCAGCGGCGGAACTTGCGATCAACGCTTCAAAGAATGGGAGTCGGTGTTCTCGGGTGTAGGCGAGCCCGAGACGAATGGTGTCGAGGGCAAGGATCGGTTCGGCTTCAGCGAACGCCAACCCGTATCCGAGGTATGCGCTTGCGATCCAGTGCGGGTTGGCGTTGGCGCGGGCTGCGTCGAGAGTATCTTCGGCGATCGCCATCGCCTCACGCCCCCGTCCGGCGGCCCGGAGGCCGTTTGTCAGTCCGCACAGACCCTTCACCCGTGCGGGGCCGGTCTGGGTGGCCAGAGCGGTGAAGATCTCTACGCACCGGTCGGCCCGCCCAGCGAAAAGGTGGGCTATCGCTTCCCTGAAGGCGGCCCATCCGATGTCGAAGGGTTGATAGCGGGGATCGGTTTGCAACAGCGATGCCGCCTGGGCGTACCCGACGGCGTCCTCAGACCGTCCTAGGCGATCGCAGCCACTGGCGGCGATGTAGAGGCGAGCGAGTTGTGCGACGTCCGCGGCGATCGCCGCAGGGAGAAGTTCTTCGGCCCATCCGACCGGCTCGTACTGTTGCAGACCCCACGCGAGCATGGCGGTGTGGGCGGCGATCGCCGTTGCGGTCTTCAGATCGGACCGGTCGCTGGCCCACCGGAACCCGGCCCGCAAATTGTCGAACTCCACCTCAACCCAGTCGCATGCAGTGTCGTAGCCGGGTCCGTCCCACACGTCCCAGTGGGCGATTGCCTGTTCCGCGAAGTAGCGGGCATGACGGTCCCGGACCTCGCCGATAGTCCCTGTGGCAGCCAACTCGTCTTCGGCGAACTGACGGATCGTTTCCAACAACCCATACCGGGCGCGGCCACCCGGCGATTGTTGCGCGGTGACGAGCGACTTGCGGACCAACGAATCGACCAGATCGAGCATCACGTACTCATCGCAGTGTTGACAGAGGTGCGTGATGCCGACGAGGTCGAACCCGTCGGCGAATACGGACGCATGCTGCAACACCAAGCGTTCATCGTCGGTGAGGAGCTCGTAGGACCACTGCACGGCATGACGCAGCGTCTGATGACGCTCCAACCCGCGACGCCCCCCTGACAGAAGCCGGAACCGGTCACCAAGACGATCTCGGACGTCGGTCGGACTCATCGACACCATGCGAGCCGCCGCCAACTCAATCGCCAACGCGATCCCTTCGAGCCGGGAGCAGATCTCCGTCACCGCAGTCGCGTCGGTGTCGTTGTCGAGCCCGAAGCCGGGTTTCACCGCCCGGGCCCGCTCAACGAACAACTCCACCGCCGCCGACGTCGCCCCGGCCTTCACATCAAGCGACGGAACCGGCCACAGAAACTCCCCACCAACACGCAACCCTTCCCGCGACGTGGCAACCACCGTCACCGTGTTCGTCCGGGCCAGGATCGCTTCCACCAGAACGGCTGCGGCATCCAGCACGTGCTCGCAGTTGTCCAACACGACCAACAACCGTCGACCCGCCAACGCCTGCGCGACGCACGCCGTCAACGTCATCGCGGGTTGGGCGGTGATCCCCATCGCCGTCGCCACCGCATCGGGCACCGCGGCCGGGTCACCGACCGGGGCCAACTCCACCAACCACACCCCATCACCAAAGTCGGGCACCAACTCCGCCGCGACCTGTATCGCGAGGCGGGTCTTGCCGACGCCACCCACGCCGGTGAGTGTGACGAGTCGATGCGCCCGCACCAGTTCGATAAGTTCGCTTATCTCCTGGTCGCGGCCGACGAAACTCGTCGCCTGCACCGGCAGATTCCCCGGCACCGCGTTCACCGTCATCAACGGCGGAAACGTCGCCGCGAGACCAGCGGCACGAACCTGGAACAACTGCTCCACACCCGACAGATCCCGCAGCCGATGCTCACCCAGGTTAAGCAGATCAACACCCGACACCAACGCCGCAGCCACGCTCGACAACAACACCTGGCCGCCGTGACCGACCGCCATCACCCGCGCCGCACGATTCAACGCCGGCCCGAAATAGTCATCCCCACGCTGCTCCGCCTCGCCCGTCGCAATCCCCATCCGCACCGGCAACCCCAACGACCGCTGCGCCGCAACCGCCGAATCAACCGCCCCACGCGCCGACGCGAACGCCGCACACACACCATCACCGGTGTGCTTGAACAACCAACCGCCGTTGCCCTCGATGGCCGCACGGAGCACTTCGTCGTGCACCGCCAACGCCAACCGCATCCCGTCGGCATCCGCCTCCCACCGACGCGTCGAACCCTCGATGTCGGTGAACAGGAAGGTGACCGTCCCCGACGGCCTCACGCCGTCGGCGCCCGATCCCATAGGCGCATTGTTCCACACGCCACCTACGACACGCTTTCCACCACGCACCACCACCACGCCAAAACCCCTCCCGCCGCCAACGCCGGCGCACGCCTTTGGGGCCCGTGTGCGAGCGGTCCGGAGAACGCCGACCTCGGGTTGCCGCCGGCCAACGTCTCAGCTTGATCAGACGGTGTGGATGGCAAGCCGGACACGGACCGCATCAGCGATCGCACGGATGTGGGTGGGGTTCGACGTGATCACTGCATCGCGGCGCCCCCGAGCGCCAAGGCTTGCTCTGCAGCGGCCCGTCACGTGGGTGACGGGTAGCGTCCGAGTTGACCCCTCGGTCCGAGTGCTATCAGAATGTAAGCATGCCAAACGTTCTTGTGCGCGATCTCCCTGAAGATGTCCATGCCGATCTGCAGCTTCGCGCCGAGGCGTCCGGCCAATCCCTGCAGCAGTACCTCGCCACTGAACTCACCCGGCTGGCACGCACACCAACCATGACCGACGTCCTCGCCCGTATCGGTCGTCGCAGGGGCGGACGAATCGGTATGGCCGAGGCGCTGTCCGACCTCAACGAGGTTCGTCGCGATCGATGATCGTCATCGACGCCTCCGTTCTCGCAAACATCGTCGGCGATGACGGCCCGACGGGCGAAGCCGCAAGGGCCCGCCTGGCCGCTGCGGGAGAAGCGTCGGCTCCTGACCTCGTCGATGTCGAAGTCGTATCGGTGCTTCGAAAACGCTGGCTCGCCGGGACGCTGAGCGTCCGAAGATTCAGGAGCGCAGTTGTCGATCTGATCGATCTACCCCTCACCCGGTACCCCGCAGCCCCGCTGATGATCCGCGCCTACGAACTTCGCGGAAACGTCACTCCGTACGACGCCACCTACGTCGCTCTCGCCGAGGGACTCAACTGCCCGCTCCTCACCGGGGACGTGCGCCTCACGCGTGCGGCCGGACTCCGCTGTGAGGTCGAAGTCTTCAGTCCCTGAACCGCCTCGCGATCGCTCCGGCGACCACGAGGCCGGACGCCGCCTCGAAGTGTCGGCGAGCGGCCACCACGATCCGTCGGTTGACCGGCCGGGTCGGAAGCGGCAAGAGTTCGAAGATGGTCTCTCGTACGGAAACAATCAGCTCACCAAGCGGTCCCCTGGGCATCCATGTGGAGCGGCCGGACGGCGATGGCCCGTTCCCGGTAGTCGTCTTCTTTCACCATGGACCGGGGCTCGACGGGGGCGCGAAGAAGACGATGGCCCGCATTGCGGACTGGGGCTACTACGTCATCTCCCATGACCGGTACCACCGAGCCGAGCCCTGGTACACGATGAAGAGCCGAAGCGACGAAGAGATGAAGAAGATGTTCGGCCTGGTCCTCGGTACCTCCGAGCCCGACGTGGCGGAGGACCTCGGAGCGGTTCTTGCGTGGTTGCCGTCGGATCCAGCGGCACGCGGCGGGGCCATGGGCTGCGTCGGCTACTGCATCGGGGCCCGTTCGTCGCTGTGCACCATGCGCGATCGTGGTGACCTGTTCCGGGCCGCCGCCGGCCTCCACCCATCGTTCTGCACCACGGGTGGTCCCGACTCCCCGCATCTTGCCGTGCCGTCGTACACGGGGTCGCTGTACATCGCCTTCGGTTCCGCCGACACCATGCAACCCGCATCGGCCAACGCCGCGCTCATCGACGCGACCAACGCGCTGGAAAACGGCGAGGCGGAGATCCATGACGGCGCCGACCACGGCTTCAGCGTGTACGGCGGCGCGTATCACGACGCCGCGGCGACGAGGTCCTACGAGCGCGTCAAGGCCATGTTCGACCGGGAGTTGACGGCCTGACATTCGGTTCCGAAGAGCCGACGCCCGGTACCGGGTGAGGAGCCCTGAATCGGGCTGATTCAGGCAATGCGCGTCGATACGACGACGACTTCCGCCAAACTCGTAGGTATGCGTGCAATCCGCCTCCACTCGTTCTCCGGACCACTGACCGTCGAACACGTGCCCGATCCGGTCGCCGGGCCCGACGAGGTCGTCGTCGACCTGCTCTACGGAACGATCAATCCCCTCGATGTGTGGTGCTGCGCCGGCAACTTTGCCGCCATGACGCCACTCCCCCATACGCCGGGCGCCGAAGGACTCGGCACGGTGAACGGCAAGCGGGTCATCGTGAACGGCGCAGGGATCGGCATCGCCCGTCCCGGCACCTACGCCGA
>JANLRD010000224.1:0-115481 GCA_031368215.1 Acidimicrobiia bacterium | reverse complement strand
CCGAAGTGTCAGTCAGGCGAGGACCCTCCGGGAAATGCGAGTGCCCGGAGTTCTTCGTAACGAGACCAGCCCAGGCGACGAGACTGGGGTCGGTCAGGATCCAGAATTCACCCTTTCGTATCGCGGCCAAGGTCGCGTCGGAGACGACCGAGGCGTCGAGCACGACCGGGGCGACCGGCGATCGCACGGACCACTTCGCTTTCCGTTTCCCTGGCTCGGGGTTGACCAGTGATGCCGGACGGTTCCGTTCGTCGTTTCCGAGGTTGGGCCCAATTCCAGTCATGGAGGGTCAGATCATGCAACAGACCGATAGGTGCCACGCCGGCGTTGTTGAAAAGCACATCGCAGTTCCCGAACCGGTCGCGGACGCGCAGCGAACGACATCACAGACGTCGGTTCGGTGACGTCGATCAGCGTTCCTTCCACCCCCAATTCCTCGCACGTCGCGGTGAGCGCCGACTGCTCCACATCGGCGATCACCACCGTCATCCCGGCGGCTTTGGACGCGGACGCAATCGCCTTGCCGATTCCGCTCGCTCCCCGGTCACCACCGCGACCCGACCGTTGAAGTCTTCAATCATGGCGTCAGAGTAGGGGGACTCCTCATTTCCCGTCAGCCGACAAGCTCCGTACGACCGGACCAGTCTGCGAGAATCCGGTGATGAAGTACTTCGAGGACTACGAAGTTGGCCAATCCTTCGAGCACGGCGCCTATGAGGTCCGAGCCGAGGAAATCATGGCGTTTGCTCGGCAATACGATCCACAGCCCTTCCATCTCGACATGGCAGCTGCAGCATCCAGCGTGTTCGGCGGGTTGACCGCGTCAGGGTTTCATACCGTGGCGATACAGGGTGCGCTGATGCATTCGTCTCCCGAAGCTGACGCTGCGGTGATGGCTGGCCTTGGCTGGGACGAGGTGAGGTTCAGCAGTCCTGCCCGCGATGGCGACACACTTTCAGTTCGATTCACGTGCCTTGAAGCACGCGCATCCGCGAGCAAGTCCGACCGAGGGATCGTCCGGAGCAAGGTTGAAGTCCTGAATCAGGACGGTCAGACGGTGCTCAGCAGCGTGCACAACTTGCTCATCGCCCGCCGTCCAGTGGATTGACCGAGACACGTGATTGGCCGTCGACGGGCATGTTTCTCTCGTGATTCGGCCTGAGTTTCGAAGCCGGCAGTACCCGTGCCTGTTTGGCGGACCGTGATCGCATCGCTCGGCTACGACGAGATGCGCTTCCACCAAGTGCGCCGGCCCACCGACCGCCGATGAGCAAGCACCGCCGAGCTATCGCGCTCCGGTGAACAACCGGCACGACGCGAGGCAATAGCAAGCACACATAGGGGCCGAAGTGGTGCGCTTGACACCCTTCTCAATCCGAGCATCTGCCGATGCGAATTCGTCCTGCCTATCGATTGGTCACAGAGGCGCTCACCGACGCGGCCCCCGCTGCGAAGGGTTTTCGTTGGGCTGGGCCAAAGGTCGGGAACCGACACCACCTCGGGGGCGAGCCTGCACTCCTCCAACCAGCCGAATTCCCGAAATGTCCGGCAATGCGGCGAGACCATGACCTTCTACGGGCAACTCGACTCCGTCGGTGACGACATCTGCATCGCGGACGCCGGGATGGTCTTCGTATTCCTGTGCTTCGACTGCTTCGAAGCCGCCGCGATGGTGCAGTCGCATTGAGGGTCGCACTCGCAAAGGGGCGCTCGATCGAATCGTGATCGCCGCGGCGACCGAACTTGCTCCTCTCGGCATCACCGCGAACGTGATCAATCCGGGAGCCAACGACACGGGATGGATGGACGACGGCATCAAGGCGGCCGTATTGGCAAATAACCTGCAACCCCGACTCGGGTCGCCGGTGGACATCGCCAACCTTGTGCGTTTCCTTCTCTCGGACGCTGGTGGTTGGATCAACGGTCAGCTGCTCTATTCCGACAGTGGACTTTCGGTCGTAACGCTACGGAAAGAAGATCTCCTCGATCCGCAGTTCGAACAACGCGGCGATCGCAAACGCCAAGGGCAGCGACGGGTCGTAGCGTCCCGTCTCGATCGCGTTCACGGATTGTCGAGACACGCCCAGGTGGTCGGCCAACGAAGCCTGCGACCAACCGCGTGCGACGCGAATCTCGCGTACTCGGCTCTCCACGTTGGTTACCGCCGACGACGTTCGACGATCGTGGCGACCGCCCAGGTGCCCATGCCGGCAGTCCAGACGAGCCATCCGTCGGCGTGGCGAGGGACGTGCACCTTGACGGCGGCCATACTCCCGAGCAAGAGGGCAACGAACATCGCCGCCCCGAAACCAAGGGCGATGCCCTTGAGGATTTGCAGTCGTTCGAACTCGTCGGCCCGTCGATACGAGCGCAACATGGCACGCGATCCAAGGGCGAACGGAACGATCGGAATGACCGTGCTCATCAAGACTCGTGCGGTCGTGGACTCATAGCCCATCGATGTGGCGACGGCGATGCCGATCCCGTAGACGATGATCGCCGGTTTGAACTCTTGTTGTACTTCGCCGAGCGAATGCGATCGCCTTCGCTGAGCTTCGGTTCGATGTGGTCGGTGGTCCAGCGGGTTGCGTCGTGCTTGCTCATATGGAAAGCATGCTTGACACTACAACGGCATGTCAAGGGTCATTGACACATGTCACAGGACGTTGGCCTTCCGTGGCCGGCACCGTCAACGGTTTACGAGTGACGGCTTTCGGCCCAGCTCTTGCCCTTTTCCACGTCGATGTCGTGGGGGAGACCGAGGGCTCGTTCGCCGACGATGTTGCGCTGGACGGCCCACGTGCCGCCAAGCGCGGATCACTGCCGCGTCAATCGCGAAGACCCCGTAAACCGGCGCACGGCATCGCCGTGGAGGGAGCACGCAATCGGGCCGATGTGCAGTAGCGGTTTTTCGGAGAGAGTGTGCGTTCGGTCGCTCCTGGAGCGACTCAGGCTTCACTCTCGGTTGCGCTCCGCCCACGCATACCCGGCGAAGTGCAGCGCCTCGACCGTCGGCTCAAGCGAACAAGCGTCGGCCACTTTCGGGCCAGAGCGCGTGGCCGTGCGGTTGGAGCGGCGAAGGTTGATCGACCGGCGCACACTCGAAGACAGTCGACGAATTTTCCAAACAAACTACTTGTCATAGGCGAACATGTGTTCTATACTGAAGCCATGGCACACACCGCGGCGCAACAGATCGAGGCCCTGGCGCTTCTCTGCGTGCCGCGCAGCTCGTCCGTGCACTGGGACCCCACCACCGCCAAGATCGCCCTCCAACAGCTGCGCCGACTCCGGGGCGAGTTGGCCGCTCTCGAAGCAGTGCTCGTCGGTGTTCTGAAGACCGAGACCGGCCGCGACACGAAAGCAACCCTCGCTCGGGGCTTCGGGATGTCATCGGCCGAGGCATCCAAAGCGGTGAAGGTCTCCGACCTCGTCGGCCGCGTTCGGGGCGCCGGTGAAGCGTTGGCTGACGGGTCCGTGACCGGTGAACACCTTCGCCACCTCACCGACATCACCGATCCGGACGAAGCAGCCGAACTGTTGTCGCTGGCACCGAGCCAAACACCCGATGACTTCGGCCGAACCGTCGAGACCTACCGGATCATCCGTGACGCGAAAGGGGTCACCGAACGCCAACGTCAAGCCCGGTCGGTGAAGTTCTTCAAAGCCGACCACGGTTGCGTCGGGATCCGCGTGATCCTTCCCACCCTCGAAGGCGAACAGATCAAAGCGACCCTCAACGAAGCATGCGACTCGGCATGGCGCGCCGCGCACCCCGACCGCGCCGAAACACTCCACGGCCACGACGGCGAACCCCGTGAACAACGACTCGCCGACGCCCTCGTCGCAGTGATGAACGGCACCGCCTGCGGCGGACCGGCCCGAACCGCGTTGATCGTCACAATGCAGGCCGAAACGTTGGAAGCCAAGATCCTCGGGTCAGGCCCCATCCCGACCGAAGACGCACTCCGCCTCGCCAACGATCCGCGGTCCGATCTCTACGCCGCGATCCAAGCAGCCGACGGAGCGATCATGCACTTCGGCCGGTCACGAAGGCTCGCATCGCCCCTACAGAAGCTGGCCTTGGCACTTCGCGACGGCGGGTTCTGTGTCAAACCTGGATGCTCCACCCCATGGAACCGATGCGACGCCGACCACATCATTGAATGGGACGACGGTGGCCTCACCGACATCGAAAACTTGCGCCACCTCTGCCACTCCGACTGTCACCCCCACCGCCACGAAACCGGCACCGACATGACCCGACAACGCGTTGGCACCTGGACCGTCAACAACGAAACCCTCCCACCGTTTCCGGCCTGGCCACCCCCAACGCCGAACGTCCACCAACCCGGCCCCGACCACCACCAACGACTCGACAACCTCAACCGCGCCGCCGGACGACGCCTCGCCTACGCCTAGCGACAGACCCGAGTCGTCATCCGGTCCTTGAAAACCGAAACCGGCCCGGACGCGGTCGGCCCGGCCCGGTCCGGACTGGTGCGACCTGGTCCGGACAGGCTCGGGCCGCGGGGCGCACAACCCGCCCAGCCGAGCCCCAGGCCTCGACAGTTGAAGACGACCGCGTCGAGGCAGCCGTGCATTCCGCCGCCGGAAGTCCACCCGAACAATCCAACCCTGGGCAGGCTCTCTGCATCAGCTGGTCCGACTACCGTCGAAGGTGTGGCCACAGCTATCGACCTCGCCGCCGCGTATCGGCTGCATCCGAATGTGGCCGTGCGCCCCGAACCCTTCGGCGCGCTGGTGTACCACTACGGGAATCGCAAACTCGTCTTCCTGAAGTCACCGCGCATGGTTGCCGTCGTCAAGGCGCTCGACGCCGCGCCGTCGGTTCGAGCCGCTCTGGAAACGAACGGCGTAGCTGGGAAGAACACCGACCGCTACCTCGTTGCCCTGAACAGTCTCCTGGCGTCGGACATGCTCGTTCCCTCCGAAACAGCTGAGGTTTCCCATGCTGGTTGACCGTCTGAAGTCGGGCTGTTCCTTTCGCACTCCCGAGGTCCCCCGTGCTCGTTGATCAGTTGAAGGCGGGGCTCGATGCCCCGATCTGCCTCACCTGGGAATTGACGTACGCCTGCAACCTTGCGTGCATCCACTGCCTCTCGTCATCGGGCCGTCGCGATCCTCATGAGCTGAGCACCGAGGAGTGCAAGGCGGTCATCGACGAACTCGCTCGCCTTCAGGTGTTCTACGTGAACATCGGCGGCGGCGAGCCGACGATCCGCAGCGACTTCTTCGAGATCGTCGACTACGCAGTCGCCCATGGCGTCGGCGTGAAGTTCTCCACCAACGGCAGCCGGATCGACGCGGCGGCCGCGGAACGGCTTTCGGGTAGTGACTACATCGACATCCAGATCAGCCTCGACGGCGCCGATCGGGAGACCAACGACGCCGTCCGCGGCGACGGCTCGTGGGACACGGCCATCACTGCGATGAACCACCTTCGCGATGCCGGGTTCGGCGAGTTCAAGATCAGCGTGGTGATGACCCGTCACAACATTCCCCAGCTCGATGCCTTCGAAGCGCTCGCCGCGGAGTACGGCGCCGAGCTGCGGCTCACGCGTCTGCGTCCGAGCGGTCGCGGCGCCGACACCTGGGATCAGCTGCACCCAACCAACGCTCAACAGCGCGACCTTTACAACTGGATCATCACGCGACCGAAGGTGTTGACCGGTGACTCGTTCTTCCATCTCAGCGCGCTCGGCGAATCGCTCCCCGGACTCAATCTGTGCGGCGCCGGACGAATCGTGTGCCTGATCGATCCGGTCGGCGAGGTCTACGCCTGCCCGTTCATGCTCCACGACGAGTTCAAGGCAGGGTCGGTCCGCGACGCCGGTGGCTTCACGGCCGTGTGGCGCGAGAGCGAGCTGTTCACCTCGCTACGAGAACCCCAGTCGCCGGGTGCGTGCGGAAGCTGTGGTTCATACGACGCGTGTCAGGGTGGCTGCATGGCGGCGAAGTTCTTCACCGGCCTGCCGCTCGACGGGCCCGACCCGGAGTGTGTGTGGGGGAACGCCGACGATGAGCTCGCCCGAATCGCTGCGGCAACCGACCCGGCGAAACCGTCACCCGGACCGGGGCACTCCAAACCCACGCCCGTCTCGCTCGGGCGCAAGCCGGTCGACGCATACTCGTGACCGACGAGCCGACTGCCGATGACCTCGGCAAGCGCCGAGATCGTACGTACACATATCTAAAGCTGTGGGGCATCGACACCGACCTGACGATTCTCCCGATCGTACGAGCGCCATTGATCATCCCGTCGACGGCGGCGGTATGCGGACGTGCGACCGCCTCGTCCCTCGTTGCCCTGAAGGGGCAGGGACTCTCGCTACCCGAGGTGTTCGCGTTCGCCGATGCATACGAGGTATGGGGTGACCTCACGGTCGAGGAGCATGACTTCGTTCTCGACGATGCACCTTCTCCCGAACAGCTCGTGCAGTTCGCCTGGCGATTCGATCAAGCCTTCGTCTACGAATGGGCGCTCGGCCTGGTTGCCCACCTCCGGTTCCCCGACGCCAGCGCCGACTCCGGGCGGGTCATGGAACAACTCGTGACACAGGTGTTGACCGTCGAGCGGGCACAACGTCCCGTCGTACGAACGGCAAAGGAACTTGCCGATGCCGCCGACGTGGCGTTTGCACTCCAGGCGATCGCCATCGCCACCGCACCGGAGCCTCCGCTCCTGGGGATCGTCCGGAGCGTGACCATCGAACGCGCTGCAGCATTCGAGTGGCTGCTGTCCGCCCCCGAATCGGCCGGCGGCGGCTGAGAGGGGGCCGCATGTTGCTTCGCATGGACGTGCTGGCGCGGATCGTGGCCGGCGAGATCGACGTGGTCTACCGACTCTGGCGCAAGCCGACCGTGAAGGCCGGAGGACGCCTCCGAACCGCCATGGGCGAGCTCGCCATCGACGCCGTCGAGGAGATCGATCCCGCATCGATCACCGATGCTGAGGCCGCACGCGCCGGCTTCTCGTCGGCAGATGAGGCGCGCGCATCACTCGAAGCACGACCCGTTCGTACGGGAACCGGCAAGGCCGCCGGAAAGCCGGTGGCTGGCCGCGGTAGGACCGCCAAGCCCGATGAGACAAGCCGTCCCTATCGCGTGGTCGTCCACTTCGCGGGCGCCGACACCCGCTCCGCCCTGCGTGACGATGCCAGCGCAGAGGCCGTCGCCATAGTGATCGCGAAGCTCGATGCCATGGACGCTCGCAGCGCCCGGGGGCCGTGGACGCGGCGCACGCTCGCACTCATCGCGCAATGGCCCGGTCGACGCGCTCCCGAGCTAGCCGAGCTTGAGGGCATGGATACAGCGGTGTTCAAAACCGACGTGCGCAAGCTGAAGGAGCTCGGACTGACGATCAGCCTGGCCGTCGGCTACACGCTGTCGCCACGGGGCGAAGCCGTGTTGCGAACCTCACGCTGAGTCCGAGTGGATCAGCCTGCGATAGCCAGCGCGGCCTGAACTGCGCTCGACGGCGACGAAAGGACGACCCGTCCCGGCCGCGCGTCGATGAACGCAAGCGCGCCGAGCATCGATGCCTGGGCAAGCACGACCACATCGAACGACTCATCGAGTGCATCGACATGCTCGGCAACGGTCCGGTGATAGCCGCCAACGTCGCCGTCCTCCCATCGGTCCCACGCAGCAAGGCAGGGCATCAAGGTGATCATTGGGGCGCGTCCGACACGTGCGGATTCCTCATGCAGCAGTTCGGCGGTCGGAGCGAGCGTGCTCTCCAGAGCGGCGACCACCGCGATTCGCATTCCGGCGGCAACCGCGGCAGCGGCCATGGGCCGATCGACGCGCAGCACGGGGACACCGATCCCGGGCACGATCTCGGCAGTCCCTCCGATCGTCGAGCAGGTGCACACGATGATGTCGACCCCATCACCAACGAGGCGGGCGAGGGCAGCGGTCACCCCTTCGACAACAAGCGGGTGCGCCGGCCCGATCGATCGGGCCGTTGCCAAAAGCTCCTCGTCGACGATGTGCGTGGCACTGACCGCGCCCGGCGCATTCGCAACCAGAGTGTCGAACGTCGCGACATGAACCGGTGACGTGTGGAGGAACCCGATGGTCACAGGCATCACCCCAGCCTCCCCCATCCGAATCCGGTCCAGCGACGCATTTCCAGATGTCCCCCGGTCACCGTCCGAATCGGCTCCGCCAACCTCGTCGCGCCACCGGAGCGCCCTCGGCCGCGGACTCGCGCTCACGAAGTGCTTGTTCGAGCCGGGCGACCTCGCCGGCGAGCCGATGTGCCTCGGCCGCCAGCATGTCGATGTGATCGTTGGCGCGTGCTCCGATGACGTCGTCGAAGACGCTGACCGGCGAGGTGAAGTGGCGGGCGAGCTCTCGGTGTTCGTCGGCGACGAACCATCGGTTGAGTCCGTCGTAGTACGCGAACGCATACCCGGACGAAACCACCTCGGGCTCCCACGACACGTCGACCAGGTCGCGCTCATTGGGCAGGTTCGCCTCGATGCACAGCAACCATGGCCGTCGGCGGCGAAGGTCGAGGCCGGCGAGCACATCCGCCTCGGCGCCTTCGGCGTCGACCTTCAACAGGTGAACTGCAATTCCCGGCCGAACGTACTCGTCCCAGATGTCGTCGAGTGTCCGGACCTCGATGGTGGAGCTCTCGACCGCGTGCCCGTCACGACGCGCCTCCTCGGCGAACGCCTCGATCGTTGTGGACAGACCGGTGTCGGCCACACGATGAAGTGTGCGCTCACCCGCAGCCGATCCGGCAAGCACGCCGAGGTTGATGTCGCGCGGACGCAGCGCGACAAACGCGGCGAGGTGATCGGGTACCGGTTCGATGTTGATGCCCCGCCATCCCCGCTCGGAGAGCGCGTAGGTGACCGAGTCTTCACGGGGCATCCACGCGCCCACGTCGATCCAGAAACCGTGCTCGACGTCAGCGAAGCATCGGCGGAGAAGGACGTCCTCGAAGTTCTGCGCGTACGACACCCAGGGGGCCGAACCCGCACGCCGATCGGCCCGTTCCGCATGCACAGCACGAGACGCTACTTCCGTGCCCGCCGGTTTCCGCTCCTTCGGGAGAACGAGTGCCGCTACGCACCGCCGAGGGACGACAATGGTGAGGATGAGACTGCTCGAACCGCTGCCCGTCGGTCGATCCGAGTCAGGTGGTCGCTGCGTGCTCGCCCCGAGTCGGGTGATGTTCGGACCACACGAGACCAACCTCGGTCAGGGCCGGACGCTCTCCAAGGCCCACGTCGCGTACTACGTCCGCCGGGCAGTCGGCGGAGCCGGAATCATCGTGACGGAGGAAGCATCGGTCCACGACAGTGACTGGCCCTACGAACGGGCGCCACTCGCATCCCTTTGCGGACCTGGCTGGCGGAAGATTGTGGATGCCGTTCGCGACATCGGCACGGGAACGGTTGTCCTCGCCGCGCTCGGCCATAGCGGAGGGCAGGGAACGAGCCACTGGAGCCAGCGTGAGATGTGGGCGCCGTCCCCGGTCCCGGAGGTTACCTCTCGTGAGGTTCCAAAGGTCATGGAGCCGGCGGATATCAGCGCGGTCGTCAGCGGCTTCGCCGACGCCGCCGCGCTGGCGATCGCGTCGGGCGGCCACGGCGTCGAGATCAATGCCGGCCAGAACTCACTCGTCCGCCAATTCCTCAGTGGACTTACGAATATGCGAGAAGACGGCTACGGCATCGACCGTCTGCGCTTTCTACGAGAGGTGCTCGGCGCGGTGCGTGAGGCAATGGGAGTCGGGCCGATCGTCGCGCTGCGGCTGAGCGTCGATGAACTCGCGCCGTGGGCCGGCATCGTGCCCGACGCCGGCGCACAGATCGCCGTCGACGTGGGACATCTCGTGGATCTGATCACCGTGGTTCGCGGATCGATCTATTCGGTCGCTCTCACGCGTCCCGATGGGCACGTCGAACCGGGTTTCGCCATCGGCCTCGCCCGCCAGGTTCGCACCGCCCTGGTCGAGGCCGGCCACCGGGTACCGGTGTTCGCGCAGGGGTCGATCGTCGACTGGGGCCAGGCCGAGTGGGCCGTGGACGATGGCGCGGCTGACGGCGCCGAGATGACCCGTGCACAACTGGCCGACGCCGACCTGGTCGCGAAGCTGCGCACCGGCACCACCGAGCGGATTCGCCCGTGCGTGCTGTGCAACCAGCTCTG
This sequence comes from Acidimicrobiia bacterium, assembly GCA_031368215.1. GTDB lineage: Bacteria > Actinomycetota > Acidimicrobiia > Acidimicrobiales > JANYDT01 > JANLQX01. The sequence continues at coordinate 105,287 of JANLRD010000224.1, read as the reverse complement.
CAAGGTGCGCGACAATCGCAATCCAATCGTGAGTTGCGTGATGGATCCGCGCAGCGGGCACGAGTTCGATGACGCCCCGGAACCGACGGTCGGGTCGAACGGAGATGTGAAACGTACACTTACGGTTGTGGGAGCCGGTGTGACCGGACTCGAAACCGCCCGTATCGCAGCAACGCGGGGATTCGCCGTGACTGTTCGTGAACGCTCGTCCGTCGTCGGTGGAGTCCTCCTTCACGCCGCGCATGGAGCGGGACGCGCCAGGCTGGCGAAGGCGATCGAATGGCTCCACGCGGAGTGCCTCCATCTCGGGGTGACATTCGAGCTCGACGCTCCGGTTGACGCGGCGACGCTCGAGTCGCTACGGGCATCGGGTCCTGTCGTCCTGGCGACCGGCGGAACGCACGGGACACTGCCCTTCACCATCAGCGATTCGGCGGATCTGCGCCACGCCGTCGATGTCCTGGCGCTCGACGACCCGATCTCCTCGCTGCCGCCTGGCCCCGTGGTGGTCTGGGACCCGATCGGCGGGCCGATCGCCTTGTCCGTCGCCGAGTTGTTGGCCGCGGACGACACCCGTCGCGCTGCCGGGGTCATCCTCGTCACGCCAGATCTGCTGGTCGGCGAGAAGCTGAGCCTCACCGGCGATCTCGCCCCGGCGCAGATTCGGCTGCACAGCCTCGGCGTGCGGTTGGTGAAGCAGGCGCTCGTCCGCCGGGTCGCCGATGGCAAGGTCGAGGTGGAAGACCGGTTCTCCGGGGCGACCGACGTCATCGACGCCACGACGTTCATCGCGTGCGGTCATCGCCTTCCCGACCACACGCTCGACGCCGAGGAGACAATGCCGCAAGCCGGAGACCGCGTCGCCCCGCGGACGATCCACGAAGCCATCCTCGAAGGACGCCGAGTTGCGATGGCCCTGCCGGTCCGCGGCTGACGGAGCCCGACGGTCGACACCGGCTCGCTCTCGTTCGGACGGACCGGCGGGTGAGAGACGTCAGCTGACCCGCTGAAGCTCGCGGTCGAGGATCTCGGCGAACGTCGCTCCGGCCACACGGGTCTCCTCGACGACCCGACGACGCGGTGCCGGCCGTTCGATCCACAGGTCGGGCATTGCCGCGGCCCGGTCGAGGCCGTCGAGGAACCGGCGGTAGTGGCGATCGGCCGGACCCGGCACACGACTCGTTCGCTGGCCCGGTCCTTTCGGGACCACGTCAAGTGCTTCGGCCGGGCCGTCGACGCCTGGGGCATCTGTGTCGACGATCGGTTCGGCCCGCACGAGGCCGGCGCGCTGCAAGGTGCGATACGCCGCGACGACCTTGTCGAACACGGCGGGTTCGCCACCGGTGTCCGGGTGGGATCGCCGGCTCAGAGCCCGGAAGGCCCGCGTGATCTCGATCGGTTGTGCACCCACGGCAATGCCGAGGGTGGCGAATGCGGCATCCGTGCCCATCCCACGTCCTTGTGGTCTTGTTCGCCTCCGATCCGTCGGAGGCATCTCTCCATTCGGCCGCACCCCGCGGGCACTGCGATCTTCGCGTACGAGATGAGCCGAACGACCCACCGCGTTCAGGTGTGCGACCGGAGGATTTGGAAACTTTGTAGCTCTGGGAGCTACGAATACTCCGAAACCTCCCGCGAACGCGACAGAGCGTGATGCCGATCACAGACACCGCTCTCGGCTCGACCAATACTGCTTGAAGACAACCATCGAGCAACCGAGGTCGCCATGAGCATCTACCCCGCCAGTCCCGACGACATCACGCCGCAGTGGCTCAACGACCACTGCCGGCTCGCTGGTCGTGTGTCACGAGTGACCTCGACGACGATCGGCGAAGGGGTCGGCATGCTCGGCGTCCTCGGACGCCTCTCGCTCGAGTACTCCGAGGGAAGCGGGCCGGCCTCGGTCATCGCCAAGCTCGCGTCGCCGCACGAACCCGTCCTCGACCTCGTCGAGACGTTCGGCTTCTACGAGCGGGAGATCAACTTTTATCGCCACGCCACCGGTGACGTCACGAACATTGCGCGTTCGCACTTCGCCGAGGTGGACGCTTCGGGACGAGGCTTCGCGCTCATCCTCGAAGACCTCTCGCACTGCCGGGTCCCCGATCAGGTTGCCGGATGTTCGGCGGCCGACGCCACGACCGTCATGGTCGAGCTGGCGAAGCTTCACGCGCACCACTGGCACATCGACCGAAACCCGACATTCGCCTGGCTGTCGAAGGGCAACGAGGGCAAGTACCGCGACGGCGAGGCGCAATACGCCATGGTCTACGAGCCGTTTCTCGCGACATACGGCGACCGTCTCTCACCACACGGCCGACGCGTTGCCGATCTGTGCCGGACGAAGACTATGCAGATGGCCGATACCGCGATCGCTACCCGTCCGCTCACACTGACCCACATGGACTTGCGTCTCGACAACGTGCTGTTCAACGACGGCGCCGCCGCGGGCGTCTCCCCGGTGTACTTCATCGACTGGCAGCTCTGCGTGCAGGGCGTCGGCGCGCTCGACGTCGCGTACTTCATCGCCTGGTCGATGGACGATGAAACCCGCCGTGCGAACACGCAATCGCTGATGCAGACCTATCACCGCGCCCTGGGCATCGCCGGTGTGGCGGGCTACCCATATGCCGAGTTCGAGGACGACGTCCGACGGTCTCTGCTGTTGGTGGCCATGATGGCCTCGTTCGGGGCGATCGCCGTCCCTGCCAGCAATCAGCGGGGTCTCGATCTGATCGAGGCACTGGTGATGCGCACGTACGCGACGGTTGATGACATGCGCGCGTACGAGATGTTCCCGGCCTGACACAGGTTCCGGGTCGTGATCCCGTCGCCTTCGCCCGGCGGCCCCCGACAGAGGGCCGAAAAGAGTGTTAGCGCGAGCCCGCCTCGGCGAGTTCCGGCATGGAGAATGTGAACATGCGCTGCGCCCGAATGCGCGCATACGACGAGCCACTGTCGAGGAAGGTCTCCCACTCCGCTCCGTAACGAGGAACGTAGATGTCGAGCAGGGCCTGCCGGAAATCGCGGTTCGCCGCGGCATTCATGTCGAGCTCCTCGGCTTCGCCGTGGACGGTGACCGACAACTCCTCCCCGGGTAAGTGCGTGGCGCTCACCGAAGGACGCTTGCGCAGGTGACGGAACCGCAGCGAATCCGAGGCCGATCCGAAGTGGAACGACCCGCGAAAGAAGATGCCGTCGACCGGCCCCGCAATGGGCCGACCGTCGCCGGTGACCGTGGCCAGGACCAGCAGCCGCATGCCGGTCAGCGTTGCCGCCAGCTCGACGGCGGTGAGCCGACGGTCCGGCGTGATCACGTTCTGAAGATGACCCCCGGCCGCGGCATAGGACTCGTCGAGCAGTCGCTGGAGCTGCAGCAGGTCATCGGCGGTCTCGAACATCGGACGCTCTCTTCGTGTAACGAACCCTGCGCTACATCAGGCGCAGGTCGATACCGAAGTGGTTGCGGAACGCGTCGTAGTAGGCGTCGTCGGCCGCATCGGAGTACCCCCCCATGGCAACCCACTCGGCATCACTCATGCGGGCCCGACCCGAGATGATCTCCTCGGCACCCCAGCTCACCGTGTAGCGCAGCTTCGGTGAATCAGTGGTGATCGCCTCCTTGATCACCTTGCCGACCTCGAGCGGATCCGTCGAATGCGACATGCCGGCGGCGTAGAACTGGAACATGCGCCGATACGCCGCGTCGTATGCCCCCGTCTGGTTCGGGGCATCGATGTTCTTCGCGAAGATCGCGCTCTTGGTGACCCCCGGCTCGACGATCACCACGCGGATCCCGAACGGTGCGAGCTCCTGGGCCATGCCCTCGGAGAGACCTTCGAACGCCCACTTCGACGCGACGTAGGGCGACTGGGCGATCGCCGCGAAACGTCCGACGACCGACGTGACGTTCACGATCGCCCCGCTCCTTCGTTCACGCATTCCCGGGAGGACCGCCTGGGCACAGCGAACAGCACCGCAGAGATTTACGTTGAGCACGTCGAGGTACATCTGCGGGGGACATTCCTCGGCCACTGCGTTGCCGCCGACGCCGGCGTTGTTCACAAGGACATCGACACGACCGGCCTCACCGAGGATCTGGGCGAATCCACTCGCGACCGACGCGTCATCAGCGATGTCGAGCTCGACCAGGTTCACCTCGACGCCGGCACCCGCAGCCATTTGGAGAAGCTTGCCGGCCTTGTCCCTGCTGCGGACAGTTCCGTAGACGGTGTGGCCCTGGGAGGCGAGGTGGATCGCGGTAGCTCGGCCGATGCCGCTGTTTGCTCCAGTGACGACGGTGACGGGTGCACTCATGCCCCCGACCATACGGCGACACCGAACCGACAGGCGAACCCCGCTGTCCAGCTCCGTGCATCCCATCGTCGGCCGACCCAAGTTCGTGGGCCAGCTCACATTGCTCGGGCCGGCACACACCGGAAAAACCGAAACCTCCTGGCCCGAGCACGTCAGCTGGCCCGAGTCCGCTTCGCCGTACGCCCGCCGAGCGACGAGACTGGGGACCACGATGAGCCGGTATCGCTACCTCTTCTCGCCCCTCCAGTTGGGGCCGATCACCGTTCGCAATCGCGTTGTGTTCTCGGCCCACCTCACGAACTATGCCGCCGACGGCCTGCCGACTGAGCAGCACGCTGCCTACTACGCGGCCAGGGCCGCGGGAGGAGCCGGACTGATCATCACGGAAGAGCACTCGACCCACCCGACGGACTGGCCGTACGAGAAGCTCATCCACGGCTTCCACCGCGACGTCATCCCCGGCTACAGGCGGATCACCGATGCCGTGCATCGATACGGGACGCCGATCTTCGCCCAGATCAACCACAACGGCGGCCAGGCCTCCTCGATGTACTCCCGTCTACCCGTCTGGGCGCCTTCACCGGTTGCCGACCCGCTGTTCCGCGAGGTCCCCAAAGGGGTCACGACGAGTGAGATCGCCGAGATCGTCGCCGGCTACGCGCTCGTCGCCGCGCACTGCGCGGAAGGCGGATTCGACGGCGTTGAACTGCAGTGCAGCCATTCGTCGATCGTGCGCGGATTTCTTTCCGGCGCCACGAACGTCCGTACCGACAGATACGGGGGCAGCCTCGAGAGCCGCGCGCGCATCCTCGTCGAGATCGTCGACGCCGTTCGCGACGCGATCGGGCCGACCAGAGCACTCGGCGTCCGCCTCTGCGGCGATGAGCTCATCGAAGGCGGAACCACCATCGACGAAGCGGTTGCCGTGGCCAAGATCGTCGAAGCGACCGGCAAGATCGACTACATCAACACGTCCATCGGCGTGGCGACGGCAACGCTGTTCATGATCGAAGCATCGATGCACATCCCTCCGGGGTACGCACTGTTCATCCCGAACGCGATTCGGCGCGAAGTCGACCTTCCCGTGGTCGGCGTCGGGCGGTTCAAGGATCCGCTCCAGATCGAGCGGGCGTTGGCCGAGGGGCACTGTGATCTCGTCGGGGCGGTACGTGCCCAGATCGCCGATCCCGATTTCGTCCACAAGGCACAGGCCGGGGGACACGACGACACCCGTCTGTGCCTGTCGTGCAACCAGGAATGCGTCGGGCGAATGGGGCTCAACCGTTGGCTCGGATGCATCGAGAACCCGGCTGCGGGGCGTGAGGCGGAGCTCGCCCGGGTAGCCGCAATTGGGTCGACCCGCCTCGGCTCTCCCGTTGCGTTCGCCCGCAAACCCAAGCGTGTGCTCGTCGTGGGCGGTGGTCCTGCCGGACTCCAGGCCGCGATCTCGGCAGCTCACCACGGGCACGAGGTCGTCGTCTACGAACGTGAGGCACTCGCGGGCGGTCAGGTCCACTGGGCGGCAAGCGTTCCGAACCGGGCGGAGTTCGGCGACATGATCCGCAATCAGCTCAACGAGCTCAAGCGTCTCGATGTGAAGGTGGCGTTGGGTCACGAGGTCGACGCTGGCTTCGTGATCGATCAGAAGCCTGACGTCGTCATCGTTGCCACCGGCTCTGTGCCGCAGCGCCCCTACTGGGCCCCGCCGGATGACGACCGTATCGGCGATGTCATCGATGTCCTCCGCGGTACCTTCGCTCCGGTTCCCGGTCATCGGGTCACGGTGATCGACGAGCTCGGTTTCCACCAGGCGACGTCTGTGGCCGAAGTGCTCGCCGACCGGGGATGTGTTGTCGAGATCATCACGCCCGGCATGCTCGTCGGCCAGGACCTCGGCATCACCCTCGATATGGAGGGGTTCCGCATCCGTGCCGCGGCGAAAGGCATCGCCCTCACACCCGACTCCGTAGTGATGGGTTGGGATTCTTCTCTACGTACGCTTCACATCCTCCACCATGTGAGCGGCACCATGCTCGACCGCGAAACCGACTGGGTCGTGCTCGCCGTGCCCAACAGACCCGATGAGGCGCTCTTTCGCGAACTGGCCGATTCGGGGCTCGATGTTCGGCGCATCGGCGACGCCCTCGCTCCCCGTCGAGCCCATTCCGCGATCATCGACGGTGACCGCGTTGGAGCGACGCTGTGAGCCTTCTCGCCATTCTCGTCGTCCGGAACGGCGTCATGCCGGCGGGCGGGGAAGAGACAGTCGCGGAGGCGAACGGCCGCGTCGTGCTCGTCGGCTCTGACACCGCGGAAGCAGCGCACGCACTGGCCCTCGCGCAAACGATCTTCACCATGGAGACTCCCGGGTTGCGACTCAGCGACATCGCCGACGCTGTGGCTGCCATCGAACCGGTGTGGCATGCAACGGGACTCATCCTGCCGGCCTCTCCCGATGGACGCGACCTCGCCCCGCTCCTCTCGCACCGACTCCAGCGACCTCTCTTCGCGTCGGCGACCGAAGTCCGAGAGGAGCGGGTCACCTGTGTACGAACCGCCGGGCGGGTCGGACGTGAGCTCATACCCCCGGGTCCGTTCATCGCCACGCTCCTACCCGGCGTTCGCGGGCTCGCGAGACCCTCGACGTCCACCGCCACCGAGCGGCCGACGATCACTCGGCTCGCAGCGAGCTCACCCAAGCAGCCGGCATGCGCCGAACCTGCGGTGACGAGCACCGCCGTACTCCCGCCGGATCCGACGACGATGGACCTCACCGAGGCGAGGTCCATTGTCGGCGGCGGACTCGGACTCGGCTCGAAGGAGCGTTTCGACCAACTCGCCCGCATCGGGCGACACTTCGGCGCGTCACTCGGCGGGACGCGCGTCGCCAGCGATGCCGGTTGGATCCCATTCGAACGACAGATCGGCACCACCGGCGTAGCCGTCAGGCCGTCGATCTACCTCGCGTTCGGGATCTCCGGCGCCACGCAGCACACAGCCGGCCTCGGCGACCCTGACCACGTGATCAGCGTCAACACCGATCCGAGTTGTCCGATGATGACGATGGCCGACGTCGCCATCGTCAGCGATGCTCCAGCCGTACTCGACGCTCTTGAACGGAAGCTTCGCAACGCGCCCTAGCGATCGAACCGAACGACGAACGGGCGACCTCGACGGGGAAACACCGTTGGTTCGCACCACGGAGTGGGGCCACGGCTGACACGCCGACCGTCCCGCCCATGCAGATGCGCCGCCATCATCATGCTGCCCGCGCGGCAATCGGAGTCGAAGGCGCCCTGGTGGAGGCTCGCGCTGCTGCGATCCCCCGGCGAATGCCAGGACGCATCCGTGCAGCACTACGTTCGTCAGCATGCCGACGCCCGATGTTGAGGTCCTCGTCGTGGGAGCGGGGCCGGCGGGATCCGCTGCCGCCCTCACTGCCGCCCGGGCAGGTCGATCCGTGGCACTGCTCGAGCGCGGCCCGTTCCCCGGCTCCAAGAACGTCTATGGCGGGGTTATCTACGGCCGCATCCTCGATCGCGTGGTGCCCGACTGGTGGGACCAGGTGCCGGTGCAGCGATGGATCACCCGGCGCGGGACCATGCTCCTCACCGACCACCAGAGCCTGTGCATCGACTACCGCACCACCGCATGGGGCAAGCCGCCCTACAACGGCTTCACGGCGTACCGCCCCGACTTCGACCGATGGTTCGCCGACCAGGCCGTCGCCGCGGGTGCACAACTGATCACCTCGACCACCGCAACCGGGCTGATCCGGGACTCCCGGGGCCGAATCGCCGGGGTGAGGACCGATCGGGACGGAGATCTCACCGCCGGGGTGGTGATCGCCTGCGACGGTGTGAACTCCTTTCTGGCGAAGGAGGCCGGACTCTACGACCACGGCGGGGCCGAGAACTTCACGCTTGGCGTGAAGGAGGTCCTCGCCATCCCGCGGGCCGAGATCGAAGCACGGTTCAACGTGACCGGCGACGAGGGCGCCGACTTCGAGATCGTCGGCGGCACCCGTGGAATCCCCGGAGGTGCATTTCTCTACACGAACCGCGACACCGTGTCGATCGGCGCCGTGCTCTCGCTCACCGGGCTCGCGAAGGCCAAAGTCCGGCCCGAAGACGTGATCGCCGGCTTGAAAGAGCATCCATCACTCGCACCGTTCGTCGACGGAGGCGAGATCAAGGAATACGCCGCACATCTCATTCCCGAGGGTGGTTTCAACATGATGCCCCGGCTGTTCACCGACGGAATGCTCGTGGCCGGCGATGCCGCAGCGATGTGCCTCGCCGCGGGTCTTTGGCTCGAGGGGGTCAACTACGCCATGGGGGCCGGGATTGCCGCCGGCGAGTCCGCCAATGAGGCCCTTTCCCGAAATGATACGTCCGCAGAAAGTCTGTGCACCTATCAACATCGATTGGAATCGTCCTGGGTGCTCCAGGACCACAAGAAGGTCCGCAAGGCGGGCCATTTCCTGCTTTCGGAACGTGTCCAGGACAGATACCCGAAGGTGGCCTGCGATCTCTTCGAGCAGCTTTACACGGTGCAGAATCCATCTCGTAAGAGGGGCGCCGTGACCATCGGGCGTCCCTTGCTCAAACACCACGGGCTGAAGCTGCGCGACCTCGCTCGGGATGCGCGCGACGCCCTCTCCATCTTCGGTTGACGTCGCGGCGATGCTGTTCTCCCCGGTCGACCTGTTCGACGGATTCGACCCCGGCATCGCCGAGTCGTACCTCGACACGTTCGACTTCCGGACGTTCCTCGCCACTCGCAGGCCGTCCACCCAGGCACAGCGCATCGCGTGGGCTGAACAGGACCAGCAGGTCACGGAAGGACGGAACGAATTCCTCGGAGAGCGTCGATGCGTCGCGATCATGGGCGGCCACCGGGTCGAACGCTCCAGCACCACGTACACGACGATCGCCCGCCTGGCCCGGGACCTCGGCTCCGCGGGTGTCGTCGTCACCAGCGGCGGCGGGCCCGGCGCGATGGAAGCAACCCACCTCGGCGCGATGCTCGCCACACGCGACGATGCGACGCTCGCCGATGCGATCGCGTTCCTCGGGTCTGCCGCCACGTTTCCGTCCGGCACGACCGCCATCGTCGGCCGCGATGGACGCGTCGACCGGGAGCTCGTCCGGGCACTTCACCGGTGGCAGGCGCCGGCGTTCCGCCTGCTCGAGGACCTCGCCGCCCCACCCATGTCGAGCCTCAGCGTCCCGACGTGGTTCTACGGTCACGAACCGCCGACACCGTTCGCCACGCACATCGCCAAGTACGTGTCCAACGCCCTCCGGGAGGACGGCCTACTGGCCATCGCGCGTCACGGAGTGATCTACGCGCCGGGAAACGCCGGAACGCTGCAGGAGGTCTTCCAGGACGCCGCGCAGAACGTCTACCGAACCCAGCGGTGGTTCAGTCCAATGTGCTTTCTCGATCTCCCGTTCGCTGGTATCGACCACTGGTGGAGCCGGCACTTCCCGATCGAACGGTTCCTCCGCCCGCTCTTCGGCGACGCCGACTACGCCCGCCACGTGATCGTCACCCCCGACCCCGCCGCCATCCTCGCCTTCCTCGCCGCTTTCGAGCCCCCGACCGCGTGGTGATGGCCCTCGGGATCGTTGGGAGAGAGGTTGCCCCCATATCTGGGGGCAAAACACCTCCGAACAGCGTTGGGAGGTGTTTTGCCTCCTCTAGCCACGACGCCCGTTGCTCAGCTGGCAACCGATCACCGCACCCGGGGGCTGCGGAAGAACACCACCGTGCGCCGCTCGGAGGTGTTCTGCCCCCATCTTTGGGGGCAACCTCTCTCCCAAGAACGACAAGGGCGCTACCTTCGTCGGTGATGCGACGTGCGGTGATGGCCTTTGACGAGCGGATGGAGACGGTCGACTTCCGGGTCTCCCACACGCCGCACATCGTCGTCGACTCCGAGCTCTGCCGGAGTTGCACGACAAGCGCGTGCGTCCACGCCTGCCCGGCCAAGCTCTTCGTCCCGACGAACGACGGAGGCATCCTGTTCAACTACGAGCAGTGCTTCGAATGCGGGACGTGCTACCTCGTCTGCAACACCGAGGGCGCACTCAGCTGGTCGTATCCAGAAGGCGGGCATGGCGTCGTCTTCCGGCACGGATGAGAACGGACCCACGGCGATGAACCGGGCGATGTCATCGCCGATCGTCGTCTGCATGAAATGGGTTGCGCTGCGACCGGAGATCGATCCGCTGACCGGTTCGGTCGTGACCGACGAACGCTGGTCTGGACCTTCGCTCGCCGACCAGGCAGCGCTGGAGTGGGCCTTGCGTCTCGCCGAAGCCCGGGCTACGACGGCTCACGTCATCACCGTTGCGACCGCAGCAGCAGACGCCATGCTCCGCGACGCACTCGCGGCCGGAGCCACAGCGGCCACGCGTATTCACCTCGACGACGGGGATGAGCACCAACCGAGCAGCGCCTGCATCGCACGCCTGCTCGCCGACGTAGCCCGCTCCCTCGACCCGCAGATGGTGCTCTGCGGCGACTGGAGCCTCGATCGAGGCTCGGCATCCGTGCCGTCCTTTCTGGCCGCTGAACTGTCCCTCGACGCCGTATGCGGGCTGGTGCGTATCGAGCAGACCGGCGCCGAACACCTGCAGGTCGAACGCCGCCTCGACGGCGGCCGCCGCGAGGTCCTCGCCGTGACCGGGCCAGCAGTGCTGTCCGTTGAAGGGACGACAGCACGGCTCCGCCGCGCCCCGCTTCGTGGCGTACTGCACGCCAGGACGGCCGCCGTGGCGGTGGTGGCGGTCGGAGCCGCCGACCTCGAATGGGAGCCGGCACCCCAGCGGGTCGGCCCGTTCCGCCCGCGAGCCCGCATCCTCGACGCACCGCTGGCCGCCGATCCGCGACAGCGCGTCGAAGCGCTCACCCACGCCCACACGAGCCGCACCCCACCGCAACGCCTCGCCTTGGACCCCGACGCCGCCGCTGACATGATCCTCGACCACCTTCGGGCGTGGCGACAGCTACCGGGCTGACATGGATACGGACGATGCCTCCAACGACCTGGTGCGACGGAGCTGGACCGAAGTCCGATCCGGCCTGACTCTGCTGGTGCCATTGGGATCCACCGAGCAGCACGGCCCTCACCTGCCCCTCGACACCGACACCGTGATCGCCACGGAAGTCGCCACCCGTGCCGCGGCAACGATGGGCGGCGGGGTGCTGGTCGCCCCCGCGCTCCCCTATGGAGCATCGGGAGAGCACGCCGGGTTCCCCGGGACGCTCTCGATCGGCACAGCCGCGCTGACGGGCGTCCTCGTCGAACTCGGCCGATCGGCGACAAAACCGAACGGTGGACCGTTCGCCCGGTTCGTGTTCGTCAACGGTCACGGAGGCAACCACAACGCGCTTGCCGATGCCCTCGAGATCCTGCGGTCCGAGGGCCGCGACGTTGCTGCGTGGTGGCCCGCGATCCCCCACGGCGACGCCCACGCCGGTCACACCGAGACCTCGCTGCTCCTTGCTATTGCTCCTCACCTCGTGCGGGTCGCACGCGATCACGGAGGCGAGGGACTTCGGGGGAACACCGAGCAGCTGTCATCCCTTTTGGCCGCGCTACGGCGAGGCGGGGTGCGTTCGGTGAGCCCGACGGGAATCCTCGGCGATGCCACCGCAGCCAACGCCAGCGACGGTGAGCGAACACTGTCCGCTCTCGTCGAGCAGCTCAGATCGTTCCTCGAGACGTCCGCGGTGTGAAGCCCAGCGCTCCGACGCGAGAGCCCGGTCCGGCTTACTCGGTGGGACCAGAAGTCGCCTTCTGCTCACGGGCGGCGCGGCGGGCGGCGCGTGCCGCATCGTCGGCCTTCTCCTCACGCTCGGCCTTGGCGACGGCGTAGCCGAAGACGATCGCCGGCGCGAGGAACAGCGAGCCGACGCCCATCGACCAGGCGATGACGGTGTTCGCCGCGTCCGTCGGTTTGTCGAGCCAGATGAACCCGAACGCAACGCAGGCGAGCGCGAAGCAGCCGTATCCCACGGCCTTGCCGATCCTCACGGCCAACGCAATGCGGGCGCGTCGGGCAAGCACGGGGTCAGCGGCGCCGGAAGAACTCACTGGGTCAAGCTATCCAGTCCGGCTTGCTCCGCTGCACACTCCGACACGCGCTCGGAGAACGAGTCGTCGATGATCTCCGCGGCAGGGTCGGCTGCGTGGGCACCGTTGCAAACCGGCCCATTACCGAGTTGTGGAAGACCATGCTGGGTCAGAACGGCCCGAACTGCCGCACGGGCGGTCAGCTCACTCGCCAGATGAGGATCGTCGGGATCGGCGACGGTGAGATCGGCCAGGACCACGGGATCCCCGGAGACATCGGCCACCTGGAGGGCGACATCCATCGGGTTGAGTCGGACAGGAGTGTCGTCGACACCGAACATCACGGTCCCGCTGGCCGTCGACGCCCTGACCTCACCGATGCGGTGACGGGCGCGATGGGGTCGAGCCTTGCCCCGGTCGATCACGACATTGAACGCGGCGAGGCCGAAGCCGAACGCGATGAGAAGGTCGCCGGCGGACGTGACGGCGCGTAACGGGGCGATCGGGATCCGACGCGCCGCGATGAGGAACTGGTCACCGTCACGAAACGGCCGCGTGAGTCCGTCGGTCCTGAGCGCGACCTGCCCGGAGGGAACGAGTCCGGCCGTCTCCGCGGCGGCGAGGTCATAGGGGAGCGCCCCATTGAGCGCAAGCACAACCGCGTTGAGGAGCAGGCCGAAACTCACCGCAGCGAGACCCGGCCAACGGAGCGCGTTCAACGCGGTGAAGGTGATACCGCAGATCGTCGCGACGAGGAGAACCACAACCGCAGCTGTGCCGTGGAGGCGCGTCGCAATCAGCGAACCGACCACCCACACCGAACCGAAACCGATGAACCGAAGTGCGAATTTGCGCAGGTGACGAAACGAGCCCCCGCCGACGAGCCCGGCCAACAGGCCCAGGGCAACGGCGAATCCGGCAAGGCGCATGGTGCGCTCAGGCTACCCGGCGGTCCGTCAACGATCACTACGCTCATGGCGACCACGACTGCTTCAGGGAGCACACCGATGAGCGAGATTCGAGCAGAGATGGCCGCCAACGTGTGGCAGGTGCCCGCCGAGGTCGGGGCGACGGTCGCTGCGGGAGACGTTCTCGTCATCCTCGAGTCGATGAAGATGGAGATCCCGGTCGAGGCAGAACGGGGCGGGGTGATCACCGAAGTTCGGGTGAAGCCGACCGATCAGGTGCAAGACGGCGACGTGCTCGTCGTGCTCGAGCCCTGAGTTGACCGGCTGACACGCTGCAGCTCCGGCGTCGCGAAACGTTTGAGGCCGGCGTCAGAGGTTCTCCGGCAGAAGCCGGGAGAGCACCTCGAACGTGAAATACAGGACGGGCAGGAACGCAAGGACGAATCCCGCGCCGTAGATGACCGCTTGCGCGGCCAGTCGGCGACGCCTGGCGAGACGCCAGAACCCGAACCACACCAGCGCACACAGCGAGGCCAGAAGCCCGGTCTGGGTCCAGGTGCTGCGGTGTCCCTGGAGCAGGCCGAGCGTCCAGACCGGACCCGACCCGCCCGGATCTCGTTGACTCGACAGTGAAGGCTCTTGCGCAACCGGGGGCTCCGATGGCGACGCCGCGGTCCCCATTGCTTCCGTGACAACCGGTTCGGCAGGTGCGGCCGACGACAGATCGCTCGAATCAACAGAAGGGTCATCGACCGCTTCTGCCGCACTCGTGGTCGCCGGGAGCGCGGTCGCTGGCGGCACCGGGGCCGCTGGCGGGGGCGAGGCAGGAGGGGCTTCGGAGGGGAGGAAGAAATCTTCGGCCGCGGCGGGTCCAACGAGGCGGGCGCGCACGATCAACCGCTGGCGAGCGCTGTACTTCGGGTGGCACGTGGTCAGCGTGAGCAGGTTTTCGCCGGGCGTCGGGGCCAGCACCGTTCGGTCACTGGGTGACACGATGAAGAAGCCGCTGCCGGTGCACGTCGGGCGACAGGCGTCGATCACGTCGTAGCGAAAGTTCCCTTGCTGGGTCTGGACGAAGATCGGGTCGCCGGGTCGCATGAGCGCGAGGTTGAAGAACGGCGCCCCGAACGTGGTGCGGTGCCCGGCGATCGCCGCATTCCCCGGCTGACCGGGGTACGCCGATCGGATGTACCGCCCTGGCCCGCTCTCGAGGTCGGTCTTCGTGGTGCCTTCGACGATCACCTGGCGCTGCTTGATCCTGGGGATCACGAGAAGACCGATCGCCCGACCCGGACGGGGGGCCTTCATCTGCGAACGCCCGGCGCGTACGGAGGGGAGCGTCGTGGTTGTGGGGACGAACGTCGTCGGCGTCGCGACGGCTGGGCGAGCCGTCCCGTTCGGGGTCGACGCGACGGCTGTCGTCGGAGGGACGCCGGTCGTGGGCGCCGCCGTGTCGATGGCGGACGCCAACGACCTGAGGTCCCCGAACTCGATGGGCGTGATCCCGGCGGCGGCGAGTTCGGATTCGAAGCCGCTCGTCAGCTTGCGCTGCTCCTGGGCCTGCTTGATGTTCGTGCCCCAGAGTTGGTACACCACGAACAGCAGCAGCAGAACACCGGCGGTGATGAGGGTTCGACCAACCCCCGAAAGCAACCGACGCATGGCCCCTATCATCGGACATCTGATGGCCGGGCTGGAGAACATGGTGCACAGCTCTCCACCCGTTGCCGTTGCCGCGGAGAATCGGCGGCTGAACGCAGCAGGAAACGGATCGCTCGCCCCGGTTCCGGTCATCGACTTTCAACGAGTCGTCGTGCTGCTCGGGCGATTCCCGGCACTCGCCGGACTGGACCTCCAGGTAAGCCAGGGCGAGATCGTCGTCATCCGAGGCGCAAACGGCGCCGGCAAGACGACGCTCCTGAAGGCGGTCAGCGGTCTTGTCACCGTCGCCGAGGGGTCCGCAGCCGTCCTCGGCGTCGATCTCCGACGCGACCGGCGAACCGTCCGCCGTTCGGTCGGGCTTCTCGGTCACCAGGGGTTTCTCTACGACGACCTGACGGTTTCCGAGAACATCGCGTTTGCCGTTCGCGCCGGCGGAGGCGATTCGGCCAGGATCGGCCCGGCGATGGAACGGGTCGGTCTGGTCGGCCGCCTCCGTGACCTTCGCGTCGGCGCATGCTCGGCCGGCCAGCGTCGAAGGACTTCGCTCGCGTCGATGATCGCCCGGAATCCCGCCCTCTGGCTCCTCGACGAACCCCACGCCGGGCTCGACCCCGACGCCCGAGACCTTCTCGACACCCTCGTGCGAGAGGCTGCTGCGGGTGGCACAACCGTGCTCGTGGCCTCCCACGACGAAGCCCGGGCGGAAGCGCTGGCCACCCGCGTCGTGACGGTCGGCGGCGGCCACGTGACCGATGACCGCGCCGTCACCCATGCTCCGTGACGCACTCACGGTCCTCACCAAGGACCTCCGCATCGAGCGGCGCTCGAAGGTCACGACGACACAGATCGCCCCGTTCGGTGTCATGGTCCTCGTGCTGTTCGCCTTCGGGCTCGACGAGCTCGTCGTTCGCGGGCCGGGCGAGTCGTCCGCCAACACCGTGTCGGCGGCGGCAATCTCGGCGGGCCTGTTTTGGCTGGCCACCCTGTTCGCGGCGTTGCTCGCCGTCCAGCGATCGTCAGCCCTCGAGCAGGCCGACGGCGGACGCGACGGTCTGCGACTCTCCGGTATGGATCCCGCCGGGATCTTCCTGGGCAAGTCCGCCGCCGTCTTTCTCCAGCTCGCCGTGCTCGAGGTGTTGCTCGCCATCGGTGTGGTGCTGCTGTTCGACGCAACCCTGCGCAACCCCCTCCTGCTGGCGGCGACGACCGTGCCCGCGACCATCGTCCTTGCCACCACGGGGACGATCTACGCAACGCTTACCGGTGGTCAGCGATCGCGTGACACCCTCGTGCCCCTCCTCGAGTTCCCGCTGGTCGCCCCGATCCTTCTGGCTGCGTCGCAAGCCACGCGCGCTGCTCTCGACGACCGCTCCATCGACGGCTGGCCGTGGGTGCGCCTGCTCGTGGTTGCCGCTCTGGCGTTCACCGCTCTCGGCGTCCTGCTCTTCGATGCCGTTCTCGAAGACCTGTGACCTGGGGAAGACTTAGACCGTGATGAATTCGCAGATCGCCGCTCGTGTGTGTGCGGTGCTCGGAGCAGTGGTGCTCGGTGTTGTCGTGGTGCTCGGTCTTTTCGTGACCGGACCAGACGTCGTCCAGGGCGAATACGTCCGCATGATCTACCTCCACCCGGCAACGGCGTGGACCGCCTACAGCGGCATCGGGGTCGCGGCGTTCGCCAGCATCGCCTGGCTGCGCACCCGCAAGATGTCGTGGGACCACCTTGCCGGTGCCGGCATCGAGATCTCCGCGGTCTTCACCTTCCTCGCGCTCGTCACCGGTTCGATCTGGGGTCGTCCTACCTGGAACTCGTGGTGGCAGTGGGATCCGCGGATCACCTCGACCACCCTGCTCTTCTTCCTATCGATAGGTGCACTTACCGTTCGTCGACTCGACGGCACTGTCGAGCAGAGAGCCCGCCGTTCCGCTGTTGTCGTACTTCTTGCCGCAGTCAACGTGCCCATCGTTCACTTCTCCGTCGACTGGTGGCGGTCCCTGCACCAGGGACGCACGCTGGCCCGTGTCGATCGAACGATTTCGGGCTTGCAGCTGTCGACCATGCTGCTCTCGATCGTCGGGTTCACACTCGTGTTCAGCGCGCTCCTGATACTCCGTGCCCGCACGAATCGGTGGGAGGACGAAGCCGCACAGGGTGGACTCGGTGAGGCGGTGTCCATGCGACGCTCCGAAGCAACGGGTGGCCCCGCGGCATCGCCGCATCCCGGGACGGTCTGAGCATGGGGTACGTCGCCGCCGGCTACATCGCGGTGTTCGGAACGATCGGGTTGTACACCGCTTGGGCCATCATCAAGTCCCGACGGGCCGCGGCTCAGGTCCTCGCCGCACAACGCGCCAGGGGCGACGAACAGTGAACGAGAGCGGACGCCGACAGGCGGAGGGCTGGACCGAGGACGAGAGCACCGACGCGCGTCCGATCGACGGATCGACGAACGATGCGCAGGGGTGGCGCCAGTCCGAGGTGGGCGTCGGGAGCCGTGCCGTGATGCTGACCACTCGGACCGGGAACAACCGACGCGTCCTTGCCTTCGCGGCGCTCCTGCTCGCTGCCATCGGCTTCCTCGTGATCAAAGGTCTGGGTACCGCTTCGACCTACTTCCGAACCGCCGACGAAGCCGTCGCCCAGGTCGACACGCTCGGCGACCGGCGGTTCCGGATCGAGGGTGTTGTCGTCGATGGTTCGGTGCGCGCCGTTGACGGATCGGTCGAATTCCTGATCGAAGGGAACGGCAAGCAGGTCGCCGTTCGACACGACGGCGATCCGCCCGAGTTGTTCCGGTCGAACCTCGCGGTGGTCCTCGAAGGACGTTTCGCCACGGACCAGGCCTCCCGCCCCGCGGGCACCGCTCCGCTTTTCCTGTCGGATCACCTCATGGTGAAACACGACGAGAACTACATCGAGAAGAACGCAAACCGCGTCAAGGACTACGTCGGCAAATCGACATGACACACTCAACCCACGAGTTCTCGAACTGTCCGGGCCCAGAGATTGCAGTGACCCGATGAAGGCCGATCTCGGCAGCATCGGTGTCACGGCATCCTTCGCGGCATCGTTGCTCGGTTGTGTGTTTCTGGTCTTCGGTCTCATCCGCCGTCGACCAGTGATCGTGGCATCGGGCCATCGCTTCGTCCCGATCGTGATGGGTGGCGCAGTCCTTGCCGCGGGCTCGATGCAGTGGGCACTCATCAGTCGCGATTACTCACTCGCCTACGTCGCGAACAACAACGCAAGGTCCACTCCGCTGCTCTACACCGTGGCGGGCATGTGGGGAGCGCTGGAAGGCTCGATCCTGCTGTGGGGCCTGATCCTGGCCGGGCTGACCTTTGCCGTGCACCGCAAGTACCGCTCACGCCGAACCGATCCGCTGGTCGGATGGGCGATGGCGGTGATGCTCGGCACCTGCACGTTCTTCTTCGCCCTCATGGTGGGCCCGGCGAATCCGTTCTCGAAGCTGCTGATCCCCGCGGCCGATGGACGTGGGCCGAATCCTCTCCTGGCCAACCATCCGCTGATGGCGATCCATCCGCCGATCCTGTATCTCGGCTACGTCGGCTTCACCGTGCCGTTCGCCTTCGCCGTGGCCGCCATGGCCACCGGACGGCTCGGCGAGGGCTGGCTCGTCGAAACACGGCGGTGGACGCTCGTTGCGTGGGGAGCCCTCACCATCGGCATCGGGCTGGGCGCATGGTGGAGTTACGAAGTGCTCGGCTGGGGCGGGTATTGGGGGTGGGATGCCGTCGAGAACGCGTCGCTCCTGCCCTGGATCACCGGTACGGCCTACCTTCATTCCGTCATGGTCCAGGAGCGGCGCGGACTGCTCCGGGTGTGGAACCTGTCGCTTCTGTGCGCCACGTTCTGCCTGACGATCCTCGGAACGTTCCTGACCCGCTCGGGAGTGATCTCGTCGGTCCACGCGTTCTCGAACTCACAGATCGGCCCGTGGATCCTGTCGTTCTTCGGGATCTGCGTCGCCATCACGCTCGGGCTCATCTTCTGGCGCGGTGATCGCCTTCGTTCCACGGGCACCATCGATTCGCCGCTCTCGCGTGAAGGCGCGTTTCTCGCCAACAACGTGGTCTTTGCGGCGTTCGCGTTCGTGATCCTGCTCGGCACGATCTTCCCGCTGCTCGTCGAAGCCTGGAACAACGACCGTCTTTCCGTTGGTGCTCCGTACTTCGACGCGCTGACCATGCCGATCGGCATCGCACTGCTGTTCCTCATGGCCGTCGCGCCGGTCCTGCCATGGCGCAAGACGACCGGCGAGGTGCTGGCCGACCGGCTCCGATGGCCATTGGCGTTCGGGCTCGTGGTGTTGGTGCTGTGCGTGGTGTTCGGACTGCGCGGGGTCGACACGCTCCTTGCCCTGTTCCTCGGCGCGTTCGCCGGTGGCTCGGCGATCCGCCAACTCGTCCTCGCCACGAGAGCGGCGCGTTCTCGAGGCGACTCGCGTGTTCGCGGTGTGCTCGGGCGAGCCAATGGTGGCATGGTCGTGCACATCGGCGTCATCCTCATCGCTGTTGCCATTGCCTGCTCGCAGTCCTACTCGTCGAACACCGAGTTGGTCCTGAAGGCAGGGGAGACGAAGACGTTCAAAGGTCACACCGTCAAACTCGTACGCGTACGTACGGAGTTCGCGAAGGTGAAGCCGACAGGTGGAACCTCGGCCGACAGCGATCCCCAGACGGTCGTTCGCAAGATCGCGGCCGATGTCCGCATCGACGGTGGGCGCATCGACTCTCCGGCGATCACCCGTTTCGCTGAACGCGGGCAGGCCGTCCCGACACCTTCGGTGCGGACCGGGTTCGTCCGCGATCTTTACGTGACACTCGTCCAGCCCCCCGCCGAGGCCGGTGCCAGCGCGGTGATCGGTTTCTACGTGCAGCCGATGATCCTCTGGCTGTGGATCGGGCTCGCGCTCATGGGTATCGGCACGCTGCTGGCGCTCTTTCCCGGTCGTCGCCGCCGACCCACGTCACCGACCAGCATTCCGGATGGATCACACGAATCCATCTCCGCCAAACCCGTTCCGATCGCCCCGGCAGGCGACGACCCATCGATGGTCGGAGCACGGCAATGAGCGGACCTTCGACCAGCCAGCCGCGGCTCGGATCGGCACGGTTGATCGCCGCGATCGTTGGGCTGATCGTCGCCGGTCTCGTGGTCGTGCTTGCGACCCGCTCGGGGAGCGGCGACGGCTTCGGCCGCAGCCCATTGCTCGGCAAAGCAGCACCGGAGATCCGCGGCACAAATGTGCTGACCGGCAAACCCGTGTCGTTGTCGGGCATGCAGACGATCGGCATCGCCGGCGCGTCTGGGAAGCGCCCGTACGCCGTTGTGAACTTCTTCGGTACCTGGTGCCCCCCGTGTGCGATCGAGCACCCCGAGCTCAAGGCGTTCTCCGAGGAGCACACAAAAACCGGTGATGCCGTCCTGTTGGCCGTGGCCTACCAGGACACGCCGGCGGACATCAAGAAGTTCTTTGCCAAACGTGGCGGCGACTGGCCGGTGGTCGACTCCGACCGCACGTCCGTCGACTGGGGCGTGCTCAAGGCGCCCGAGACCTACGTGGTCAGCCCCGACGGCATCGTCGTCGCCAAAGTCAACGGCGCCGCCACCCAGGCCGGCCTCAACCGAATCCTCACCTCCCTCCAGAAGCCATGACCTCCGAACCGTCAGGAGAGAGGTTGTCCCAGCGTTCGTCCGGCGCTGCGCCGCTCGCTTCGCTCGACTGCTCGCAACACCGGTGCCCGCCACCGTCAGGAGCGAGGTTGCCCCCATATATGGGGGCAGAACACCTCCCAACCTCGCTGGGAGGTGTCCTGCCGCACCATGGTGTCGGGGCCGCCGAGCGAGCGGGGGTGTCGTGAGCCGCGCTCGCCGCAGCTACGCGTTCATCATCGGAGCGCTCGCTCTGGTGGCCCTGGTGCTGTTCGTCGGACGCGGCGTATCGACGCCCGAGACGGTCACGAGTAGGGCCGACCGGATCGCGTCGGAGATCCGATGCCCCACCTGCCAGGGGTTGTCCGTACGGGCATCGAAAGCGGCCGGCGCCCGGGCGATCTATGCCGAGATCACCCGCCAGGTCGAGTCCGGCGAGAAGGACGCGGACATTCGGGCCTTTCTCGTTGACCGATTCGGCACCAGCGAACTCCTCCGCCCGAGGGCTACCGGCATTGGGGCGATCGTGTGGATCGCACCCGTGGCGGTTGTCGTCGTGGGCGCTGCCGTGCTGGTGAACATCTTCGCGAGGACCCGACGACCAACGCTCCAGGCGACCGAGGAAGACCGTGAGCTCGTCGAGGCCGCGCTCGCGGAAGAATCCGTGCTGAGCGACACGCCGGAGAAACCGTGAGCAACGCGACTCCGTCCGGGGTGACGGGCCGCGCTCTCGACGACCTGGCATCCCTCGACGACGAGCGTGCCATGCTCCTCCGTTCGCTCAGCGACCTCGAAGCGGAATTCGCCGCCGGCGATCTCGACGTCGCCGATTATCACGCGCTCAAGGACGACTATGTCGGAAGGACCGCATCGGTCATCCGACGGCGCGCCGATGTCGAGGCCGGGATTGCCGAACGGGTCACGACGGCAACGTCGGCAGTGCCCCGTTGGCGCACTCCGGTCGCGGTTGCTGTCACCGTTGTCGCGGCGATCGGCGCGGGGTTGGTCGTTGCCCGATCCGCCGGCGAGCGTGTCGGCCGTCAGGGCCTCACGGGGACGGTCAACGCGGCCGGCGCGAACCGCAGCGCCGAGGTGAGCAAACTCCTGAAGGAAGCTCAGGACAAGCTCGCGGCCGATCCGCTCGCCTCGCTCAAGAGCTACGACGCAGTCCTCGCCATCGATCCACAGAACCCCGAGGCGATCGCCTACGGAGGTTGGCTACTGCGCATCGTGGCGCAATCAGCCGATGGACCGACCCGTGACGAACTGATCAAGCGAGCAAAGTCTCGTCTCGACAACGCGATTGCCGCGGCTCCGGCCTATCCCGACGCCCGAGCCTTCCGAGGGGTGCTGCTTCTCCGCGATCTCGGGGACCCGGCGGCGGCGAACAAGGACTTCGCGGCTCTCGACGCCCTCGACCCGCCCCCGTTCGTGAAACAGCTCGTTGCATCAGCCCGGCAGGAGGCTGCCGCCGGTGCGAACGCTGCGACTCCTTCGACCGCTGCGACCACGGCAGCCACGAACGGGACCGCACCCGCAGTACCGAACAGCTGAGCCGCCTGCTCGACGCACCTCACCGGACCCGGGTCGGGAGCCCCGCCCCTCGCACGCGACCTGACCGATGACGCAACGCTGGCCCAGGAACGCCAGGCAGCGAGCGGGTCACCTCGTGGCGTGGGGGTGCGACTCCGTCAGGCCGGCGTTGGTGATGCGCACGAACTGGGCCTTCGCCTGGAACTCGGAGATCGTCAGTGCGTCGGAGTAGCTCATCGAACTGCGCACGCCGGCGAGGAGCTTCGAGACCAGCGGACCAACGGCACCTCGATACGGCACGGTGCCCTCGACACCCTCCGGTGCGCGCTGCTCGAGGTACTCCTCGTCGATCTCCGTTCCCTCTCGATGGGCGCGACGTTCGAGCGCCTCGAACGATGCCATGCCGCGCACACGCTTCACGAGTCCGTGCGGTGACTGCTCGACCTCGCCGGGGCTCTCGGTCGTTCCCGCGAACATCGACCCGATCATCACGCTCTGCGCACCGGCGGCCAACGCCTTCGCGATATCACCGCTGGTGCGGATGCCGCCGTCGGCGATCACCGGAACGTCGAGGCCGGCACAATCGTTGACCGCCGTGAGTTGCGGCACACCCACTCCGGCGACGATGCGCGTCGTGCACACCCCGCCCGGACCGACGCCGACCTTGATGGCGTCGGCGCCCGCGGCAACGAGGTCCTCGGCTCCGAGCCGGGTGGCGACGTTGCCGGCGATCACGTCGACGGATGGAAACGCTTTCTTCAGCGCGCGTACGGTGTCGATGGCGTGGTCACTGTGGCCGTGCGCAATGTCGAGTACGAGGACGTCCGCACCGGCTTCGACCATCGCCCGGGCCCGATCGATGGCGTCGCGGTCGGTACCTACCGCCGCTCCCACGAGGACACCATCGGACTTCACCTTGGCGATCTGCTCGGCCTGCTCCTCGCTGGACAGGAAGCGATGGATGATCCCGATGCCGCCGAGACGGCCCATGGCGAGTGCCATTTCCCATTCGCAGACGGTGTCCATGTTGGCGGCGAGGATCGGAATCGAAATCTCGACGTTGCGACTCAGCTTCGTCGCGACCGAGACCTTCTGGCGGCTGCGGACGGTGGAACGCTGAGGGACGAGGAGGACGTCGTCGAACGTGAGACCGAGCCGGACGTTATCGAGTTGCACGTCTGGCCAGGATACTCGTTGACCGTACCCACACGTCGGCGGCGGGTTGAGCGGCCCTCAGGTTTGCCGACTGTGGTTGTGACCGGGGCCTGAAAGAATTGGCTCCGTGAGCTTCTTCCAGCGGAATCGGGCCGACCTTCAGGCCAAGGGCATCGATCCGAAGCGCCTCCCTCCCGGGCAATATGCGACCGATCGCTTTCCAGTTCTCCACGTCGGCGACGTACCGAAGTACCCGAACCTGGCCGACTACACCGTCACGATTGGCGGCGCGGTCGAGCGGGACATGTCGCTGTCGTGGGCGGAGCTGATGGCCCGTCCGCAGATCACGATCACCACCGACATCCATTGCGTCACGAAGTGGTCGAAGTTCGACACCGCATGGACTGGAGTGTCGATCGCCGAGATCCTCCGAGAGGCGGGCATCCGAAGCGACGCGACCCACGTGATGTTCCACTGCGAGTTCGGGTACACGACGAACCTCCCGCTCGCCGATGTGCTCGAACCGAACGTTGCGCTCCTCGCGCACACCTACGAGGGCCAGCCGCTCGAACCGCACCACGGGTATCCGCTCCGAACGCTCGTCCCCCACCTCTACCTGTGGAAGTCGGCCAAGTGGATCCGAGGGATCGAACTACTGACCGCTGACAAGCCCGGCTTCTGGGAGCGCAACGGCTATCACATGTACGGCGACCCGTTCCGGGAACAACGCCACCGCGGTGACTGAGTGATGGGCCGATTGCTGAACTGGAACGCAGCCGCGATCGCGGCCGATCACGAAGACAGCACGGGACACGACGCAGCCGTGTCCGGTGACGCGCCCGGCCCGATCGTGGAGCGCGTACGGGCCCTCGCCACAATGCCGGCGCCGCAGTTTCGACGCCTCGTGGTCCTGCTCGTCGCCAGCATCGTCGTCAGTCAGGCGATCGTTGGCGCCCTTGCCGGTCAAAGCCGCAACGTGCGCGCCGTTGTCTCGGGTTTCACCGGGCTCGTCGTCCTGCTGCTGATCGTCGCCCTCTCGCTCGCGTTGCTCGGACGATACGTGCGCATATCAGTGCGCACATTCCGGATCATCGCGTTCGTGTCGGCGCTCCTCCTCGGATTCATCATCTTGACGGGCGCTGCCGTGCGACTCACCGGTTCCGGTCTGGGGTGCCCCGATTGGCCGACGTGCAAAGAAGGCAACATCGTTCCCGAGAGCGGCAAGCACGCAGCCATCGAGTTCGGCAACCGTGTCGTCACCGGCCTCTGCCTTCTTGCTGCGGCAGTCGGTGTTCTCACGGCGCTCGTGCGCCGCCCCTACCGTCGCGACCTCGTCCGCTTCGGGCTCCTGGTGAGCTTCGGTCTGTTCAGCAACGCGATCCTCGGCGGACTCACCGTCATCTTCGACCTCCAGCCGCAGTTCGTGATGTCGCACTTCATCCTGGCCATCGCCTGCCTCGCCGCAGGCGCCGTGCTCTTCCACCGATCCGGGGAAAGCGGTCCAAGTGGCACCATCCTCGGACGTGATCGCGTATCCGCCGTCGACGCGACGATGCGCCGGCTCGGCAACGCGCTGATGATCGGAACCCTCGGTGTTGTGTTCGTCGGCTGCATACTCACGGGATCGGGGCCCCACGGCGGCGATCCCGAGGTGCGCCGCTTCGGCTTCTCCATGCTCGACGTCGTACGGGTGCACAGCGCACTCGTCTGGCTCACGCTGTTCCTCGTCATCGTGATGGCGGTGCGGGTGTGGCGGGCGACGACTGCGGCCGCAATCGAGCTTCGCCGACGCATTGGTGTACTCGCCATGGTCATCGTCTTCCAGGGGGGTATCGGGTACTGGCAGTGGTTCACCCAGGTGCCGGCGCTTCTCGTGCAGGTGCATATCCTCGGAGCGATCTCCGTGTGGTGTGGCGTGCTGTGGGTCCGCGCCGCCATCACGGTTCCCCGACGCGGCGAGGAGGCCGTTGTCGTTCGCCGAGCGGTTCCGATCGTCGCTACCCGCTGAGCGCACGCTGTCCTTCATCGCGAGAACTCCCCCTGTACGCTGGCCAGGTGCGTGTCACCTGTTCGCGGCCTGATTGTGCCGAGCGCGGTGTTGCTCGCGCGCTGATCGATCCGAGCGCGCGTCTGATCGCAATCGACCGACATGTCGATCAGCCGGGGGCGGCGATCCTGTGCAAGGAACATGCCGACCGGGTGACGGTTCCGAAGGGCTGGACCCTCGACGACCGCCGCGAGGACGCTCCCCGACTCTTCGGGGTGGGGCGCTTCAGCGAACCGAAGACGCCTCGCGAACGTCTTCGTCGGCTTCCCGAAACGATCGCCGCCGCCGTGTCCCAGCTTCCGCTCGAGAACGCCACTCCCTACGACATGCCGAAGGCGTACGAGACCGCCCGCGAACAGGGCCGCGCCAAGGCTGCTGGTTCGGAGGCACCGGCCGTCGACGGCGTGGAGCACCTCTCGGTCACCGAGCAGGCGCTCGCCCGGGCGAGGGCCCGGGAACAGGAAGGGATCGATTCCCGTCTGTACGCGAAAGACTCCACGCCCGGCCCACTCCTGGCCCGAGCGTTCGACGCCACCCGCTCCCGCGTGCGCGACAGCGTCGGCCTGTCATCGCTGATCCCACCCGGCGACGAACCGCTGATCGTCGGCGCCGGAGCCTGACGCCCCGCCGGCCTGGCGAGATCCGGTTTCACTCCGTCGAGATCGCCTGCAGGATATTGAGCTTGGCGGCATCGCTCGCCGGCTTGCGAGCGGCGTAGAGACCGACGATCGATGCCAGCAACGCCAACGGCAGGAGGATCTGCACCGGCACGCTGAGCCTGAGGAGGCCACCGTCCTTGCCGAGCACGTGGACGAGCGCGGAACCGAACACCGTTCCGAAGACAACACCGACCACCGCACCGAACGTCGCCACGACGATCGCTTCCCAGCGGATCGAAGAGCGCAGCTGATCACGACTCATACCGACCGCACGCAACAGGCCGATCTCGCGCGTTCGCTCGAAGATCGAAAGACGCAGCGTGTTGGCGATGCCGAGCACCGCAATGATGATCGCAAGGAACAAGAGCGCGTTGACCACCGCCAGGAACTGCTGGAACTGACCGACCTGACCATCGACGAACTTCTTCTTCGTCTGGAACTCGGCGCCGGGGTACTTGGCCAACGCCTTGTCGGCGGCAGCCTCGAGAGCGACCTTTTCTGTCTTGGTCTTCGCCGATGACTTCACGTAGAGGAGGTCGGCACTCGTGTTCTCGATGTACTTGCTCAGCGTCACGGAGTTATCGACCAGGTAGTACGTGTTGCCCAGGCCCTCGGCATTTCCGTAGAACGCGACGATCGAGAACGTGGCGTTGCGACCGTTGCCGAATTTCGCCCGGATCGTGTCGCCCATCTTGAGACCCTGGTCATCGGCCGTGGTCTTGGCAACGGCGATGGTGTCGGGCTTTGCGAGCGCAGCGATCGATCCTTCGACTTTCCCGAGACGCACAACCTTGGTGAAGTCGGAGGACTCGATGCCGCCGATGCCGCGCTCCCGAGGCGGGAAACCGAACCGGAAGCGCTCGAACTGGAGAGTGGAACTCGCCACAACACCCGGGACCTTGTTGATCTCCTCCTGCACCGAGATCGGGAACCCGACGTCTTGCGCCGCGCTGGCGACAACGTGATCGGCCACGATCGTCTCGTCGAACACTCCCCGGAACGTGTCGGTCAACGAGAACGACAGAACACTCAGCGCACTTACCAATGCAGTACCGATGGTGAGCGCAAGCGCGGTCGCGGAGGTTCGGGTCGGATTGCGGATGGCGTTCTCGCGCGCGATCTGTCCCGACGTCTCGAACGACGAACGGCCAGTGCGGATCAGGTACCAACCGCACACCGCTGCTGCGGCCGCACCACCGAAGAACGGGCTGAAGTTGTAGAGCCCGAACAAACCGGCAAGCAACGCGATCTTCCGTGTGCCGCCGAAGGTGGGATCGTCGAGCGCCGAACGGTCACGGTCGCGTCGCCGCGCCACCAACCACGCGATCCCGAACGCCACGACAGCCGACACCAGCCCAACACTGAGTTGACGTCCGACGACGACGTTCCCATCGGCGATCTGACGACTGCCGAGGATGACCAGCGCCACCGTCCCGAAGAGTGAGACCAGGCCTCCGAAGATGGCGACGATGACGCCGAACCACGGACGTCCGAGCGCGCCCGCTACCGGTTTGGCCAACACCGGCCCGAGCAGGGCGATGGCGATGAGTGCAATGCCGGCGGCAATACCGAGCTTCAATGCACCGTCAGAGCCGGAGTCGGCGAGACCGGCCGCCGTGACCGCTCCAGCGATCGCGGCGAGTGCCCCGCCGAAGATGAGACGCACCTTCGAGGTGCCGGCGCTGTCGATGGCGGTCTCTCGCAGGGCCGCGAGTGGCTTGATGCGCGCCGACTTCAGCGCCGGGAGGATCGCCGACAGCACGGTGACGACGGTGCCGACTCCGAGGCCGACGGCGACGGTGCGCGGCTTCAGGACGAGGCCTGAGCTCGGCAGTCCGCTGCCCCCGAACGTCTGCAGCAACAGCCGAATCAGCTGGGCGACGCCGAGGCCGGCGGCCACGCCGACGGCCGACGCGAGGAGACCGACGGCAAGAGCTTCGAGGAAGGTGGTCGTGATCACCTGGGCTCGTGAGGCCCCCAGAATGCGCATCGACGCCATCTCGCGGGTCCGCTGGGTGACGAGGATCGAGAAGGAGTTGGAGATCACGAAGATCGATACGAACAGTGCCACCACCGCGAATGCCGTGAAGAAGGTGTTGATGAAGCCGAAGATCGTGTTCACGAAGGACAGCTGCTCCTTCTCGAGCTCCGTGCCGGTCACGACCTCGACCGTGGTCTTGTTCTCGAAGTCCTTTCCGGCGAGGGCCGACTCGAGGTTTTTCGCGAGCGCCGCTTCGCTCACCCCGGGGTCGGCGCGGACGAGAAACGACTGGACGAAGCCGGGCCGTGTCAGGTACTTCTGCGCGTCGTCCTGCGCGAAGAACACCGCGGTGGTGCCGAGCGCGGCGTCGGACGAGCCGAAGGTGGCGTCGCCGACAAGGCGGAACTTCTCGGCGCCCGCCAGGGTGTTCACCGTTACGGTGTCGCCGACCTTGGCCTTCATCTCCTTCATGAGGCCGCGGTCGAATACGACCTCGCCGTTCGCCTTCGGGGCCCGACCGTTGAGCAGCCGATATGCGCTGAGCTCAGGGTCGGCGACCCAGATGTAGCCGAAGGTCGGGGCTCCCCCGGTCTTGACCAGCTTTCCCTTGGCGTTGATCGGCTGGGCGTACCCCTCGATGTACGGAGCGACAGCCGCGACTCCCGGGACGGCAACGATGTCGGTGACCAGCGCGGCCGGCAGGCCGGCACGTCCCTTTTCGTACGGTCCGCCATCGGTCTGGCTGCCGAAGGCCCGCTGTTGGCGAACCTGCGCATCGACGCCTGCCACCGATGATTTGAACAAGTCGGTGAAGAGCCCCTTCAGAGTGTCGGTGAAGACGAATGAGCCGGCGAGGAACGAGATACCGATGACGATGCTGAGACCGCTGGTGAGCAGACGCTTCTTATAGGCCCAGAGGTTCTTGAGTGTGAGACGGAGCATTCCGCTGGCCTCAGTGGCCCAGGCCGCGCATGCGGTCGAGCACGCGTTGCGCGGTCGGCTCGTTCATCTCACCGTCGAGCTTGCCGTCGGCCAGGAACAGGACCATGTCGGTATAGGACGCGGCAATGGGATCGTGCGTGACCATCACGATGGTCTGGCCCATGTCGGTAGCGGCGCGCTTCATGAACGAGAGGATCTCGGCGCCGGTCTTGGAATCGAGGTTGCCGGTCGGCTCGTCGGCGAAGATGATGTCGGGGCGGCTTGCCAGCGCGCGGGCGACGGCGACACGCTGCTGCTGTCCACCGGAGAGTTCCGACGGGCGGTGCTTGAGCCGATTGGCGAGCCCGACGGTGCTCACCACCTCGTCGATCCACGCCTGATCACCCTTGCGGCCGGCGAGCATCATCGGGAGGGTGATGTTCTCGATGGCGTTGAGTGTAGGGACGAGGTTGTAGGCCTGGAAGATGAACCCGAGCCGATCCCGGCGCAACTGCGTGAGCGCGCGCTCGGCGAGCCTGGTGATCTCGACGTCACCGACGAAGACCTGACCCGACGTTGCCTCGTCGAGACCGGCGCAGCAGTGCATGAGCGTGGACTTACCCGATCCGGATGGACCCATGATCGCCGTGAACTTCCCCTTCGGAAAGCTGATCGTCACCCCGTCGAGCGCCCGTACCTCGCTCTCGCCTTTTCCGTAGATCTTCGAGAGATCGACACAGCGGGCAGCCGCGTCGAGGGTGGTCGTGCTGGGGGACATGTCGTTTATTCTCCCCCAGGCCGTGCTTCATCCCCGTCAGGGAGAACCCCGAACGAGCCCTGGGTGCCAGACGTCACTCAGGGTCGAGCCGAACGGCTCGCTCCCTCAGACAGTGGTGACGCAGACGTCGTCGCCCTGCGGGCGCGACGCCGTGGTGGACGGCGCCGCGTCGCCGTAGAGCGTCGACAGCATGCCCCGCACCATGCCCCGGTCGACGGCACAGATGACCGGATGGGTCTCGGACAGCTCACCAAAGGGGCAGTGTCCGGCGACGATCGCCAACCCTTCCTCGCGTGCCTCGGTATGGGCGGAGAACCCGTGGGCGGTGAGCGCATCGGCCACAGCGTGCAGCGCGGAACGCATGGAACGGTGCGAATCGCCCGGGTTCATCTGCGCGGCCAGCTCGCGGCCGTAGTGCTCACCCACGTCCTCGGCCATCTTCGAGGCCACGTCGAAGGGCAAGAGGTCGAGCGCCTTGGAGAGCAGGCTGACGACGAGATCGTGCTTCCGCGCTCCGAACTCGAGATCGATCGGTTTCCCCGACGCGCGGTATCGCTTCGACGGGCGTCCGCTCTTGCGCTCGCCGCCTCCAGGGACCGGGGAAACCGAGACGACGTCGAGATAGCCACCCGCCGCCAGCTTGTCGAGATGATGCCGGGCCACGTTCGGATGGAGGTCGACGGCCGCCGCCGCCTCGGCCGAGGTGATGCCACCGGCTGCATCGCGGGCAATCAGATAGATCCGGCGACGGGTCGGGTCTCCGAACATCGAGGTCGCCGCGGTGACGACCGAATTGAACTCGTCGACACTCGGACCGGGTACCGGGTTCGCTGATCTCACGGCCGCCGGGATCGCTGCCGCGCGCTTCGACGGGCGGACACCCAGTCGGATCGGGCGAGGCGAACCACGCAGCTCAGGCATGCCCCCAGCGTAGAAGACCGGCCGTCGTTCAGCGCCCCGGGGACGGCCAAGCGCTGCAGGGCCCGTAGCTTGGAGGACATGCCCCTCAGTGGAACGGCTCTCGAAGCAGCCATCATCGACGCTCTGCGTCACGTCCAGGAGCCGGAAATCGGCCGAAGCATCGTCGAACTCGACATGGTGCGGTCCGTCGACGTGGACGGCAGCCATGCCAAGGTCGTCATCGCCTGCAAAGCCGAGGACGATCCAATCGCCGCGGAGCTCGCCGAACTGGTCCGCGCCGCAACGGCCAACGCCGGCGCCGCACGCGGTGACGTCCACGTCACGTGGATGTCCGATGACGAGCGGGCGCTCCTACGGGCCCGGCTCACGGCTGACGACGTGTCACACGAGAACGCCGGCCAAGGCGGCCACGGGCATGCCGCCGGACCGACCCGGGCGCCGAAGTTCATGCAGACGGGCTCGAAGACGCGAGTCATCGCCATGACGTCGGGCAAAGGGGGCGTCGGGAAGTCGTCGACCACCGTCAACGTCGCCATTTCTCTTGCCCAGCGTGGCCTGCGAGTGGGTGTCCTCGACGCCGACGTCTACGGCTTCTCGATTCCCAAGATGCTCGGCATCGAGCAGGTTCCGACGATCGTCGACGGCCTCATCATCCCGCCGGTCCGCCACGGCGTCGCGGCGATGTCGATCGGCTTCATGGTCGAAGAGGACCGCGCCATCATCTGGCGTGGACCGATGCTTCACAAGGCCTTGGAGCAGTTCCTCGTCGACGTGTACTGGGGCGAGCCCGACTTCCTGCTCATCGACATGCCGCCGGGCACGGGTGATGTGGCGCTCTCGATGGCGCAGTATCTCCCCCGCTCCGAGGTCTACGTGGTCACCACGCCGCAACCGGCCGCCCAGCGCGTCGCCCAACGGTCGGCGTCGATGGCCCGCACCCCCCAGATCAACATGAAGGTCCACGGGGTCATCGAGAACATGAGCTGGTTCACGGGTGACGACGGGAAGCGCTACGAGATCTTCGGGTCTGGCGGCGGCGCCGACCTCGCCGACACGCTCGGCGTCCCGCTGATCGGCCAGGTACCGCTCGTGCCGGAACTCCGTGCCGGCATGGACATCGGAGAACCGATCGCCGTTGCCGACCCCACATCGGAGGCGTCGGTGGCCTACGCCAAGATCGCCCGCAGCATTCACGAAGACCTCGGCTCGAAGCGCCGCTACAACAGCGCCCTCAAGCTCGGCTGAACGTCGCCGGCTCGTCAGTCCGTACGGTCAGTTGACCGAGCGGTCGCGGCCTTCCCAGAACGGAGCACGAAGATCGCGTTTCAAGATCTTCCCGGCTCCGGACTTCGGTAGTGCATCGACGCGCACGGTGATGGACTTCGGCACCTTGTAGCCGGCGATGAGCGAACGGCAGTGCGCGATCAGTTCGTCGGCCACCACGATCACACCGGGCTTCGGGACGACCTCGGCGTGGACCACCTCACCCCACCTGTCGTCAGGGATACCGAAGGCCGCGGCTTCGAGAACACCCGGATGGGCATACAGAGCGTTCTCCACTTCGGTGGTGTAGATGTTCTCGCCACCCGAGATGATCATGTCCTTCGCCCGGTCGACGATGTAGAGGTACCCGTGGTCATCGGCGTAGGCAACATCGCCGGATCGGTACCAGCCATTCACGAGTGCTCTCGCCGTTTCTTCAGGACGGTTCCAATAGCCGAGCATGATATTCGGTCCGCGCGCATAGATCTCGCCCGGCTCGCCGATGTCGGCGAGCGTGCCGTCCTCCCGCCTCACCTCGCACTCCACACCGGGCACGGCCGCGCCTGCCGACTTCAGACGGGCGACGTAGCCGGCCTCGCCGGCGCTGGCCCGGGCGTGGTCGTCGGCCGAGCACACGGTGAGCAGAGGAGAAGCCTCGGTCATCCCGTAGAGCTGCACGAAGCCGCACCCGAGCGTCGACATTGCCTTGCGCTGGAGTTCCGCCGGCATCGGCGACGCGCCGTAGCCGAGGAGGCGCCATGACGACAGGTCGGCCGCGGCGACACCGGGATGATTGACCAACGAGTTGATCATCGTGGGGACAAGAAGGGTGATTGTCATCGACTCGGCTGCTGCGAGATCGACGAAGCGCTGCGGGTCCCAACCCGGAATAATCAGGTGCCGCGCCCCGACCCACGTGACGGCGAACGTGCACGACGCATCGGCGGCGTGGAACATCGGCGCCGCATGCAGGTAGGCATCGTTCGGGGTGTAAGCGTAGGCGTACTGCATATGCTTGGCGTTGGCCAGCAGGTTCGCATGGCTCTGCATGACGCCTTTGGGGAGCCCGGTCGTGCCGCCCGTGTAGGAGATTGCCGCGAGCGTGTCGTCGACGATCCAGTCCGTCACAGGGGCTGCGAGCGGCTCGTAGGTGCACAGATCATCGAAGGCGACGAATCCTTCGGGCACGTCGCCGGAGTCGGCGAATACAAGATGCTGGAGCGACGGGCACTGAGATCGGAGCGTACGGGCCAGCTCGAGATGTGCCGAGTCGACGATGATCGCCTTCGCTTCGGAATCGTTCACGATGAACACCAGCTCCGCGGGGGCGAGTCGGTAGTTCAAGTCGTTGAGGACGAGACCGGCCGCGGGAATTCCGACCCAACAGCTCAGGTGACGCCATCCGTTCAGGGCCGCCACCGCCACGATGTCACCGTCGCCGACACCGAGCGATCGCAGGCCCGCGCCCAGGCCGAGCACCCGGCGTCCCCACTCGGCGTACGTCAGCCGCGTCGGGCCATCGACGATGGCCTCGCGGTCCTGGTGGACCTGCATGGCCCGGCGAATCGGCCAGGCAAGCGTTCCCTGGCTCGCGCCGAGTCGCCCGGTGGGTGAGGGTGGGGTCCGTTCAGACATCGATCTGCGACCGTACCGGAACCGCCGCGGCCGTGCCCTAGTAGACGCCGCACATCCCGTCGATGGAGATTTCTTCGACGAGGAGCTCATCGGAGTCGTCGAGGAGATCAGCGTCGGACACGACATCGGGTGAAGCAGGAAAGATGTCGGTGGCTGCTGCTGGGCTCATGGCGGATTCTCCGAGTTGCACGACGAGGAACGATGCTGGGCCGGCGACCGCAGCGACGCGATGAGCATACCGAGCGTCCGTACCGTGATGGAATCTGTGGGTGTCTGGCGTCGAACCGCATCTGCGTCTGGACGCATCCGTGCGGCGCCTTCGGGGATCGGACGGAACGCCAATTGCCTTGGGAGGCTCACCCCTTCGGCTGCTCCGGCTCCGCCCACCGGCTGATGCCGTGGTCGACGCGCTTGCCGTCGGGGGGACGATCACCGAGGTGCTGGCCACGGTCCCTCCGGATCGACGACGAGCGGCGTCGCGGCTGGTCGACACACTCATCCAGCGCGGGCTCGTCCACCCGGTCATGGCGAGCGACGGCACCCGCTCCCTCGGTGATGTCACCATCGTGATTCCCGTCCACGACCGGGCGGCATCCCTGCGGCGGCTGCTCCTCTCGCTCGCAACCCTGTGCGAACGGGGTCTGAGCCTGATCGTGGTCGACGACGGGTCGGGCGACGGGAGCGGCGACGTTGCGCGAGCGGTCGCGACGAAGGTGCTCAGGCACGAACGTGCTGTCGGTCCAGCGGCTGCCCGCAACGCCGGAGCCGCGCTTGTGACGACGCCGCTCCTGGTCTTGCTCGACAGCGACGTTGTGCCGAGAGACGGTTGGCTCGACTCCTGTCTCGCCCACCTCGACTCTACCGGCGCGTTCCGGGTCGACCTCGTGGCTCCGCGCATCATCGGTCTTGCCGAGCCGGGCGGGTCTGCGATCGAAAGGTATGAGCACGTACGAAGCCCCCTCGACCTCGGCGCCCAGCCCTCGCTGATCGCGCCGTTGACCAAGGTGGCCTACGTCCCGGCGGCTGCACTCGTGATGCGCACCGAAGCATTCCGTTCCGTCGCGGGGTTCGACGCCGATCTCCACGTCGGTGAGGACGTGGACCTGCTGTGGCGACTCCACGCTGCCGGCGCGGTGATGCGATACGAACCGTTGGCCGAGGTCGCCCACGACCATCGCGCCGGCCTCGAGGCGCTGCTACGACGGCGCATGCAGTACGGCACGTCGGCCGGCGCCCTCGATCGGCGACACCCGGGCCTGGTCCCGCCGGCGGTGCTTTCCCCTTGGAGCGTCCTCGCCTGGGGTCTGGCGTTCCTTCATCCGATCGGAGCAGTCGTCGGCACCGGCGTTGCGTTCGTGACCGCCGAACGACTGACCCGACGGCTTCCCCAACTCACCCGCAGCGACGCACGAGCGTTGGCTCTTCGGGGCCACCTCGCCGCAGGAGAGCAGATCGCAAACGCCGCAACGCGGACATGGTTCCCGGCCACCGTCATCGGCGCGATCTTCAGCCGTCGTTGCCGACTGATCCTCGCCGCCGGCATCGTCGGTCAGGGGTGGCGCGAGCACCGCCGGAAGCGACCCGCGCTTCCACTTCCAGCGTTCCTCGCGCTCCGGGCAGGTGACGATGCTGCGTACGGCATCGGGGTCTGGGTCGGTTCAATACGTACGCGTACTACCGGAGCTCTTCTCCCGAAGATCACGAACTGGCCGGGACGATCCAAGACAGACGAGGATGCGATGCCATGAGCGCAAGCCCTCGATTCATCACCGGTTTCGATCCCGCGCTCGGCGTTCTCGAAGACGTCGCTCCGGGTATCCGCCGTATCGTCGCTCCGAACCCGGGACCCTTCACGTTCCGCGGTACGGGAACCTACGTGATCGGGCGGGGCGAGGTCGCCGTGATCGATCCAGGCCCGAACGATGAACGCCACATAGCGATGCTCATGCGACAACTCGGCGGCGAGACGATCACCCACGTGCTGGTGACCCACACGCATCCAGATCACTCGCCGGGCTGCGCGCCACTACGCGCACATACGGACGCGTCGACCTTCGGGTTCGGGCCTCACCCCGAAGACCCTCCGGTCGATGACGCTGGCGACCGGGCGGCGCCGCAGGATGACGGTGGAGGCACCGCGTCGTCCGGAGCAGTGCCGAACGCCGAGGAGTCCGGCGACCGGACATTCATTCCCGACGGCGTGTTGCGTCACGGCGATTTCGTCACGGGCACCGGTTGGCGCGCCGAGGCCGTACACACGCCGGGCCACATCAGCAACCACCTGTGCTTCCGCGTGCGATTCGCCGCCGCGCCGAACGAGCAGGTCCTGTTCACCGGCGACCACGTGATGGGTTGGTCGACGAGTGTGATCTCGCCGCCTCACGGAGATCTGCGGAACTACCTCGAGTCGCTTCGCCTTCTCCAGGGTGCCGGCGACGCCCGCTACTGGCCGACGCACGGCACGGTCATCACGGGTCCCGAGGACTTCGTCGCCGGGTTGATCGGGCACCGCGAGCGGAGGACGCAGCAGATCATCGACATCCTCCGAACCGGCGACGCCACGATCGAGTCGCTCGTGACGGCGATGTACAGCGGTATCGATCCGAGGCTGGTGAAGGCCGCCGGACGAAGCGTCCTCGCCCACCTCAACGAGCTCATTCGAGTCGGTGACGTTGCCGCGGTGGACGACGAAAGCGGGCAGCCGTTTCGCCCTGCCGTCTACGGGATACCAGACCGATAGTCTCCCCTCTGCGACCCCGCGGGCCGGAAGGAACATCCTCCAATGCGCTTTGATGACGACGCCAAACTCGACACGACTCAGGTCGATGACGAGCGCGGACGCGCTCGAGGTGGCGGCGGGCTCGGTGGCCTCGGCGGACTCGGTCGGGGCATGGGCAGCGGCGGTGGCGGCTTCCCTGTTGGCAAGGCCGGAGGTGGTGGCCTCGGCCTCATCGTCATCATCGTGATCGTCGCCCTCCAGATGTGCAGCGGCAGCGGCAACGGCGGCGGGGTCAACGGCGCCTTTCCGTCACAGACGCAGTCGCGGATCGACACCGGTTCGCCGTCTCCTGCTGGTACCTCGGGCGGTAACACCAATCTGGCAAGCGAGTGCAAGACCGGAGCCGACGCGAACGCCCGGCAGGACTGCCGCAATGTCGCCGTCGTGAACAGCGTGCAGGCCTACTGGGCCGACGAGTTCGCCCGATCAAACCTGGAGTACAAGAAGGCCGTCACCAACTTCTTCACCGGCGAGACGCAGACCGGATGCGGCAATGCGACCGGCGACGTGGGACCGTTCTACTGCCCGGTCGACTCGCAGGTCTACGTCGACCTGTCGTTCTACGAGGAACTCCAGTCAAAATTCGGCGCCAAGGGCGGACCGTTCGCCGAGGCCTACGTGATCGCCCACGAGTACGGGCATCACGTGCAGAACCTGCTCGGAACATCCGAGCAGGTGCAGAAGTCCGGAGACCGCCAAGGTCCGACGAGCAGCTCCGTCCGTCTCGAGCTGCAGGCCGACTGCTACGCCGGCGTGTGGGCCCACAACGCCACCCGGGGTCCGAAGCCACTCATCGTCGAGCTGACCGACGAGGACATCCGGCTCGGCCTTGATGCCGCGTCCGCCGTGGGCGACGATCGTATCCAGCGTAAGATGCAGGGACGCGTCACACCCGAGTCCTGGACCCACGGATCATCGGAGCAGCGCCAACGCTGGTTCCTCAAGGGCTTCCAGTCGGGCGAGCCCACCCAGTGCGACACCTTCAACACCGACCAGCTCTGACAGACCCCCAAGATCCGCCACGGCCCACGCGTAGGTGGTTGGCGCCAAGATGACGCCGAACCCGCCCGTTGCCAAACCGACAACACGGCGCCAACCACCCGCGGCGGTGACAGGCGAATCGCCTACTTGGCGTTCACTTCCTCGACGCCTTTGATGATCGAGGGCATCGCGCTGTCGAGGTCGAGGACGATCTCCGAGTGCAGTTCGAGGAATTCCCCCAGGGCGAGAGACTGCACGAGGCCCTGAGCGATCGCCGCGTCGGTGTCCTTCACCTTGACGATGGTGATGCCACCGGTGCCGTTGGCGTTCATGAACCAGCAGACCCGCTCGCTCGACGCGTCGGCGGCCAGGTTCGCTTCCTGACGTCCCCAGGTGGCCATCATCCGATTCGTCTGCTCCGGCGTGATCGGCCGGTTCTTCCAAGTGGTGAGGATGTACATGTCGTTTCCCTTCGTCCAGGGCGTCACCGCGACGCCTACGAAGCAGCCTCCGGGATTTCCGTGGGCCGGTCTGTGATCCACATCACGCAGACGAGATTGTTCACCGAAGCGCCTCGTGGCTGTCACTTCCCCTCCCCCTTTCGCTTGCCGTATCGTCAATCCATGGAGACCACCTCGAATCGCTGGCTGAAGCCGCTCGGTGCGGCACTCGCGCTCCTCGCCCTGATCGGCGGACTCGCCACACCGGTCGGGGCCGCTGCCAAGAAGCCGACGAAGAAGGAGCCGGCCACCGTTGTCGCCGGAAAGGCCTGCACGCCGAAGGGCGCACGAGCCCCCGGCACCAACCTCGACTGCATCGCTGTGGGCAAGGTGCTGCAGTGGCAGCCGAAGGGCAGCCGGGCCAACCCGCTGGCCATCGGCGAGGCCGGGGAGATCCAGATCTACGACACGCCGCCGAGTCGCTATCGGTTCACGGTGCTCTCGGCCAAGCCGGATGCCACCGCCGACGTCACCCTCGACCCGAACAAGAAGCCGGTGCCCGCCGGTGTGCGCTTCGTCAGCGTCTCGGCCGAGCTCACCTTCCTCGGCGACGGTGCTTCGGGCGACCCCATAACGGTCGGGAATTGGGAATTCGTCGACGCAAAGGACACCGCGTACGGCTTCTACGGTGGCGCCGAGTGCGATCAGTACGGTTCGATCGTTTCCTCGCTTCCGCTACGCAAAGCCGATCTGAACGTGCCGTCAACCGGCGTGCTCTGTGCCGCCGTCCCGGTCAGCTCGATCAACTCGACGCTGCTTGTCCGGGTCCGAGGCCTCTCCGGCAAAGCGATCTGGTACCGGCCCATCGCGTGACCGGCATCCGCCGACGCTCCAGTTGGCCGAATCGAGCGCGGTTCCGTAGCTTCATCGGGATGGACTTCGAGACACTGACGCTCATCCACGGTGCAGCCGACTCCGCAGATGCGGGCATCGTGACGATCACCCTCAACCGCCCGGAGAAGAAGAACGCCATCAACGGCCAGATGTGGCAGGACCTGAAGTCAGTGCTCCGGGGGATCGTCGACGACGATGCGGCACGATGCGTCGTGCTCACCGGCGCGGGAGGAGAGTTCTGTTCCGGCGCGGACCTGTCCGCTCGTGGGGACGGTCCGGTGCGCCATCAACTCCTCGCCATGCGCGAGGTTTCGGAGGTGGCGATGGCACTCCACCGCCTTCCCATGCCGACCATCGCGAAGGTCGACGGCGTCGCCGTCGGCGCAGGATGCAACATGGCCCTCGGATGCGATCTGATCGTGGCGAGCGACCGGGCTCGATTCTCCGAGATCTTCGCGAAACGCGGGCTTGCGCTCGATTTCGGAGGCACCTGGCTCCTGCCCCGCCTCGTCGGCCTGCACCGGGCGAAGGAACTGGCGTTCTTCGCCGATGTGATCTCCGCCGCCGAGGCTGAGCGCATCGGGCTCGTGAACCGGGTCGTGCCCCAGGCGGAACTCGACGCGTTCGTGGGTGAGTGGTCGCGACGAATCGCGGGCGGACCGCCGCTGGCGCTGCGCCTGTCGAAGAAGTTGCTCAACGAAGGCTCCATGCTCACGATGGACCAGGCACTCGAGGCCGAAGGCTGGACCCAGACCGTGACAATCGGCTCTTCGAAGGACACCACCGAGGCAATGCTCGCCTTCGTCGAGAAGCGCACACCGATCTTTCGCGGCAGGTAGCCCGCGCACGATGCGTCTCCTCTCCGAGGAAGTCCCGGCGTCAGAACCCGTTCACCGTTGTTCGGACGTGACTCATCGTTGTTTCATTGCGCCAGACCTAACGTGAGTGCGGTGGCCGACCTCGTGATCGTCCGACCGAACCAGCGTCGGCGGCGCGCCACCGTTGCTCTTGTCGCCGTCGTGCTGTTGGTGGGTGGTCTGGCATCGGTCGACGCCGCCGAAGCGGCCACCGCGAAGAAGCGAACCACGAAGACCCGGGCGAAACCGACTGCGAAACCGACTGCGAAACCGACGACGGCCGCCCCGGCGATCGCCCCCACCGCCACGGTAACGCCGGTCGCCGCTCCGGCCGTGTTCGCCCCCTGCATCGACACCGGCCTCGAGTGCGCAAACGTCGCGATTCCGCTGGACCCGAAGAACCCGGCCGGTGAGCGGGTGTCGATGTTCGTGAGCCGCCGTCGGGCCACGCGGCCCGGCGAGCGGATCGGAACGCTGTTCGTCAATCCCGGCGGACCCGGCGGCCCGACGTACGACCTCGTACGAAGCGCGCAGACGTTTCTCACGCCGGAGGTCCTCGCCCGGTTCGACGTCATCGGGGTCGATCCCCGCGGGACGACCCGCAGTGCCCCACTGCAATGCGGGGTCGGGCTGCTCGCCCCGGATAGCTCGGGGAGCCTGGCCGCGTACTACGACGAATTCGGTCGCATCTGCAATCGAACCGACGGTGACCGGCTGCAGTTCCTCGACACCGAGACCGCGGCCCGTGACCTCGACGCGGTGCGGGTCGCACTGGGCGAGGAGAAGATCTCCTACCTCGGGATGTCGTACGGCACCTATCTCGGCGCCGTCTACCGCTCCCTCTTTCCGACCCGCGTGCGATCGATGATCCTCGACAGCGCGGTCGATCCCGCCCGCTTCGGCGTGAACCAGCTGCTCGATCCGGTGGAAGCGACAGAGGCCGCGCTCACCGCGTTCCTCGACGAATGCGCCTCGGGTCGACTCCTCCCCTGCAACTTCAACGACGGCACCGAGCTTCGGGCCAAGTACGACACCGTGCGTAACCAATACGTGAGCGCATCGCGACGCGGCCGCGAAACCGGCGAGGAAGTGTTCGACTCCACGGTGGCTGATCTCGTCGGCTATCCGAGAAATGGTTGGCCGATCCTCGGACGTGCCCTCCAGGAGCTCGCGACCGGACAGCCGGTGAACTTCAACCCGACCGCAGCCGACAGCCGATCGAACGACCCGACCGAACGCCTCGTTCCGCTCGACCGCTTTTCGACCGCCACGAACTTCGCCGTCAACTGCCGAGACGGCCTGCTCCCCCGCGACGTCGGCGCCTACCAGATCGTGTACGACCAGACGCCAGTTGTGGCACCTCATTTCAGCGGTCTTCGCGGCGACGCGCGTCTCACCTACACCTGCATCAACTGGCCCGCCCCGGTGACACCCCAGGTTCTGCTCGGTCCCCAGCCGTCGGCCCCGGCGCTCGTCATCGGTAACACCCAGGATCTGACGACGCCCTACCGCTGGTCCCAGAGCCTGTCGGCAACCCTCGGCGTGCCGCTGCTCACTCGCAACGGGGGCGGACACGTCGCCGTGACGAAGAGTGCGTGTGTGCGAGAGGCAGCTGCCCGTTTCCTCGTCGACACCATTGCTCCACCACCGGGAACAGTCTGCTCGCCGAGCCTTTCCAATCCGAGTTGACCGCCCCTCGCGGACGGCAGGTCCCGTGTCGCAGGATTTCCCCGGTCCGACTGCGGTTCAGCCCCGCCAGTAGTGGACGTCGGGAAGGTTGCGCCAGCGCTGACCGGCATCGAGGCCATACCCGACGACCCAATCAGCCGGGATGGTCCGCCCGAAGTACCGAAGCGTCGAGATGTCGACATGGGAAAGAGATTCACGGATCAACAGCGCGCATACTTCGACACTCGATGCTCCTCGATCGGCGAGAAGTCGGCGCACATAGTTCATGGTGAGACCTGAATCGACGATCTCGTCGACGAGGACGACGTGACGGCCGGTGATGTCGGTGTCGAGGTCCTTGATGATGCGGACGACGCCGCTCGACTCGGTCGCGTGGCCATAGGAGGAGACCGCCATGAAGTCGACCTCGACGTTCATCGGAATGGCCCGGGCCAGGTCCGCCATGAACACGAAGGCCCCTCGCAGCACCCCGACCATGAGCGGATTCAGCCCGGCGTAGTCGACGGAGATGCGTTCGCCCAGTCGGGCCACGATGTCGGCGAGCTCCGCGGCGCTCACCATCACCGGACCAAGTTCAGGGAATCGACCGTCGTCAGCGAGTGTCACGGTGTCGAGACCCTAGCGGCGCGCCGGGCGCCAGGCGCGTCGTCCGCCGAAGTTCATCGCGCGCTCGGGGTCGGTCCCCGAGGTCAAACGGGCCAGGTTGACTGTCCAGTTCCTGTCAGGCGCATCGCCTACCGCTGCAGCACCGATGGTCGAGGGGATCCCCGAGCGGTGCTTTGGTACGTTTACGTCGGTGACGGCTGACCTACCCGAGGCGCACTGGGACCGCATCGACGTCGACGTGGTGCGTGACGTTTCCTGGCTTTCTCTTCCGTGGGTGGGTCAGCACTATGCGTGGCGGTTCGAACCGAACAGAGACACGGTCGGTCTGATCAACCGACATCTCATCGCAAACTACGGCGAGAGGTCGAAGCACCTTCGCGGCCTGGCCCTGGTGTGTGGCGACATGGCGGCCGAGAAGGGATACTTCGAAACCCGCGATGGCGTGGAGTACGCATCCGTCACCGGCATCGACCTATCGGGAGAGTCCCTCAAGCGCGCGACGGAGCTCATGGCCGGA
Organism: Acidimicrobiia bacterium; assembly: GCA_031368215.1. Classification (GTDB taxonomy): domain Bacteria; phylum Actinomycetota; class Acidimicrobiia; order Acidimicrobiales; family JANYDT01; genus JANLQX01. The sequence continues at coordinate 62,981 of JANLRD010000224.1, read as the reverse complement.
CTGCCCTTCCACGGGGTGCTGGCCGACGCGAACCGGCTCGACCTGGATCCCGGATCACTGGACTTCGCCGTCGGACTCCATGGCATCCATCACATCCACAACCTGGGGAACGCGTTCTTCCAGCTGAACCAGGCGTTGGCGCCCGACGGGCTGTTGTTCCTCTTCGAGTGGATCGGGCCACCCTTTCTGCAGATCCCCCGGCGCAACGCCTTCGTGACCCGTTTGCTGCTTCGGCTCTTCAACACCCGACAGCGCACGACGCACCTGGGCGAGAAGAAGGGATCGTTCCTCCAGTACCCACCGGGACGATTCGACCCGTCGGAAGCGTGCAACTCCGATCGCCTGGTTCCCGAGCTCGAGCACCACTTCGAGATCATCCATGAGGTCCGCTTCGGGTCCCTCCTGTATCCGCTCCTCGACGGCAATGCGCCGAACATCGACATGGCCAAGTGGTCGGTCGGTCACCGGGTGCGGTTCGCGCTCCGGGTTGAGCGCGTCCTGACCAGATTCGGTCTGGTTCGACCGTTGTTCTGCATGACCCTCGCCAAACCCCGACCGATCTCTCGGTAACAACACTCACCGCGCTGACGGGACGCATGAGACCACGATGCGTGGTCAATTTGAGGCGAATGGGGGACTTCCCCCGTTGGAAACGTTCGCCGAGCCATCGTGTGCCGTTGAGGGCCGCACCATGGGCCGATCGAACCAGCGGACTCGTCCGTTCGACCCAGGAAGGGCCTTCAGCGGGGATCTCGGGTTGACGATGAACGTGCCGTCATGTCACTGCTCAGCACTCTGTCGCCCGGCAAACGCGTCCGCCGGTTGCTTGCGGCTGCCCTCGTGCTGCTCACCGGCCTCGTCGTCGGCCCGGCGATGCGTGTTGAAGCGGCGCCGACGCTGTCGGTGGTCCTCGGAGGAACAGGCCGGGTCCTGCAGGGGGGAAACGTCTCCTACACGCTGCGTGCGTGCAATCCGTTCGGCCCGGACACCTACAACCTGACCTTCCGCCAGGTCCTGCCGGCCGGCCTCTCCCACGTGAGCACCAGCGGGACCGCGACCGCACCGGTGATCTACGCGAACAGTCCCGCGCCGGGAGAGACGACGCTGGTGTGGAACAACGTGAGCGACCTCCAGACCAACGTGTGCCAGTCGATCAGCGTCAGCGTCGCCGTGGATCCGGTCACCCATCCCGTCGGCAGTGTCTTCGCCACGACGGCTCAGGCGTACTCGAACACCGATCCCCGGGTACTGGTCAAGTTCCTCGCCAACGGCACGGTGAACTCGTCGACGGCCCCGGGTTCGGGGACCAGCGGATCGGTGAACACGACGGTCATCCCGTACCAGCTGCGCAAGTCCGGAGGCGGTGAACTGCTCCGGGGCGTGCACAGCAACTCGACGTCGTTCACCCTGACCATCGAGAACAACTCGATCGCCCCCACCGGTGCCTTCACGGTGGACGACTTCCTTCCCCCCAGTCTCGAACTGCTCGGCTGCACCACGACCGACAACACCGCGCCCGGCGCCCTCGAATACACCGGTTCACCTCGTCTCAGCCCGAGCGCCTGCCAATACGTCGGCGCGCTCGGCAGCCCCACGGTGAGCATCATGACGATGAACGGTTCGACACCGGTAACGAGCGCGGCCGGCGCCCTGTTCACGCCGCCGATCGGCACCACGTGGGTTCGCTGGACGTTCCCGGCGACCGGTCCGGGCTCCCAGCTCGCCGCCGGTGGCACCCAGACGATCACCTATCGCGCCGGCATCCCGCTGCATGAGAACCGACCGTTCGTGGGGATCGTTCCGACACCGGCGAGCGGGCTGCAGGGCGCCAACCTCAACAACAACACCGGTCCATGGACCGAGGAGGCGCAGGTCGCCCCGTCGACCCTCGCTGACGGGGCCGAACAGGTCGGCACGAACTCGGCGAGCTCGGGTGCCAGCTACAGCGGACCCCGGGTCCTCGGAGCGGGAACGTTCTACGGCGACACCGCGTCGACCTCCTTCCAGGCCGAGGACCTCGCGATGGACAAGTCGGCATCCGGCAGTGTCGTGCACGCCGCACTGATCACGAGCACGTTGACGACACGAACAAGCGAATACCGGCGCATCAACGCCATGACGATCACCGATCGCCTCCCGAACGGCACCTGCCCGGAAGGCATGCCCATCCCGGCGGACCCCAACTGCACCTCCGGAAACGTTCCCGTGATCACCGTGAACGGGACTCCTGTCGTCGTGAACTCACCGTTCTACGCGAGCGTGACGCTCGGCGGCGACGGAACCTATGCCGTCACGTGGGACTCGACCGTCGTGCCGGCGCTCGCGTCGGTGCCGCCGAACGCAACGGTGGTCGTGACGTTCACGTCGAGAGTCCGTCCGACGTACCAGAACGGCCAAGCCGTCCTCACCAACGACGACTTCACCAACTACTCCTACGTGAACGGGCAGATCGAAAAGGAGGCCCCCGGCGACCCCGCTCCCGGAAACGAACTCGGTGGCCAGGCTGACGGCCAGTCCATTCAGGACGATGCGAGCGCCGGCGTTGCGGGGATCAGCGTCCAACTGGACAAGAAGGTAGCGATCCGGTCTTCGCTCCCGAACGGTATGGCGGTGTCGAGTGCCGTCGGTGTCAACTGCGCTGCGGGAACAGTCGCCTACACATCAACGAGCACGGGCGGCTACGCCACCGGCGACATCGCGTGCTTCAAGCTGCGGGCGTTCGTGCCCGTGAACATCTCCGCGTCGAGCGTGAAGGTGACCGACTTCCTGCCGAACGGGATGCGATACATCCCCGGTTCGGCTCGCACGACGGCGGCCAACACCGTGACCATTCCGGCCGCCACCGCGCCGGTCGCCGCTTCTCCCGAGCCCGACGTGTCCGGTGTTTCGCTGACCGACGGCGGGGGAACGCTCGAGTGGTCGATAGGCAGCATCGACAACATCGGCGAGACGTTCGAGGTGACCGTCGCCGTCGAACTCGTGAACCCCGAGACCGCCACGGCCGGCGACCTCACCGACAACCTGCTCAAGCTCACCTCCGTCAACACCGCCGGACAGGTGTTCGCGCAACGGGTGAACACCGGCATCGTGTGGTCAATGCCGCTCCCCAAGGTCCGCAAAGGCGTGGACACCGTCGAGCGTCCCGCCAACGCCAGCCCGGTCTATCCCGGTGACTACTCCGCCGTGTTCAGTTCGACCGGGCCGGATCAGGGCGACGGCATCGCGGTGCAGGCCTTCGACCACGTCACGTACCGGATCGATCTCCACAACACCGGTGACATCGCGGCGAAAACCGTGACGGTCTGGGACCGCCTCCCGAGCACGCCCCTGGCCATCACGTGTGCCGACGTGGTCTCCGCTTCCATCACCGCCGGCGGGAGTTGCGTTGCCGCTCCGTTCCCGCACATCGAGTGGACGGTACCCACCGTTGCCGTGAGTCCCGCCGTCAGCCCGGCGGTCACGCTGCGCTACCGCGTGGCCATCCCGGACACGGTGAACTCCGGAGCCGTCGAGACCAACACGGCGGGCATCACCAGCTACCAGAACCCGATCAACACCGCTGCGGGCACCTTCACCTATGTCCCGAGCTCGAACCTCGACACGACCCGGACGTCGAACGTCAGCGCCATCCTGAACGACACGGTATCGGTCACCGTCGTCACCCCGACCCCGACGAAGACGGTCACCCTTCCGACGTGTGTCGGATCCGGATGCCTCCCCGATGTCCGCATTGGCGATCCGGTGAAGTACCGCATCACGGTGGACCTCCCGCGCACGAAACTGATCGATGCGCACGTCCTCGACACCGTGCCGACCAACCTCACGAACGTCACGTGGACCGCGAAGCTCGAGCGGGGTGCGACCGACATCACCGCCGGGAACCTTGTCGCGACGAGCGGCAGCGGCAACGCGATCGACGTTGCTGTCGTCGACCCGTTCGACAACACGAGCACCGTCGGCGAGACGGCAGTGCTGACGCTCGACGTCGACGCTGTCGTCGCCGATGTCGTCGGCAACGTCGACGGCTCCGACATCATCAACACGGCCTCGTTCTCTTCGCGTCCCACCATCGGTGGCATTCCGGTCGAGCGGACGTCGGCGAACGCCGTCGTCAACGTCACCGTCCCGAATGTCACCATCGCGAAGGCGATCGCGTTGACATCACCGGCGCGCGTGCCGCAACAGGGTGTGCTCCCCGGTGATGTGGTCACCTATGAGATCACGCTCGCCGACACCGGGACCGGCAAAGCCTTCGAGGTCAAGGCGAACGACGTCGTCCCCGTCAACCTCACCCCCAACCCGGCCAGCATCCTGATCGACGGCGCGGCCGTCACCGGCCCCGACAGCGCATCGTTCACCGGCCAGACGCTAAGTGCACAGATCGATGAGATCGCTCCGGGAAGCTCGAAGAAGATCCGCTACACCGCGACCGTCGACACCCCGGTCACTCCGTCGCCGCTGCTCACCCCCGGCCTCACCAACACCGTCACCCTCACCGAGTACCGCACGCTGCCGACGAACCCTTCGAATCCCAACATCCGCGTCATCACCCCGAACACCACCGCGTCACGGACCGTCTACCCGCTCTCGAAGGTGGGTGATCTGGTGTGGAAGGACGTGAACGGCAACGGTGTCCGCGACGCCGGCGACAACGGGCTGGTCCTCCCCGGCGGGGTCACGGTCACGCTGTCCGGCACCGACATCCTCGGCAACGCTGTCAACCGGGGGACCACGTCCGACCCGCTCACCGGTGCCTACGTCATCGACGACCTGATGCCGTCGAACGCGACCGGCTATCAGATCGTGTTCACCCGACCTCCCGGGCTGTACTTCTCGCCGCGGGCAGTCGCGACACCCCTCACCTCCGACACGGACTCCGATGCCCTGATCGCAAGCGGCCAGACGGCGCGCTTCGTGGTGCTGTCCAACGAGAACATCATCACGGTCGATGCCGGCCTCTACGAGCCTGCGGTCATCGGCAACTTCGTGTTCGTCGATGCCGACGCCGATGGCATCCAGGACGTCGGCGAAACAGGTCTGGCCGGAGCGAACGTCCTCCTCACCGACGTGAACGGCCTCCCCGTCGCCGATGGCCTGGGGAACACCGTTGTCACCCAGCTCACGTCATCCACGGGCGCGTATTCCTTCGGTGCACTCCCACCCGGGACCTATCAGGTTCGAGTCGTACCTCCCGTCGGCTACACGCTCAGTCCGAATGATCGTCTCGGCGACGACACCGTCGACTCCGACGTGCTCGCAGGAACCGGTCGCTCCTCCAGCGTCAGCGTGATCCCCGGCGAGACCAACAACACCGTGGACGCCGGCTTCTTTCGTGCAGTGACGATCGGCGACCGACTGTGGATCGACCGCAACTCCAACGGCACGCGCGACGCTGCCGACACGGCGGGCGTGAGCGGGGCGACCGTGACCCTCGAGGGCGCCGGTCTCGACGGGATCTTCGGAACCGTGGACGACATCGCAGGATCGATGACCACCGTTGCCGGCGGCGCGTACTCGTTCACGAAATCCGGTGTGAACAACACGGGCGCCGCACTGCCCCCCGGTGACTACCGGCTGACATTCTCCCTCCCGGCGACCTACGAGTTCTCTCCCGCTTCCGTCGGAGCACCGAAGTCGTCGAACACCGATAGCGATGCGAACGAGACGACCGGTATGACGGCCACGTTCACGATGAACGAGAACGAGGCAACGATCAGCGTCGACGCCGGCGTGTGGAAGCGCGTCACGCTCGGCAACTTCGTGTGGGAGGACCTCAACGCCAACGGAGTCCAAGACGTCGGCGAACCTCCGGTCAGCGCCGTCGGCGTGGAATTGCTCGATGCGACAGGCGCATCGTTCGGGGTGCCGATCACCACAACGACCGATGCGTTCGGCGCCTGGACGATCCCCAACATCCGACCCGGCGACTACCGGGTCAAGTTCACGCCTCCGGTGGGTGCCGGCTGGAACTTCAGCCCGACCGGCGCGGGATCCGCGGCGACCGACAGCAACCCCAACCCGGCGACCGGCATGACCGCGACGTTCGCGGTCGTCTCGGGCACGGACGACTTCACCATCGACGCCGGTCTCTACAAGTACGCAACGCTCGGCGACCTCGTATGGGAAGACGCGAACGGCAACGGCGTGCGAGACGGCGGCGACGACGGCAACGACGGTGTCACGGTTCGACTGCTCGACAACAGCGGCAACCCGGTCCTCAACGCCGGACTCCCGATTCAGACGACGACCGCCGGCGGCGGCATCTACACCTTCGGCAGCGTCGTTCCCGGTACCTACCGGATCGGCATCGTGAAGCCCTCGGGCTGGGCCTTCACCATCCTCAATTCGGCATCCGCTACCGATCTCACGGACTCCGACATCACCCGGGCGACCGGTGTCTCCGATCCGGTGACGCTCATCTCGGATCAGACCGACAACTCCGTGGACGGCGGCATGTACCGGACTTCGTCGGTCGGTGATCTGGTGTGGGTCGACGCCAACGGCTCGGGTGTCCGCGACACCGGCGAGAATGGTGTGGCCGGCGCGGTGCTCCGCCTCGTCGATGCCCTCGGCGTCCGGGCCATCGATGCTTCGGGAACCTCCATTTCTGACCAGACGACGACGGGCTCCGGCGCATACGCGTTCACCAATCTGTCGCCCGGCATTTACCGCGTCGTTGTGGTGACGCGACCGTCGGGGTACCAGCTCACACCGGCGCTCGTCACCATCAACGGTGCGACGCCGGCAACGGATTCCGACGTCGACACCACCACCAACCGGACGGCGTTGATCACCCTGACGTCGGGAACAGTGGAGCAGACGATCGACGTCGGCATGGCCCGACCGGTCAGCATCGGCAATCAGGTGTGGGTCGACACCAATGCCGACGGGACGCGAAGCGGGACCGAGACCGCGGGCGTGAACGGTGCGACTGCAGCTCTGCTCGGTGCCGGTCTGGACGCCACGTTCGGCACGGCCGACGACGTCACGGGTTCGGCCGCGACGAATGCATCGGGGATCTACACGTTCACGCGGGCCGGCATCAACAACTCGGGTGCACTCCTCGCCCCCGGTGCCTACCAGGTCACGTTCGGCCTGCCGATCGGCTGGGAGTTCACGACGGCAAGCGCCGCCGCCCCCCTGTCGAGCGACACCGACTCGGACGCGTCGACGACCGTCGGACCCACCTTCGGGCGCACCGGAACCATCACGCTCACCGAAGGGCAGACGACGACAAACCTCGACGCCGGCATGTTCCAGCGCGCCACGGTCGGCGACCGCGTGTGGGAAGACCTGAACGCCAATGGCATCCAGGACTCCGGCGAACCGGGCATCTCCGGGGCGACCGTGGAGTTGCTCGACGCCACCGGCGCGTCCTTCACCGTCCCGGTCACCACGACCACCGACGGCTCCGGACTCTGGTCGATCGCCAACCTCCGCCCAGCGAGTTACCGCATTGCGTTCACCGCCCCGACGGGAGCCGGATGGCAGCCCACACCGACCGGTTTCGGAGCTCCTGCGACGAACTCCGATGCCGATGTCGTCACGGGAATCACCCCCGTGATCACCGTGGATTCCGGGGTGAATGACACCGGATTCGACGCCGGCTACTACCGGTTCGCGTCCATCGGGAACTACGTCTGGGAGGACACCGATGGGAACGGAGCGCAGGATGTCGGCGAGCCTGGCGTTGGCGCAGCGACGGTCACGCTGACCGGAACGACCGGTGCGGGTGTCGTCATCACCCCGCCCACGACGACGACTGCGGCCGGCACCGGTCTTTACCAGTTCGCCAATGTGGTGCCGGGTGTCTACGTGGTCACGGTGACCCCGCCGAGCGGCATGGTCGTGACCCTCCGCGACGTCTCCACTGCGACAGACACCACCGACTCCGACGCGAATCCGTCGGGGGCATCGCCGTCGACCACACTCAGGTCGAACGAGGCCAACACCACGGTCGATACCGGGCTCATCCGCCCGGCCACCATCGGCGACCGCGTGTGGCACGACACGAACGGCGACGGCATCCAAACGGCGGGCGAGGACGGCATCGCCGGAGTGACGGTTCGCCTTGTCGACGTTTCGAGCAATCCGGTGCTCGACGCATCGGGTGTGTTGGTGAACGCCACGACCACCGATGCGAACGGCAACTACTCGTTCACGAACCTTCGACCCGGGACGTACCGCGTTCTGGTCACGGCACCCAACGGCTACGTGTTCACCGATCAGACCGCCACGACCGGCGGAGCCACAACGTCGACGGACTCGAACGCGGATGCCACCGGTGCCACGGCATTGGTCTCGGTTGTCTCCGGCGAGACCAACTCGACCGTCGACGCCGGCCTCTTCCGCGGCGTCGTGATCGGCGACCAGGTGTGGGACGACACGAACGCCGACGGGACCCGCCAGCTGACCGAGACCACCGGGATCGGGGGCGTCACCGTTCGACTCCTGAACAGCTCGGCCGCGGTCATCGCGACGGTGACGACGGCGTCCGATGGGACCTATTCCTTCACCCGGGCAGGGCTCGACAACAGCGGTGCGCTCCTCCGTGAAGGCGACTATCGCGTCGAGTTCGTCCGTCCCTCCGGGTACCTTCCATCACCGGCGTCGTCGACCGGTCCGCGCGCCAGCGGGATCGACTCCGACGCGGACCTCGCAACAGGCCGCACTGCGGTCTTCTCGGTGCCTGACGGTGTCACCACGACACACATCGACGCCGGGTTCTTCGCCGCCGCCTCCGTCGGGGACCGAGTCTGGGATGACACCAACGCCGACGGTATCCAGGACAGCGGCGAACCCGGTCTTGACGGCATCACCGTGGAGCTCCTCGCGGGCGCCTCGGTGGTCCGCACGACGGTCACGTCGGGCGGCGGTGCCTATGTGTTCGACAACCTTGTCCCCGGAACGTACCGCGTCCACTTCGCCGCCCCATCGGGTTGGACGCCGTCGCCGGTTGGGAGAGGTTCCGCGGCGACGAATTCCGACGCTGCGGTCATGACCGGGATGACCCCGCCGTTCACGCTGCAGAGCGGACAGTCGCCGACCGATGTCGACACCGGCTTCTTCCGCACTGTCATCCTCGGCGATCGCGTGTGGGAAGACCTGAACGGCAACGGCGTGCAGGACATCGGCGAACCGGGCGTGGCGAACGTGCGCGTCCGTCTCCTCGACACCGCCGGGACGCCCATACTCGACGGATCCGGCGACCCCGTCACCCAGCTCACCAACGCAACGGGCAACTATCGCTTCGACGGCCTCGTTCCCGGCATCTACCGGATCCGCATCGACGCCCCTTCCGGGTTCACGCTGACTGTGGCGAACGTCGGATCCAACACCGCTGATTCGGATCTCAACAAGACGAGTGGCATCTCCGGCTCCACCACGCTCGGCTCCGGAGAGGTGAATCTCACCATCGACGCCGGCATCGTGAATCTTCCGATCGTCTCCGGCTACGTCTACGTCGATGCCGACAACGACGCAGTCCGTGACACGGGCGAAGCCCCGATCGTGGGTGCGGTGATCACCTTGACCGGAGTCGACGTGTTCGGAACGTCGAGAACGAGCGCGGTGACCTCCGGTGCCGACGGCTACTACCAGTTCACCGGTCTCGAAGCATCGAACCTGGCCGGCTACACGCTCACCGAGACACAGCCTGCGGGCTACATCGACGGTCGCGACACCGTCGGGTCCGCCGGTGGTTCGCTCGGCGGCCCGATCCCCACACGCGACGTGCTCACCGGCATCGTCGTCGGATCGTCGACGAACTCGGCGCGCAACAACTTCGGCGAGCTCGTTCCCGGCTCTATCGCCGGCTCCGTGTACGTGGACATCACGGGTGACGGGAACCGGCAGGTCGGCGAGCCCGGCATCGCCACGGTTTCGATCGCGCTGAACGGATCCGATGATCTCGGCAACACCGTCAACCGCGCGACGACGACCGCGTCCGATGGCAGCTTCGCATTCACCGGCCTGCGTCCCGGTACCTACGCGGTGACCGAAGTGACCCAGCCGGCGTCGTACCTCGATGGCGCCGAACGGGCCGGGACCGCCGGCGGTACGACAACGACGAATGACCAGATCGGCGGTGTCACCATCGCATCGGGCACGACGTCGACGGGCAATCTCTTCGGTGAGAAGCCGCTCGCCCCGGTCGCCTACACCTCCATCAGCGGTGCGGTTCGCGTCGACCCGAACACCAACGGCGCGAGGGACACCGGAGAGAACGGGACGATCGCCGGGGTGACCATCACGCTGCGCGATGCCAGCGGAGCAGTGGTTGCCACGACCGCCACCGACGTGAACGGCAACTACTCGTTCTCCGGTATTCCGGTCGGCGACTACTCGGTCACCGAGACACAACCGATTGGCTATGGCAGTTCTTCACCGAACACGCGGAGCGTCACGGCACCCGTTGGTGGACTCTCGGGACAGGACTTCTTCGACACCACTTCCACGTTGGCCGGTCGGGTCTTCATCGATGCCGACAACAACGGAATCTTCGACTCGGGCGAGCAGCCGATCGGCAGCATCACGATCCGCGTGACCGGCATCGACGTCAACGGTCGTTCGGTGAACCTCGCGACAACCACGTCGGTCGACGGTTCCTGGAGCATCGACGGACTCATTGCGGGCGTCTACACGGTCACGGAGCCGACCCAGCCCATCGGGTACGGAGACGGGCGCGATGCCATCGGCACGCTCGGCGGAACGCGCCCCGGGAACGGCATCGGCACGGACTCCGTGACCGGGATCACCGTCGGCGTCGGTGTCAACGGAACCGGATACGACTTCGGTGAGATCAGCTCGACTGTGTCGATCAGCGGAAGCGTCTACCTCGACCGCAATCGCGATGCAGTTCGCGACGCCGGAGTCGACGACCCTTTGGCCGGCGTTGTCGTCGTCCTCCGAAACACATCGGGCGACGAGATCGCCAGAACGACGAGCGGAAGCGATGGTTCGTACCGATTCGACAACCTCGTTTCCGGCGCGGACTATCGCATCGACCAGGTGACCCCGACCGGATTCGGACGCAGCCAGAACCCAACAGCGATCGCCGTCAACGGCCTACCGGCCACCGGTGTGACGGGACAGAACTTCGGCGACACGGTTTCGACCATCTCGGGATTCGTCTACGTCGATGCCAACGACAACGGAGCGCGCAATGCCGGCGAGACGCCGATCTCCGGCGTGACCATCACGCTGTCAGGCGTCAATGCGAGTGGAAGCACCGTCAGCCGCACGACGGTGAGCAATGCGTCCGGGGCGTGGACGTTCACCGACCTGCTGAGCGGGACGTACGCCGTCGTCGAGACGCAACCGCCGTCCTACGCCGACGGGCGCGACACCGCCGGAACCGCTGGGGGAACAGTCACCAACGACCGGATCGCGGCGATCTCGATCGGTGCGGGAATCGACGCTTCCACCTACCTGTTCGGGGAACGTCAGAACACCACGTCGCTTTCGGGCAGCGTGTTCATCGACGCCGCGGGCAACGGGACGATCGACTCCGGCGACACCGGGCTCGGCGGGGTCACCATCACCCTCCGCGACGCCGGGAACAACGTGATCGCCACCGCCGTGACGAACCCCGACGGCACCTACGTCTTCACCAACCTCGTGCCCGGCTCGTACTCCGTGACCGAAACACAACCGAACGGCTACGGCTCCTCCACGCCGAACGTGATCCCGACGGTGACCGTACCTCTGGAGGGTGTCGCGAACATCAACTTCGGTGAGACCGCCGGATCACTTGCCGGTCACGTCTACGTGGCCACGACCAACGACGGTGTGCGTCAAGCGGGCGAGAGCACGGGCATCAGCGGCGTTTCCATCACCCTCACGGGTACCGACGTCAACGGTCCCGTTTCCCGCACCACATCGACCGATGCCACGGGTGCATACCAATTCGACAACCTGCTCGCCGGTACCTACGCCGTGAGCGAAACCCAGCCGGGCGGGTACACCGACGCGATCGACAGCGTCGGCACGGTCAACGCCGTCAACGCAGGAACGCTCGGCAACGACACCGTCACGGCGATCACGATTCCGGCCGCAGGGGCCGGCGTCGGATATGACTTCGCCGAGAGCCGGGTGCCACCAACCGGCGCGTTCGTTGCCGGACTCGTGTTTCTCGACAACGCGGCGAACGGCTCCCTCGACACCGGGGACACCGGGCTCGGCGGTTGGACGATCGAGTTGCTGAACAACGCCGGCAGCGTGGTCGCCTCGGTCACCAGCGCAGCCGACGGCACCTTCCGAATCACCAACCTCGGAACCAACAACGCCGGTGCGGTACTGCCGGCTGGCGTGTACTCGGTTCGTGAGACCCAGAAGACGACGCACGGCTCGTCGACGCCGAACCTGATCGCCAATCTCAACGTGCCACCGACCGGTCGAAGCGACCAGAACTTCGGTGAGACGCTCTCGTCCCTCAGTGGACGCGTCGTCATCGACACCAACGACGACGGCATCGCGGACCCGACCGAGACAGGAGTGTCCGGCGTGGTCTTGACCCTGAACGGAACCGACGCGCTCGGCGCCGCACTCAGCCGTACGACGACCACGGGTGTGGACGGCTCGTACGTGTTCACCGGTGTTCCCGCAGGTTCCTACACCGTCACCGAGACCCAGCCCGGCGCGTACGACGACGGACGTGAGCATGTCGGTACGGTCAACGGATCGAGCACGGGTGTGCTCGTGCCCACGGATGCGATCGGGTCGATCGTTCTCCCGCCGGGTGTCGCGTCGCTCGGCGTCGGGTATGACTTCGGCGAGCTCGTCCGCCCCACCGTCACGGGCGCGACCCTCAACGGCACGGTTTTCCTCGACCGGAACCGATCAGGCTCATCGCCGGACAGCGGCGAGCCCGGTCTCGGTGGTGTGACGCTGACGCTGTTCGACGCATTGAACAACCTCGTGGGTACGACGACCACAGCTCCCGACGGGACGTACGCGTTCGCCGGACTCCGGCCGGGGACATACCGGATCGTCGAGACCCAACCCAATGGGCTCGGGTCGACAACACCAAATACCCTAAGTCCACTTACGGTATCGACCGGCGGCCTGGCCAACGTCAACTTCGGCGAGATCGGCGCGTCACTCGCCGGCCAGGTCTACGTCGACACGAGCAATGACGGCGTCAGACAGGCACCCGGCGAAGCGGCCATCGCCGGCGTTACCGTAACGCTCAGCGGCACCGACGCCAACGGCGCCGCTGTGAACCGTACGACGAGCACGGCGTTGGACGGAGCGTACCGATTCGACGACCTGTTGGCGGGGACGTACAGCATCTCGGAAACCCAACCATCGGCGTACCTCGACGGGCTCGACGCGGTCGGCGCGATCACCGGACCGAACCCGTCGGCCAACGCGGGAACGCTCGGCAACGATGTGATCGCCGCCATCGCGCTTCCCGTTGAAGCGATCGGGGCGGGGTACGACTTCGGCGAGAAGGTCCGCCCCACGCCGGCGGGCACGGCATTCCTCGAGGGCGTGGTGTGGGTCGATGCCAACTCGTCGGCAACGATCGACAGCGGCGAGGCCGGCCTGGCGGGCGTGCTCCTCACCCTTCGAAACTCTTCGAACGTGGTGATCGACACGACGCTCACCGGCCCGGATGGCAGGTACCGCTTCACCAACCTCGCGCCGGGAACGTACTCCGTGGCGGAGACACAGCCTTCGGGATACATCTCGACGACACCGGACTCGATTCCCTCGGCCATCGTGCCCGGCAGCGGGTTGTCGAACCAGAACTTCGGCGAGCGGCTCGGTGTCGGCACAACCGGCACGACGACGTCACTTCGGGGATCGGTCTGGATCGACCGCAACGCAAACGGGTCGATCGATGCCGGCGAAGCCGGCCTCGGCGGTGTCGTACTCACATTGCTCGACTCCACGGGTGCGTCGGTCTCGACCACCGTGACCAACCCCGACGGCTCCTACGCGTTCACCAATCTCGCGCCCGGCACGTACTCCGTGAGCGAAGCGCAGCCAACGGCGTACGGATCCTCGACACCGGACATCCTCAGCACACTTAGTGTTCCGCCTGCGGGCCTCGCCGGGGTGAATTTCGGCGAGACCACCGCGTCGGTGACCGGCTTCGTCTACGTCGATGCGAACAACGACGGGGCGAAGGCGCCAACATCGGCCGAACGCGGCATCGGCGGCGTGAGCGTGAATCTGAGCGGCGTCGACGTGAACGGCGTGCCGGTGTCTGCGTCGACCTCGACAGGACCCGACGGCTCCTTCGTGTTCACGGGTCTTCCGGCCGGAACGTACAGCGTCATCGAGACCCAACCCACCGGGTACGGCGACGGCATCGACACCGCAGGTTCGACCGGCGCCGCCGGAGCCGACACCATCACGGCGATCGTGGTCACCCCCGGTGGCCTCTCGTCCGGTCATCTCTTCGGCGAGCAGGAAACCCTGCCGACGACGGTCTTCGTCCGCGGCACCGTCTTCCTCGATCGGGATCGGAACTCCAGCGCAGGACCCGGCGACGGCGTCATCGTCGGGGTGGCCGTGCAGTTGCGCGACGGCACCGGAGCCCTCATCGGCACGGCGATGACGGGCGCCGACGGCACCTACCTGTTCACGGGCCTCACGCCGGGCGCGTCGTACACCGTGACCGAGGTGCAGCCGGTCGGCTTCGGTTCATCGCTGCGCTCGACAAACACCGAAGCGATCACCGCACCGGCAAGCGGCGGAGTCTCGGACATCGACTTCGGCGACACGCTGTCGTCGATCGCCGGATCGGTGTACAACGACGTCGACGGTAGCGGTGGACGGACGTCGGTCGTCGGTCCGGCGGAGCCGGGCATCAGCGGTGTCACGGTGACGTTGAACGGCACGACCGCTGCCGGAAATGCCGTCACCCGCACGATGACCACCTCGCCTGACGGGTCTTACGCCTTCACCGATCTCCCCGCCGGTGTCTACACCCTCACCGAAACCCAGCCATCCGGATGGTCCGATGGACAGGACGCCGCGGGCACCGCCGGGGGTGGAGTCGGCAACGATGTGATTGTCGACATAAGCCTGCCGCTCGACGTCCAGGCAACCGGGTACACCTTCGGTGAACGGGTACCGTCCGCAGCCGTCACCACGACGCTCTCCGGCGTGGTCTTCGTGGACCGCGGCGCCGATGGTCTCACCGCAAACGGTGTCCGGGACAGCGGTGAGCCTGGGGTGCTCGGCGTGACACTCGTGTTGCGGGACTCGAACGGAGCGGAAGTCGCTCGGACCACGACACTCGGGGACGGCTCGTACAGCTTCCCGAACGTCGCCCCGGGGACCTACACCGTCGAGGAGATCCAACCTCTCAACTACGGATCGTCGACCCCGAACACGCTGACCTCGCTCACGGTTCCGGCAACCGGCCTGACGGGCGTCAACTTCGGCGAGACGCTCGGTGCCATCATCGGCACGGTGTACTCCGATGCCAACAACAACGGAGTACAGGACAGCAGTGAACCCGGTATCGCCGGCGTGACAATCACGCTCACGGGCAACGACCGGGCGAACAACGCCGTCACCCGCACGGCGACGACACTCAGCGACGGTACGTACTCGTTCCTCGACCTCCTCGCGTCCGATGCCACCGGCTACACCGTGACCGAGGGCCAGCCCGCAGGTTGGATGGACGGACTCGACACGTCATCGGTGCACGGAACGATCGGCGACGACGTCGTGAGCGGCGTCGTCCTCGCTCCAGGAGAACAGACACCGGTCGGACGGTTCGGTGAACTCGCACCCGTCGCCGTGGGCGACCGGGTATGGGACGACCTCAACGGCAATGGCATCCAGGACCCCAGCGAGCCCGGCATCGACGGCGTCTCGGTGACCCTCGCCGGGATCGACGACCGTGGCGCGGTGGTCAGTCGCAGCACCATTACGTCCTCGACAGCCGGATCCGCAGGCGGGTGGCTCATCGACACCCTGCGGCCCGGCAACTACACCGTGACCTTCGCGAAGCCAGGAATGGTTGCCACCGCGACCACTGTGGCCGCCGGCACCAGGGCGACCGACTCCGATGCCACGGCCAACGGTTCCACGGCGTCGTTCGAGCTCCGGGCGAACATCGATCTGGTATCCACGACCTCGGATGACCGCGACGTCGACGGTGGTCTCTACACGCCCATCAGCATCGGCAACTACGTCTGGCGTGACGACGACCTCGATGGCATGCAGGACGCCGGAGAGCCGCCCGTCGGGAACGTCACGGTGACGCTCCGCCATGCCGGTCCCGACGGTCTCTTCGGCACGGCAGACGACCGCATTACGACGACAACGACGGATGGTGCGGGCGCCTACCTGTTCGTGGGGGTCGCGCCCGGCAATGCCCGCATCGTGATCAACCCGCCGCCTCGCTACGGACACTCACCTCAAGGGGTTGCCGCTGGTGATCCGACCGGCGGCGGAACCAACGCGCTCATCGACTCCAACATCGATCCGGTGACTCACGCGGCTGACGTTGTCCTCGTCTCGGGGCTCGACCGCTCCGACGTCGACGCCGGGCTCGAACCGAAGGGCAGTCTCGGAGGACGCGTCTGGAACGACGGGACCACGACAGGCGACGGTCGACAGGGAACGGGGGAGCCGGGAATCTCCGGCGTGGTTGCACGTCTCCTCTACCCCGATGGCACTCCAGTGCTGGCAGTCGACGGTTCGCCTCTCACCGTCGTCAGCGGCGCGGACGGCTCCTACCTCTTCGACGACATCGTGGCCCGCTCCTACATCGTCGCCTTCGATGTGCCCTCTGATCTGAAGGTGACGTTGCGTGGGATCGGTGACGCCTCGACGGACTCTGATGTGGATCCGAAGACCTTCCGCACCGGCGTGCTCGTCGTCCTTCCCCTCGGCGACGTCCGCCACGTCGATGCAGGACTGCTCAACCTGCTCGGTCCCCCGTTCATCGTTCCGCCCTCGACGGCCGCCACGACGACGACCGGAGCCAGGGCGGCAACGACAACCACTGAACTCTCGCGTGGTGCGTCAACCACGAGCCTCACCCCGAACACGGGGGCGACGACGACCGTCGCCGAGGGTAGCGCGGACACGACCGCTGCGTCCCCGTCCACGAAGCCCGGTCGCGGGCCGCGCAAGCCCCGAAGCGGTTCGACCACCACCACACCGAAACCCGACACCGAGGTACGTTCTCGTTTGGCCTTCACCGGAGCCGAATTCGGAGCGCTCGTCATGCTCGGACTGGCGCTTGGCGCCAGTGGAGCCCTTCTTCTGCACACGTCGAGGCGACGCCGGGCGCGCTAGCTGGTGCCCCTGGTCCTCCAAGGTTCCATCGCGAAGCGATTTTGCTGGGCTCGGCGAGGCTCTGATCGTATTTGTGTGATCGATATCCAACCCCGGACGCCGTTCTCGCGTTACGTTGTTCGTAGTCCTCATGGACCAACATCTCCGGGGCCGCACGGACGAGCAAGCAACGTCCACCTGCGTCTGTCTTCACGAAGGCGCTTCCAGCGACAGTAGAAACAGATGAGCGTAAGCGCCCCGACAATCGACCGGCCACGGCTGCTGTTGGTCGACGATGCACCCGAGGTGACTCTGCTCATGCAGACGTCGCTTGAATCCGAAGGCTTTGCCGTCGACACGGCGCTCGACGGTGAACGAGCACTCGAGATCTTCAACGACGTCCAGCCGATTGCCGTGATCTTGGATCTCGGACTCCCGGGGATCGATGGCTTCGAAACCTGCCGTCGCCTGCGTGAGATCAGCGACGTGCACATCATCATCCTCTCGGCCCGAGGCGACGAAGTGGACAAGCTCGTCGGCTTCACGATCGGAGCGGATGACTACCTGACCAAACCGGCGTCCATGCGCGAACTCGCGGCGCGCATTCGTTCGGTGGCCCGACGCAAGCAGAGCAGCGAAGCGACCGCGAAGCTGGCGGCAGGCGCTCCCGCAGACCGCTCCGGCCTGTCGCTCACGGCTCCGCTGATGGTGTCGGCACCACCATCGACAAGAACACGAACATCGACCGTCGAACTGCCCGCGGATACTGCGCTGAGTATCGACGCCCAAGCCCGCATCGTCACCATCGGCGGACTCTCGGCCCAGCTCACGCGGACGGAATTTGCACTCTTCCGCGAGCTCGCCAAGCGCTCGAACTCCGTGGTTTCACGCACCGATCTCCAGGCGATTGTCTGGGGCCCCGAGTGGCACGGCGGAAGTCACCTGGTCGAGGTCCACATGTCGAACATCCGGCGCAAGCTGACCGACATCGGCGCCAGCTGGCTGATTCAGACCATTCGTGAAGTCGGCTACCGGATCCGGGCCGACATCACCATCTCCTGAGCTCCGTCGCCGGCCGGCGCGCACGCCGCCGTTGCCAGGGCTCCGCGGAAGTCGCCGCCAAATGGATCCGCGCAGTCCTGAGTTCGGCTTTCGGAGATGCGAACGTCAGGACGCAGGCGTGGTGAAGACGCCCGGGCGCTGCGCCGCCGCCAGGAAGGCGAGCTGGTCAAAGGCACCGACGCCAATGCCCTCCAGACCGACCGATCTGACAATCGTCTCCAGCGCCAGGCAGTAACGGCCGAGGCCTTCGACGCCGAGCACGACGGCCGGCGAGCCGAGCGTGTGCGCAGCGCGCATGAAGGCGCTTGCGTCACGGCGTTCGAAGGCGTCTCGGATCGCCTGCAACCTGCCCTCGAGAAGCGAGTCGAACACCGTCAGGGGCGCCGAGAAGACGTCGGATGGCTGAACGATCGGCGTCGACCCCTCGTCGGCATCGATCGGCCGAAGGTCGATGACGAGTCCCGCCGCCTCGGCCGACCGAAGCGCCATCGTTCGACGCACCGCCCGCACCAGTTCGAGTCGTGAAAACGGTTTGACCATGACGAGGTCGGCACCAGCCGCAAGGTAACGGGCCGAACTCACGCTCTCGACGTTCCCCGTGGCGACGATGATCACGCTGTTGCGGGTGGTCTCGAACCGCCGCAGCGCCCGCGAGAGATCAGCACCGTCGTGCGGTGACATCATCCCATCAAGGATCACGAGGTCGTACGGTTCGCTCTGGGCCAGCGCCAGAGCCTCTTCCGAGTCGATGGTCGCGTCACAGTTCTGGCAGATGGTGTCGAGGGAGTGGGCGAGGAACTGAAGCCCCTCCGGCGCATCATCCACGATGAGGGCGCGCTTGATGGACAACTCGAGGTCGGGCTCGGCGATCGGCCGTTGTTGACTGGCACGCTCGGGCAGGGGGAGATCGATGTGCACCGTGGTCCCAGCTCCGCGCTCGACGCTCACGTCGACCCGACCGTCGAGTGATTCGATCAACTCTCGGGCAATCAGCAATCCGAGACCGCCGTTCGATCGACGGTCCCCGGAGCGCTCACGCCGATCGGGACGCAGAACGTTCCCGTCGACGGACTGAGCGATGAGTCGTGAGCGGGCAAACGGCGGCATGCCATCACCTTCGTCCCGCACAATGAATCGCACCACACCGTCGGCGAGCTCGCCGACATGAATAGAGAGGACCCCGCGCTGCATCGCCTTTGCGCCGTTGATGGCGATGTTCGTGAGGATCTGATTGATCCGACCGGCGTCACCGAATCGGAAGACGGAACATGCTTCGTCAATGGACGTCCGAACGGCGACATCAGGACCGGAAATGCCCGACACCACAGCGCCGACCTCGCGCAGCAACACGCGGATGTCGAAGACGGCGACTCTCGGCTGGAGTCCTCCACTTTCCAACTGGGCGACGTCAAGCACCTGCTGCACGGTCGACCGCAGCCCACTGCACGCGTCGGCGAGGGCATCGAGGAGCGGACTCTTCTCCACCGATGAGGGCTCATCGCGAAGGCGTTCAACGAGCCCGGAAATCCCGTGGAGCGACCCGCGAACCTCATGCGAAGCGGTGTAGAGCAACGCCGTCTTCTGGTCGTGCAGACGCGACATCGCCGTCAACTCGTCATCTTGACCCTCACGTTTCACGCGAGTTGACCCCGCGTGGTTCGACAGGAGACTGCGCAACCTCGCTGCCGCGCTCATCGTCCGAATCGGTCGGAGAATCCAGTGAGCATCAATGCCTTCGCCGTCCGACAGTGAGTGGTGAGCAACGTCGCGCCCTTGATGGAGAGTAACGGTTGGAAACGTAGCACCGAGCTTGTCCTTTTGCCGAGGAAGGAACGTGCCATTCGGCTCACGAATTCCTCAAGATTCAACGGCCGCTCCGCTGCGGAATGCCGAGATGGTCTCCGGAATCGCCGGGAAGCGGTTGCCGCGAAGACCCGTTGGCCATTACGGAAAGTTCATCGGCCTGATTCAGCTTTCAACTACCGCACATTTCGGCCGACTCCGAGGGCTTCCGCAGACCGGATGAGTGGAGTCCGGCACCCCTATCGGACGTCGGAGAGAGCCGGCAGTTCGCGTTCGGCCCCGGCGCTGGCCGCACCATCTGTTCGTCGTCGGCTTGTCCGTCGTTCGACCATCTGCGCTCGAGAGGGGGACGCGGCAGGAACCACATCCTTCGACGCCGGGACCGATGATCGGTAGGAGTCGAGAAGGTACGCGACGCCCCGGACCGAGGCTCGGAAGAACGCGAACGTCACGACGAAGCGAAGAGCAAGATCCGCGAGATTGACGGGTCCACTTCCGAGCTCGTCGATGGCGTTCGGGGCCCACACCAGCAGCGTCAGAGACAGACTCACGGAGAGGCGGAGGAAGGGTGTCATGGGCCGACGTCGGAAGAGGGATGGCGGTAGACGGGACAGGCGAGCAAGGGCCGCTTGTCAGTTCGCCACGAGATCGGGAAGCCGGGAGGCATCACCGAGCCGATCATTGAGCAGTCGAAGCCATAGTTCGCGAGACGCCACCTGACCGTCGATGCGGGCGACGGGAACTCCTGCCTCGAGAATCGCTGCCGGTGTGGTCGTCTCCGACATTCCGGTGACCGCAAGCGCGTGAAGGCCACCGACGCCGCGGGCCCAAGCTCGGACGTCCTCGGCCTTGCGGGTCGCCGACACGGCTCCCCAGCGCATCGTCGGGCGAAGGGAGGAGACGGCAAGCCGACCCCACGAGATGTCGTGGCGGGCGAATCCGATGTCGACGGCAACCACGGTTGCGGTTGCACGACGCGCCCACTGCTCGCGTCGATCAGGGAGCTCGTCGATAACGTTGACGAGCTCGCCGCGGAAGCCCTCCGGCCGCGGACCGGTGGTGAGCAACACGCATGTCACAGGATCCTGGCGCAACGCAAGCGAGATTGCGCGGGCAACATCGACGACGAGTCCGAGCTCACCGACAACGGCAATCGTCGTCCCCGCCGTGGTGATCATCGTCGGCGGTGGCGTGAGGTTCCCGAGGACCGTGCCGAGGGATAGCTGTCCGTCGATGTGGTGGAGCAACCAGCGTGCAGGGACGCCCAGCTCGATGAGTTCGGCGGTGGACACTTCGTCGACGCGGCGCATTGCGCCCGGGCGCCTCACCCCGGTTTCTGACAGCGGCATCGCCAGCGAGGGGACGAGCCCGGCTCGTTCGAGTGCGGCGATGTCGACCACCCGATCGTCGGAGCCATCCGACCGGGTAGACCGCGTCGAGCTTCGCTTCCGGTCGATGCGATTGCGTCGGCCGAGGAGGCGCCGGGGAGCCCACCCGCTCGACTCCTCGGCCGGCGCGGCCGCCTCGGGTTCAGCGTCGCCGAGCCAGCGACCGAAACGACCATCCCGAGACACTGGCGCGACGGCTCGGTCGAGGACCGAGGAGAAGTCATCCTTCGACGTACCCGTTCGATCTCGGCCTACGTGCGACGCGTTACGTTCGGCGGCGTCTGCAGCGGCAACGAGCGCGCTCAGCGCCGGTGAGGGATCAGAGCCGACGGGGACTGCCGTCGGGGCGCCTGCCGCCGACGGGCGCACCCGAGCGCGGCGAGACCCACTGTTCGCAATCGTTGCGTCATTCGTCGACGCAACGACGCCTTCTCCGTCCGTGTGCGCCCGATCGACCCGTCGGGCCCGACGCTTCGCAGTCCGCTCCGACGCGGCATCAGGGATCTCCACAACCACTTCAAAACTTTCGACGGCGAAGAACCCCGCGATGCCGCCCGAACGGCATCGGTTCGCACCGACGATCCTGGCGTCCTCACCATGTTCGACGTGGACGCGCTCGAGCAGCTCGCCGAGGTCTCGTCCTTCGTACTTCCGGGTCTTGGTCATGACCGATCTCCAATCGTTGTTCGAGTTTTTGCGGTGATTCCGTCCACCTTCACCGATTCCGTGGGCATCACACGAGACGGAATCACGTGAGCACCAGCTGATCGGCTTGGATGACGCCGACGGTTTCGATCGTGAGCCGCGTGCCGAGCTCGGCATACGCGAGCACGGGGGTGTCCGGTGCGGCAGTGCGGACAAGTTTGCGCATCGCCGGGCGCAGAGGACCACTGCATACGATCACGGGCCGTACACCGCGGTTCTCGACTTCTTCAACCAGCGCGGCGATCGAGGCCACGATACGTTCCAACGTCGACGCGTCGCCGGTGAGAAAGGTCCCGTTCTCCCCGGACCGGAGCCCTTCGAGAAGCGTGCGCTCCACCAGCGGGTCGAGGGTGATCACGCTCAACCGGGCATCATCGGCAAGAGGGACCGAGATTGCCGGACCGAGCGACGCTCGCACCGCCTCGACCAGAGCCTCCGGGTCCTTCGTAACCCGTCCGCGCTCGGAAAGGACCTCGAGGATGCGGATCAGATCGCGAATGGCGACGCCTTCTTCGAGCAGGCTCTGTAGCACTCGTTGAACTTCCGCGAGAGAGATCGAGACGGCAGCGAGTTCCTCGGTGACGGCAGGATCGGACGCACGGACACCATCGACGAGGAGCTTCACATCCTGGCGGCTCAGCAGTCGCGATGCATTCGTCCGGATGACCTCTGCGAGGTGCGTGGTGATCACCGACCCGCGATCGATAACCGTTGACCCGGAGAGCTCCGCCTGCGAGGCGAACTCGACGGGAATCCAGAATGCCTCCATACCGAACACGGGGTCCGTCGTCGCCTGCCCGGGAATGTGGGGAGGGCAGGGACCGAGAAGAAGCGAAACGCCGGGAGGGGCCTCGCCCCGGCCGGCCGCGACACCGTGGACCTTAATCTCATAGGTGTTCCCGCTGAGCGCCATCGAGTCACGCGTGCGTACCGGTGGCAGAACGATGCCGAGCTCCATCGCCGTCTTCCGTCGCAGTGCCCGGACCCGATCGAGAAGGTCCCCTCCCCGGTTCGCATCAACGAGGTCCATCAGCCCGTAGCCGATGTTGAGTTCGAGCGGCTCGATTCGCATGTCGCCGACGAGATCAGTCGGGGAGTCCGTGCGCACCGGAGGTGCATCCGCTTCGGTGGCTGCTGCCTTTTCTGCCGAACGGGTCGCGGCTGCACGGGTGGCCCCGATCCACAGACCTGCGGCGACCACCCAGAACGGCAGCTTCGGCAGACCGGGCATGAGCGAGATCGCCACGAGAGCGCCGGCGGCGATCTTTGCCGTCTTTGCATGACGGCCGAACTGCTGCAACAGGTCGGTACCGAGGTCGTTCTCGGTTGCCGCACGAGTGACGATCAGACCGGAGGCAATCGAGATGAGCAGCGCCGGGATCTGCGAGACGAGACCGTCGCCGACGGTCAGCAGCGAATAGTGGTTGATGGCATCGTTGATCGTCATCCCCCGCTGCAGGACGCCGACCACGAACCCACCGATCAGGTTGATGACGGTGATGATGATGGCCGCGATCGCATCGCCCTTGACGAACTTCGACGCGCCGTCCATCGCTCCGTAGAAGTCGGCTTCGGCGCCGACCTCGCGACGTCGAATGCGGGCTTGGTCCTCCGTGATCGCGCCGGCGTTCAGGTCGGCGTCGATCGCCATCTGCTTGCCGGGCATGGCGTCCAACGTGAATCGGGCGCCGACCTCGGCAACCCGGCCGGCACCGTTCGTGATCACGACGAACTGGATCACAACGAGGATCATGAACACCACGAGACCGACGACGACCGACCCGCCGATCACCACATGACCAAAGGCTTCGATCACCCGCCCGGCATCGCCGTGGAGCAGCACCAGTCGCACGGTCGCGACGTTGAGCGCAAGGCGGAAGAGCGTGGCGACCAACAAGACCGAAGGGAAGACCGAGAAGTCGAGTGCCCGTTGGACGAACATCGTCGCCAGCAGGATCATCACCGCTGCCGCGAGGTTGATCACGAGCAGGAAGTCGAGGACCATGGTCGGGAGCGGCACGACCATGATGGCGACGATCGAGACGATTGCCGCGGGAACTCCGACCTGCGCGCTTCGGTTGGATTTCACAGGCCTTCACCTGCCGCGGGAACGCCGACTTGCGCGCTTCGGTTGGATTTCACAGGACCTCGCTAGGTCTGTCGGCCGAAGTCGCTCCCGGTTGACGGGAGGCGGCAGGGTCGGGTCGTAGGGATGATGACCGTCCCTGGCCTCGTCGCTTCGGCGCCTTCCTGGCTCCAGATCTCCGATCGGCCGAAGGTTCGCCAAGCTGCGCGAGTTCGGGAGGGAGATATGAGGGACCCGACATCGTGAGCGGCCCGCCGAACGCGCTCCGCCGTCCGACCGACATGACGAACGCAAGGAGACGGGCGACGGCCTCGTAGAGGTCAGCGGGGATCTGCTCGCCAACCTCGCACACGGCGTGCAGCGCGCGGGCAAGCGCGACGTTGCGCACCAGCGGTACGCCGGCACGTTCGGCCTCGGCGCGGATCTTCGTGGCCAGATCGCCCGTCCCCTTGGCGATCACCCGAGGCGCACCACTGTTTCGCTCGTAGGAGATGGCCACTGCGACATGGGTCGGGTTGACCACGACGGCGCTGGCCTTTTTCACGTCGGCGAGCATGCGGTTCTTGCTCATCTCGGCGGCACGCGCGCGCCGCTGAGCCTTCATCTGGGGGTCGCCTTCGCTCTGGCGGTACTCGTCTTTCACTTCTTGCTTCGTCATCTTGAGCGACTTCAGGATCCGCCGCTTCTGCACCGCGAAGTCGAGAAACGAGATGAGCAAGCCGGCAGTGGCGACGTTTCGGGCAAGGTGCAGACACGACCCGCCGATGATGGAGATCGTTTCGCGAAGTCCGCTGTGCCGGGCGACGAGTCGCGAGGTCACGGTGCTCATCGGGCCCCACGCAACACCGGCGAGCACACCGACCCGGGCCATCTCCTTGGTCGCCTCCCACAAGCCCTGCTTCGAGAGGATCCGCTTGATCCCCTTTCCCGGATTGATCCGCTCTGTCGTCGGCTTGAGCTTGCGGAGCGTCACGGCCAGTCCGGTCTGGGCAAAGTTCGAGACCAGTGCCGTGAGCAGAAGGAGGCCGGTGAGAGGGAGCACGGCGAGTAACCCGCCCTGCAGAGAATCACCGAGGAGCTTCACCGCGGAGCTGACATCAGGGCGCAGCGTCAGATGATCGACACCGACCATGGTTTCGCGGAGCGTCTTCGCGCTCAGTGCAAACGTGGTGGATATCGCGTAGGTGGCCACGAACACCTGCAGCCAGGTCACGAGGTCGGTCGAGCGTGCGATCGTTCCCTTCTTGCGGGCGTCGCGCTTCTTCTTCGCTGTAGGGGCTTCGGTGCGATCGTTCGCCATGGTCGAGATCGGGTGTCAGTTCCCGCTGATCATCCGGCCGGCGCGGACAACATCTCGGACGAGGTTGTCCATCGCCGGCGGCAGCAGCGGGAGAGCGAGGCCCGTGAGGAGAAGGGCCAGAAGCGCTTTGAGGGGCATACCGAGTTGAAGCGCGTTGAGCTGTGGAGCGGCACGGGTCAGCAGTCCGAGCGCCACCTCGGCAAGGAACATGGCGGCGAGAACCGGGGCGGCGATCTCGCATGCAGCAACGATGAACAGACCGAGATGGGCAGTGATCATCTCCGCGTTCGCTGACGTGAGCCGGTCGAGCGGCACGGCCTCGAACGACCGGAGAAAGCCGCGAACGAGGATGAGGTGGCCTCCCGACACGAACAGGATCGTTGTCCCGACGATCTGGTACGTACGCCCGAAGACGCTGGCTCCGGCACCGGACATCGGGTCGTAGACCTGGGCCATCGTGAAGCCTGCAAAGAGGTCGATCAGGTTGCCGGCAGCCTGAATGGCGCTCAGCAGCAACAGGGCAAAGAAGCCCAGAGAAAGGCCGACGAGGACCTGCGTGACGACCGCGGCGACGAGTCCGAAGGTGTCAAGGCGGACCTCCGCGACGTTCAGGCGCGGCCCGGCGGCCATGGTCAGCGCGCCGGCCAATCCCACCTTTACCGTGATCGGGATGAGTCGGGTTCCGAACGGTGGCGCGACGACGAGCCAGGCCACGCAACGCGACATCGCGAGGAGGTATGCCACGAGGGTCGGCAGGGCTACTTCGACGCGCATGGACCCGAGATGGTGTTCGTGAGGTGGGAGCGGAACGCGAACGAGCGCTAGTGGAGCAGCGACGGGATCATGGCGAAGAGCGCTTCGGAGTAGGTCACGAGTTCGTGGAGCATCCAGGTTCCCGCCATCACGATGACCAGCGCCACACCGATCAGCTTCGGTACGAAGGCGAGGGTCGCGTCCTGCAGCTGGGTGACCGACTGGATCAGCGACGTGGCGAATCCGATCGCCATCGCGGTGATTAAGATAGGCGCGCTTACTTTAGCGGTCACCATCAGCATCTGCACAACGATGGTGACGACCTGCGAATCGGAGAGGGCGAGGATTCCAGTCAATTGAAACTCTCAATCAGGGAACGGACGACGACGGACCAGCCGTCGAGGAGGACAAAGAGCAGCAGCTTGAACGGAAGTGAGATCACCACAGGTGGCAGCATCATCATCCCCATCGACATCAGGCTCGAGCTGACCACCAGGTCGATCACCAGGAAGGGGATGAAGATCACGAACCCGATGATGAAGGCGATGCGCAACTCCGAGAGGATGAACGCGGGGATCAAGGTCGCGTTGCTGACATCGTTCGGTGTGGCCGGCTTCTCCTCCTTCGAGATGGCCATCATCATCTTGAGTTCACGCGTCCCCGTCTGCTTGAGCATGAACACGCGTAGCGGTGCCAACGCGGCCCGATAGGCATCGGTCTGGCTGATCTCGTTCTTCAGGAGCGGCTGCAACGCGTCGGTGTTGATCTTCTCGATGGTCGGTCGCATGACGAACAGGCTGAGGAAGAGGGCAAGCCCAACGATCACCTGGTTGGGTGGGATGGATTGGAGGCCGAGCGCATTGCGCACGAGTGAAAGGACGATCGCGATGCGGGTGAAGCTCGTCAGCAGGATGAGGACCGACGGCGCGAGCGAGAGCAGCGTGAGCAGGATGATGATGAGGACGCTCTGGCTGGGATTGGCACCGTCGCCCACCGTGATCGACACCTTGTTGGAGTCGTTCACCGGCTGGAAGGGCTGCTCGAACACGAGGATGCCCGGATCGACCGTCGTCGGCGGTTGACCGTAGCTTCCGGCATCGGTCGGGGTGGCGGCGGTGCGCTGCGCCGTCCGACCGGTGACGTTGCCCGTGTCCAGACCGGTCGGTGCAACCGTGGTCACCGGCGTGGCCGCCGTTGGCGCGGCGGCGCCCGGTGCCACTGTGGTCGGAGCGGCAGCAGCACCGCCCGGCGCGACCGTCGTCGGAGCGACGGCGGCGGGCGCGACCGTTGTCGGAGCTGGGGTCTGGGCAGAGGCCACTCCCCCGGCGGCGAACACCATGGTGAACAGTGACAGCGCGAGAACAGCGAAACGCGCAGAAGCGATGGGTCGGTTCATGGTTTGCGCAGCGTCAGATCTCGTAGTGCGTCGACCAGGGAACGCCGGCCACCGGTTGGCGGGAGCATCGACGATCCCGGGTCGTCGACCGTCGTGGCTGCGAGCGGTTGTTCGCCCAGCAGGGAGACCTGATGGTCGGTGACGCCGAGAACAAGCGTCCGCCCACCGGTCTCGATCACTGCGACCGAAGCGTTTCGACCGAGTGGTTGACGAGCGACGACTCGGATGGCTCCACGGGCAGATCCGGCACCACCGCTGCCGACGCGTCTCGTGAGGCGCGCGGTCAACAGCAGCAAACCGACAACGACTGCAACCGCGAGGACCAGTCGTAGGAGGACGACGGCCAGCGATGCATCGCTCACGCCATCACCGCCGAAGTCGTTCCGTCGGCTGATAGCCAATGACTTCGCTGACCCGCACCCCGAACTCCTCGTCGACCACGACGACCTCGCCCCGAGCGATCAGGGTTCCGTTGACGAGGACGTCGACGGGGCTCCCCGCGATGCGGTCGAGTTCGACAACTGATCCGATCGTCAGGCTCAGGATCTCGGCAACGGTGAGGCGTGCACGGCCGAGTTCGACGGTGACACCCATCTCGACGTCGGCGAGCATCGAGACGGGTCGATGTGCGTCCGCCAGGGCGCCTTCGGCGAGTTGTTCGAACACAGGAGTCGAGGCGCCGGGCGCTGCCTCGAGGTCCTTCGCCGTTGCGATCACGAGCGTGGCGACGTGGGCATCGCCATCCATCAGACGAACGCCGAGGAGCGAGCCGCCGAGCGCTACCGTCGCGTCATCGATGGCCCCTTCGGTGAGCGGTCCGAGCGAGGCATTGGTATCGATGAACGCGGCGATCATGGACGCTGCCCCGGTGAAGCCCTGCTCGAGTGCCTCCTCGAGCGAGTCCGCTGGCGGAGGTCCGACGATGAGGTTCCGCGCCAACGGTGACGCCACGACGAGAGCGAGTCGACCTTCGCTGCCGAGCCAGGCGACGACGACACGCGCGTTGTCGAGCAGGGTCGGGGTCTCTTCGGCGACCGCCGTCCACGTTGCCGAGCCGGGAAGCGATGCTGCCATCTCCTCGCCGACGCGACGGGCAATGTCGAGGGCAACGGACGTCATTGTCGAGGAGCTCATGGCTTGTCTTTCGTAGTGATTCGGTCGTCGACGACAACACAGGCGAGTCGGCGGCCGCGGCGGCCCGGCTTCACGTGGAATCGGGCCACGTCGCCGATGGTGATGAACAGGGGCGAGTCGACCGGATGCGACAACGGCACGATGTCACCGGGACGGAGGTCGACGATGTCGGATGCGATCAGGTCGATCTCGTTGAATCGGACAGAGACCGGGACGCTGGTGTGATCGATGCCGATTCGAAGCGCTCGTTCAACGGCCTCGTGGTCGATGTCGTTTCGTCCGGTTCTGGTGAAGGTCCCGGCCGCGTCTTCGAGAACCGTCTGAATCTGCGCGAACGGGATGCACAGCGAGAGGTTCCCCGCATTGCCTGCTACGTGGATATCGAACGAGAGCACCACGACGGTGTCGTTGAGGGCGGCGATCTGGGTGAACTGCGGGTTCGACTCCTGGTGGGTGAGTCGCGGCTCCACAACGACCAGCGACTCGAAGGCGCTCGAGAGCTCACGGAGCATGCGCGCGATCAGACCCTGAGCGAGACCCAGTTCGATGTCGGTGAGGGGCCGATTGGGGAGCTGACCGTTCCCCGTACCGCCGAGCAACCGGTCGATCACGGTCATCATGACCGGCAGGGGGACGTGAAGAAGGGCCAGTCCGGGCAAGGGCTCGAGCGAGACCATCCCCAGATACGTCGGATTGGGGATCTCTCGCACGTGCTCGTCGTAGGTCAGCTGTCCGACCCCGGAGAATGAGACGTGCGACGACGTGCGCACGGTCGTCGACAGCACCGTGGAGAACTGCCGCGCGAAAGTCTCGCCGATGAGCTGCAGCGCTCGGGCGTGGTCGCGGTTGAACTTGCTCGGCCGTTTGAAGTCGTACGGGACGACCTTTTGGACCTTCGTGTTCGACGTCACGAAGATCTGATCGGCCGACCAATAGGCGATATGACCTACTCGGCCGGATTTCTCTCAAACCGCAAGACCCGGTGCGTGCGATACGCGGGTCACCGATCGGTCACTGCATCACGAACTGGTAGAAGTAGACATCTTCGATCTTGCCGTGGAAGACCTTGCGCAACCGCTTCACCAGGGCTTCCTTGGCCACGTTACGACCTTCACCGGTGA
This sequence comes from Acidimicrobiia bacterium, assembly GCA_031368215.1. Taxonomy (GTDB): domain Bacteria; phylum Actinomycetota; class Acidimicrobiia; order Acidimicrobiales; family JANYDT01; genus JANLQX01. The sequence goes on along the minus strand of JANLRD010000224.1, from coordinate 32,983 downwards.
GCTGCTCCATGGTGTGCTGACCGAGTTCGTCAATGGCAATGTCGAGGGCCTGGGCGTAGCCCTTCGTCGGGTCACCATCGTGGGCCTTCGGAGCTTCGTGGCCAGCGGCGCCGGCATGGGCTTCGTACTCGAGTTGGAATCCGATGCCGACCTTGAGGACGTGCCCATCGGCCAGGTTCATCGTGATGGCGTCGAGGGTGACGACCTCACCCATGGGGATCGTCGTCGTGGTGTTGACGATCTTGATGATCGTCTTGGTCTCGCCGCCTCCCCCCATGACCTTCCCACCGGCGAAGAACAGCACGAGCGCGCCGACTCCACCGATGACCAAGTTCTTCTTGCTCTTCGGCGCCTGCTCCTCGCCTTCTGCGGCGGGCGCTGCCTTTGCTTTCTTCGCCATGTTGATCGTGTCCTTGCTGGTGCTGGAGAGTCAGGGTTGGATGTTCGGGTGAGGTCTACGAGATGGGCTTGATGGGGGTCGAGATGACGATCTCGCCGGATCCGTCGGCGCCTGGCTGTGCGTCGTTTGCTGCCGCAACCGCGGCAGCCTCAACCGCAGCCAATGCATCCGGTGAGTCAACGCTCGGGTTGCTGACCGCTGCTTCGATGACGATCTCGACCCGCCGGTTCTTCGCCCGACCCTTCGTCGTGTCGTTGGGCGCGACGGGCTTCTGGTCGGCAAATCCGGAGGCGGTTCCGTGTGCTGGATCGAGGCCGTGCAGAGCGATGAGGGATCGAAGAACCGAGGACGCTCGTGCCGTCGACAGCTCCCAGTTGGAGGGGAACGTCCCAGAGATCGGCACGTTATCGGTGTGACCTTCCACGGTGATGGGGTTGGGAAGGGTCACGAGCTGTTGGGCGATCCGGTCGAGGACCTTCTGGCCTTCTGGTCGGATCGTCGCCGAACCCGGTTCGAAGAGCACGATGTCGCTGTCGATCGTGATCACGAGGCCGCGCGTCGTCAGCGCGACACGCACCTGTGCATCCTTGATCAGCGGGGAACCGTTGATCTCCTTGAGCGCCCGGTCGAGGGCGGCTTTGGTGCTCTCGAGAAGCTTCTGCTCCTGTTTCCACGCAGCGGCGCGCCCGTTGAGCGTTGAGATCGCAGTCTTCGCCGCAATCTCCGCCGGGGTGAGGCCGACCGGCGACGCACCACCGTCCATCACACCCGTCCCACCGTCGAGCAGCGCGAGCTTGTCAGGTCCACCGAAACCGACCGCAAGGCTTTGCCGGAGCTTCTTGTACTTGTCGAGGTCCGTCTGCCCCATGGCGAACAACACGATGAACAACACCATGAGCAGGGTGATCATGTCGGCATACGTGATCAGCCAGCGCTCGTGGTTGACGTGCTCCTCGTGCTCTTCGTGCTTGTGACGACGCTTCGACATGACTAGGCCGCCTTGGCGGATTCCTCGGGACGCTCGTCGTCGTTCAGGAAGGAGAGGAGCTTCTGCTCGACGATGCGGGGGTTGGCACCGGCCTGTACCGAGAGCACGCCCTCGAGGACGAGCTCCATGTGGTGGGCAGTGACCGCCCCGACACGCGTGAGCTTGTTGCCAATCGGCAGCCACATGAGGTTGGCGGACATGACGCCCCATAGCGTCGCCACGAATGCACCGGCGATGAGGTGGCCGAGCTTGCTCGGATCGGAGAGGTTCTCGAGCACGTGGACGAGACCGAGAACGGTTCCGATGATGCCCAACGTCGGAGCGAAGCCGCCCATGTCCGCGAAGAACTTCGCGCCCGCCTTGTCCTGGGTCTTGCGGGACTTGATCTGTGCTTCGAGGATCTCGCGAAGCTCCTCCGGGTCGGTGCCGTCGACGGCCAATTCGATGCCCTTCTTGAGGAAGGGGTCGTCAATGGTCTTGGCCGCTTCTTCGAGCGCGAGCAGCCCGTCACGTCGGGCGAGCTCGGCGAAACCCACGATGGCCTTGACCGTCTCTTCCGGCGAGTGCGCCTTCGTGAGAAGTGCAGTCTTGATGGACTTGAGACCGCTGATGGTGTCTCGCTTGAGACCACAGGCCATCGCCACGCCGAACGTGCCGAAGAAAACGAGGATCATCGGGGGGATGAGGAACATCGCTGCCGGGTCGCCGCCTTCCATGATCATCGAGAGGATCACGGCGGCGAATGCCAGCAGGATGCCAGCGAGGGTGAACGGATCCATGACTAGTTCTCCTCAGCGGGGCTGACCAGCTGGAGATGGCCGCGGCCCGTCGTCCGTCCAGTGAATTCGTCGGTCGCCGCGATGATCGACGCCTGGTACGTGCGTACGAGCTCGATCACGCGGTCAACGCTCTCGGCGATGACGAACTTCGTACCGTCGATCAGCGTGATGACGGTGTCGGGGTTGGCCTCGACTTTTTCGATGAGGTTGCAGTTGAGTGCAAACTCGTGACCGTTCAGTCGCGAGACGATAATCATGAATGGGCCTTCCTTGGTCCAATGAACAATCCGTGTAGGAGAACCCGAGGGTCTCACCTAGTCCCATCGGTCGGAGGGGCCGATACCTGCGCACTCCACCGAGCCCGGCCCATGGGCATCCTGAGCACGGCGCGCGAGGTGAGCGAGCCCCCGGTCGAAACGCGATCGACCGGTGAGCTCGCACTACCTCTCCACCGATAGAGCAGTTACCGCTTCAGGTTGACGAGTTCCTGCAGCAATTCGTCGGCGGTCGTGATGACTCGGGAGTTCGCCTGGAAGCCGCGCTGGGCCGAGATCAACGAGGTGAACTCCTGGGCCAGGTCGACGTTCGACATCTCGAGCGTGCCGCCGGCAATCGATCCGCGTCCACCGGTACCGGAGACGCCGATCTGGGCAAGACCGGAGTTCGGCGTCGGCCGATAGAACGAGCCGCCGACCTTCTCGAGACCCGAGGGGTTCGAGAACGAGGCCATGGCGATCTGCCCGATGACGCGGTTGCGGCCGTTCGAGAAGATGCCCGTCACGGTGCCGTCGGCTCCGATGCCGAAGGTCTGCAGCGCACCGGTCGTTGCACCGTCCTGCGACAGCGCGGCCGCCGTCGACTTCCCGGCGAACTGGCGCAACCCATCGGCCGATGCCGAGCCGAGATCGATCGTGACCGGCCCCGAATACGTGCCGAACGTCGGCGGAATGGTGATGGTCGGCGGCGTTGCCGGCGCCGTGATCTTCCCGGTCGCCGGGTCGAAGGTGACCGTGAAGGCCGCGCCGAGGACGTCGGGGGTGGTGTCGGCGTCGGCGCCGTCGGGGGTGTAGGGCTGCACCGCCCAGGTGTTCGCGGCGGTCATCTTCATCCCGAAGGTGAGGTCGAGCGATTTGCCGAGTTGGTCGTACACGGTGATGGTCGTGAGGACCTCCGGACCGGGAAGCGTCGTCGGAATGGTGGCGTCGAGGTTGCCGCCGAAGCTGATCTTCGAGGTCACCTGCGGGCTGATGGCCTGACCGAGCGGCATCACCAGGTCGGCCACGCCGGCATTGGTGTTCACCGCACCGTTGGTGTCGGCCGTCCAGCCCTGGATGATGCCGCCATCGGGCGAGACCATGCGTCCGAAGGCATCGAAGGAGAGCGCGCCGGCTCGGGTGAAGAGCGTCTGCCCGTCGTTTCTCGCGAGCAGGAAGCCATCGCCCTGGATGGAGATATCGGTCGAGTTGCCGGTCAGTTGCGAAGCACCCTGGCGGAACGAGGTGACAACCCCCCCGATCTTGACGCCGAGACCGACCTGCGACGGGTTGGTGCCGCCGAGACCACCCGCGCCCGCCGTGGGGACACCGGCGCTGGAGAGCTTCTGGCTGAGCATGTCCTGGAATACGACGGAGCTCGATTTGTAGCCAACGGTGTTGACGTTGGCGATGTTGTTGCCGATGACGTCCATCATTGTCTGATGGCTCCGGAGTCCGGAAACGCCGGAGAACATGGAACGAAGCATGTGGATCCTTTCATAGGGGTGCTGCTGGAAGATTTGGTGGGGAGACGTGTGTGCCGACGCACCCGAGGATGCGACCGACGAAGAGTGGGGCGATCAGCGAGTGCGTCTAGGCGGCACTGACGACGGGAGCCCCAGCGGGGGCCGGAGAGAGTGCGGGAGCGGGAGCCCCAGCGGGTGCCGGAGCCGACGCCGCGAGGGCGGCACGGACTTCGAGCACCGACCCGAGCGGGACCTCCGTACGCCCGATCATCAGGATCGGGTTGCCGCCGTTCATGCGGGCGGAGGTGACGACGCCGTCGACGACGTTGGTGCCGTTGTCGTAGGAGATCGTCTTGCCGACGAGTTCGGATGCCGTTCGGCGATTGGCATCGAGGACGGTGGTCTCCGAGAGCTTGGAGAGCTCTTCGAGCTTCTCGGTCATCGTGAGCTGCGCCGTCTGCGAGATGAACTGGGTGCCGTCCATCGGGCTGAGCGGATTCTGATACTTGAGCTGCGCGACGAGCAGCTTCAAGAACGCGTCCTTGCCCATGTGATCATTCGGCACGGTCGTCGGCTTGGCCGCGGAGGGACGTTTCGCCGAACCGGCGGCGGCCGCGGGTGCGGGAGATGGAGCAGCGGTGTTCGTGATCATGAACGAGGACCTTTCGTTTCACGGCGAAGCCGTCGTGAGGAGTTGGGTGCGGTCGAGGGACAGTGGGCCGCGGTTCGATGGACCCGGGCCGAACGCGAGCAAACAGCGTTAGAGATGGACATCGAGTCGGTCACGACGCGGTCCCTTCGTTGAGATCGCCGCGTCGGGCTCCCGCCGGTCGCTGCTGCGCGCTCCGCGGAGCGGTAGTGCATCGCGGAGTGCGCCGGCCTCGCCGAAGGGGCGCGAGCTCCGGGACTGATCCCCGGGGGCGCTCGACTGGTCGAACATGTTCGAGAACGCCCCGGAGTGGTCGCGACGCGAGTCGGGTCGATCGAACGACTGGCTCCACGCATCGTGGCGATCAGCGGCGTGGCCGAAGCGGCTGTCGGAGAGGCCGCTCTGGATGTCGACCCGACCGGCCGAGAATCCAGCGGCGACGAGGGAGGACCGCAGCTCCCCGATCGACGAGCGGAGCAGGTCCTTGGTTTCCCCTCGCTCGGCGACCATGGCCACGTGCACGGCTCCGCCCTCGATCGTCACTTCAACGGCGACGGCCCCGAGATCACCGGGATGCATCTCCAGGCGCATGTGCTGCGTTCCGTCGGCGGCCTGGGCCCGCAACGCCGCCCGAACGATGTGCTGCGAGGTGTCACCCGGTCGGACGCCTTCGACGACCGGGGGAGTCGTCACTTCCACGCTGCCGGGGCGGTCAGCCGGCGACGCAGGGCTCGCTCCGGCAGACACCCCGACGGCGGAGGGGGTCTCGTCCTTGGCCTTCCCTGCCGACGGCTCGTCCCGAGAGACACGGGTCGGTTCGGCGCCGCGTCCCGATTGCCCCGGTCCCGTCGTCGCCACGAGGGCGACGCCGTTCTGGGCTGGCGCACTGTTCGGGGACTCCGCGGCCGGAGCGGTCGGGGCAGACGCGTCCGCCCCGACGGGCATCGGGTCTCCACCCTTCGCGGCAGAAGTCGCGTCGAGCGCTTCATCGTGGAGAGATCGAGGAATGACCCTTGCCGTGAGCGCCGTGGTCAGCGACGCTGAGGGCGAAGCCGTCAGCGCATCGGCCGGCAAGGTAGCGAGCGCCGAGACCGCATCATTCCCTGAGGCCGAAACCGTCAGCGCATCGGCCGCCAAGGTGGCGAGCACCGAGACCGCGTCATTGGAGGAGGGCGCAACCGACTGCGCCGATGGTGCTTCCGTCGACGCAATCCCCACCTCCGGACCGACGAGCGCGGAAGAGCCGTCGGCCTGCAGTGACACACCGGCGACCGGCGACGCGCTACCGCGAACCAACGGCACGGTCACGCCTCGACCCAGTGACACGGGGCGGTCGAGAGCAACGAGACCGAAAGACGGTGCGGGCGACTCGCGCTCGGTCATCGACGCTGACACGAGCACCGACTCCGTAAGTTCGTCGACGCGGCTCGGAGCGGCTCCCTCCAGCTGAGTCGTCGCGTTCGCGGAAACCGTCGGGTCAGCACCCCCCGGTGCTTGAGTTTCAAGCGTGTCCGTCGAAGTGCTCGGCGTCGACGCCGATGCGCCAAGCTGTGCAGATGTCGAGGCGTTGGCCGGTGACAGGGGGTCGACCTCCAACGCAATCGAGGTCACGCCTGACGTGCCGACACCCGAGGACGACATCGGGATGAGGTTGACCAAACCGGGGGACGCCGCCGCGACAGCACCTCCGACCGCTGACGCGGGAGCCGACGCGTTCGATGCGTCGGCAGGCTCCACTCGGGGACGCAACGGCGACGGTACCGTCGGGGCCATCATCGCCGCGAGCAGCACGGCGAAATCGCTCGGGACAGCATCGTCACGGTGATCGTCGGACGACTCCTCCGACGCCGTTGCGGACAGAGCAGATCCGTCAACCGACGTAGCTGACGTGTCTGAAGCGGTCGCAGTAGAGGTGAGATAGGCCGGACTGGTGGCGGAGAGAAGGGTTGGTGTCATGAAGACCTCACTTTGCGGGGGTGAGAGGCAGGAGTGTTCGGGCGATCGGACTCGGTGCCGCTGTCGCCGCCGGTGCCGCTGTCGCCGCCGGTGTCGATGTCGACGGAGCGGGCGCGGGCGCCGGGGCCGGGGCCGCACCCGATGCGGTCGCCGGCGCCGCGGAGGGAGCCGGTGGCTGGACGGGGATCACATCGGGGGCGCCCGGAAGTCCGAGTGCGTCGCGGTTCACGTCGTTGAGGGTTTGGCGGAACTCGGGTGAGATCAGCTGCGCCGCGGTTGCGTTCTGCAGGATCTTCAGCACACCCTTGGCGACCGGACCCGTGGCCGATGCCACGATCGCCGCCACGTCGGCCGGAGATGCTGGGTCCAGGAGGCCCGACTCCAACCAGCTCGTCGTGTTGGATCCACCAACGCTGGTGATCTGCATCTGGGTGTTCGGACCCCAGGCACCCTTGGCCGGCGAAACCAGCTTGCCTTCGGGAAGCGTGAACCCGGGAACCCCACTCGCCGTCGCCGGGACCATCGACGGGGAAGGAACGCTGGAAAGGGGGACGGCCGTCACCGTGGATGTCGCCGTCACCGTCGAGGCAGCCGCGGGTGCGGCAACAGGTCCCGTGGGGGTCGCCAGGAACCGGGTCGCTGCGGCTGTTCCCGGTCCTGGCAGCGAAGCAAGCGCAGCGATCGCGGCTGCCGGGCCGGCGAGGCGGTTCGTCGTCGGGAGTATGCCGGTTGCTCGCGAGATGCCGGCGTTCGGGACGGCGCCATCGCTGAAGAGTGGAGTCGACCGGCGCACCTGCGTCGGCTGATCGGACAAACGCTCGATTCCCGACGCCGATGCCGGTGACGCATCGCCGTAGGCGCTGTCGGCCAGGTCGGCCATGATCTTGCGGACATAGCCCTGCGTCTCGCGGTAGGGCGGAATCCCTCCGAACTTCTCGACCGCTCCCGGCCCCGCGTTGTACGCGGCAAGCGCCAGCGGTACCGACCCGAAGCGACGGAGGTGCTGACTGAGAAGGCGGGCACTCCCGTCGACGGCTTCGGCCGGATCGAAAGGGTTCACCCCGAGCGCTTGCGCAGTGCCCGGCATCAGCTGCATCAGTCCCTGTGCACCTGCCGGGCTGACGGCGTTCGCGTCAAACCGCGACTCTTGCTTGGCGACCGCTTCCAGGAGTTCGGCCGAAACTCCGTAGCGCGCCTCGGCGGCAGAGAACAGCGAGAGGTACTTCATGTTGGATCCGGTTGCTGCGTCCCCCGCTCCGATTGCGGAGAACGGCGAGGGGACACCGGCATCGGTGGCCAGGATTCGTCGAATGGTCACCGGCTCACGGCGGATCTGCTGGAGCTTCACGACGTCGCCGGTTCGCGGAGCGACGACCATCTGGCCATTGCCCGCATAAATTCCGATGTGATCGACCGGTGTCCCGAACGCCACCAGATCGCCTGGGACGGCTTCGCTGAGGCTCGCCACCGGTTGACCCGCCTGGGCCTGATCTCGTGACACACGTGGCAGATCGACGCCGAGCTTGGCGTAGACGAACTGCACCAGCCCCGAGCAGTCGAACCCCGACGGGTCTTCGCCGCCCCACACGTAGGGCACGCCGAGGTGTTCCGAGGCGAGGTCGACGATACGTTCACCGGCGCTCGATCGAAGGGTCGGGTCGGTCCCATCAGGCTGGTTCTCGACCCTCGTCACGGCGCCGCGGGTTGCCACCGGCGCCGTTTCGCGAGACTGCAGCAGCTGTCCGAGAACATCGGCAAGCGCCATCGACGCGTTACCCGACCCACCGGTCGTCGAGGACGACACCAGACGGTCGACCAGTTGTCCGAAGGACGAGTCGGAGCCATCGGTCCCCGTCCGTCCGCGTGACGCCGCCGCCGATGCCGTCGCGGTAGCGCCCGACATCGGTGGTCGCGTTCCGAAGCGCGCCTCGATCGAAGCCATCCGATCGGTGATGGTCGAGATGGGGTTGCTTGCTGCATTCATCGGGACTCCGCGGAGGCGTTGGGAGAGGAGAGGAGATGGCGACGTGCGGTGGTGCGCTCGTCGGCGTCGAGGACGTCTTCGTGGAGCACCTCGGCGGCGAACGCTTCGTTGTGCCGATCGCGGAGACGGACGAGCGCCGAAACGCGTTGGGCGGCGACGGACCAGTCGACCCGGCGGTCCGCAACGACCTGCTGCGTGGTCACCACGTCGGCGCGCGCCTGGGTGACGGACTCTGCGAGGCGTTCACCGTGAAGTCGATCGGCAAGGAACGCCCCGGTGCTCGCGACGGATGGACCATCGGTCGTCTGGCGGCGGTAGCGGGCAAGCGACACGTCCGCGCAATCGGCAGCACGGCGAGCGTCGGCCCGTGCCAGGGAGAGACGACCGAGCTCGATGTCCTCTTGCACATGGCGAACGCGCAGGACGGTGGCGAGTCTGAACGGGTTGCGCTTCACGAGCCGACCCCGACAAGTCGCGCGAGCTCGCCCCAGCTGTGCTCGGCAGAGACACTCTCGTGCAGATCCTGGGCGAGGAACGCCTTCGTCGCCGATTCGAGCAGAACGGCCCGGTCGACGAGCGGATTCGATCCCGGCACGTATGCACCGATCTCAATGAGATCCTTCGCGTCGCGATGCGCCGCCATGATCCTCCGGAGTTCTGTGGCCGCCATGCGCTGCTCCGTCGACGTGATCGCCGGCGCCACGCGGGAGATCGACTCGAGGGCATCGACGGTGGGGAACTGCCCGGCGGTGGCGAGCTTGCGCGACAGCACGACGTGCCCGTCGAGGATGGACCTCGCGGCGTCGGCGATCGGCTCGTTCATGTCGTCACCGTCGACCAGCACGGTGTAGAGGCCGGTGATGCTGCCACGTTCGCCCGACCCGGCCCGCTCGAGCAGCTGGGCCAGCAGCGAGAAGGTCGAGGGTGGGTACCCTCGTGTCGCCGGCGGCTCACCGGCGGAGAGTCCGACCTCACGCTGAGCCATGGCGAAACGGGTGAGGCTGTCCATCAACAGGAGCACGTCATCACCGTCATCACGGAACGACTCGGCGATTCGCGTCGCGGTCAGCGCGGCCCGAAGGCGAACGAGCGGTGGTTCGTCGGATGTTGCGACGACGACCACAGAGCGGGCGAGACCTTCCGGACCCAGATCACGGGCGATGAACTCCTGCACTTCGCGTCCACGTTCACCGACGAGCGCGAGCACAGACACGTCTGCTTCCGTCCCGCGGATCATCATCGACAGGAGGCTGGACTTGCCCACGCCCGATCCGGCGAAGATGCCGATGCGCTGGCCTCGTCCGCACGGTACAAGCGTGTCCATCACCCGAACGCCGAGGGAGAGTTGTTCGCTCACGGGTCGGCGACGCAGCGGATGCGGGGCCGATCCGGCAACGCTGACGCGTTCGAGTCCCGACGGAAGTGGGCGGCCATCGATCGGTCGGCCCAGCCCATCGAGCACCCGGCCGAGCAACTGTCGACCGGCGAAGATGGTCGGGGCTCCTCCGGTTGCCACCGCCGGCGCACCGATTCGCACGCCGCGAAGGCTGCCGAAGGGCATGCACGTCGCCGATCGATCGTGCACGGCGACAACCTCGCAGCCGACCGAACCGAGCGGGCCTTCCACGGACACCGCGTCACCGATGGCGACATCGAGGCCGACAACGTCAACTTGGATGCCGAGCAGACGACTGACCCGGCCGACCCGGCGAGGACCAGCGGCGCGTCGGATCTCCGAGAGCATGTCGGGCGAGAGAAGCGACGAGATCGTCACGAGAGGATCTCCTCTTCGCCGTCGTCCACGTCGCTCCCCATGACCGCACGGACCCGGGCGATGGCATCGGCGAGGCGGTTCTCGATCTGAGACGACGGGAGATCGATGACACAGTCTCCGGATTCGACCGAGTAGTCGGCGACGATCGACAGGTCCTGGTGCAGGCGGGCCGGGTCAAGTTGTCCGAGGTCGTCGAGGTCCGACGGATGCAGCCGCGCCGTGCATGCAATCCGCAGCGGGACCAGTGCGAGCGCGGCTCGCAAGGCTTCCTCACCGGTTCTCGGGTGGTCGCGAAGGTCGCGTCCGACGATCGCGAGAGCGATGTCGAATGCCGCGTGGATGAGGACCTCGGTCGCGTCGGAGAACTCACGCCGGACATCGGCGATCGCACCATCTGCCGCGTCTCGCAAGGCGTCGCCGACCAAGGCCATCCGACGATCGCTGGCAGCGTGCTCGGCGACCGTGCTGGCACGTCCGATCGACACGCCCTGCTCGAGTCCGACCTCGTAGCCGGCGGTCCACGCCTGCTCGGGTGTCGCCATGCCACGACGATCCTTTGACGGATCGGCGAACTGCTCGTCGAACCGGGCGACGGACACGCTTCCGCGCAGAGGGCGAACAGGACTGCGGCGAGTGTGGTCGGGCACACCTGCACGGCGGTCGAGATCAGAGGACGAATTCATCAGCACCTCTCGACAGCACGAGCTGTCCGGCTTCTTCCAGTGCGCGGATGACCCGGACGATGGCGCCTTGCGCCTCCTCAACCGTCTTGATGCGGATCGGACCGAGCATGTCGATCTCTTCCTTGAGGTTCGCAGCAGCGCGCTCCGACATGTTTCGCCCGATCTTGTCGCGCACGTCGGCCTTGACGCCCTTGAGCGCCACAGCAAGCTCCTTGCCGTCGACCTGACGCAGCACCAGCTGGATCGACCGGTCATCGAGTCCGCCGATGTCTTCGAACACGAACATGCGCTGACGGATCTCGTCAGCGAGTTCCGGGCTCGTGCGCTCGAGTCCTTCGAGGATCAGACGTTCCATCGCCCGGTCCGAGCGGTTCAGGATGTCGACGAGGTTCTGCACTCCGCCGAGCGAGCTCAATTCGTTCGGCTGCATCACCGAGGAGAACTTGCGCTCCAGCTGATGCTCGACCTGTGCCACGACATCGGGAGAGGTGCGATCCATCACGGCAAGGCGCGTTGCGACATCGCGTTGGAGGTCTTCGCTGAGACCGCTCATGACCAGAGCTGCGAGCTCGGCGCTCATGTGGGCGAGGACCAGCGTGATCGTCTGGGGATGCTCATCCTGGATGAAGGAGAGGATCTGCCGTGGATCGGCCTGGCGGAGAAATTGGAACGGAACCTTCCCCATCGACGCGATGACGGCTTCGATGATGTCGTGGGCGTCCTCCTTGCCGAGGCCGCTTTCCAGGATGGACTTCGCGACTTCGATGCCGCCGGTGGTGGTGGCCGGTCTCGACGTCACCTGCGTGAGGAACTCCTCGACGACGCCTTCCGCGGTGGATTCACTGACCGTCGAAAGCCGGGCGATCTCCGAGGTCAACTCGGACACTTCGGCCTGCGAGAGCATCTGGAGCATCCGCGAGGAATCGCGTTTGCTCATCTGCATGAGCAGGAGAGCGGCCTTCTGCGCGCCGGCGAGTTCGCGAGCCATTTCACGACCTCCTGTCGGCGAGCCACTCGCGCAAGGTGTTGGCCACGTCGCCCGGCTGCTGGTCGATCAGGGCGGCGATGTCCGGTCGTGGGCTCACGGTCAACGGAAGCGGCATACCCATCGCCGCGACTGGCGGCGGGACGGTGTCGTCGTCATCGTCCTGCAGGTCGGCGAGCGACGGAAGGGCGAGCGACGATGACCGCGGCAGGCTGTCGAGCGGGATGGCCGAGATGATCCGGCTGTTCGCCTTCTTCGCCGCGCGGTAGGCCATGAAGACCGACATGAGCGCGAGGAAGCCGAGAAGTCCGCTCTTGATCAGATCGAACATCGCCTTCTTCTGCTCCCCCGCGGAGACCACGGCCATCTCCGTCGCCATCGCCTTCGTCGACGAAGTGTCAAAGGTGAGTTGACCCACTTCGAGGGTGTCGCCACGACTGGTCTGGAGACCGGAGGCTGCGGACACCAGCTTGCGAAGGCTCGCCGCTTCGGCCGGTTTGAGCTTCTTCGTCGAGTCGAGGAGCACAGCGATCGACATGCGGTTGACGGTGCCGGGAAGCGCGTCCGTCTTCTCGACGACCTTGCCCAGGGCGAAGTCCGATTGGGAGTCCTGTTTCGTGTAGCTCGACGCATTCGACGGAACCTTCGGCGGAGTCGCGGCCGCCGCACCGTTGGCCCCGAGCACCCCGGTCGCCACTGCAGCCGAGCCGCTTGCCCCCGTGAAGGTCTCCTTCGACGTCTTCTCGGCCAGCGCCGTCCGCGTCTTGGGATCGGCGAAGCTCTCCGTGGTGGTCGACTTCTTGTCGAAGTCGAGTTCCGCCTTCACCCGAACCACCGCGTGCCCATCGCCGGTCACCTTCTGCACCATCTGCTGAAGCGACATGGCCAGCGAGTCTTCGAACGCCTTGGTCTGTTCGACGCGGACACTCGACGCGGCAGCTGCGTCCTGGCCCGGCGCAGCAAGGACGTTGCCGGCGGAGTCGGCGACGGTTACGTCTTCCGGCGCAAGGCCTTCGATCGACGATGCCACGAGGTGCACGATCGCCTGGACCTGGCCCGAGCGAAGCTTCGTGTTTCCCGTCGTACTGACCAGCACCGAGGCACTCGGTTTGACGGCATCGCCGCTGAAGAGGTCCTCCTTCGGGATCACGAGGTGGACCGAGACGGCAGAGACACCGTCGATGGCGCGGATGGTCTTGGACAGCTCGCCTTCCAGGGCACGTTGGTAGTCGACCTTCTGGCGGAACTCACTCGTCGTCAGCCCCTGCTTGTCGAGCAGCGCATACCCCGGCGAGCTGTCCGCCGGCAGACCTTGGGCCGAAAGATCGATACGGGTTCGATAGACCGCGTCCTGGGGCACCTGGATCGAGGTACCGCCCGCACCGAGGCGATAGGAGATGCCCTGGGAATCGAGTCGCTGGGTGACCGCCGCGGCGTCGGCCGGCGCAAGGTTGGCGTAGAGCGTCGAGTACGGCGCTCCCCCCGACCATCGCGAGAGCACGAGAGCCCCCGCGGCCACCGCCACACCGGCAAGGACAAGCATGGTCTTCTGGCCCCGCGTGAACCCATCGAGGGTCCGCCGAGCGCGTTCGCTCGCGACCCCGAAATCAAATGCCGCCATGTGCTCAGATCCCCAGTGCTGGTGTTGTCGCGAAGATGCAGATACCCATCACGGCGCTAGACCGTCATCCGCATGATGTCGTTGAATGCCTCGACAGCGCGGTTGCGTACGGCAACCGTCAGCTCCGTCGCCAGCGATGCTTCAGTCGCCGCGATCATGTACTCGTGCGGGTCCGAGAGCTGGCCAACCGCGGCTTTGTTGGCCAGCTGATCCGCGTTGTTCTGGGTTGCGCTCACGTTGTTCAGGGCCGAAGTCACGAGGTCGCCGAAACCGTCACCCGTTCCACTCCCGGCGGTGGCCATGCGTTCCGGTCGCAGCGACGTGGCGCCGCTTGCGACCGTGGAGATCGGAGGAATGCTCATGGTCACTTGCCGATCGTGAGTGCTTGTTGGTAGGCGTCGCGAACACGTTCGACGGCGGCGATGTTGGCCTGGTACCCGCGTTGGGCGATCAGAAGCGAAGTCATCTGCTCGTTCATGTCGATGTCGGGCCGACGGACGAAGCCGTTCGCGTCGGCCAGGGGGTTGGTGGGATCGCTGACCACGACTCCGGTCGGATCACCGAAGCGGACCGCCGTAACCATCACTCCGCCGGCAGGATCGGCCGTTGCCTGCACGTAGCGCGCTTGGTAGGCAGCCTCGTTCATCGGCCGAACGGTGTTGAGGTTGGAGAGGTTGTCGCTGACGGAGTCGAGCCACGAACGGAACGCGCGCAGACCGCTGGCCGAGACGCCGAGCGCGGCGAACATGGTCATTGCGAGACCTGCCGAGAAGTCACGAACACGCCATCGATGAGGATCGACGGAGTCATTGCGAGACCTGCCGAGAAGTCTCGAACACGCCATCGATGAGGATCGACGGAGTCATCCCTGGCCTCGGATCGCCGTGCGAAGGAGGCGGTACTTGGCGTTGAGCGCCTCGACCGACATCTGATAGCGAAGTGCCGTGTCCGTGGCGAGAATGGTCTCGTCGTCGAGGTTCACGTTGTTGCCGTTCACGCCGGTCGGATCCATCGAGCGGCTCTGGGCGACCTGGGACTGCGACGGGTCACCGTCGGAGATGGCCTGCTGCAGGCTCGACTCGAAGTCGACGCGCTTGGCGAGATAGTCGGGGGTCTCGAGGTTGGCGAGGTTGTCGGTCAGCGCTCGCTGACGCTGAGCGAGGCCGGCGAGTGATTGACGCAAGACGGTGATCGTCTGGTCGTTCATGGCATGGCCGCCTGAGGGGCCAGCGAACGACACGAAGTCGGCAACGGACGGCGCACGGAACCTGCTCGCTTTCGAAACGGTACGAGTCGCTGCCGATCCTTGGCAGCTCGTGGTGCACTCCGTGCAAGCACACCGATCGTCGTCTCAGCTTCGAAGTTGCGGTCTCCTGAGCCGAATCATCAGGAATAATGAGGCGTGCCGAGGCCCCACCGACCCATGGACCTAGAACCTCTGGTCGATGAACATCGGAATCGACGAGGGTGACGTCGGTCTGGCCCGGTTCTGCACGTCGACCATGTGCAGAGCAACGAGAGCGGCCGCGCGATCGAGCCGCCGGGCGAGCACGGCAACCCGCGCCAAGAGCGCGTCGGGTACGGGCTCGTCGGGAGCTTCCACAGCGAGGGCGAGCGGCGGCTCGTGTTCGCGCGCCTCACCGGTCAGCCCGTTCTCCAGCTCGGTGAGTCCCTCCTCGAGCGAGGCCACATATTCGGGCCACGTGGGTGGTGTCGGCGCGTCGATGTTCAGACCGCCTGAGCGACGCCGGCGGCAACGAGCGCGGCGGCTTCATGCCACGCCGATCGCAATGGTTCGACAATGCGCAGGCACACGCCGAGGCGGGCCGCGTCCTTCGTGGTGTTGGCGGCGATGAGCTCGCCGTAAAGGTAGGTGTAGAGCGCGCTCAGACCCTGCGCCCCGCTCCAGGTCCGGGTGTCGAGCGACGACTGAAGCTCGAGCACGATGTCCTGCGCGTGCAGAAGCAGGGTGTTCGCCTCCGAGAACGTCGCGGTCGCGATCGCCAACTCCGCCCCGGTGATGTCGCGGACAAGGCGGTCGTAGAGCATCGTGAGAAGACGGGCGGGAGAGGCGGTTTCGATGGCATCCTGCACGTAGCGAGCGCGGTGGAGTTGGGTGTTCATCCGTGAGACCCTTCAGAGGAGGTGGAGGTGCCACTGCGCGCAACGGCGTACATCCATGTCGCCGAAGGTAGTGGTGCGCAGAAGCATGAGGAAAGGAGCTGAATCGTTCGTTGTTTCTACGGGAGTTTGTTGAGCTCGCCGGCAAGCCGGTTGCTCTGAGCTTGTACGCGGCCGAGTGAGACTTCGAGGTTGCTGAACATGCGCCGCAGCGATGCTTCCCGCAGCGCCAGGCGGTTGTCCCAGTTCGAGATCTGGGTGGTGAGGTTCTTCGAGAGCTCCTGACCGCCAGCAATCGTTGTCGTGAGAAGACCGGAGACCGAGTCGGTTGCCGCTTTGCCGATGGTCTCGACGCGGGCAGCGAAACCCGTTGTTGCGTTCGTGAACGCTGCCTGCACCCCGGCAGGATCGGCCTGATAGGCGGCGATGAACTTGGCCTGATCGAAGTTGATGTTCGCCTCTTTACCTAGCGTGATGCCCAGGGCGGCAGCACCACCACCGATCGTTCCGAACGCGTCGTAGATCTGACGCTGCAACGCCCGAGAGGTGTTGTCACCGAGGAGCGGACCGCCCTTTTTCGTGGTCGTGTCATATCGCGATTGGCTGGTGATGTAGTTGAGCGCGCCGTTCACCGATTCCACGAGGGTTTGCACCTTCGTGGCGAGCGCACTCGCATCGTTCGTCACGGTGATGGTGACATCCGTAGTGGGAGCAGCCTTGAGCAGGGCAACCGTGACACCGGGTAGCACTTCGGCTTTGTTCTCCGACGAGGTCACCAGGTACGCCGCCGGCCCGGACCCGACGGTGAGCTGCGCGTTCACGGCAGCGCTAAGGGTCTGCATGCCGCCGAAGGCAACATCGAAGACCGTCGTGTCGGCGGTGATCCGACCGTTCTCACCGGAAGCTGTGGCGGCGAGTTGGAGACGATACGTGCCCGGGCTCACCTGCACCGTCGTTGCCCGGAATCCGGCCGCCGCGGTGTTGATGGCATCGGTCACCGTCGTCAATTTTCCGTCGCCGAGGTCGACGTTCACCGCTCTCGCGCTACCCGCCCGGAGGCCTCCGGAAAGCGTGGCGTTGATCGATCCGGCCACCGGCGCGGCGAGGCTCACGACCCTTCCGGACGACAGGTCCGTGATGGTTGTCGATTGGGCCCCGACCGTGACGATCGCATCGGTTCCGGAAGTCGCAGCACCACTCACGATGAGTCCGAGGGAAGCAAGTGCGGACCCACCGGTGATGGCGAGTTGTGCGGCGCTGCCTTCTCTGGTCGTCGCCAACTCGAGGCGCCCGTCGTTGGTGAAGCCTGCCCGAAGTGACCCTCCGGAGGCCGCGGTCACCATGTCGGTCAGGGCCGAACGTGAATAGGTGCCGGCGGTGAGCGTGATGGTCTGCGTGGTCGAGGTCGATCCGTCGGTGGCGATCTCGATCGTGGCACCGGCCCCGACGGCGACGCTGTTGCCGAGGGTCGTGCTTGTTGCTTTCGCGCCCGCCGACGATTGGGTCACGGTGATGGTGTGCGAACCGAGTGCGAGATCGTTCGACGAGGTCAGGGTCGACACGCCGAGCGCCGAAGCGGCCGAGACGAGGTAGTGCGAGTTCGGTGTGGCAACGACCGCCGTCGTGCTCGAAACCGAGTTGCTGGAGACCAACGAGTGCGTTGTGGCCAGACGATCGACGCGAAACGTGAGGTTGCCCGCGGGAGCGGTGCTCGACGTGGTCGCCGTCGCAATTGTCACGTCGCTCGATGTTGCCTTCGTGGCCTGCCAGCCGGTGGCCGCCCGGAGCGCCGCTCCCCCGTCCTTCATCGCCAACATTCGGCTGTTGAGCTGTTGGAAGATGCCGACAAGGGAGTCGTTCGCCGTCTTCTTCGCGGTGAGGCGGTTCTGCGACAGCCGCTCCACGTTCATCAACTGCGTGATGGTGTTCGTCGTGTTGAGCCCGCTGATGAGGCCATCGACACTGCTGGGCATCTCGTCGGTCCTCTCCGTGCGGTGAGCCTCGTGTGCGAACATGTCGATCTTCGGATCCTGCGGACCGAATCAGCGACGAGAGAATCGGAAACGTGATGGTGACCGGGCGCAAGCTAACCGGTCACCATCACGCCTCCATCGCCTGACCCCTCCCGGCCAAACGACTTTCTGCAACGTCCGTGCCCGCCTGAAAATGACCTCTGGCGGGGACGAACGGAGGTGAGGTCGACGCCGAAGCATCGACCTCACCCGTTCGAGGAGTGAGGGCTCCAGGGGGAGCTGAAGACGACGCCGAAGCGCCACCCTCACCCGATCAAGATGTGAGGTCACTCCGATGGAGACGGAGGCGCCGAAGCATCGACCTCACCCGATGAATGGAGCGTGCTCAGCCTCGGAGAAGCTGAAGAACGCCCTGCTGCGACTGGTTGGCCTGGGCCAACATCGCCGTGCCGGCCTGGGTCAGGATCTGCGTACGGCTGTAGGCCGTCATTTCCATCGCCATGTCGGTGTCACGGATACGTGACTCCGACGCCGACAGGTTCTCCACGGTGACGTTGAGGTTGGCAATCGTGTGCTCGAAGCGGTTCTGCACTGCACCGAGCGAGGAACGCTGGCTCGAGACCGTGACGATGGCGTTGTCGAGAGTTGTGATCGCTGCGGTGCTGCCGGCAACAACATCGGCCACCACGGTCCCCAGGACAAGGCCCGTTGAGGACATTGAGCCGATGTTCACGGTGACCTTGTCAGTGAGAGCCGCTCCGGCACCTACCTGGAAGGTGAAGCCGGCGACCTGCGATCCGTCGAGCAGGTTCTTCCCGCCGAACGCCGTCGACGCCGAGATGCGGTCGACTTCTTTCACGATCTGATCGACTTCGGTGCTGGCTGCGGTGCGGGCGGCAAGGTCATTGCCGCCGGTGTTCGCGGCCTGCACGGAGAGGTCACGGGCACGCTGCAGGAGCGAGTGGACCTCGGTCAGGGCACCTTCTGCCGTTTGCACGACGGAGATGCCATCCTGAGCGTTGCGGACGGCGACCTTGAGGCCACCGATCTGCGAGCGCATGCCCTCGCTGATGCTGAGGCCAGCGGCGTCGTCAGCAGCGCGGTTGATGCGGAATCCGCTCGACAGCTTCTCCAGGCTCTTCGCCATCTGTCCGTCAGAGACGTTCAGGTTGCGGTAGGCGTTGGCTGCTGCGGTGTTTTGATTGATACGAAGACCCACGGGAATCCTCCTTGATTCGTGATTTGGTCAAAGGACTTCGGACGCTCAATCCGTGAGCATTCCGAACGCCACGTCTTAGGTGGTCGATCCATCCGATCGGCCGACCGCACCAAGATGTGCGCACTTCGCCGCGGAATGGTCCGATCGGCCTACCCCTCCGCGCCGACGGGAACCAGCCCAGGCGAGGCTGCTGTCGGAACTAGCGACGCGAGGGTGCAGCGAGGTCGCCGACGTCGGAGCGGAGCCGCTCGGCCCATTTCACCGCGTTGATCCAGGTCGTGGCGAGCATGGCGATGTTGGCCGCAGGGCCGGTGCCGGCCGGGGAGATGGCGTCGACGATGTGGCATGCCGACGACAGCCGGTTCTCCTCGCAGCACAGGACGGCGTCGAGCACTTCACCGAGAAGACCGGTCTGGCGGGTGATGGCGTTGACGACCTCCGAAGTCAACGGCAGCGAGGCCAAGGCGTCTTCGGTGGGCATTCCGGCGAACGAGCCGACGAGCGAGAGCAGACCGACCGTGAACGCAGGCTCGGAACGCACACCGAGTTCCGCGGCAACGTGCTCGCACTGGCGGGCGCGGATCAGCGAGGTCAGCGTGAGTTCGGCCGGAACCGAGGTGACTGAGTTCAGGGTGACCGCCAGCGCCAACTGGCGGACGTTGCGTAGTCCCAGCATCACCAGCGCCGAGCGCGTGGTGTCGATCCGCTTGGGGAGGCTGAACAATCCCGAGTTGACCAGCGACAGCATGCGCAGCACGAGTGACGGATCGCGGGTGATGACCCGCTCGACATCTTCGAACGAGCTGTTCGGCTTCTCGAGCTCGGCCAGGAGCTGCATCGCAGCAAGCCGGTCGACGGAACCGCCGAGTCCATGGGCCACCGGTTGGAGGAAGAACGCGCCGGCCCGAAGGTCGAAGTCCCCGCGAGCGGAACCGGCATCGTCGATGGAATCGACACCGACTGCCACCGAAAGCATCCCCCGACGCGTGGCTTCGAGCCCGGCCGCGTGGAAGGTGTTTGTGTGACGGCTCGAGAACCGCACGGAGAACGCGTCCACATCGGCGCCGCCGAGGTTCGCCAAGCGGGCAAAGGGGTCGGCGGACGAAGCGTCGTCGGTACGTTCGCCGGCGAGGTCGAGTGCCACTCGGAATCCCATCCTGCGGGTTCGCTCGACAAGCTCCGGAGCTCCGGCTTTCGCGAGCTCTGATGGGGTTAGGGCGAGGATCGCCCTCTTCGGCGGCAGCGCATTGTGGAGGCCGTGGCCGAGTGCATCCACGGTGACCGGGATCCACGAGTCCTTCCCGGCGATCAGCTCTTCGAGGTTCGCCGCCGAGATCGCCGCCAAGAGCCGACGACAGGCGAGATCGCTGTCGCCGAAAGGGTTCGCGTCGTCGATACCATCAGCGACGAACAGACGATATGCCGCGGTCTGCTCGTTTCGCCCGATGAGGGGTTGTCGTCCGAGGAAGACGGAATCGTTCACACCTGCACCGATCGGCAGCCTCGCCGCGAACTTGCGGAGTGTTCACTTCGGCAAGTGACGAATCATTCAGGTCGGTGTCAGGGGCAGCACGCGGCGTGCGGCTTGGCAACGAAGCGACCAGCGGGCTACTCGTCGTTCGCAGCAGGCTCGGTGGGCGGAGCGCTGAAGGAGCGGAGCTGCTCAAGTGCGTCGGCGCTCGGTGAGGACGCGTCCTTGTTGGCGGCTTCGAGCTGGGCGATGACTTCTTCTCGGTAGACGGCGACGGATCTCGGTGCCTGGATGCCCAGGCGAACGTTGTCGCCTCGGACCTCCAGCACGGTAACGACGATGTCGGGACCGATCATGATGCTTTGGTTGGTATTGCGGGTCAGGACGAGCATCCGTGCTCCTTAGCGAGGTGTGGTGCGAAGAACGTCGGGTGCTCACGCTACCGGAGCAGGTTCGCCAGAACTCGGATCATCACCGATGACCGTCGCCGGGCCGGCCGGTGCAGGGTGACGATCTCCTCGGCTCAGGCCTGAGTGGACCCTTGGTGGCCGAACAGGGGCCGCCGGGTGGTCCAGCAGTCGTTCAGCACCGCCTGGATGGCGCGGCCGGTGCTCCGGTTGATCACGAGCGGGCCGAGGAGGTTCGCGGTCGCGTCCTCGGCCTTGTCACGGATCGAGACGATCACCAGCAGGCACGCGTCGTCGGCGCTGGCCAGCCCGAGCCAATCGGCGGTCTCATCGTCGATCTCGGCGACGTAGTCGGGGAAGAACACGTCCGGATTCACGACCAGGAACTCGGTCTCGTCGTCAAGGCTGCGGAGAAGTGAGAAGGGGCCTTCCGGCGCTCCCCAGGACTCGAGCACGAATCGACGGGAGGAGGCGAAGCCCGGGAGGCCATGATCGAAGAAGAGCTCCCCCGACGTTGGGGAATCGGACGTCATCTTCTCAGCTGCTTGCATGGTTGCGTTCATAGCGGAACGGACACGAGGCGACGAGTCACCGTTGGGCCGTTGTCCTTTCTAGCGGAGGAAGTCCATCAGTGACGGTTGGATGACGCGGGCCGCCGCGGAGAGCGACGCCTGATAGGCGAGCTCCTGCAGTTTGAGATCGGTGGCGGTCTTGGCGATATCGATGCTCTCGATCTCGTTCAACGAGCTCACGCGATTGTCGCGGCTCAGACCGTTACGGCCTTGCAGGGTCTCGAGCTGATTCGTACGCGCACCTACGGTTGCCAAGCCCGTCTGGATACGGTTCAGCGCCGCATCGACATCGTTGATACTCGTGGGGGAAACGGCTCCGACATTGGTACGAATGTTCGCGGCCAGGTCCGTCAGCACTTTGAACGCGTTGTTGGTCGCGGGACCGTACACGTCAGGGCCGGTCACGTTGACCTGGACGATTCCCCCTTCGGCCACCGGGCGCAGAACCACTCCGGTGTCACCCAGGTAGGTGCCGGTCGCGTCATAGGCGGCATTCGGTTGACCGACACCCGGCAGCGCATTGCCGGAGAACAGCGGTCGGCCGAGGCGCGACGAGTTGGCCAGTGCGAGGAGCTGGCTACGCAGGCCGTCGACTTCGATGGCGAGTGCTTCGCGGTCGTTCGGACCGAGTGCACCATTGACCGCGGCAACGCCGAGATCTCGAGCGCGCC
This sequence comes from Acidimicrobiia bacterium, assembly GCA_031368215.1. Classification (GTDB taxonomy): domain Bacteria; phylum Actinomycetota; class Acidimicrobiia; order Acidimicrobiales; family JANYDT01; genus JANLQX01. The sequence continues at coordinate 11,010 of JANLRD010000224.1, read as the reverse complement.
GCAGAACCTCGGCGCTGCTCTGCAGGGCATTGTCCGATTCGGCGAGCCAGCCGGCTCCGTCGTTGGCGTTTCTGTCGAACTGCTCGTGTCGGGTGATGCTCGCGCGAAGGCTCAGTGCCGACGACGTTCCACCCGGTGAGTCCGAAGGGCGAGAGATCTCGCGCCCGGAGGACATCTTGTCCTGGAGCGCCTGGAGCGATGAGATGCCGCGCTGGAGGTTGGCCTGCACGCCGAGCGACGAGCTCCGCTGGGTGACCCGGAAGGATGCCGACATGATGGCCCCTTACCGGCCGACCAGGCCGGTGCTACGGATCAACGTGTCGAGCATCGAATCCACAGCCGTGATGAAACGGGCCGATGCGTCGTACGCGTGCTGGATGGCGACCATGTTCGTCATCTCCTCATCGATGTTCACACCCGAGGTTGCCTCACGGGCCGAGTCGACATGCTCGGTGACGAGGCTCTGCGTCGCAGCCTGTCGGTTCACCGTTCGGCTCTCGATCCCGAGGTGCAGGACCATGGCGTTGTAGGCCGATCCCGGTCCCGTCAGATCGGCGATCTGTCCGGCGACTGATCCGTCACGCAGGCCCGTCGGCGCCGCGGCAGCCGCGACCTTCGTCGGATCGTTGGCGATGATCGGATTCACCGCGATACCACCCGGGCCCATCTGGAAGAACGGAAGGCCGGGCGTCCCGGCGAGATCGAACCCGGTGGCGTGCACGGTGTTCACGTCCGACGTGAGCTGGAGTTGCACTGCCGTGAGCTGCGCCCGGTAGCCGGGGATGGTCGAATTCACGGCGCCCTGCAGGGCAGACAGTTGCCCACCGGCCGCGGCGCTGACGCCGAGTCGATCCCACACAACCGCAGTCGTGCCCGGTGTCGTGGTGGCATCAACTCGCAGCGCTTCGGGCCGATTGCCCCGGACGAGGGCGGTCGTACCGAGGTACACGTCGACGACCCCGTTCTCCTTCGGGCGCACCGTGACGCCCACCAGGTCGGCGAGATTGCGGATCATCACGTCACGCTGATCCATGAGATCGCCCGCCGGCATGTCGGCATTCACGGCGGCCAGGACGCGGTTGTTCAAGTCGGCCACGGCGGCGGCTGAAGTGTTGATGTCGGCGACGGTCGCATCGAGTTGACGACCGGTGTTCTGCGAGAGCGCGGCGAGTGATCCGTCGAGCTGCGCGAAGTCAGCTGAGAGGGTCTTTCCGAGCTCGACGAGTTGCTGGCGGGCTGAGAGATCGTCCGGGCGGTTGGCGACGTCGTCCCACGCCGCCATGAAGCGGTTGATCTGTGAGGCGAGTCCGGTGTCGCTCGGTTCGTTGACGGCCATTTCGATCTGGCCGAGTACGGCTTGCGACTGCTTCAGCGCTCCGTCGGCACCGTGCTCCTGCAGGGCCCGCGTCTCGACGAACTGATCGTGAAGGCGGTGGGCCGTGCCTGCCAACACACCGGTACCGGCAGCATTCGATCGGGAGAAGATGTTCGCCGTCGTCGGGTTGGTGATCGGCGAAAGGTCGACACGCTGACGGCTGTAGCCGGGCGTGTTCACATTCGCGAGGTTGTGGCCGGTCACGTCGAGGGCGCGTCGGTGTGCCTGCAACCCCGACAGGCCGATGCTCAGTCCACCGAAGTCACTCATGGGCTCCGCCTTTCGTTTCGGTCCGTGACATGTCGATCACAGCGACTGATCGACGAGGAACGCCGTCTCGCCGCTGCGCGACTTGCTCGAGCGCTCCTGAGCGGCGCGTTCGAGAAGATCACGCGTCGCCGCCGAACCGCGGGCGACAAGCTGCTTGTTGATGTTTGCCTGCGCGCTTATCTCGTCGGCGATGGCCAGGAACGAAGCACGATGTTGGCCGAAGACGTGATCCCACGGTTCGGGCGAGTACTCCGCAAGCTCGCGGAGGCTCGGGTTGCGTCCGAGGCCGAGCCTCGGAGCCTCCGCCTCGACCAACGTGGCGCGAACCAGTTCGCATCGCCGGATCTCACCGAGAACTGCCTCGATCTCGCGCGTCGCCGCAGCGAGCCACCGGGTGCGGCCGGCGGCCAGAAGGAGATGCTCCTCCTCCAACTTGAAGAGCAGCATCTCGAGAAGCGATTGCTCACGCATGAGGGCGGAGCTGATGTCGGAAAGGCTCACAGACAAGTCCTGGGGATGGGGAGTACCGGGATGTTTCGAATGCCCTATCGGCAGCTGCCGTTCCGACCTGCGTTGTCCGAGGCGAGGGCGCGGGGAGGATTTCTTGAGGAACGTCGCAGGTAACGCTTGCATCGGACGATCGCTACCTACGAGACGCAGAACGGCTCGACAGGTCCCAACCTGACGAATCCGGGGCGGATCGCTCCATCCATCAGCACGACGGCAGGCCTTCGACCGAAACAGCGGTCCGGCCGCGGAATTCCGACGAGCACCGAACCGAGGATCGCACCGCCCATGTCAGCATCGACGTTGTCTCGAGCTCAACTCCTGCCCACCCAGCCGCTGGTTGCCTCTGCGGTACTGCACGAGCTGGCAAGGAATGACGACGCGGACCTCACGCCGCTCGCCGAGATCGATCCGTCACTCACCGTCGCAGTCATGGCCGCAGCAAACGCGCCGCACCTTCGCCAGGCTCGGCGGGTCAGCAACGTCCGCCAAGCGATGGTGTTGCTCGGCGTGAACGCAGTGGAGGCGATCGCGACATGTCGAACTGCAGCGCTCGTGCTCGGTCCGGACGACGTCGGGTTTCCGCCCGGCTTCTGGGCACGGTCCATCACCGCGGCGGCCTCGGCAGCAGTGCTCGCCCAACGGCTCGGCAGCAACGCCGACGAGGCATTCACGTGCGGCATGGTGCACGACATCGGCGATCTTCTCCTCTTCCGTGACGACCCCGAGCTGCACGCTGCCGTCCAGGCCCGCCGACTGAAGAACGGTCGACCGCTACTCGAGACGGAGAAGGCGCTCTTCGGCCGCACCCACACCGACGTCGGCGCCAACCACCTGGACCGATTGTTCTTCCCGGAACGCATCGTGCGGGCCGTCCGATCCCACCACGCGCCGGCCGAAGCCCTCACCGATTCGCTCTCCCGGGCGGTCTGGGGCGGACATCGCTTCGGCGCCATCGTGGCCGGCGGAAGCGCGTCGTCCGGACCCGACGACATCACCCATCCGCGGGGAATCCTCAAGGCCATCGGGCTTGGTAGCGAGAGCCCCGACCGGATACTCGCGGACGCTGAACGCCGGGTGACTTCCATCATGGAGATCGCGGGACGCAACCAGCCATGAGCCCCAGCCACCCCACCACCCGGACAGGGCAGCCATGAGCCCCGTCCACGGGCGCTGCGCCGCTCCGCTGCGCTCCACTGCTCGCAACACCAGCCACCCGATCACCCGGACAGGGCAGCCATGAGTTCTGCAACCCAACTTCGCACCGGGCCCGGCACCGGTCAGCGCAACAACGAGCCACGATCCGCCGCCCGCAGCCTGGCCGAGCTCGACGCCCGGCAGGGAGACCTGCTCCTGGCATTGCAGGATCCGGCATCGGTGCACGCCGAGATGCTCACGGCCCTGATGGTGTCCAACAGCCTCCTCGAACTGTCGAAGCTGGCGACGGCACGGCTCAACCTCGCCGAGTTCTCCCGCGCTGCGCTCACCACCGTCATGCAGTGCACACCGGTAACAGCGTGCGCCCTGTACTTCTCCGCTCCCGACGTGCCACCCGTCCACGAGTCGCTCGGCGGTTGGACCGAGCCCCTGCTCGACGACACGGGCATTCCCCTGTCCGATGCCGTGGTGTCGGCCGACCAGGTGTGCAGCCCGGTGTTCGGTGCCGACCGTAACGCGCCGATCGGGTACTTCGGAGTCACCGGAGCACCCACGGGGCTCGTCGATGCCGGACTCGTCGATCGGGCATCCGATCAGATCTCCTCGATGCTCGGTCTGCTGATCGAGGCCGAGCGACTCCGCCGAGCCGCTGCTGCAGCGCAGGCGATGGAACTGGTGAGCGCGCTTGGCGACGACTACGGCGAGGTTGATCTGTTCGAACTCGCATCGACGTTCGCATCGCTCCCCGGCGCCGAGGCGGCGCGCATACTCGTCGAGATCGCCCGGTTCGGCGGACCGATCATGGTCGAGTCGGGGAACACCGACGAGGAGATCACCCACTCCGAGCGCGTCGATGAGATCGACCGGAACGCGAAGATGACACTGCATGTGTGGTGGACCGGGGGTGTCGCACCCAGCGACAACCGCCTCGACGCCATCACCGATCGTCTCGTGGTCTCGCTGGCTCGCGCCGAGCAGACCGCCAAGCTCCGGGCCGAGGTCGAAACGGACGAGCTCACCGGCATCGGCAACCGCCGCCGCGGCTCGCGTGCCTTGGCCCAAGCGGCGGCTCGCGCGCAGCGTTCAGGCGAGGAGTTCTCCGTCTTCATGATGGATCTCGACAAGTTCAAGTCGGTCAACGACGAGTTCGGCCACGAGATGGGCGACTCCGTCCTCCGTCTGTTCGCCGAGGCGATCGAAGCAGTCGTCCGCGGCTACGACGTGGCGGCGAGATGGGGTGGAGAGGAATTCCTCCTCATCTGTCCGGGCACCGGCCGGTCGGGATCGGAGGCACTGGCGAAGCGCCTGCTGGAGAAGACACCTGACAGGTGTTCGCAGGCCCTGCCCGAGGGTCGGCTGCAGACGGTCTCGATCGGTATCGCCGTGTGCGAGAACCTCTCCGGCGATCCGCAAGCGCTCCTTCGGTCAGCGGACGAGGCCATGTACCAGGCGAAGACGACCGGACGGAACAAGTTCATCGTCGCCGAACCCGCACGTCGGATGAAGTAGCTGGACCCGGGGTAGCCCGCTCAGACCGAGCGCGGCAACACGTCACCGACGATCGTTGAACCCGGGGAAGGACGCTCTGTCGGTATGGCTCAAGCTGACGCGACCGGCGCGCCGTCGACCACATGGACGCTCACGATGCAGTCGCGGACGGCGAAGCAGATCACGTTGTCCGCCCTTCTCACGTCGGCTTCGGTGAGGTCGACCGGTATGACGATGGGAAGCATGAGCAAGTTCTCGCCCCCCACGGCAGTCTTTGCCGCGCCGCCGAGCACGTTGGTGAGTTCGAGCAGCGCGTCGGCAATCTCCGCATCGGTGAGGTCGATGTCGATCGATCCGAACATGGCCGCGGCGAAGTGCTCCGTCGCCGCAGCGTTCGCCCGAACCACAACGGTCGCGTTGTGTGTCCCGGTGATCCCGATCGACGAGGCGAAGGTGAACTCTCGTGGCCCGGGCCGGACCTCGACCACATCACCGTCGAGCATTGCTTCGATCGCCGAGGCGACGGCCCGCCCGAGCGAGGCCCGACTCAGTGAAAGGGCTTCGCTCATGGACGTGGCCATTGCATGTGGGGCAGGGAGACCGCCGATGGATTGGGTTTCGACGGACCGATGGAAGGTTCGACCGACATGCGCGCCTGGGCAGTCGCGCCTGGACCGATGGAGCGAACCGGCGAGCGATGGGGCAACGAAGACGGGAAGTGGGTCGGGGGTCGGGAGGCCGGTCCTCGGGGTTCCACACGTCGGGGCGAGAAGCCAGCAGCGACCGAAACGGCCAGCGGCGCATACGAGACCGTCCGGCCGGCGCTTCGCCGTGTCCACCCGTCGTCGACGTCCTCCGTGCTCTCCCCCGGGCCGAGGAACAGGTGGCCGGATGGACGCAGCACCTCGCTGCGGATCCGCTCGAGGATCGTTCGATTCGTCTCCGGGTTGCACGACCTCAGGACATCTCGAAGAAACACGATGTCGCACTTCGGCATGGTCGGCCACGACCCGGCCAGGTCGAGGACCCGGACATCGAGGATCTGACGGAGCTGACGAGAGGCGACCCATTGCGTTCCGTCCTGCTGGAAATGCCGCAGCAGGTGACGGACGGGGAGACCCCGGCTCACCTCTCGCTGGGTGAAGCGACCCGCCTTCGTCCGCTCCACGTGGCTGGCAGAGGAGTCGGTGGCAACGATGCGCAGGCGGCCGTTCCTGACCAGCTCGGGAAATGCCTCGGTGACCGCGATGGCAACGCTGAACGGCTCCTGTCCACTGAAAGACTCCGCGCACCAGATCGTGAGTCCGGCGGCCACACCACGCGCCGCGAGGATCTCGGGGATGACGGACTCGACAAGCGCGCGAAACGGAGAAATGTCACGGAAGAACGACGTCTCCGCCGCCGCGATGGCTCCGACATCGTCGAGAGCGGATGTCGAGATTGGTGACTGGCTCATCGGTGATCTCCTGCGTCAGGGTTTCTCGTGGACTGCCTGCACGGGCTGGCGTGGTGGCGGCTGCGGCCGAACGTCGGTTCGCCGGGGCGGCCGAACGTCGGTTCGCCCGAGGCGGTGCTCATCGCTGACCGGCTTCAAGGTCCACCGGTAAGGTGATGCCGAGCAATCGCAGCTTCCCGATCAGCATCGGACCGTCGAAGGGCTTCATCACGTACTCATCGGCTCCGGCCAACACGGCACGGGCAATCTGCTTCTGGTCGACCTCGGCGCTGACCATCACGATCGGCAGCAACGCCCATCGGGATACCTTGCGGATCGCCTGGATCAACGCAATGCCGTCCATCACCGGCATGTGCCAGTCGACGAGAACGAGTTCGATCGCCCCCTCGGCATGCATCAGTGTCAGCGCATGGCCACCGTGTTCTGCCTCGAGAACATCGAAACCAACGCTTGCCAGGATGCGGTGCAGCGCACTGCGGCTGGCGCGGGAGTCGTCGACGACGAGAGCAAGGGGCCGACCACGCCCGAAGGCCGGGCTCATCCGAGCGCGGCCCGGGGGGACACCGTTCCCATCGTCGGCGACGCAGTCTTCGCCAGACGGCTCCGGTAATCCGACGTCGCGGCAACGGCGGCGTAGTAGGCCGATCGGCGGCGGAACGCCACGCCGGTGTCGTCGTTGACGGGCTTCTCTTCCGCCGTGACCGAACGAATCGCTTCGGCCATCAGCGTGAGGGCCTCCGATCGCATGTGGGAGATCCGGGACTCGGTCACGCCCAGTTCGGCAGCGAGCTCGGCCATCGGTCGTTCCTCGAGGAAGTAGCCGACGACGACATGGCGGAGTCGCTCGGGGAGATTGGCGACGGCGTCGCGGACGTATGCCGTCATCTCACGCTGTTCGAGTTGCTCGGCGGGATCGAGATGGTCCTGGTGGATCGCAAGGACGTCAAGGGGCGTACGGTTCGCGTCGACGGGCGCTCCGTCGAAGCTCAAGACCGTCGCTCGGTGCAAATCGGCCTTCAGACGGTGGATCTGATCGTTGTGAATGCCCGAAGACGTGCCAATTTCTTCCACAGTTGGCACCCTTCCAAGTTGATTTGAGAGGTGCTCGGTGGCCAAGTCGACCTGCCGGGCCTGCTGACGTACCCCTCGAGAGGCCCAATCGCGAGAGCGCAATTCGTCCAACAAAGCGCCCTGAATTCGCACGCGTGCGAAGGTGGAGAACTTTGCTTCTCGGGATTCATCGTATGCCCGGACGGCCTGGAGCAGACCCAGCATCCCTGCGGAGTAGAGGTCGTCACGCTGGATGTAACTCGGAACTCTGCGGAGGAGATCGGTCACCATGAACTGCACAATCGGGAGGTGATCATTGAGCAGTTTTTGTTGGGCTGGCGTGAGAGATTCAGCCGTATTGCGGGGAGAGGTCATGCCCAAGGTGTTCGGATTCTGATCGACAGGACCAAAGCAAAGCGGCAGATTCTTGAACCAATACTGATGAATTCAAGATCTATGTCGCCTGTTTCTTCGCATACCGTGGAGGATCTACACGTAAGACAGAGGAATGTCGGCGTTACTTGAGGAACCAGAGATTGCGCAGACGTCAGGCGGAGTTGTCAGACTCCACGCCATGGCCATCGACACCACGCGCAAACCCGCAACCGAGCAGACCGCAAACGCGAACCGAGCGGCCGCGATCGACCTGGACAGAGCGGACTACGAGCGCACGACCCGCGGCCTCATCGCCCAGATACCCAATGGTCGGATCACGTCACCGACGGGCCTTGTCGTCTGGGACATGGAGCGCTATGGCTTCCTCCGCTCCGACGAAGTGCCCGACAGCGTGCATCCGAGCCTGTGGCGCCAGGCGCAGCTCAACAACGAACACGGTCTCTTCGAGGTCGCGCCCGGCATCTGGCAGGCGCGTGGCTACGACATCTCCAGTCTCACGTTCATCGCCGGAACGGAAGGCTGGATCGTCATCGACCCGCTCACGAGCGAGGACTGCGCCCGCGCAAGCCTGGAGCTGGCCAACACGACTCTCGGGGCGCGGCCCGTCACTGCAGTCATCTACACCCACTCCCACGCTGACCACTTCGGCGGCGTCTGCGGAGTCACCACCGAAGACGCCGTTGCCGCAGGCCGGTGCCGGATCATCGCGCCGATCGGCTTTCTCCACGAAGCGGTCTCGGAGAACATGCTCGCCGGTCCGGCAATGCTGCGCCGGGCGAACTACCAGTTCGGCCCGTTCCTTCCCGCCGGACCGCGAGCCCACGTCGATTGCGGGCTCGGCAAGGCCGTACCGCTCGCCCGAGCCGGTCTGATCGCCCCGACCGAGGACATCACCCACACCGGTCAGGAGCTGGTGGTCGACGGCATCCGGATCGTGTTCCAGCTGACTCCCGAGACCGAGGCACCGGCGGAGATGAACTTCTTCTTCCCGGATCACGGTTGGCTCTGCATGGCCGAGAACTGCACGCACACGATGCACAACCTCGTGCCGATCCGCGGTGCCAAGGTTCGAGATGCGCTCGCCTGGTCGAAATACATCGGCGAGGCAATCGATCTCTTCGGCGACAAGACGGAGTTGTTCTTCGCTTCACACAATTGGCCTCGTTGGGGGCGAGACGACGTGCGGTCGTACCTCGTGCTCCAACGCGACCTCTACCGGTGGATGCACGACCAGACCCTGCGACTGGCCAACCGCGGCGCCACGCCAACGGAGATCGCCGCCACCCTCGAGCTGCCACCGGAGTTCATGGCCCAGGGTCACACGCGTGGCTACTACGGCTCGCTCGTCCACAACGTGAAGGCCGTGTACCAGCGCTACCTGTCGTGGTACGACGCCAACCCGTCGCATCTTCATCCGCACGAACCGACCGAGGCCGGCAAGCGATACGTGGAGTTCATGGGCGGGCCCGACGCGGTCGTGGAGAAGGCGCAGGTCTCGTTCCGCGCCGGTGACTACCGGTGGGTCTGCGAGGTGCTCAACCATGTCGTGTTCGGGTTCCCCGACCACGAAGGAGCACGCCAACTCCAGTCGGACAGCTACGAACAGCTCGGGTACCAGTCGGAGTCGACGACGTTCCGCAACGCGTATCTCATGGCGGCCCAAGAACTCCGGTCCGGTCCACCCGCGCCGCGGGAGAACAGGGGCGGTTCGATGCTCGCGGCGTTGACCATCGAGCAGATCTTCGAGTTGCTCGGCGTGCGCCTGCAGGCCGAGAACGTCGGTGGCGTCCACAAGGAGGTCGCCTGGCACTTCACCGACGTCGACGAGCACTGGCGTCTCGAGCTGTCGAACCGCACCCTGAGCTGCTGGAAGGTCCGGTCGTCGGCTCCCGATGCATCCGTCACGACCACCCGACCTGACCTGCTGAACGTGATCCTCGGCCAAACCACGATGATCGACGCCGTGCGCGACGGCCGCATCGCCATCGAAGGCGACCCCCAGGCCCTCATCACCATCTTCACCAACCTCGACGTCTTCCGAACCGGCTTCAACATCGTCGAGCCCTAGACCCGTTGGGAGAGAGGTTGCCCCCACATATGGGGGCAGAACACCTCCCAACCCCGCTGGGAGGTGTTTTGCGGCACGACGAAGTGCGAACATGGCCGGATGGTTCCGGTGATCGACATCTCCCGCAACGAGCACACGGTCGCCCGGGAACTCGACGACGTGTGCACCCACGTCGGCTTCTTCCAGATCACCGGCCACGGCCTTGACGACGGCCTGCTCGACCGAACCTGGTCAATGGTGCGAGCGTTCTTCGACCTGCCGCTCGCCGAACGCCTCGACGCGGTCCGCCCCCGCCCCGACTACCCGTTCGGCTACGTCCCGATCGCCGGCGAAACGCTCAGCAACTCCCTCGGCGACGGAGGGCAGCCCGACCTCAAGGAGATCTTCAACGTCGGACCCGTCGGACGGGTCCCGAGAGAAATCACCGATCCCGACGAGGAACTGCTCTTCTCGCCGAACCTCTGGCCCAAATCGCTGCCCGACCTACGGCCCGCTCTCGAGGACTATTTCCTGGCGATGGAGGCATTATCCGCGCGCATACTTCGTTCGAGCGCGATCGGACTCGGCTTGGCACCGGACTTCTTCGCCACGCGCATCGACCGGGGGACGAATGCGCTCCGAGCATTGAACTACCCGAGCCAAGACCGCGAAGCGCTGCCCGGGCAGCTCCGCGCCGGCGCGCACACCGACTACGGAACCCTCACGATCCTTCGCCAAGACGCTGCTCCCGGAGGCCTCGAGGTGCTCGATCACCGATCGCAGTCGTGGATGCCGGTGCCGAGCGTGGACGGCGCGTTCGTCATCAACGTTGGCGACATGCTGGCGCAATGGACCAACGACCGATGGCGCTCCACGCTGCACCGCGTCGTGAATCCGGAGGTCGGTGCGGACGCCCGCCGGCAGTCGATTGCGTTCTTCCACAACGCGAACTTCGACTGCGACGTCGCGTGCCTCCCGACCTGCTCGTCGCCGACGAATCCGCCCCGATACGCTGCGGTGAAGGCTGGTCCGCATCTCGTCGCCAAGTTCCGACGAACCGGTTGAAACACCAACGCGAACGAACGCCAACGCGAATCATGGCCAGGTGAGCATGCGCACGATTCATCGAGAAGAGCCAGCGGCCAAGGCGGGGTGGTCGTCGTGGCACCTGCCGCAGCGCCAGCTGCACAGTGCGAAGCGGAGCCGCCACCACCGCGTCATTGAATACGTCGCCCTGCTGATCTTTGCGGTCTGGCTGATCGT